>JAIQFA010000173.1 GCA_020073525.1 Terriglobia bacterium
GTGGGCCGGAGTCGTGTGCACCGGCCGCATTTCGAACAGTTCGACAGCAACGCCACGCCGCGCACACTGCCACGCCGCTTCCGATCCCGCTAGACCAGCCCCGATAATTTGGACTCGCCTCATGAGGCCTTCTCTGCCAGCCTTCGCAAGCCGTCTCCTGTCAGAAAGACACTTCGCCACTCGTCCATGAAATCCGCGCCCAGCGCTTTGTACATATCGATAGCCGGCTGATTCCAGTTCAACACTTCCCACTTGATGAAGAGGCGGTTTTCCTGCTCCGCCGTGCGGGCAACGCGTGCCAGAAGTGCTCCGCCTATTCCGCGGCCGCGGAAGTCAGGACGGACAAAGAGATCCTCCAGATACAATCCCGCGCCGCGCCAGGTCGAATAGTAGCCAAAATAGAGCGCATAGCCCGCGGGCTGTCCCTGCCACTCGGCGATCAAGGCACGGAACTGTGGAGCCTCGCCAAAGCCATCGCGGGCGATGTCGGCCTCGGTTGTCAGAACTTCATCCGGTTCCTTCTCAAAGTCGGCCAGTTCCCAGATCATTCTTCTGAGCAAGGCGGCGTCGGCGATGGTGGCGGCACGTATCGTTAGCATTGGAAGGGAGAAAAGAATTCCCTGCGTCTATTATAGAGGG
Source organism: Terriglobia bacterium (assembly GCA_020073525.1). Lineage (GTDB taxonomy): Bacteria > Acidobacteriota > Terriglobia > Terriglobales > Acidobacteriaceae > Acidiflorens. The sequence goes on from JAIQFA010000173.1 coordinate 640, forward strand.
ACGTTTGGAGGACACATGGCTCGAATCAGTTTGATTGAACCCGCGCAAGCCAGTTCGGAAGTTAAGGAAATCTATGACGGCAAGCTGAAAGGCAAACCCGGCAGCATCCAGAAAGCGTTGGCGCACCGTCCCGCCATGCTCGGCAACTTTCTCGGATTCTATGCCAGCGTGGGACGTTCGCTCGACCGCAAGCTGTACGAGGCCGTATATCTGCGAGTCTCGCTGCTCAACGGCTGCCATTACTGCACGCAGCATCACATCCAAGGCGCAAAACGTGCCGGACTCACACCGGAGCAGATGAAGGCTCTGAAAGAGGGAAACTACGCAGGATTTAGCGTGCCCGAGCAAGCCGCGCTCCGCTATGCCGAAAAGCTGACACGCACACCCGGCGGCGCCAGCGACGCCGACTTTGCGGATCTCAAAAAACACTTCTCCGACGAGCAGATCCTAGACCTGCACATGCTAATTGGATTGGTGAACCTGACCAATCGCGTGACCGGCCCGCTGGCGTTGGAGTTCGAGTTCCCCGAAGAAAAGATCTAGACGGTGGAGAGAAGATGGTCAGGGAAGATTTGTGTGGGGACGGGCGCTCCGCCCGTCCAAGCCGAGCGAAGCTCGGCTGCCCACCGTCACAATATCACCCGCTCGTCTCCAACGCGCCGCGTGACCCGCTCGCGATCAAGATATTCCAGCAGCGGAATCGCATACTTACGGCTGACTCCCGTCATGTCTTTGAAGCGGGCCACATCAATCTTAGGCGCCGTGCTCTTGAGTGCCGCAACCCTTCGCCGAAGATCCAAGAGCGCGCTCTGGTGAAAGACGAGCTCCTCTGAGATCTTGATCAGAACCTTGTCGCGCAAAAGCAGAGTGACAATCTTCTGGGCACGGATTTTATCCACCTTCAAGCCAGCCAGCACTTCTTTCAGCGATGGCACTTTCAATCCCGCCGAAGCGAATGCTTGCTCGATGATTTTTTTGGACTCGGCTTCTTCATCTTTCATGACCACGCCGCGTCCAGGGAGGCGGACGAGTTCGCCGGCCACTTCCAATTTCTTTTCTTCCGCTAGTTTTCCGAGCACGCTGTAAAAAACTTCCGGACCCAGATTCATCCGATCGCGCAACTCTTCCTTGCTCATCCCCGCCACCAGAGGATTCGCGTCGTGAAATTTCTTGAGTGCCTGAAGCACATCTGTTTTTGCTGTCGTGAATGTTGCGGGCGCAACCAGCACCGGATCGCACCACACCAGTCCGGCGTTTGCGGACAGCTTCGCCGCTTCCTCGCGCCGGATGTTCATTTCTCCAGGCACGTTGTCGAGGCGCAGGCCCATGGCCCCTCGTCGTGCGACGCGTGCTGTCAACACTTGTTCGGGAGAGCCATCCCGCATGATCTTGAGAAATGCGATCGTATCGTCGGAGCGTTGTCTACGAGTTGCGGGCGAAGCATCCAGCACGACGCCCCCGCCAATGGTGACAACCGGTGAAAACTGCCGCACGATAAAACGATCTCCGGGCAGAAGCAGCATCGGCTCGGCGAATCGTAGTTGCGCGTATGCTTCGTCTCCGGGCCTGATTTGTTTCACGCTGTACAGCCGCGCCTCTGCGATCGTTTCCGATGTGTAAGCGTGAAAGTGCACCCGCGCGCCGTGTTTGAGCGGCTTAGCTGAGGGAAGGAGGGAAAGGAGCGTATCGACTCGCGACGTGGAACGAAAAGTGTCTGCCGTCGCAAGCGTCATCCCGCGCGCCAGTTCGTCCGTGGAGAGTCCGGCGAGGTTCAGTGCGGTTCGCTGACCGGCGACAGTTACTTCCGCCGACGAGCCATGAACTTGCACTCCGCGTACGCGCACACTCCTGCCTACGGGAAAGACTTCAAGTTCTTCTTCTTTGTGGATCGTTCCGGCAACCAGAGTTCCGGTGACGACCGTGCCAAACCCTTTCATGGTGAAGACGCGGTCGATGGGAAGGCGCGCCAGCACCGCCGAGTTTTTCGCCGCCACTTCCGAGGCGACGCGGGCCAGTGCGGCTTTCAACTCGTCAAGTCCCGCGCCCGTCAACGAACTTACTGCGACGATCGGCGATTGTGCTGGATCGAGAAACGATCCCCGCACATAATCTTCCACTTCCAGGCGCACCACTTCGAGCGTCTCCGCATCCACCGCATCGGATTTTGTGAGCACAGTGATGCCGCGGCGGATCGCCAGCAGGCGGCAGATATCGAAGTGTTCGCGAGTTTGCGGCTTGATGCCTTCATCGGCGGCGATGACGAGGAGAACGAGGTCAATGCCGCCCACACCTGCCAGCATGTTGCGCACAAAACGCTCGTGGCCCGGGACGTCGACAAAGCCCAGGCGAATCCTACTACCATCAGGGGCGGGCAGTTCCAGGTGGGCAAAACCAATGTCGATGGTGATGCCGCGCCGCTTCTCTTCTTCGAGGCGGTCGGCATCAATGCCGGTCAGTGCCTTTACCAACGAGGTCTTGCCGTGATCGATATGTCCGGCAGTGCCGACGATGACGGACTTCATCGGTGACAGTATAGACGGCAGTGGGGGGACACTCTTGTCCGCCGCCTTTGATCTGGTGTTAGTTCTGATCCTGAGCTTGGCTTCGAGTCTAGTGCTGATTTGGATTGTTCGACTTCACAAGCAACTTCAAAAGCAGCGGACAAGAGTGTCCGCTCCACACAATCTTAGCTGGGCCGGAAGGCCGACATTGACATTTTTCTTCGCGAATCCTACGAATCCGCATGCGAAAAGTTTGTTGAGATGCGACAATAAAGATTCCCCGATGACCACCTCTGCGATCCCTGCTATTACACTGGAGATGATCCGGGAGCACGGCCTCACGCCCGAAGAATTCGAAAAGATCAAGCAGTTGCTCGGCGGACGCGAACCCACCCGCACTGAGCTCGGCATCTTCAGCGTGATGTGGAGTGAGCACTGTTCCTATAAGTCGTCGCGCGTTCACCTGAAGCGTCTGCCCACCCGCAGCAAGCTGGTGGTGCAGGGGCCGGGCGAGAATGCCGGCATCGTCGATATTGGCGACGGCTGGGCCTGCGCGTTCAAAATCGAGTCGCACAATCACCCGTCGTTTATCGAACCGTTTCAGGGAGCGGCTACGGGAGTCGGCGGAATTCTGCGCGACATTTTTACGATGGGGGCGCGGCCCGTCGCGGTGATGGATTCGCTTCGATTCGGCCCGATCAGCGTTGAGAATGAGCGTGTGGTGACGGGGCTTCGCCCCGTCCAAGCGGGGCAGAGCCCCGCTTCCACACAGGCAGAGATCCACAAGAATCATTCCGTCATGGAAGGCGTGGTCTCGGGCGTCGCTTCTTACGGCAACTGTTTCGGCGTCCCCAACCTCGGTGGCGAGGTGAAGTTCGAGCCCTGCTACTCCGGCAATCCGCTGGTGAACGCGTTCGCACTCGGCCTGGTCCGCCGTGACCAGATTTTCTACGGACGCGCGTCGGGCGAAGGGAATCCCGTCATCTATGTCGGTTCCAAAACCGGCCGCGACGGCATCCACGGCGCCACCATGGCGAGCGAGGAGTTCAGCGAAGGCTCGGAAGCGAAGCGCCCCAACGTTCAGGTCGGAGATCCGTTCCTGGAGAAACTGCTTCTCGAAGCCTGCCTGGAAGCCATGCAAACCGGCGCCATCGTCGGCATCCAGGATATGGGTGCCGCCGGGTTGACGTGCTCGACCTGTGAGATGGGCGCGCGGGGCGGCACCGGAGTCGAAATAGAATTGGATCGCGTCCCCCAACGCGAAACCGGCATGACCCCGTACGAGATCATGCTCAGCGAGTCGCAGGAACGCATGCTGCTGGTTGCGCAAAAGGGCCGCGAAGAAGAAGTCTTCCGCGTCTTCCAGAAGTGGGGACTGGATGCAGTCGAAGTTGGCCGGGTTACGTCGGACGCGAAAATGCGCGTCCTCGAACACGGCAAAGTTGTCGCCGAGATTCCTAACGCCGCGCTCACCGATGACGCTCCGGTGTACAAACGTCCGCTCAAGCGCTGGGAACCGCCGGTGGACCGGGAAAGGCCGGAGCACATCCGATTCGCCGAAACTGGGGAATTCACGACCCAGTTGAAGCGCTTGCTGGCGAGCCCCAACATCTGCTCGAAGCGCTGGGTGTGGCAGCAGTACGACCACATGGTGCAGACCAACACCGTCGAGGCTCCCGGAGCGGGCGATGCTGGCGTCATTCGCATCAAGGGGTCGAAACGTGGATTGGCCATGGCGCTCGACGGCAACGGCCGCTGGTGTTATCTCGATCCGCGTCTCGGAGCGATGCATGCAGTCGCCGAAGCCGCCCGCAAAGTGGCGTGCGCCGGAGCGACTCCGATTGGCGCCACCAACTGTCTCAACTTCGGCAACCCGGAAAAGCCGCACATCATGTGGCAGTTTTCACAGGTGATTGACGGCATCACCAAGGCCTGCGAGGAACTGGACACGCCCATTACCGGCGGTAATGTCAGTTTCTACAACGAGACCCTCGGCGAAGGAATCTATCCGACTCCCGTGATCGGAGTGGTGGGAATTCTCGCAGACGTCCACAAGACGGCCAAGATGCGATTTGCGGAGGCCGGGAGAAAGATCGTCCTGCTGCGCGCCAATGAAGCCGGCGATGCGGTCGATGCCGAGTTGGAGTTTGGCTCGTCCGAGTATGCGAAAGAGATTCTCGGGGCCGTGTGGGGCTATCCCCCGGCACTGGATCTCGAGAAGGAAGCCACGCTGCAACGCGCTCTGGTGGCCATCATCCAGGCTGGACTGGTCGAGTCCGCGCACGACTGTGCCGATGGCGGATTAGCCGTCGCGCTCGTGGAGTCGGCGCTCCCCGGCGGAGTAGGCCTGAGCGTCAAGTTGTCGAGGCAACAAGAAGCGCTGGAGTTTCTGCTGTTCGCCGAAGATGCCACCCGCGTTGTACTAAGCTGCGACCCAATGCACCTGCCGCGAATCCAACAAGTAGCGGAAGAGTATGGGGTCTTCGCCGATGTGCTGGGCGAAACGGGGTCGGACAGGGTCGAGATCACGGTAGATGGCCAGCCCGCAATTTCTGTGGGTGTCGGCGAGTTGCGGGAAGCGTACGAGGGCGCGCTCGAAAGAGCCTTGCACACCGAGTCCGGTGCGGCAGCAACCGACTGAGTGTTGGAGGAAACGGGGGTCTGAGGAAATGTTTACTGAGGTAATCGCCAAGCTTTCAGCGGTACCCGATCAGGTCGAGAACCTGGTTCTCGGACTCTCGGAAGAACAGCTGTCGTGGAATCCACCGGCGGGAATGTTCTCCTTGCGAGAAAACATCCTCCACTTTCGCGATATCGATGTCGAAGGATACTTAGAACGGGTTCGCCTGATTTTGGACGAAGACCATCCGATGCTGCCCGACGTCGATGGAGCCAGACTCGCAAAAGAACGCAACTACAATGCGCAACCGATTCAGCCCGCCCTGGAAGACCTGCGTGCGGCGCGGGCGACGAGTGTTGCAAGGCTCAAGTGTTGCTCCGATCAGGATATGGAACGCCAGGCGGAAATGCAGGGAATCGGGACCATCAACTTGCGCCGCCTGCTGGAATTGTGGATGGAGCATGACGCCGGGCACCTGGCCGACATGGCGGAACTGCGACGGGCAATCGAGACCGGCAGTGGGCCCTCTTTTGTTCCACACCAAGCGGCGTAAAAGTTTCGTAAGAATTATTGAGGATTAGTGCTAACTGCTAAATGCTAACTTCCGACAAATTTCGTGATGAATGCGGTGTCGTGGCCATCCACGCCCATCCCGAGGCGGAGAAGCTCGCCTACCTCGGACTGCACGCCCTCCAGCATCGCGGACAGGAATCGGCGGGGATTGTTACCTCCGACGGCGAGCGCTTGCGCCAGCACAAGTCCATGGGGCTGGTAGCCGATATCTTTGGCCATGATGTACTAAGTTCTCTGCGCGGCGTTCTCGCCATCGGTCACACTCGATATTCGACTGCCGGCGATTCTGCTTTGCTGAACGCCCAGCCCATCATGGTGCAGTCCAATAAGGGCACCATTTCCATTGCTCATAACGGCAACCTGGTCAACGCGCAAGCGATTCGCGCAAAGCTGGAGGGCCAGGGCTCGATCTTCCAAACCAACAGCGATACGGAAGTGTTGGTGCATCTGATTGCGCTCTCCCGCGAGCAGACGCTGCCGGACGCCATCGCCGACGCGCTGCGCCGCGTAGAAGGTGCCTTTTCGCTGGTCATGCTCAGACGGTGTACTGCGCGGACACGAACGTGACCTTCTCGACGGACGCCGGGAAGACCTTCAAAGCCGCGGCCTGGGACCAGGGCGCCTACAAGACCCACGTC
>JAIQFA010000050.1 GCA_020073525.1 Terriglobia bacterium
CTAGTCGCACCAGTTGCAAGTCCCGGTTCAGCCCCTCCTCTTTGTAACCAAGTTCGTTCTGCAGCACGTCAGAGGACGCGTGCCGGATAGCCGAGTAAAGAAGCGACGCGGTGTGCATTACGCCCAGCGAGTGCTCGAACCGAGTGTGCATTGCTCCGGGGTAAACTTGGTCTGTCCACGCCAGTTGGCGAATCCGGCGAAGACGCTGGAATGCGGGTTGAGAAATGATCTCTTTTTCCCACGAGTTCAGCGTGATGAAGCCATGGATGGGACAACGAATTTCGTACTGTCGATGTAAATTCGTCACGAAAGCAGCGTCGTGCCCAACTGTAAGCAAGCAAAAGTGAAAAGTCCATCGAAACCTCATCAGTGCTGGCAAGTGAAGGCCACTGTAGCACATGGGCGAACAAAAGACGAATATACATTACTTGGATAAAACTCCGGATACAGCGGGGGGCGGATGGCCCCCTTTTTCATCACACCCAACCAGTGAGCGCCATCACAGACCCTCAACCCAACCGGCGCGACAATGTCTCATGACCTGTAGCAGGGCCGAGGTGTGCCGTCTCCGAGGACGGCCCTCGAAGCTGCTCCAGCCCCACGGCTCCAGCGGCTCTGGGTTAGTAGCTCTTTGATAATCATTGTTGGTGCGAGGAGCGGATCTCCGTCATCTGCCAAAATCCCGAAAACAAGCTCGAAACAGAGCTAAGTCCTTATTCCGGAATACTTTCCTCTAACTCCTTTTAATTCAAAGACCGGACAAAGAATAGCTTCCTAACTCCATGATTCCACATGGACCGGGGGGGAGGGGGTAGGAGTAAACACGGGTTATTACCTTCTGAGTAAACTTTGGCACTCTGCTTCGCGGGCAAGAATGCCCGCGCCACACGACCTACCCCATCAACAAACCGCCGTTGACGTTCAGCACGTGGCCGGTGATGTAGGACGCCTCGTCCGACGCCAAAAATTTTACTGCGCTGGCTACGTCCTCGGGAGAACCTACTCGTCCCAGCGGAATGTTTTTTACCGCGCTCTGCTTGAATTCTTCGCTCAGAACGGCGGTCATGCTGGTCTCGATGAATCCCGGAGCGACCGCATTGCACGTGATATTGCGCGACGCTACCTCGCGCGCCATCGCCATCGTCAGCCCGATCAGACCGGCTTTCGACGCGGCGTAATTCGCCTGTCCTGCCTGGCCCATCTGTCCGAAGACGCTGGTGATGTTGATGATTCGCCCCCAACGCTGTTTGAGCATCGAGCCGATGACCTGCTGGATGCAGAGATACGCGGAGGTCAGATTGGTGTTGAGCACCGCGTCCCAATCGGCGCGCTTCATGCGCATGACGAGTTGATCGCGCGTGATACCTGCGTTGTTTACGAGGATGTCGATCTTGCCGAATTGCGCGATTGCCGACTTGACGCCGGACTTGACCTGGTCTTCGTCGGCTACGTCCATGGCGAAAGCCGCGGCCTTACCTCCCGCGGACGCGATCTCGGCGACCAGTTCGTCGAGTTTCTGCTGATTGCGCGCCGCCACCGCAACGCTTGCGCCCTCGCGCGACAGGGCCAGCGCGCAGGCGTGACCGATGCCTTGCGACGCTCCTGTAACCAGCGCGACTCGGCCTTCTAGTTTCATAGTGCTCCTTAGGAACCCAACTTCGGAATCGAAGAGGAGAACCGAGGATTATAACGTCTGGTAGCTCTCAGCTCTCAGCTCTCAGTTGTCAGGTCTCAGGTCTCAGGTCTCAGGTCTCAGGCTAGTGCGTTTAGTGCTTTGTCGGAACCACGTCAACTGCGAAAGAGGGTAAGAGCTCAGACGACGCCAGGTTTTCCTGAGAGCTGAGAGCTATGAATTATCCCGCTGAAGTCCGCTTCCCTTCCGCCGATGTTTCCTTAGAGGAGTGCCGTGCCGCGCTGCGCCGCCATGAGCCCAACCCCTTCCCATTCGCCGGTGAGAGTCCTGATCGCGGACGACAGCTCATTCATGCGCGCCGCGCTGGCCCGGATGGTCGAATCGGACGACTCCCTGCGCGTGGTCGGCACGGCGAGAGACGGACTGGAAGCCATCGCACAAATTGACGCGCTCCAGCCCGACGTGGTCACCCTCGACCTCGATATGCCCGGCCTGAGCGGATTGGAGACGCTGAAACGGGTAATGTCGGAATCGCCGCGCCCGGTCATCATCGTGAGCGGCCTGGCGCGGCGCGGAGCCGAAGACACGCTCACGGCGCTCGAGCTCGGCGCCTTCGACTGCGTTGCCAAGCGGCTCAGCTACGATTATGGAGACGTGGTCAAGGTCCAGGAGGAACTGGTCAACAAAATCAAAACGGCCGCCCATCCCAACACGCCCGCAACCCGGCTCCGCGGCCAACGCGATGGCCCGAGCCACCAGCCGGCTTCCGCCCACCTGGGTCCGGCCGTCACCGCCGTGGACGTGCCTTCGATCATCGCCATCGGGACTTCCACCGGAGGACCCACGGCTTTAGAGCAAATCCTCCGCACCCTTCCTGCCGATCTTCCCGCTGCCATCCTCATCGTCCAGCACATGCCGGCGGGATTTATTGGCCCCTTGGCCAAACGCCTGAACGATCTCTCCCCACTGCAAGTCCACGAAGCCCAGGAAGGACAGCTCATCACCGCCGGCCATGTCTACCTTGCTCCGGGGGGTCAACACCTCACCGCACACCGGCTCTCCTCTGCCGAAGTTCGGGTGCATCTTTCGCTGTTTCCCGACAGAGCTCCTCACATTCCTTCGGTGGACGTCATGATGTGTTCCGTCGCCGAAGTTTTTGGCGCCTCTGTCATGGGAATCATCTTGACGGGCATGGGCGATGATGGGGCGCGAGGAATGGAGGCAATCTTCCACGAGGGCGGACTCACCGTGGGCCAGGATGAGGGCACGTGCGTTGTCTATGGCATGCCGCGCTCCTGCGAGGAAATCGGAGTGCTGCGAGAGGTCGTGCCTCTATGCAAGATCCCACCTCGCATTCTCACCGCCCTGCGTTACCGCAAGCCGCATTAGCTCGCTTGCGTTGCCGCTCGCACCAGCGGTGCAGGCACAAGAATCTTTTCAATCTTCTCGAGCAAGGTTCGCCTGGAATAGGGTTTCGCCAGAAAATACGTGCGCGACTCGGGCTCGTCCATCTCGTACGCCGGGTTGCCGTAGCCCGACGTCACCAGAATCACAAGCTCTGGGGAATGCTTTCGCAGATCCTGGCCGAGTTGCTGTCCGGTCCGTCCCGGAAGCACCATGTCCGTCATTACCAGATCGATGCCGCGCGGGCAGTGTTCGTAGATTTTCATTGCCTCACGCGCGTCCTCGGCGGGCAGGACACCAAAACCCGCACGCTCCAGGATGCTGGCAGTCGCCTCTCTTACAAAGGGTTCGTCCTCCACCAGAAGAATTGTGCGCTTCCGAGACTGATCGTTTGTGTGTAGGTTGGGTTGAAGAGTCATAGCATCCTCCAATTCACCTTCCTGGTGACTCTTCTAGCAATCGCACAGCCTGGATGCCGCGCGAACCTCGTGGCGTGTGCACCAAGGTCTCGGTTGTTTGGAACATCGTGCAAAGATTGCTGGAATCGGTGTTGGAATCTATTTTGGAGCACTAAGAATAGTTTGCTTGGGATCGAGCACAATCTTGCGCGCGCCGCTCGGCGCCGTCAGTCGAAACGCAGTCTCCGGACCGTCCGCCAGGACTTCGCCCAGAAGAACCAACGCGTTACCAACCGTCGTGGCATACACCGGAACGGCCGTCACTAGATCCTCGGGCGCGTTCTTTTGTACGATCACGCCCGTAACCGTGGTCACGCCGGTCTTGTCCGTGATGCGAATCTCGCGCGCTTCCAGTTTCGGGATCGCCGTCCCTTCGATCCAGCCTTCCAGGAACCAGTCGAGATTGTGACGATTCTCGTACCAAAGTGGGCGCGGCAGTTCCTCTTCGAAAACGTGGATCAATTCCTGCGTGGTGACGGTCTTGTCCGCATATCGCTCGCGGATTCTCCGGAGAGCGCGGAAGAATGGTTCGTCTGAATCTGGTCCTGGATTCGTGCGTCCTTTCCGGGAATGGGAAGCCGTTTCGGAATCACGCAGCATCGAACGCAGCATGTGGAACAACCAGGTCCCGCGTTCGTAGCTGATTGCCTCGTATCCGCCGGGAAAGTGCGACGACTCCAACCGCTGCCCGAGGGTCACGGGGCCGGCGTCGCGCAACCACTCCCCGTCTTTGTTTTTGCTCAGAAGATCGCGGCGATACTTATCCAGAACCTGGCGGAACTGCGCCGGGTTCTGTTGCTCCAGCAGCAACAGGGTCGCATAGTTCGACAGACCCTCCGCAATCCATTGATCGCGATAACTCTTCCACAAAACCAGATCGCCCCACCATTGGTGGGCGGTTTCGTGGACTAGCACCTGGTCGTCGAGAGCGCGCATCACAGGATCCAGGCGCAGGTCCGCCTGTTCCTGCGGGCTGAGAAACGCGAAGCTCGACAGGAACACGAGGCCGGGCCATCCCTGGCTCAAATTCCCCGGCATCTGCGTCAGGGCCAGCGAGCCATACGGATACGGTCCAAACCACTGCGAAAAACTGGCAATTGCCTTCGCGGCCTTGTCCGCCACCGCCTGCGTATCGCGCGCGGGCGACGGCGGGGGCGGAGTCATCACGATCGGCCCCATCGACCTTTGCTTAGGAACGCCGGGAAAAGTCGGCGGCTCAATCACCTCCGTCCGCGCCTTCGGAAACGATTTCTCCACCCCCTTGGTGCCGTAAGCTTCCACAAGAATGTTTCCCGCCCTCGCCTCGGCGCGTACGTACTTGCCTAGATTGAACCCGGCCACCGGAATCGGCCGCTCCGAGGTCCAGCGCGAAATTTTTTCGGGCGCGACCTCGTTCGTCTCCGCTTCTGCTTCCTCCCTGGCGGTTCGCGATCGTTGCTTTCCTGTTGCCACTAACGTCCAGTCGGCGGGATAGTGAAACTCCATGTCGAAGAGCGCCGGACTCAAACCGAGATTCGGATACCATGTGCCGCGCTCGCCGACATAGAGCAATCCGGTGCCCGCCTCCGAGAGAACGTCACCTGCATAACGGAAACGCAGTTTCAATTCCTGCCCGGGCACCAGGGTTGCGGGGAACACCACCGCGACCAGGTCATTCCCTTTGCGCTGCAGTTGCGTGCCTTCGAGCGCCTCGTTCTGGATGAAGTCGACCGGCCGACCGCCTGCCTCGACGCTCTCAACCTTCAGATGACGCGACAACTCAAACAGCAGTGTCCTTTGTCCTCCATTGCGAATTCGAACATCGACCTCCGTCGATGCCTGCAATCTGGTCGGAGGCTGCACGGACGCCCGAATGCGGAAGTCCGTAATCGAAATATCATTGGCTCGTGCCGCCGATACACCGCGGGATGCACTGGGCGCGAACGAGGTCCAAATGTCGAAGAAAAGAATGCCGTCCTTGACCCGCGGCCGTCCCGCCCACAGCGGCTCGGCACCTGCCGCATCCCAGACGACTTCGAAGTTGCCGAGCTTTTTACCCAACAGATGAGCGTGGAGCAGGGATAAGAATTTTCGATCTGTCTCGTTTGCGCCCGGAGCCGGAAGAAAATGACTGAAGTCGAGCAGGAGCCGAAGGGCATCAAACTCCGCCAGCATGCGGCTCGTGTCGTCCCATTCTTTTATGAATTCCGGGGCCTCGGAAGGCACCGAAAGAAAGGGTTGCAAGACTGCTGCCGTGTCGTCGTTGAAGCGCAGATATCCCGAGGTGAACTGCTCTTCGAGAATCGCCATCCCGGTGAACAGGGCGAGCGACCCGCGCTCCACCCGGTTGGGAGGCCGAAGGCGTATCTCGCCTTCACCTTCGAAGAACGCGCCCGTGATCCGGCCGCAAATATCTTCAGTAAACGCCAGCGTGCCGTCGTCGAAATCAAGGTGGAGATTCGGGCGGTCGATCGAGGCGCCACGAACGCGGTACACACGTTGCGGATCGAGTCCAACGGAACGAATGCGCGAGTAGAGAGCGCTGGTGGTTTGCGGACAATCGGGGCTCGGTCCTGCTGCGTGGGCGCAAACCGCCGCCAGCAGGCAACCAGCCAACCCGATCATCTGTCCCCGAACCGGCCCCGACTTCATAAATAGTTCTCAGTTCTCCGTTCTCAGTTCTCAGAGAAACCACAGAATCACCCGATTCCCAGTGAGAACTGAGAACCGGGAACTGAGAACTTCTTACAATTCATTGTCCAGCCGTGGAGTTGTCGCTCCGGTCCCAGCACCTTGGTCACCTTACTACCTCTGTGCGTCATTGCTAGAATCAGCCGAGTGCGAGCCCTCGTCCTCATTCTAGTGCTTTTGTCGGCGCTTCCCGCGCCCGCCGACGTCATCCATCTGAAGAATGGACGCACCATTTGGGCTGACCAGGTTCGCGAAAATAAGGACCGGGTCGAGTACGATCTCGGCGAAGATACCTACGCCATCCCGAAAGCCTCCGTCGACCACGTTGATGCCGGTGGCGGCGCCCCGGTTCATTCCGGTTCCGGAGCTTCCGGGAACGTTCCCGACATTACCCCGGCCGCGCCCTCGTTCAACCACGAAGCCGATGTAGCCGAAAAAGTCATTCGCGACGGCAAGGTGGACCCCGATGCCCTCGCCAGTTTCGCGCAGACCGGCAATTCTGAGATCGCCGCCACGGCTTACTTCCTCGCCGGCAAGCAGGAATCCGATCACGGCAACTTTCCGCAAGCCAAGCGCTATTATGAATCGGCGCTCCGTTTCCAGCCCGACAATGCGACGTTGCTGATCTACTATGCGGCCACGCTAATGCACACCGGCCATGCCGCGGAGGCGATGTCCTACGCGCAGCATGCCGCCAACATCGCTCCGGACTCGCCCGACGCCATCGCCATGCTGGGTTTTGTGCAATTCGCCAGCGATCATACGCCCGATGCCATCCGCTCCTGGAAGAAGTCGCTGGCACTGCGTCCCGATGCCACGGTCAGCCAGTACCTGGCTAAGGCCGAGCGCGAATCGACGGCCGAATCGGATTTTTCGCAGCGGGAAAGCAGCCACTTCAACCTCCACTTCGAAGGCAAGGATACCTCTGAGACTTTCCGCCGTGACCTGCTCGCCACTCTCGACTCCGAGTATGACGACCTGGTGCGGGATCTCGGCTATTCGCCCCATAACAATATTGCGGTCACGCTCTACACACAGCAGACGTTTTTCGACGTGACCCGCGCGCCGTCCTGGAGCGGAGCCATCAACGACGGCAAACTACGTATCCCGGTCAGCGGAGTCAACAGTGTTACGCCTGAACTGGCCCGTATCCTGAAACATGAGCTTACGCACTCGTTCGTGTCGCAGATGTCCAGCAACCGTTGTCCTACATGGCTGAACGAGGGCATCGCGCAGATGGAAGAAGGCAAGTCCGCCGCGTCCTCCGGGCACCAGCTCGCGCAACTTTTCGGAGCCGGAGCTGAGATCCCGTTCAACGTGCTCGAAGGCAGTTTCATGAACTTCTCGGCTCCCGAGGCTACCGTCGCTTATGCCGAATCTCTGGCCGCCGCCGAATATATTCGCGACGCCTACGGCATGAGCGAAGTCGCGCGCATTCTGGAACGGCTGTCGCAAGGAAGTTCCACCGAAGCCGCATTACGCGCCATCGTCCATGCCGACTACCGGCAACTGCGCGACGAGATGAGCCGGCAGCTGAAAGAGAAATACGGCGAGTAGACGCGCAAGGCGGTTCGCTCCGCGCTCGCGGGGACCTCTGCTTGGTCGGGGATTTGGGGCAGTGTCTCATTTTCACGGTGGAACCGAGAAAAACCATAACCACCAAGGCCACGAAGTATCACGAAGGCTATTGGTCTAAGCTTCCCTCGTGAACCTTTGTGGCCTTGGTGGTTAACGGTTTCGCAAACTGATCCGTTACCGGATTTGTGGCGGTTATTGGAGAATATCTTCCGGTTCGGGAGCTGCTTTAGGCGCGGTGCGCAGAAACTTCATGAGTCCTTCGCCGGTGGCCTTGCCCGCTCGCTTCTTGAAGAACTCGGCTGCGGTTTCAACCACTCCAACCTTTTCGGCGACTGCTGCCGCGATCCATTGGTTCAGAGACACGCCGTCTTCCTTCGCGAGCCGCTGGGCAGCCTTCTTGATGGAAAGTGGGAGCTTCAATGGATAGGTGGCTTTGCTCATGGTTTCATCTTCTTTAGCGGTGGTTGGAGATTTCCAGCAAGCGATTTAGATTCAGGGCATTGGACGCGTATGTCTGCCAATTATCTGAGAAGCGAGCGTGCGAGCAAGGGCATTTCCTTTCAGTACTTGATTGTCCACCACTTACCGCTCATTGCCCCTCCCAAAGCTTTGTGTTAGATTTGCGCCCCCATGAAGATGCTGCTCTCCAAGCTCGGGTTTGGCACAACGATGGAGGAAGCTCCCGAGATCGTTCAGGGAGAGACGCCGGCGCTTCAGGGCGCGGACATGGCCGTTGCTTATTTCTCTTCGCGCACCGGCGGCGATCTGCACGATTTTCTACGGGTCAGTCCGAACCGGTTTCTTTTCGGATTGCTCGACGTGGCCGGAAAACGCGAAACCAGCGCCGCCGTGCTGCAAGCTGCGCAAGCCTGTTTCCGCTCCTCCGCGGAAGAACTCTTCGCCGACGACGAACTGAACGAATCGCATGCAATGATCGAACTGTCGCGCCGCCTGAATCTCGAGATCATGCGCGCCGCCGGAGGCGTGCGGAGCTGCCCGGCGTTTGCCGGTTGCTACAACGAAGAACTGGGCACGGTTTGCTATGTGAATGCGGGCCACACTCCGGCCCTGCTGCGCGATGACACGAGCATGGTCGAACTGCCGGCGACTGGCCTGCCTCTGGGGTTGTTCTCGCTGGCGCCGACCGACGCCCGCATCGTCGGCGTCGGACAAAGGGGTTCGCTGGCGGTGGTCTCCCGCGGCGTGGTGGAGGCCGAGTCAAAGCACGCAGAGTTTGGTCTGGAGGGAGTGAAGAGCGTCATGCAGGGAGGACCTGCATCGGCCAGGGATCTCTCCCAGAGCATCCTGCGGCGCGTGCAGGACTTCATGCACATGGCCCCGAAACACAACGACGTGACCGCACTGGCGCTCACGCGAGGATATTAGCCGGGCGCTTCTGAGTTTGTTGCGAAGATCGTGCCGTCCGCTGAAACGGACCCGGTTTTGTTCCACCTACCCTCCCAGCGCTCACGAGTCTGTGTGAGGACTCCTCTTTCGCCGCTCCGCGGCTCTGTCGACTTCCACTCTGCACCCACGGCTTACGCCGTGGGCTATATTCTTGCGCCGCTTCGCGGCTGGGCCCACGCCCACCCCATTGGCCTCCATGCTACTGGCGGCGTAAAATAGGGAAACAATTTTTCCCTCGGGGTTGCCCCCCAGGTTTCAAGAGAGCCCTTAATGAAAAAGAACAGACTTCTCCTGCTGGTGGCTGTTGGTTACGCGTTATTGCTCCCCTCGCTTTTGTCCGCCGATACCGTGATCGAAGAGATCATCGCCCGTGTGAACAATGAAATCATTACGCGCACGGAATATGTCCGCAGCCGGGACCAGCTCAAGCAGGAAGTGCAGCAGCAGGATCCAGCCAATGCGGACAAGGTTTTTGCCGAGAAGCAGCGCGACGTTCTCCGCGACCTGATTGACCAGCAACTGCTCCTGCAAAAGGGCAAGGATCTCGGCATCACCGGTGACACCGAACTCATCAAGCGCCTCGATGAGATGCGCAAGCAGATGAACCTCGGCACCATGGAGGAACTGGAAAAGGCGGCGGAGGCGCAGGGGGCTTCGTATGAAGAGTTCAAGCAGAACCTGCGCAACCAGATCATCACCCAGCGCGTGATCGGACAGGAAGTCGGTTCGAAAATGGCGATGAACAAGGACGACGTGAAGAAGTTTTATGAGGCGCACCGCGCGGAGATGGAGCAGCCGGAGCAGGTTCGCCTGAGCGAAATTCTGATCGCGCCCAAAACACCCGCCAAACCGGCCGGGGCTGACGGGAAGCCCGAGCCGCCATCCGAGGCAGAGACGGAGGCGGCGCTCGCCGCTGCCCAGGCCAAAGCCCAGGATCTGCTCGATCAGTTTCACAAGGGCGCAAAGTTTGCCGACCTGGCGAAAAAGGATTCCAACGGACCCTCGGCGCAAGACGGCGGCGACCTCAGTTATTTCAAGCGCGGCACTCTGTCGAAAGAATTGGAAGACAAAGTTTTCGCGCTGAAAGCCAACGAAGTCACGGATGTGATTCGCACCAAGCAGGGTTACGTGATCCTGCAGGTGACCGAACATCAGATGGCCGGCATTCCTTCGCTGAAGGAAGTGGAGCCACGCATCCAGGATGCGCTGTACATGCAAAAGCTGCAGCCGGCGTTGCGGGCGTATCTGACCACGCTGCGAGAAGAAGCCTACCTTGACTACAAGTCCGGCTATGTCGACTCGGGCGCGAGCGCTAAACAAACCAAGCCGGTCGAGACCACGGCCAAAGAAACCAACGCGAAGAAACTGAAAAAGAAGAAGAAGCTCGGGGTGTTTTAGGCTAATCTTGGCTGCGCGCTCTTGCAGGCGGCGCAGCCCCTAAAGGGGCGTCCGATTCACAAGGCTTGCGGCATCGCTTTATGCCCTGATACGAAATTTTGCGGAGGCTCATGAAAGAGTTTTTTATCTCCGACTGTTCCCAGCAGGAAAACAAGATCATCACCTCGAGCTTCGTGGTGGCTTCGAAGCAGGTGAAAGCCAAGAAAAATGGCGAGCCCTACCTCGCCTTAGTCCTCGCCGACCGCACCGGGCAGATCGAAGCCAAGATGTGGGACAACGTCGAAGAATTCATCGCGGTTTTCGAGCAGGACGACTTTCTCAAAATCAAAGGGCTCATCAACAAATACAAGAATCGTTTTCAGCTCACGATTCACAAGCTGCGGCGCATG
This sequence comes from Terriglobia bacterium, assembly GCA_020073525.1. Classification (GTDB taxonomy): domain Bacteria; phylum Acidobacteriota; class Terriglobia; order Terriglobales; family Acidobacteriaceae; genus Acidiflorens. The sequence goes on from JAIQFA010000050.1 coordinate 10,938, forward strand.
GAAGAAGCTGATATCGACTTCACGGACTACCTGCCCAAAACCTCCAAGGACATTGGCGAACTCTGGCGAACTCTGACCGAGTTTGTGGCCACCTTTCAGAATCCGCACCTGAAATCGCTGGTGGAGTTGTTCATGGCGGACCCGGAAATTGCCGAGCGCTACCGCAATGCGCCCGCAGCCAAGACGCTGCATCACGCCTATATCGGCGGACTGCTCGATCACGTTGTGTCGCTGTTCCGCTCCTGCGATCTGATGTGCCGCAACTATCCCCAGATCAATCGCGACTTGCTGTTGACGGGAGCGTTTCTCCATGACGTCGGAAAAATCCAGGAACTGACCTACAACCGCGCGTTTTCCTACACCACGCGCGGCCAGTTGCTCGGGCACATGATCATCGAACTGGAGATGCTGCAGGCCAAGCTGGCAAAACTGCCTGGCTTTCCAGCGGAATTGAAGACTTTGCTCGAACATCTGATCATCAGCCATCACGGGCAATACGAATTCGGGTCGCCCAAGTTGCCGATGTTTCCCGAGGCGCTGATGCTCCACTATCTTGACGATCTTGATTCCAAGATGGAGGCGATGCGCGCGCACTTCGAACGCGAGGCGGATCTCGGCGGACCCTGGACTGGCTATAACGCGTCCCTGGGACGCCCGCTGCTTGATTCCAGGAAATTCATACAAGGGGAGAAAGCGCCCGCCGCCCGCGCGGCTGGGGAGGATTCCACCGCGCGACCAGCCACGCCCGCAACGCCCGAAGCTCCGACTTCCGAAGGGCCTGCGCTTGATCTGTTCAGCGAACAGAAAGCGTAGGGAACAAAACCAGCCTTGAACGGCGAATCGCCCTGTCGAGTTTGCACACTTTGCCTGCTTGGATTACAGTTTTGGCCTCAACAATTCTTAATTTCGGAGGGGAAGATTATGCGTTCTCGTGCGCTGTATATGCTCTCGATTCTTCTGCTGTTTACGCTCGTGGCTTGTTCGAGCAAGCCGGCCGATACAGCCTCCAACTCCGCCAACAATACGGCAGCGTCGAACAGTGCGGGTGGGAATGCGATGAGTTCTCCCGCTGCACCAGCGGCGCCGGAGCCGCAACCGGTGGTCGTGCCCGCGGGCACGACTTTGACCGTAAGGCTGGGACAATCGGTGGGGTCAAAAATCAGCTCGCCGGGTGACTCTTTTAGTGCCACGCTAGCTTCCGCCGTGAGCGTGGATGGCAATCCCGCGATTCCAGCGGGGGCGAGGGTCGTCGGTACGGTTGTGGACGCGAAGCCCTTGGGAAGGTTCAAGGGCGGCGCAGTACTGGAACTCAGGCTGACCTCCATCACGGTAAACGGGACAGAGAAGACGATCGAAACCTCCGCTATCGAACGCACGCAGAAGGGCAAAGGCAAGCGGACTGCGGTGCTGGCGGGCGGCGGCACAGCCCTGGGCGCGATTGTCGGCGGGTTGGCCGGCGGAGGGAAGGGCGCAGCGATCGGCGCGCTTGCTGGCGGCGGCGCGGGTGCTGGCGGAGCCGCATTCACTGGCAATAAAGAGATCGTTATTCCAGCAGAGTCCGCGCTCAGCTTCAGGCTCAAGTCTTCGCTGGAAGTGATACCGGCAAAGTAGGTAGTCGTTAGTCGTTGGTCCCTCGCAAGAAATTGCGAACGATTAGCGACCAACGACTAACGACCATTCCCGATGGATTTCTCACGTTTCACCACCATCAGCTTTGACTGCTATGGCACCCTGATCGAATGGGAGGCGGGGATTCTGCCTGTGTTGCGAACTGTCCTCGCGAACCATGGTCAACGAGTGTCGGACGGCGAGATTCTCGAACTCTACGGGGAATTCGAGGCCGATGCAGAGGGCGGCCCCTACCAACGCTACCGGGAGGTATTGCAATCCGTAGTGCGGGCATTTGCGGATCGCTTTCACTTCCAGGCCAGTCTCGCCGAGATCCACTCGCTGCACGAATCAGTGTCTGCGTGGCCGCCCTTTCCGGATACGGTGGACGCGCTGCGTGAACTTCAGAAGCGCTACAAGCTTGTCGTAATTTCCAATATTGACGACGATCTGTTTGCGGAGACGCGGAAACATCTGGGCGTGGAATTTGATGGCGTGATTACCGCAGAACAGGCGAGGAGCTACAAACCTTCCCTGAATAACTTTCAGATGGCCTTACGAACCCTCGCGCTTTCCCCAGACCGCCTGCTGCACGTGGGGCAGAGCATCTATCACGACGTGGTACCGGCACGGTCATTGGGGATCTCCACGGTATGGGTAAATCGGAAATCGGCTCGTCCTGGGATTGGCGCGGTGCGCGCCTCCGAAGGACGCCCGGATCTGCAGGTTCCCGATCTTGCCAGCCTCGTGGCAACCGTCATGAAACCTGAGCAAGATGAGTCGGTAGGGGAACGCTAGGCTCGCTGTCCAGCCGGGCGGGGCGCCCGGCTCTCCACCAGCAAACTCGTGACACTAGTTCATCGGGACCGGCAGTGGAAGAATTTTCTTCTGGATGGCGACCGTCACCAGCTGGGCTTTGTTGTGAATATCGAGTTTCCGCATCAGGTTGAACTTGTGCGCTTCCACGGTTTTTGTGCTGACACCCAGGGCGACCGCCGCTTTCTTCACGGTGTAGCCCTCGGCCAGCAACTTCATCACTTCGCGCTCGCGCAGAGTCAGAGTACTCCTCCGCAGCGGGATCCCTGTCGTCCGGTTGCGCAACTTCGAGTCGTCTTTCAACTTGTTCTGGACCTGCGGACTCACGGACCGGCCGCCGCGATGCACTTCCCGCAGCGCGCCCAACAATAGTGGCGCCGGAGTATCTTTCAGCAAGTATCCGCTGGCGCCCGAGCGCAGGGCCTGCTGCACATACTCCCGATCTTCATGCATGGTCAGGTAAACGATGCGGGTCCCGGCACAGTGTTCTTCGATGAGGTGTGCGGCTTCGAACGATGACATGCCGGGCATGCTGATATCCAGCAATACCAGATCGGGGCGGTGCTCCAGGACCAGTTTGAGGGCCTCAGCGGCATCGCTGGCTTCGCCCACCACGGAAAAATCGGGAGCGTCCTCCAGCAGGCGGCGCACGCCATAGCGCAGCATGGCGTGATCGTCGGCGATCACGCAGCGAATACACTCGGAAACGTCCGTAGGAAACGGACCAGCCTTGGTCAACATGAACAAAACCCTCGCGTCTTGTGACGAAGTGACGCGATCAGTCTGAAACCCCGGGTCGTCCGGCGACTACCGGCACAAAATGCTCTTCTATTGTACCTGCGCGAACCCCGCCTCCGCCAAGAAATCAAGGGGAGCCGAACCTTCTTCTTCATTTACAATGCCTCTTCACATGTTGCGCTACTTCACTTCCGGAGAGTCCCACGGCGAGGCGCTGGTTGCATTTCTTTCCGGGCTGCCGGCTGGGTTGTCGGTGGACCAGGCATTTGTGGATCGCGAACTATGGCGGCGGCAGCAGGGCTTTGGACGCGGCGGGCGCATGAAAATCGAAACCGACCGGGCCCATTTTCTCTCGGGAGTGCATCACGGCAAGACAATCGGCTCGCCGATCGCAGTGATGCTGGAGAATCGCGACTGGCAGAACTGGAAAGAATCGCTGCCGGTGGAGACGGGCGATCCGGAGAAACACAAGCGGGTGGCGTCGCCGCGCCCAGGACATGCCGATCTGGCGGGAGCTTTGAAGTACGATTTCACGGAAGCGCGCTATGTGCTGGAGCGCGCTTCGGCCCGGGAGTCGGCGGCGCGGGTTGCGATTGGTGCGCTTGCCAAGTTGCTGCTGCGCGAGTTAGGCATCGAAGTTCTGAGCCATGTGATTGCCGTGGGCGCAGTTTCGATTGCGGATCGGGAAATCCCGTGGGAGCAGATTGAGCCGCTGTCGCAAAAGGACGAGGTGTTGCTGTCTTGCACCGACGCCGATGCCGAGCAGCGCATGAAAGAAGAGGTCGATAAGGTTCTGCGCACGGGCGATTCCGTGGGCGGAGTGTTCGAGGTGGTGGCGCACAACGTTCCGCCCGGCCTCGGCACATATGTTCAATGGGACGAGCGACTGGATGCGCTGCTGGCCGCGGCGGTCATGTCGTTGCAGGCGGTAAAGGCAGTCGAAATTGGAAGCGGCATTCAGGCAGCGCATTCGCCGGGGTCGGCCGTGCATGATGAAATCGGTTATCAAAGCGACACGGGATTCGCCGGCTTCACGCGCACGCGCAACAATGCCGGAGGGCTGGAGGGCGGCGTCTCTAATGGGCAGGAGATCCGGGTGCGCGGCTATTTGAAACCCATCTCCACGTTGCGGCGTCCGTTGCAGTCGGTGGACTTCACCACGCGCGAGCCGGTGAAGGCAGCCTACGAGCGCTCGGACGTATGCGTGGTGCCCGCCGCCGGCGTGGCGGCCGAGGCGATGGTCGCGCTCACACTGGCGCGGTGCGCGCTCGAGAAATTCGGCGGCGATTCATTGCGGGAAACGAAACGAAATTTTCAAGGCTATCTGGAACAACTGAAACACTACTAATCCGAGACTAGTAAACCCAAAATGATTTACCCCATTGTGAAATTTGGCGATCCGGTCCTGGAGAAATCCGCGGTCGAGGTGACTACGTTCGACGACGAGCTCAAAAAGCTCATCGAAGACATGTTCGAGTCGATGTATGCGGCTCGCGGTGTCGGTCTGGCGGCTCCACAGATTGGCATCTCGAAACGAATCGCCGTCGTGGATGTGACGTTCAAGGAAGATCCCGACGCCAAGATGGTCCTGATCAATCCCGTAATCACTCACAAAGAAGGCCGGCAGAGGAGCACCGAAGGCTGCCTGAGCATTCCCGAATTTCGCGAGGATGTAACGCGGGCCAAAATTGTGACGGTACGCGCGCAGAATCTGAACGGCAAGTTTTTCGAGCACACCGGAGAAGACTTGCTGGCGCGGGCCTTCTTGCATGAAACGGATCACCTGAACGGCAAGCTGTACATCTCGCACGTCAGCGCGCTGAAGCGCGACCTCATCAAGCGGAAGATTAAGAAGCTGGTGAAGGCCGGAGAGTGGTAGAAGGGCAGGTCTTCAGGTGTCAGGTCTTAGGTCTCAGGAAAGACATGCGCGGTGAAATGCGGTCATGGCCCTTTAGCGGATGACGAATTTCCACAGCACGACGCCGACAAAAACAACTATTCCGACTGCGTATGCCCAGCCTCGTCCGTTTTGGAGCTTTTCCTGATCTATCATTGAAGCACCTCGTAAGACTGAACTACTATGCCACAAATGTGGATGCTAGAGCGAGGTGGGGAAATCCAAGGTGGCCACTGCCGAAATGCCTTTCAGTTCCCACCGCGCCCTGGTTAGAAAGTAGTCAATGCTTTTGCAAAGTCCTGAGACCTAACACCTGAGACCTATGTTCTTAGTCTTTTGCGGCACGCCTCGCTTTGCGGTTCCCACCCTTGAGAAACTGGTCGAGGCCGGTCACTCCGTGCCGCTGGTCGTTACGCAACCCGATCGGCCTCGCGGGCGCGGGATGGAAATGGCGCTCTCTCCCGTGAAGGAAGCGGCAATCCGCTTGGGCCTCCCTGTGCTGCAACCCGCCACCATCAAGAACAATGCCGAATTCCGCGATCAGCTGACGGCGATTGGTGCGGACGCGATCATCGTGGTCGGGTATGGCCGCATCATTCCGCAGTGGATGATTGACCTTCCCCGGCTCGGAAATTTGAACTTGCATGCGTCTCTGCTGCCGAAATATCGTGGCGCGGCGCCGATCCAGTGGGCGATTGCCAGCGGTGAATCCGTCACCGGAGTTACTACCATGCGCATTGACGCGGGGCTCGATACCGGCGACATTCTGATGCAGCGCGAAATTCCGATTGGCACCGAAGATACGGCAGAGACATTGGGCCCGCGGCTGGCGGCCATTGGCGCCGAGCTGATGGTCGAGACCCTGCGTGGGCTGGAGACTGGGCAAGCTCGCCCGACTCCGCAGGATCAATCGCGGGCTACCCTTGCGCCAATTCTGAGGAAAGAAGATGGCCGCATGGATTTCTCCCGTACCGCAAACGATCTGTTCAACCGGCTGCGCGGCTTTCAGCCGTGGCCCGGGGCTTTCACGATTTTCAAAGGGAAAACGCTGCAAGTGCATCGGGCTCAACCCGCGCGGCATGGGGCCGAGTTAACGCCCGGACAAATCGTGATCGAAGGCACGCGTCTTTTGGTCGGGTGCGGTAAGGACAAAGAGGCCGACACGGCGCTGGAGCTCGTCGAAATTCAACTCGAGGGCAAGCGCCGGATGACGGCGCAGGAATTCATCAACGGCTACCGGCCCAAATCCGGCGACCATCTGGGACAATAGACGGCGATGGCCGTTTCTCCTGCCCGCGCCGTGGCTTTCGAAATTCTTCTGCGAGTCGAGCGCGAAAACTCTTACGCCGCCGAACTGCTCCATTCCGATTCGTTTGCCAAGGTTTCCTCACGCGATCATGGGCTCGCCACCGAGTTGGTGATGGGAGTTCTCCGCTGGCAGTCCTTGCTCGATCAGCGAATAGCCGGCGCATCGTCGCAGAAGCTGGAGCGGCTGGATGGCGAGGTTCTGGCCGCGTTGCGCCTTGGCGTTTATCAATTGCTGTTTCTTACCCGAGTTCCCGCACGCGCTGCGATCTTCGAAAGCGTGGAACTCGTCAAAGCGGCGCGAAAGCGCTCCGCGACATCGTTCGTGAATGCGATTCTGCGGAAAATTGCCGGGGCTGGCGCGGTAGACATCTTCGCGAAAATCGCCGGATCGCCTGACGCCAGCACGCTGAATCGGAACGCCGCTCATCCCGCCTGGCTGGTGGCACGCTGGGTCGAGCACTACGGACTCGAGGCGGCGCGGCAGATTTGTGTCCACGATCAAAAAGTGCCCGACGCTGCCATTCATATCCATGACAGCGAGTCTGTTTCAGAACTGACCACAGCCGGCGTCGAACTCGCGCCCGGCCAGCTGCTGACGGCGGCGCGGCGCGTTCGCGCGGGCGACATAACCGCAACGCGCGCCTACCAGGAAGGTCGCATCTCCATTCAAGACGAGGCTTCACAACTAGTGGCGTTGCTGGCTGGTCGCGGAGAAAAGATTCTTGACTGTTGCGCCGCTCCAGGCAGCAAGGCTTCTCTACTTGCGCGGCGTAACCCGCGCGCCAAAGTTTTTGCTACGGAGTTGCATCCGCACCGCGCACGCTTGCTGCAGAGCCTCAGGCGAATGCCGAACGTTCACGTGGTCGCGGCCGACGCGCGGCATCTGCCTTTTTCAATTGCCTTCGACCGGATCCTCGCCGATGTTCCCTGCTCCGGCACCGGCACTCTCGCCCGCAATCCCGAGATCAAGTGGCGGCTCAAAGCCGAAGACCTACATGATCTTCCGACGCGGCAGGTGGCTATCCTGAAGTCCGCGCTGGCCCAGCTTGCGATTGGCGGGCGGCTCGTCTATTCAACGTGTTCGCTGGAGCGGGAGGAAAACGAAGCGGTAGTGGAGTCTGCGCTCGATGGCACAACGGAATTTAAGGTTATCGATTGCAAGGAAGAGCTGGAGCAACTAAGCCAGTCTGGCGAAATGTGCTGGAAGGATATCGCGTCGCTTCTGGCTGGACCTTATCTGAGAACCATTGCCGGGGTGCATCCTTGCGACGGCTTCTTTGCGGCGATGATCGAACGAAGATAAACACACGGAAAGGACGAGTCAGTCTGATGCGGAGCGAGCGTGATTCCGAATGACCAAGCGAAATGACGAGTCGAGCAGATCGCAGCCGACAGCAGGTCCTTCGCTTCGCTCAGGATGACAAATCTTGTGGTTGGCATGCCGACGTTAGCGGACCTCGAAATTCACCGCGCTGCCGGCGACAATTTTCTGTCCGGGCGCGGGAGTCTGGGTCACGATCATGCTGGCCGGGCTGGGCTCGGAGACTGCCGGCGGCGGAACCGGCGCGGTTTGCGGCTCGCCGGGCTGGAGAGGCGGGGGCAGCACGCTGACTTTACCGACCTTGATGCCGGCGTCCTGCAGTGCCAGCATCGCACTGCCAAGGGGCTGTCCAGTGAGGTTGGGCATCACATAGGTAGGCGGAGCGGGACCGTCGCTTACCAGCAAACTGATCTTTGGCGCGGAAACGCCGCTGGCCTTTGCGGGCGGGCTTTGCGATATCACTTGGTCCAGCGGCGCGTCCGGCAAATTGAGGTGCGCCAGAGAGCCCAGAGTGAGGCCACGGCGTCGTATGTTCAATTCCGCGACGCGCTCGCTGCCTCCCGTGACGTCGGGAATCGCTACCCGCTGCGGTCCCAGGCTTTGCGCCACGCGGACCGACCAGCCTCGCCGCACCTTCGCGCCCGGCGGCGGCATCTGGGTCATGATTTTTCCTTCGGGAATGTCCGCGCTGTAGAACTGCCGCTCGACTACAACCTGGAGGCCCGACGCAGCGCCGGCACGCTCGGCCTCTGCCGGACTCATGCCCACCAGCTTGGGGATGGTCACCTCGCGCCCGTGGATGGCTAGTTGCATGGCCGTGAGCGCCGAAATCAGCGCCACTGTCATCAGGACCAGGGCCAACAGCAGCATGCGGAAAAACTGTCGCATTGCTGGCGATTATAGCTCCCCGGCGTCCCACGGGAGTCTATGTCGCAAGGCGGGTGCCGTCCCTTGCGGGACTCGGCTTTCCTGCTATCGCCTACCCGGCACTCACGTGCCGGACTTTCCTATTCCTCCGCTTCGCGGCTGTACAGACTCCGTAGAGACGCGGCATGCTGCGTCTCCGACGGCGTCCAGAGGAGACGGGGCAAGCCCCGTCTCTACAGCAACGGGATTTATGAGGGCGCGCCGCCTTGACCTTCCCATTCATTGCCGCAGCCGTCGCAGGTCCAGGCCTGCTTCTCTAACACGAATGTCACGTCGAGCGATTGACATCGCGGACACTTGGGCTGCTCGTAATTGCCAACGCCTTCAACATCGAGCATTTCGGGGATGGGCTGGTTCAGGATCTCACTGGCTGCTTCCACGTCCTCGGGGCGAACCTTCAGTTTGATTCCGCCGAGGAGGTTGGAGATGAACCAATCCATGCGGATCATGTTGTCGTCCACAAGGTACGCTTGAATGCCGGCCGACTCGAGGCTGCCCTTCGCCAGCAGCGCATCGGGGAGATCGCGGAACTGGCGCAGGGTCACGGTGTGGTTGAACTCGAAGACGTCTTCGCCGCGGGGCGGGGCGATCTCCAATTGGAGACCGCGCTTGGCTGCCTCCGTTTGGAGCGCCTCGTGGGCCGCAGTGCTCAATTCGTCACCGCTGCCAGCAATCTGGCCAAGCTCTTCGTCGCTCATGGCGGAGTACACGCCGGCTATGCGCACGCGCTCCTGTTCAGGCGTCGGCATCGTCATAGGCGGACATGATACGCGAACCGCTCCCACAAATGATTGCCAGGGGAGCATCTCTGGCCCTCAGGGGCTAAAGCCCATGTTTGTTGCGGCCCTCGGCGGCACCGCTGAAGCCGTGCCCCCCTCAAGACAGTTCATGAGCCAGTTTCCGCAAACGAGCTCGTTATCAGTTTTGATTCGTGCTCGTTTTCGGGCCCGATAGGGATGCCTGTGCCTTCTGTTGTCCCACCCATTCGTGAACTCGCGTGCTCAGAACGTCCATCGGAAGCGCGCCGCCCGCCAGCACTTCGTCGTGGAACGAACGCACGTCGAACTTGCCGCCCAGTTGGTCTTTCGAATATTGGCGAAGCTTCAGAATTTCCAGCTGTCCGATTTTGTAGCCGAGTGCTTGCGCCGGCCACGCCATGTAGCGATCGGTCTCGCTTTGCACTTCGGGTTCGTCGATGGCGGAGTGATCGTGGAAGAAGTCGACTACCTGTTGCCGCGACCAGTGTTTGTAGTGGAAGCCGGTATCGACCACCAGGCGAATGGCGCGCAGCATGTCATCCTGCAAGTGACCGTAGTAGCTGTATGGGTCCTGGAAGAAGCCGGCTTCCTTGCCGAGGCGTTCGGAATAGAGCGCCCAGCCTTCGGTGTACGCTGTGTAGTTCTCCTGCCGGCGGAAGGGCGGGAGCTCGGGCAATTCCTGCGCGATGGCAATCTGCAGGTGATGGCCGGGGACACCTTCGTGATAGGCGGTGGTCTCGATGTCGAGGGTGGTCCGCTTCGCGAAATCACCTGTGTTCACCATGACATGTGCCTTGCGCGATCCGTCGGGCGTTCCCTGTACGTAGTGGGTGGAGGCTTCTTTCTCGCGGAACTCTTCGATGGGCATCACTTCCAGCTTGCCTTTGGGCAGGCGGCCGAACATCTCCGGTAGCTTGGTGTACATCTCGTCAATGTGCTTCCGGTACAGATCAAGAATCTCTTCGCGCGAGTGCGGATGAAGCTTGGGATCGTTTTTCAGCGCCGTGTAGAAAGTCTTCAGATCCGGGTAGCCAAGCTGGTGCGCAACTCCCAGCATGCGGCCTTCGATCTCTTTCACCTGCGCCAGGCCGATCTGGTGAATTTCCTCGGGAGACAGATTTGTTGTCGTGCTTTCTTTCACACGGAACGCATACCAGGCGGGTCCGTCGGGCAATGACCAGGCGCCGGGCTCCGACCGTCCTTTGGATGCATATTCATCACGCACGAACGCCGTGAACTTGACGTAGGCGGGAATCACCGAATCCTTGACGGCGGCCAGTCCTGCCTCGCGCAGCCGTTTACGATCGGCTTCGGAGAAGGAATCGGGAAACTTATCAAAAGGATGCGTGAACGGGCTTTGCTCGACGGCCGTCGTGGCGATTCCGTTGGCTTGCGTCACCACCTGTTCCAGAAGAATCTTGGGCGGCATCAGGCCAGCAGCCATGCCTTTTCGCATCTGCTCGATGTTCTGGTCAAAGAGGCGTGGAAGCAGCTTCAGGCGCGTAATGTAGTCTTCGTAGTCCTTCACGCTCTCAAACGAGAGGATGCTGACCAGTTGTGGCGCATCAATGTGAATTCCGCCGAACTGGTTCACCGGCATCTCCCACGGTTTGAAGCGCGCGCCTTCCAAACCGCTTCTCAGGTCTCGAACCATGAGCTGCTTGTTCAGCGACTCCTGCTCGGGGAAGCCGGTTGTATCGATGGCTTCGAAGCGGGCGAGGAAGCGGCGAGACTGCTCGAGGTTGTCGTCAATGGCGGCCTGGGAGAAATCGTCGATTTTGTCGTTGTAGCGCTTGTCGCCCAAGATCGAAGCGTAAATCGGGCTGGTGCGCATCGTGTATTCCCACTGCTCGTGCAGCAGATCGTTGAGCGCTTTGCGCCGGGCTTCGAGATCAGCCGGTGAATTCGCGGCGGTCATGACAGCCGGAATCAACACGGCCAGGGCGAGCAGGCAGATTGAGAATCGCATTGGAACTCCAGAAGAAGATCTAGTCGGCTTAGAGGAGGCCTTCCCACACACAAGTCTGTTCTGTTAGACGAATACGCAGGCGGGTGGTTATCAGTTCCCGAAAAATCATTTTCCCGCATTTGCGCGGGCTCGGCGCAGTCCAGCAGCCACGCCTTGCCGCACGGCACGCCCGTATCCAGCAGCATCCATCGCGGTCGCCACTGCCGCGGCAATCCCGCCCGGAGTAACCGCTTCCTCGAGCAGCGACTCTAAGGAGTGGTTGCCATCGCGCCAGGCGAGGATTCCGTCGGCTAAGGCATGCGCGCTGGCGAGGAGCGCGGTCTTTCGATCAAGACCTGCGGCCTGCGCAGCATGCGCCAGAGTTGCCAGCGCGTGATAGCCGTGGCTGCACGAGTAGGTCACGGTGAAGGCATCGATCTTGCTTTCGGGGATTTCGACAACCTGGCCGAAGGTGGCGAAAAGATCGTGGACGCGTTTGCGGTCCACCCGGGGCAACTTTCGGGAATAGCTCACCGCCGTAAGGCCGCTTCCGCTGCGGCAAACGGGACTGGGCATAGCACGCGCCCATCGCATGGGCGGTCCGGCCAGTTTGCGCAGCACGTGCAGCGGTACACCGGCAGCCAGGCTGACCGCCAGTAACGGCTGACTCACTTTCCCAACCGAACGGAGAAGTTCGCGCACCGAACTCGGGCGGACTGCAACGATCAGCAAGTCCGATTGCTTGGCCGCGCGGTTCAGGTCGGGTTCGACGGTAACTCCGTAGCGCTTTTTGAGGTCACGGAGCTTGCCCGGGTTGCGATCATGCACGACCAGTCGGTGTCTGCTCTTGCTCAGGCGCAGACCTGCCAGCATCGCTGATGTGATCCGCCCTCCGCCGAGGAAGACGACTGTGCTCATGCCATCTCCGCACAGACTTCGTCAGCGGCGGCGAGGAGCGTTCCCACGTCCTGCTGGGTGTGTGCCGTCGAAATAATCCAGTGCAATCCGTTCGAAGGAGTCATGTAGATGCCGCGATCGAGCAAACCGTGGATGAATCGCGAGTACTTTGCCGTGTCGGCGTACTGGCAGTAGTCGCGATAATCGTGGATCGCCTCGCGAGTGGTGAAATAAATCTGGAACATTGGCCCGAAGCCTTGAACAATGGCGGTGATCTTTCTTCGACGGAAAATATCTCGCAGGCCGGCGATCGCGGCATCGCCGACCTCATAGATCTGTTTGTAGACCGCACCGTCATTCGCCGCGAGCAAATCCAGATTGGCCGCGATCACCCGCATGGTGAGCCGGTGGCCATTGAAGGTTCCATAGTGCAGCACCATGTTGTTGCCCCAGCGCATGCGGTCAAGAATCGCGCGCGGCCCAGCGACGGCGCCAATCGGGAAACCCGCGCCCAGAGCCTTGCCAAACGTGCTGAGATCCGGCTTCAGGCCGTAACGCTGCTGGCATCCACCGGGGGCGTAGCGGAATCCGGTCACAACTTCATCCAGAATAAAGAGCGCGCCGAACTGATGCACCAGATCGCAGAGCCTCTGCAAATATCCATCGCGCGGCAGGATGCAACCCATGTTCGCCATGATGGGCTCAGTGATCACGGCGGCGAGTTCTGGCCCGTGCCGGCGCAGAATCGTTTCGAGCGCGTCCAGATCGTTCCACGGCGCCAGCACTACGTCGTCGAGCACCGACGCCGGAATGCCCTCCGAATCCGGAAAGCGAGTGGGATTCTCTCGCGGTCCCAGTTGGTCCGCCGGATGGCTATGCCCGTTCAAGCAGTAGGGGTCATACCATCCGTGATAGTGGCCTTCGAATTTGAGGAACTTTGTTCGTCCCGTGTGCGCGCGGGACAAGCGGAGGGCGAGCATCGTGGCTTCGCTGCCGCTGTTGGTAAAGCGCACCGCCTCCGCGGTGGGCACCATGCGTATGAAACGCTCGGCAGCTTCCGATTCCGCCGGAGTGGCGGCTGCGAAATGCGAGCCCTCGGCCATCGTCTGCGAAACTACCTCGACAATTTTCGGATGCGCGTGGCCTTGAATCAGCGCTCCGAACGACATCATGAAATCGATGTACTCGTTACCGTCGAGGTCCCAGACGTGCGATCCGCGGCCTCGCTCCAGCACCACGGGACCCGGCGAATACACGGCGGCACCGCGCGAGGGAGAATTTACGCCTTCGATCAGCCATTGCTGGGCGCGCTTGTACCAGTCGCGGGAGCGGTCGCGGTTCGTGGTTTTCGTTGTCATGTTCGTAGTCAGCAAAACTTAAAGCCGCCTGGCAGGCTGCGGAAGGCTGCTCCTGATCAGAAAGTGTCACCTCGGCGGCTAAAGCCGCTCTTATGCAGGGCAGTTACCGCAGCGCTGAAGCGCTGCGCCACCCAAAATCATTTTGCGGCAGCACCCAATTCATCAAGCCGATCCCGCCAGCCCTCCGCCATCGACGACCAGGGCCGTGCCCGTGACAAACGAAGAGGCATCGCTGGCCAGGTAGAGCGCGGCTTGCGCAATTTCTTCTGGCGTCCCCACGCGGCCCAGCGGGCGCTTCGCCGATTCGGCGAGAAAGCGGCTGTTCTCCTCTCCGAGTTGCTGCGCTTCTTCGCGCAGCATGCCGGTGTCGGTGTCGCCGGGGCAGATGCAATTCACGCGAATCTTCTGCGGTCCGTGGTCGAGGGCCATCGCCTTCGTCAACAGCACAACGGCTCCCTTCGATGCGCAGTAAACCGCAGCCTTCGCACCGCCTGCCAATCCCCATCCTGAAGCCGTATTGATGATCGTTCCGCCGCCTGACTTTTGCATATGCGGAATCACTTCGCGCGACAACAGGTAAATCGACTTCACATTCACGGCCATCACCCGGTCCCAGTCGTCTTCGCTGAGGTCCAGCACCGTCGCGCGGCGAATGATGCCGGCATTGTTGAACAGAATGTCGATTCGTCCCAGCTCGCGAATTGCACGCTCGACCAGGCGTTGGCAATCTGCCGCCCGCGCCACGTCCACGCGCTCGAAGAAAGCACGGCCGCCGGATTGAGCAATCTCGGCGGCGACACGCTGGCCCGCATCCGCGTTCATATCCGCCAGGGCAATCGCTGCTCCTTCGCGCGCAAACAGCAGCGCGGTCGCGCGACCTATGCCCGACGCAGCGCCCGTAATCAGCGCAACTCTTCCTGTTAGCTGCATTGGCTTACCGGCTGGCGAGACCTCCTGCAGTTTCTCCGCCGTCGCAGGTGTAAACGTGGCCGGTGATGTTTTGCGCATCGTCGGAAGCGAGGAACGCGAACAGGGCCGCAATTTCTTCCGGCTGGGCGTGGCGGCGCAACGGAATCTTCCGGTTGACCTCTGCGAGCATTTCATCCGTGTATTCGGCGCGCTGCATCGGAGTTAGCACGTATCCCGGCGCCACCGCGCACACCCTGACCTTGGGCGCCAGTTCCAGCGCCATCGACTTTGTTAACTCGATCACGCCTGCCTTGGTAGCGTTGTAATCCGCATAAAAGGGATATCCCATGACGCCATTTGTTGAGGCCGTTTGCAGAATCACGCCGGTGCCCCGCGCCATCATGTGCCGTGCGGCCGTCTGCGCGACGTAGAACACTCCGGTCAGGTTCACAGCAATCACTTTGTCCCACTCTTCTGGCGTGATATCGAGAAAGTTATGTCGAATGCTGATGCCGGCATTATTGATCAGCACATCGACGCCGCCCATCAGCCGAATCGCTTCAGCAAAGGCGCCCTGCACCTGCTTCAGGTTCGAAACATCGGCATCGAGCGCTGCGGCCAGATTGGGGAGTTCGTGCAGGATCTTCTTTCGCGCCGCCGGATCGCGGTCGAGCACGCAGACCACGGACCCTTCTTCCAGGAACCGTGCCGCCGTGGCGGCTCCTATGCCACTGGCCCCGCCGGTGATCAGAATTCGTTTGGCTTTCAGCCCGCGCACTCGCGCCTCCACAAAAGAAAATCGGGCAGATCAGAATACCTGTCTGCCCGCGATCCCGCCATGGCCACTAGACTCTACGGCTGCGAACTGACCTCCAGCAACAGATGGTCCTTGAACTCTGCCGGCAGTTTCGCCACACCATTGGCTGCCGCGTCAACAGTGCCGAAATCTCTTCCCTCGCTGTAGTCGCTCACCCGATACTTCCCCGGTTTCAAGCCGCGCAGTTCAATGTCACCTTTCCACGGCGCGCCAGCAGGGGTGAAGAACGCGTAATACATCTTGCCGTCTTTTGCGATTGCATATCCCTCTGGCGTGTCGTAGCCGGTCACGTAGAGGTCACGGAACTCGCCCTTCGAAAGCATTTTTTCGTTATACAGACCGATCCACTTCTTCCAGCGCTCTTCCTTCGCTGCTGTCAGATTGACGTCCTTGAATTTCGGGCCGGGATCGGGCCAGACAAACTTCGTGCCCACCACGCCTCCTGCGCCAATCGTGGAAGCGAAATCGTCACCGTGCTCCTTCCAGTCCTTGCCCACTCTGGTCATCGCAGAAAGCTCGACGTGATCGCCGTAAACCGCGGATTCCGGCCCGAGCAGAGCCTTATACATTTTGATCCGGCGCCGCACCTGCTCCGCGCCGACCGGGTCAGCCGTCACCGCCTGATCCATGAACGGCAGCCATGCCAGCGATGGCGGCGTGCCGCACGGACAGCTCTGGGTCACGCTTTCCGGCTTCAGAGCGCGTGTTGTCTGAAAGATCTCCTTGTAGACGTCGCCCATTGCATTGACCGAATCCTGCGGCGACTTGTGATGGTGGGCTGGGTTGTAGCAGGCGGGAACGCTGTAGATATTGTCCAGCTTACTGCCGTCGAATCCCCAGTCACGAATGAATTTTTCGGTGAGCTGCTTGTGATAGGCCCGCACTTCGGGTACCGCCGGACACAGCGCGGCCAGGCCACGCGTAATGTGGGCGTGCTTGCCATTCTTGTCGAGAATCAGCCAGTCCGGATGATCCTGAACCACTTTCGACACAACGTACTTGTGGGATTCCCAGCGCCCCTCGCCATCTTCCACGCCGATCGGCAGCCACCACAATTGCGCCAGCATGCCTTGCTTGTGGAAGTCGTCGGCCATCTTTTTGATGGAATCGCCCGGAAAAGTCTCGTGGCGTGGATTCCAGTCGCCATACGTATCGAACCAGCGATCGTCGAGCGTCACCCACTTGATGCCCATCTCCTTCAGCTTGGGAACCGTTCCCAGCATCTGTGCCGGGGTTACGTTGAACTCGTATCCCCACCCGCACCAGCTCACGTTGTAGGCCTCGCTTGAGGGCTTGGGGAGTTCCCAGCCCTCTTTCTGCAGCACGCTCGACCAGATGCGCAGCGGCTCGTAAAAATCACCGGCAAAGACGGAGACGAAACTGCGCGGCGTGGAGTAAGTCTCGCCCGGCTTCAGCGTGATGTTGGCAGCGTAGTCCACCTCGGTGTTCACATGGCCATCGGCTACAACTTTTGTCGGAATTGATGCGGGGATCGGAATCGTCTCCACGTGTCCGATGGCTTCGCCGATCTGACTTGTCCAGAACGCGACCACTGGAATGCCGCCTCCATAGCCGCCTTTGATCATTTCTCCGAAGACGTTCGGCTGCGAGAAGGCTGGCGTCAACTTCACCACGTCATCTTTTCCCCAGTCGTAGCTGGAGCCATGAAAGGACCACATCTCCCAGGGCTTCGCCTTGGGGTCGCCCAAACGAGCGCTCAAGCGTCGGCGCTGGTTCACGCTTTTTTCAATCACGACAGCGCCCGCGCCGGTGTTCTTGTATTCCACGGTACTCAGCAGAATGTTTGGGAACTTGTCATAGACTTCGAGTGCCAGGACGCGCTGCAACTCCGTCCCCGAAGGCCCAAGCGGACGCGCCGGAATCTCGATCCGCTTCCCGGCTCCCATCTTTCCCATCGCTTCGTGCACCGTGGCCTGCTGGAAGTCCAGCGTGAAATGCACATCCTTGCCGTCTACCCGCACAAAATCGCTGTCGGCGGGAGCGCCAACGATGGGTTCATCGAGGGATAGCTTTTTCCCGTCCTTTTTCTGCCCTTCCATGAGCAGAAATGCCTGCACATAACCATCCGGGCTCACCTGAAACTCGGCGGCGCTCGTCGTCAGCACGACCGGTCCGCCGTCCTTCACGTCCACATTGATGGCCGAGGGCTGGGTCGGCTCGGGCTTGGCGGTCGCGGTCTTCAGCGGCGGCTTCGGCAATTTGGAACACGCCATCAGCAGGAACGTGAGACCAATCATTGCAAGAGTAATTGCGACTCGTGCTACGCATTTGCGAGAGTTCTTTCCGAGGACGAACATGAAGAAGCCTTTCTCCTGATTAGGTGTTCCACCCACTGTTCTACATCCGCGACGCCGGCTCGGCCACCGCTTTTTCCGATGGCTAAGAGCAAAATATCGCAGTTGACAAACGCTACTAAACGAAAGTAAAAGTAATAGTTCGTAATATTACACCGAAAGCTAACATTTCCAGCACCTGAATTTTTCGCCTCCGGCTTAAGTGCCGGACGCACGAAATATCAGGGCTGAGCATCCAGGAGCCAAACCATGCCGACCTCCCTTTCTCGCCTGCAAACCCTCTCGGCCCTATTCTCTTCTCTTTTGGTCGGGACCATCGTCCTTCTGCTCGCCACGCCGCTGTGGGCCCAAAAGGATGCCGGAGCCATTGTTGGACTGGTGCGCGACCCGAGTGGCGCGGTGGTGACGGGCGCCAAGGTCACGTTGACCGACGTCGATCGCGGACAGAATTTCACCGCCACAACGAACGAATCTGGAGAATATGTTGCCAGTCCGCTCCATGTCGGGCGCTGGGTGGTCTCGGTCGAACATGCCGGGTTCAAGAAGGCGGTTTCCTCGCCGGTCGAGATCAGCGTGCAGGATCGCGTGGCGGTCAACATCACGTTGCAAGTAGGGCAGATCAACGAGGAGGTCGTGGTCACAGGAGCGGCACCGCTATTGCAAACGGAAACTTCCGAATTAGGCCAGGTTGTCGACAGCAAGCGCGTCGCCAACCTCCCGCTCAATGGGCGAAACTTTGCGCAACTCGCGCTGTTGTCGGCGGGCACCGCTCCCAGCGAGCCGGGCTCGCGCGATGAAGGCGGTTTCGGTTTCAGCGCCAACGGCGCGCGGTCCCTGCAAAACAACTTCCTACTCGACGGCGTCGACAACAACTCCAACCTGCCGGACTTGCTGAACGAAACCAACTTTGTGATCCAGCCGCCAGTCGATGCGCTGCAGGAATTCAAGGTTCAAAGCAACGCTTATGGCGCTGAGTTCGGACGCGGCAATGGCGCGATTATTAACGCGGTTATCAAATCCGGCACGAACGATCTCCACGGATCGCTGTGGGAGTTCCTACGTAACGACAAACTGGATGGACGAAATTTCTTCGACGACCCGACCAAGGCCACACCACCCTATAAGCAAAATCAGTTTGGCGGCACCTTTGGCGGCCCTATCGTCATTCCGGGAATCTACAACGGGCGTAACAAGACCTTCTTCTTTGTCGACTACGAAGGTTTGCGGGTCCGGCAGGCACAAACCCAAACCGCGCTAGTCCCAAGCCTGGCGACACGCGGAGGAGACTTCACGGAGAACCTTACAAACCAATTGGCACTTACGGATCCATCGAACCCGAACAGCCCTGTGGCTCTTGATTGCAACGGCAACCCAACGTTCGTCGGAGAAATCTTTGACACCAGACTGACAAACCAAAGCGGCCTCAACCCAAGTGGCTTCTGCGGCGTGCCATTTACAGTCAATGGGCAGCTGAACATGATCCCCGCAACCAGTCAGAATGGCGGTGGATTTCTCGATCCACTCGCCCAGCGACTGGCGGCGCTGTATCCCTCGCCCGGGACGCTGTTCCAGGGCAATAATTTTCTAGCCAACCCTGTACTGAAAGAAACGCGCACCAACTTTGACATTCGGGTCGACGAGAAGTTCAACGACAATAACTTTTCGTTCTTCCGTTTCAGCTATGAAGATCAACCTCGAACAATTCCCGGCACTTTCCCCGGCTTTGCCGATGGTGGAGGATTCTTCAGCGGCCAAGAGGAGAATTCGTATCGCAGTTTCGCGACGAGTTGGACCCACATCTTCCGGCCTCAACTGATCAACGAATTCCGCCTCGGGTACAACCGCATCAATTCCCAGCGGGCGCAGCTTTTCGCCAACGTCGATGTATCGCAGCAGTTGGGCTTTCCCGGTGTGCCGTTTGCGCCTGGCATTGGAGGTTTGCCCCAGCTCGGCTTTGACGATGGCAGCGCTCCCCAACTCGGGAGCCCGACATTTCTGCCCTCCAAGGAGCTGCAGAACTCTTACACTCTCTCGGACAATCTGACTTGGGTCAAAGCCTCACACACCCTGAAATATGGCACCGAAATCCGCCGCGAGGAATTTACGATTTTCCAGCCCGCCTCGCCGCGCGGGAACCTCGGATTCAGCCCAACGTTGACCGACAACCCAGGGGCGCCGGGTACCGGTGGCTCAGGCTTCGCTTCGTTCATGGCGGGATTGACCAATGGCGGGGGCATCAACAACCTGCACAACGTAGACTATTTCCGACAGACGTATGCGGTTTACGCGCAGGACGACTGGAAGGCGTCATCGCGATTGACACTCAACTTTGGACTCCGTTACGAACTGTTCTTGCCGGTCACCGAACGCCATGACCAGGTGGCTACGTTTGACCTAACCAATCCCACCAATCCCACGCTGATCGTTCCGAAAGGCCAAAATTTCCAGCTCACGCCCACCATTGCGCAGGCAGTTCAGGTGAACGCCACGGGAAGCAACGGGCTGATCAACAAGGATCTCAACAACTGGGCTCCGCGGTTCGGCTTTGCGCTGCAAGTCAATCCTAAGACGGTGCTCCGCGCGGGCTATGGAATCTTTTATGGCGGGCAGGAGAACGGGCCGTATTCCAACCCCAGCCCGGGGTTTAATCCACCATTTTTCAAGAATGAGGCGTTCATTTCGCCCTGCGGTGCGCCCTCGGCCAACCCGTCGGTGCTGGATTGCTCCGTCCAGAATCTGGCTTTCCTGGCGAACGGCTTTCCTTCCACAGCCCTCACAGATCCAAATACACCGATCTTCTTTTCGGTGGATCGAAACCTGCGAACGCCCTACATGCAGCAGTGGCACATGTCCGTCCAACAAGAAATGCCGGGCAACAGCGTGCTGGAGTTAACGTACGCAGGTTCAAAAGGAACAAAGCTCTACACATTCTTCAACGGGAATCAGGCCTCTCCGAGTACCAATTCGTCGGACGCGACCGCTCCCCGGCGACCTGTATTCGCTTCTCTGCCAGGAGCCGGGCCCTGCGCGCTGGCCACGCCCGACAACTGCAACCCCGTCTTCGACACAGGCATTGATTGGTTCCGATCGAGCGGCAAGTCTATCTATCACTCGCTGCAAGCGCACTACGAGAAGCGTGTCACGCGCGGTTTGCAATTCCAAGCGTCCTACACCTGGGCGCACTCGATCGATATCGCTTCGAACGCCAATCTCGGTCCCACCCAGAACAACAGCGACTTCCGCGATTTCCGCCATCCGGAAGCAGAAAAAGGCAATTCGGATTTTGACGTCCGGCACCGTTTTGTCGCGAATCTTCTCTACGAACTGCCCATGGGACATGGGAAATCCCTCTTCGGCAACGCTCAGGGAGTTTGGAACCAGGTCGTCGGCGGTTGGCAGGTAGCCAGCATCGTGACCATCTCCACGGGGAACTGGTACACGGTGCTCGATGGCAACGGGAACTTTGCCAATGCCGACGGCGGCGCCGGCGGCGTCTCACAGCGGCCAGATCAGGTGGGGAATCCGCATGCCACACCCTGCGTCCCGGGTACGTTCTTCAATACTTGCGCCTATGCCGATCCGAGCCAAGGCTCGTTCGGTAACGTGGGGCGCAACACTATTCAGGGACCGGGGAATCGGGTTTGGGACTTCTCGACGTTCAAATTCTTCAAGCTGTCGGAGCGCTCGAATTTGGAGTTCAGGGCCGAGTTTTTCAATGTGCTCAACCACACGAACTTCCTATTTTCCCAATCGGGCCCGCAGAATGGGAATCCCGCAACGGTGCTGGGCGATCCGCATTTTGGATTGTTGACCGCGTCTCGCGCTCCACGCCAGATTCAGCTTGCCATGAAGTTCAGCTTTTAAAGGGAATGGCGAAGTACGCGACTAACGTGGCGTGCTTCGCTGTTTTCGTGGCGCGGGGCTGAAGGAGAAGATCTGGCCTTTGGCTGACATCCAGGAAGAGTCGTTGCGGGGGCTAGGGAACCTGCCACACCGTATCCAGCACCGTCCCATCTACCCACTTGACCACGGCGCAGGGACGATCACCTAACTTCGGGCGTGCCGGCTTGCCGCAGATTTTCTCTACTTCTGCTTTGATGTCCTGAATCGGACGGACCGGCAGCCTCGAGCCTATCACTGCATGAAGCAGGTCGGTGCGCCGCGGATTGATCGCGATTCCGCGCTCGGTTACGACCACGTCAATCATCTCGCCCGGCCCCGTCATCGTCGTGACCTGGTCCACGATTACGGGAATGCGATCGCGAAACGAAGGCAGCGCGAGAATCGTGCAGCCGGCAAACAAGCAGTTCTGCCAACCGCCGATGCCATGCAGCAAGCGCCCGTCGGAGTGCGTGACCACGTTGGCGTTGAAGTTCACATCAACTTCCGTTGCTCCCAACACCACGGCATCTACCAGTGAAGCGAAGTTCCCCTTGCCGTGGTAGTTGTACGAAGTAAACGGCGAAGTGGCGACGTGCCTCGGATCGTTCGCCATCGATTTCACGCCGTCGAGATCGAACGTTTGCCCATCCAGGATGTAATCGGTCAGGCCTTCTTGCAATAACTCAACCAGGAATTTCGTCGATCCGCCGCGAACGAAGCGCGCCTTTACGCCATCCTGCTTCATCATCTGTTTCAGATACTGCACGAAGGCCAGCGCGATCCCACCCGCTCCTGCCTGGAACGAAAATCCGTTCTTCATGATTCCCGCTGCCCGCAGGAACTGCGCTACCAACTCCGCAATCCGCAGCCGGTCGGGCGAACGCGTAATCTGCGTCGTGCCGGAAACAATCTTGGCCGGGTCGCCAATCGATTCCACTTCCACCACAAAGTCGACGTTGTTGCCCTGAATCTGCCAGGGCACACACGGAAACGGCACCAAGTTATCGGTAACGACAATCACGCGGTCAGCATAGGTTGAATCCGCCAACGCAAAGCCTAGCGAGCCGCAGGCCGATTTGCCGTGGGAGCCGTCGGCATTGCCGAAGAAATCGGCGGTCGGCGCCGCAATCACCGCGATATCGATGTGGACTTCTCCATCCTGAATCGCCTGGTAGCGGCCGCCATGCGAGCGCAGCACACCCATGCCACGCATCTTCCCCTGCGTGCAGTAGTCGCCCAATGGTCCGTTCATCGAGCCTTCGATGTGATGGATCACGCCTTTTTGCATCAGCGCAATGGCACTTTCCTGCGAAGGGAAGGATGCGCTCGGAAACCACATCAGATCCTTGACGCCGATCCGGGCTGCCGCCTCCAGCGCCATCAGTGCCACTTTGTCGCCGTCGCGCAGATGATGATGGTTCGAAATCACCATCCCGTCGCGCAGTCCGCACTTGCGCAGCGCCGTCTCCAGATCGGCAACGCGCTTATCGCCAGTATCCGGATAATCTTTGTTCGAGCTGATGGCCGGCGCCGCCTTCCGCCCGCGGGGCTGATATTTTCCCGTGCCCAGAAACGGGATCTGCGGCTTGCCATTCACCATCGTCGGCACCGCACGCCCAACCGCGTTATGCGCCAGTTCCACTCTTTCTTTCACAAAATCACTCCCATCGCCTTCGCCCGTTCTACCAGTTTCAGGGCCCGCTGCACCACCGGCGGATCGATCATCTTCGAGCCCAGGCTCACCACGGCCAATCCTTTGCTCTGCGCTTCCTCAAATGCGGTAACAACTTTCCGCGCCTTTTCGATCTCGACCGGCGTTGGTTGAAACGCCTCGTGAATCACGCGAATCTGCCCGGGATGGATACACCCCATGCCTTCAAATCCCGCTGCCCGCGAGGCTTCTCCCCAGCGTCGCAGGCCGTCCATGTCGGCGACATCGCTGAAGACCGAGTCAATGGCCTGCACTCCCGCCGCGCGCGCTGCATTCACCACGCGCGACCGCGCGTATTGCGACTCACGCCCTTCCGCGGTCTTCACCACGCCGAGATCGGCGGTGTAATCTTCCAGCCCAATCGTCAGCGCCGCGACGTTTTCGGTCGCTGTCGCGACGGCAAACGCGTTCTCGATTCCCAGTGCCGACTCCAGGATGGGCATGATCCAGATGGGCCGGATAATCCCGTGGCGCGCCTTGATCTCGCCGATCATGCGGTCGACTTCCCGCACCTGCTCGGACTGCTCGACCTTCGGAATCAGAATCAGGTCCGGACTCTCGCCCACCACTTCCGCTAGATCTTCGAGTCCCAGTGGCAACTGGTTGATGCGCACCATGCGCTCGCACGATCCGAAATCGACCGCCCGCAGCGTGTTTCGCACCAGGATGCGAGCAGCGTCTTTTTCTGCGCGATGCACCGAATCTTCCAAATCGAGAATCACGGCATCCGGCGCGTGCAATGCGGCGTTGATGTAGTACTTCGGTTCTGATCCTGGCAGATACAGACGCGAGCGACGCAGCCGATCCTTTGGCGACGGCGACGGAAGCGGGTGCTGCTCCGGAAGCCAGCGTTTGCCGAGGCCGATCCCAGCACGCCGCGCGGCGGCCTCGATGCGGGCTGCGATGATGAAAGGCAGCGCGCCCTCATCGTGAATCGCGACTCGCGCGTGCTTCACTCCGAGTTCGGCGAGGACTTCCCGCGTTTGTTCCAGGATCACCGTGCCATAGTAGGGCGCGACCCTTGATTCGAGCGAGATCTCGACGCCGCCGCTGTCACGCGCCTCGAATGCGACGTGCACGTCCGACCGAACTTCCTTGCCCCAGTGGCCTGCCTCGGCAGAACGCGGGGGCGTAGTCTCGACAGCGCTGGTCATAAAAATCCTCAACCACAAAGGGCACGAAGGTTCACCAAGGAAAACCTTGGGGTTCCTTCGCGTCCTTACGTGGTTATTTCAGTTTCTCCAAAATTGCGTCCGTCATCTGCACAGTCGAAGCCGCGCCTTGACTGATCGCTTTCGGCCCACCCGTAAAGCGCATCATATCGTATGTTCGGACTTTCCCCTCGCGCACCACATCCGCAATCGCCATGCGGATGCGATTTGCTTTCTGATCTTCACCCACATGATCAAGCATCATCGCCGCTGAAAGGATCATGGCGATCGGATTCACGATGGGCGGATTCAACTCGGCATATTTCGGCGCCGATCCGTGGGTCGGCTCGAATACCGCCACGTCGTCCCCAATGTTTCCGGAGGCCGCGAATCCCAGGCCCCCGACCAATCCTGCAAATGCATCGGAAAGTATGTCGCCAAACAGATTCGAGGCGACGATGACGTTGTATTCCTCGGGATTTTTGTTGAGCCACATCAGTTGCGCGTCAATGTTGGTCGACCAGAGCGCGATTCCGGGATAATTTTTTGCCACCTCTTTTGCTACTTCTTCCATCATGCCGGACGTTTCGCGCACTACATTCGGCTTCTCGCAGATCGTCACGCCCTTGAACCTGCGCTTTTTGGCATATTCGAAAGCCGCGGTCGCGATACGCTGCGCCGCCTTGCGCGTGATGATACGGCAACTCACGGCAATTTCCGGGCCGGGAACGTTGGCAAAGGCTTTGAACCGGGGATGGCTGTTCAGCGCGGCGCGCACCATCTCGGGAGGGTTCGTCCACTCCACGCCGGCGTACATGCCTTCTGTGCCCTGGCGAAAGACGGTGGTGTCGATCAGCGGTTCGGCATAGCCGCCATCCGTTTTCTTCCGAATATAGTTCAACGGATTGCCGATGAACCCGACGCAGGGACGCAGGCAGATATCCAAGTTGAATTTCTGCCGCATGGTCACGATTGGCGAGTAATAGACGTAACCCTTCCCCTGTAGCTCGGGTTTGAGTTCGGCCTGCGCCGCCTTATTCGGCTTCGAAGTAATGGCACCAAACAGACCCAACTTGTGCTTCGTGAGCAACTCAATCGTGCGATCCGGCAAAGCATTGCCGTTGTTGCACCAGCAGTCCCATCCGATGTCGGCATGAATGTACTCGGCGTCAAAGCCGACCGCATTCAAGACCCGTAATGACTCGGGCAGAACCTGGTTTCCGATGCCGTCTCCCGGCATGGTGATGACTGTGTATTTCGCCATAATTGCTCCTTAAAAATATCTACCGCCGAGACGCCGAGGGCGCCGCGATGACAGCAGGTCCTTCGCTTCGCTCAGAATGACAATATCTTTAGTTGCTCTGCGTGCTCTGCGACCTCAGCGGTTAAGGGTTTATGACAATCCCAGCCGCTTCGCTACCAGATTCTCGACGCCGCCCGCAATCACCAGCGATTGGGGTACGCTGCCCAGGGCTGGGAACGGGAATTTCTCCCCGCGCCAACTGATCGTGCTCGACGTGAAATCGATATCGGTCTCATCGCCAGGAATAATTGTCTTCTCTTTGCCGGTAATTTCATTCGCAAACTGCTGGCGCAGACGCGCCACGAACTCCGGCACCTCAATGCACAGAAAACCATTGTTGAACGCGTTGCGCAGATAGGTCTGCGAGAAGCTGGCGGCGATCACCAGTGGATAACCCTTCGCCTTCAGACACGTGACCGCCTGCTCGCGGCTGGAGCCGGTGCCGAAGTTGAATTGGCTGACGATGACGTCGCCCGCTTTCGTGCGCGTGACGAACTGGGGATCGTAATTCTCCATCACCACTTTCGCCATCATTTCGGGGGTCATATCGTCGCGATAGGTGTAGTCCTTGCCGTAAATCGCATCGGTGTTGACGTTGTCCTGCGGCATGAACACTAGCCGCCCCTTCACGCGCTGCGGGAAGCCTGCGAGGATTTCGACTTTCTCCGCCCCGCCAGATGCCGACGCTAATTCTGTATAGACGCGCCGCGGATCGCTCTTCGCAAACTCATGCGGCCCGCGAATATAACCAGCCACCGCCGACGATGCGACCACCTCTGGACTCGCCAGGTAACACTCTGGCCCGGGTTTCCCATGAAGGCGACGACCGAGGCGATATTGATTATCCGCCCGTACTTCTGTTTCACCATCACCTTCACCGCCTCTTTCGAACAGAGGAAAACGCCCTTGAGGTTTATATTGATGACTGCGTCCCAGTCCTCTTCTTTCATCCTCAGCACAAGGCCGTCCTTCGTAATACCGGCGTTGTTCACCACTATGTCGAGCCTGCCGAACTCTCTCACGATATCCTCGAACGCCTTCACGACCTGGTCGGATTTCGAGACATCGAGCCTGAGCGCCAACGTCTTTACGCCTAATGATGCAAGTTCCCTTGCCGTCTCCCCGGCGCTCTCAACCGACACATCGGCAATAGCGAGGCCCACACCCTTTTTCGCAAGGTTCTCTGCAATAGTTTTCCCTATGCCCCTTGCGCCGCCCGTTACCAGAGCGACCTGTCCTTTGAAATCCATAACCACCCCCTAAAAAAACGTCTATAATTCTAACAAAGTAACAGTTTCTTTTCCACTAGTTTTCTATGGTATAATAAATTTTGTCCGCAAACCGTAAAATCGAATAATCGTGAAAACAGAGAGGGTTATATGCCGGGAAAAGTATATTTAATAGACGTTACCAACAGGGACGGAGTGCAGACTTCGCGCATCCTACTTCCCAAGCTGTCAAAGACCATGCTCAATATCTATCTCGACGAGATGGGAGTGTTTCAGAGCGAGATAGGGTTCCCGACCTTAAAGCATGAGGTCAACTATATAAACGGCAACCTCGAACTGGCAAAGGTCGGCGCGATAAAGAGGATCCATCTCGAAGGTTGGTGCAGGGCGATCTCCGACGACGTGAGACTTGCCTTTAAGAACTGCCCCGACATAAAGCATCTGAACATCTCCATGTCCACCTCCGAGATCATGATACAGGGCAAGTTCCAGGGGAAAAAGACCTGGAAGGACATAGTAAAATCCATGGTCGAGGCGGTTGCAACGGCCAGGGAACTGGGGGCCGAGACCGTAGGGATTAACGCCGAGGATGAGTCGAGGACGGAACTTGAACGGCTCA
>JAIQFA010000051.1 GCA_020073525.1 Terriglobia bacterium
CCTCTCATTTTGCTTTTGCCGGACCGGCCCAAAAACTAAACTGCGGTCATGAATTTGCCCGAATTTCCGGTTTATCGCCCGCGCCGGCTGCGGCAGTCACCTGCATTACGCCGGCTCGTGGCCGAAACGCGGCTGAGCGTCGAGCAGTTGGTCTTGCCGCTGTCTTGATGATCTGGTTGCCGCCCACGCGGGTGATTTCGCGTTCCTGCAGCACCCGCAGCAGGTCGGTTTGTGTCTTTAAACTGATATCGCCGATCTCATCGAGGAAGACCGTTCCGCCTTCCGCAATTTCGAACTTGCCTTTCTTGCGGTACTGGGCGCCGGTGAACGCGCCTTTTTCATGTCCGAAGAGTTCGCTTTCCAGAAGCGTCTCGGTCAGCGCGCCGCAGTGAATAGCGACCAGCGGATGAAATCTTCGCGGGCTCGCTTGATGAATAGCGCGCGCCACCATTTCCTTCCCCGTACCGCTCTCGCCGGTGATCAGCACGGTAGCGTCGGTAGGACCAACCGTCTCGATGGCGTCAAAGACCTTGCGCATGGGACCGCTCTGGCCGACAATCTCTCCGGGCCGCGCGACTTCGGCAACCGTCTCGCGCAACAGGACATTCTCTTGCGTCGCCCGCTTATGTGCCAGCGCGTTCTTCACCAGGTGGGCAATCTCGTCCGGGTCCAGTGGCTTGGTGACGTAGTCATAGGCGCCGTTCTTCAGCGCTGTAACGGCGGTCTCGACCGAAGCGTAGCCGGTCATGATGATGACGATCAGCTCCGGATCGATTTCGTGCATACGGCGCTGCAGTTCGATGCCATCGGTGCCGTGCATCTTGATGTCGACCAGCGCCGCATCCCAGCGTTGCTCCGCCAACTGGGTCAGTGCGTCGTTGGCGCTTTCGACGGTGGTGACTTCGTAGCCTTCTTCGCGAAACCATTTCCCCAGCGAATCGCGCACGCTCAGTTCGTCGTCCACGATCAGCAGTTTTCCATGTGTACTCACTTCACTCACCTCATCTTTTTTAATGCGGTGTTCCCGGCGCTAGCGATCGGCAGGGAAGCGGCCGGCGCTTGATTGGGCAGGCTGACAATGAAAGTTGTTCCCTTGCCCAGCTCCGATTGAACTTCGATGCGCCCGTTATGCCCCTCCACGATGCCGCGACTGATGGCCAAGCCCAGCCCGACTCCATGCCCGCTTTCTTTCGTCGTCAGAAAAGGCTCGAAGATGTGCGGCAGTACGTCGGGAGCAATGCCGGTACCGTCGTCGCGCACTTTGATCTCGATTTCAGACTCATCAACACTCAGCCCAGTCTCCAGCCAGAGATTGCCGCCTCGGGGCATAGCATCGATGGCATTGATGATCAACGCCATGAGCACTTGTTGAATCTGCGCGGGATCGCAGGGCACAAGCGGCAAGTCTTTCGCCAGCTTGGTTTGCAGTTCGACTCCACCCAGCTCCAGTTGATGTCGCACTAGAAGCAGGGAACGATCCACCACGGCATTGAGGTCGGTCAACTGCACGTTCATGGGCGCGGTTCGAGAAAGAGTCAGCAGGTTCTTGATCAGGTCGCCGCAGCGTCGGCTTTCGGAGGCGATGAGTTCCAGACATTGCATCGCCTCCTCGCGTTTTTCATGTTCGGTTTGGCCAGACGCTACCCATTTTCGCAGCAGTTTGGCGTAGGTAAGAATCCCCGAGAGCGGATTGTTCACCTCATGCGCCACCACGGCCGCCATCTTTCCCAGGGACGCCATCTTTTCCACGTGCAGCATGTGATCGTGGGCGCTCTGCAGTTCCTTTGTCTTCTGCTCGACGCGATCCTCGAGAGTCATTGCCCAGCGGACGATTTCTTCATTCGCCGCGCGCACCTGCAGGCTCATGCCATTGAAGGAATGAGCCAGGTCGCCCACCTCGTCGTTGGAGCGCACGTCGATCTGATAACCGAGTTCTCCCCGGGAAAGATAGTCGGTGCCGCTCTTGAGCGCCTTAATGGGCTTGCCGACCACTCGCCACACGAACAACCAGCTGAATACCGCCACAATGAGTGTCGCCCCGGCCGTGTAATACAACATGCGGGCGCTGCTGACCTTCAGTTGCGCGTCGGTCTTTGCCAGAGAAATATCCGTGTCGAGCACTCCCAAGACTTGCTGATCGGCGGGATGTGCGTGGCATTCGGCGTTGGAGCAACTGGGTTGATTTTCGATGGGAGTGATAATTCCCAGCACCCGGTGTCCTCCGCCATTGCGATAAATGCGAAAGCGGTCGGGGCGATTCAGACGCGCCAGTGGCTGCGATTGGGTGTGGCAGCCGTAGCAGGCCTCCGCCGTCTTGTCGAGAACATGGCTAACTTCTCGCGGATCGGTGGAGTAGGTGATGCGCCCTTCCTGGTCCAGGATGCGCACCTTGACCATGCCGGGTTGGTCCGTCATGTTTTTGATCGAATGGTAGAGTCCCTCGCGATCGTTGCGCAGCATGTAGTAGGTGGTGCTGCGGCTGATGACGTCGCTGACCCGCTCGGCACTCGCCAGCGTGGCTGCCTCCAGATCCTGGCGGTGCAGTCGGATGTTCAGGTATCCCAGAAGGGCAAAGATGACCACCATGGCCGCCAACAGAGACCCGACCAACTTCGAGCTGATGCTGTGAGTCAGGCGTTTCCACGCCGTACTCCTGCGAATTGGTTCAGTCTCCCGCATTGTCTAATACCGGGACAGCAACCACGGTACCGGCTTCGGTTCGAGAACGCTGCGCGACGGCATGATTTTCTTCGGGGAAAATCGGCAGGTACTTCACCGCCACTCCGAAGAGGGCGAAGCCGGCCGCGATAATCATCAGGGTTACCGAGAACTCCGTCCATTTCGGCAGATAGTGATGTCCGACGTAAGTCTCAAAGCCAGTCAGGCTGACATTGAGGCGATTAGTGATGAAACCGAGCACCGTAAAGATAGAGGCCAGATACAAGCCTTGAGGTGAGAGCCGGACCTTCTTGAAACTGAGCATGGTGATGGGAATCACGAACGCCAGCGTCAGCTCGAGCCACAGAAAGTACGCTTCATAACTGGGCTTGAGGATCTGTCCCAGAATTCCGCGATGAAAGTAGTCCTCGAAGCGCAGCAGGGCATTAACCCACAGCGCTACCAGCAGGGCGCCGCCGAGTTGGACCAGAACGGGCAGTTCCAGGTGACGGCCGAAGGCTTTCGCGCTCTGCGTGGATTCGAAGATCGTCATCGCCAGACCCACCGCAACGGCCGATCCGAAAAAGAGGAAGGGCAGGGCAGGTGTGTACCAGAAGGGATGCAACTTGCTCGGCATGATCAGATAGAGCGATCCGAGCGAACTCTGGTGCAGAGTAGACAGAAGGATGCCCAGGACGATCAGCACCGGGTAGATTTTCTTGATCCATTTGATTGGAGCATGCAGGTTGAAGCGTTCGAAAACGTTGGGAAGGAACTCGAAAAAGAGCACCGTGGTGTAGGCCATCACGCACATGCCCACCTCGAACATGACCGAGTGCGGATTCATGTAGATGAGCTGGTGCCAGATGAACCACGGGCGGCCCAGATCGAAGAGCAGTCCGACGATAAAAAGCAAGTAGCCCAGGAACGCAGTCAATACGGCCGGGCGCACAACGCTGTGCAGGCGCTCGACGTTGAACAGGTAAACCGCGCCAACGATGCAGAAGCCGCCCGCCGCCAGCATCACGCCGCACAGGCAATCGAAGCCGATCCAGAGCCCCCAGGGAAACTGGTCCGTCATGTTCGAAATCGCGCCCAAGCCATAGAAATAGCGAACAAACGTGGAGTACAGGCCCAGGGCCATGATCACCAGGAATACGACTTTCCAGAAAGTCAGCTTGAATTTCATCGCGCGCTCCCATTTTTCTTCTCGCCTGTTTCCACAGCGGCTACTTCTTCGCGGCGATGCGATACCCAGTAAATGCCGCCCAGCACTAAGGTCCATACCGGGATAAAGTCTGGGATTCTGTCCATCACGCGTCCGGTATATTCCGGCATCGGGGTGTCGCCAATCCTGACGGACGCTGGATACCCGTACTCTTCAGGATTCACGCTCGAAATCAGGAGAACGGCGGTCCCGCCAACCTCGTCAAGGCCGTAAATATGAGGCACGTAATTGGAGGGATTCTGGCGGATGCGTTCCTTCGCTTCCTTGATAAGGTCGTCGCGCTCTCCGAATTTTGTGGCCCCCGTCGGGCAGATCTCGGCGCATGCCGTCGGCTTGCCGGCAACCACGCGATCGGGACACATAATGCATTTGCGGACCCGCGGATTCAGCGACTCCCATTCATATTTGGGCTGGGCAAAGGCGCAGGCCACCATGCAATAGCGGCAGCCAATACACTTCCAGACGTCATAGACGACGGGACCTTCCGCGGTTTTGTGGAAAGCGCCAACCGGACAGACCGAGGCGCACGCGGGATGTTCACAGTGCATGCACAGGCGGCGCATGAATTTGTCGTCCTTGGCCAGAACGACGGTGTATTTGTGTTCCGATTGCACCGACTCGGCGGCTACTTTGTCATCGTAAGGCAGCTTGTTCTGCTGTGCGCAGGCGCCTTCGCACTGCTTGCAGCCGATGCACATCGTGGCGTCATATAGCAGGGCCTTGCTCATGGAAATTGCTCCTCATCGTTCTTGAGCGGGACTTCCGTTCCATGGGAATGAAGTATGGCGTCAAAGCGTGTGCTAAAGGAACGGATTTGAGAACCCTACAGAACGGTATTGGCGGGGCGACCGTTGAGAAAAAATCGAGTCCGGAAAGGTGTACACCCGGACTCGGAAGGACTGTTCTCTGTGGGAAAGCGAATAGGGGAGAGAGTCTCGGTCTGGCTACGGATCGGCCAGGTTTCCGCTCCGTTCGCTGAATTGAGCCGAGCACCCCCATACTCACCCTAACGCTTTCCACAGTCGCTGCACGGTGATCGTGACAGCGGCGATGCGCAACAAGGAACAGCCATATCTCAAGCCAACGACTTACTTCTGGAGGCCGCGAACGTACGTCACAATAGCCTTCGTGTCGCCCGCCGGCAGGCTCTTCACTGTGCCCGGGTGCTTCGCCGTCTCCACAACCGCCTTGGTCAGGTCGGCATCGGACTTCTTCTTGGCATCCTCGGAAACCAGGCTCGGGATTTTCGCTGCCGGTTTGCCGGCCGCATCTGCTCCGTGGCAGGCTGCGCATTTTGTCTTGTAGAGAGCGGCTCCGTCCTCAGCCCATGACAGATTGGGAATCAGGATGAACAGGGCTACCGCGATCGTCATTACCAGCATCACCAGCTTCGTCGTCTTCATGATTACGTTTCTTCTCCTTGTGAAGTTTTGCAACGTGATGAAAATTGGCAGTTCTCCTCGCAGCCGAGCAAAATGTTGCGAAAGTAGCCACCCATACAGCCCTCAAGAAAACCCGATGTAACAGAACTCAGCAACTCAACCGTTGCCTATTGAGAGTTTCAACGTTTGCAGGGAATAGCCGCAGTGATCCAGGTCACCCTGAGTCGTGACCGTGCCCCGGAGGACACGCGCTCCCAAGTAACCTAGTCCGAGAACCACAAGTCACGTCGATAAGTGACTGCGGTCACAGCGCGGCCGGCAGTGGCGCGGGACAATCCTCTTGGCAGCGAGGTTTACCTATGCCGATCCTCATGATGGCGCTGGTTGCGTTGTTGGTATTTGGTCTTATTGGATTTCTGCTGGCCGCCGCAGTGCTTTTGGAGCAATCCAAACGCAAACAAACGATCAAAGACGCCGCCGCAGACTCAGTGACCTCTGGCGTTGCCCCCTCTCTCAATCCCAAACTTCGATAGACGACGGGACGACGGACGTCGTTAACGCAGAATCCGTCTGCAAAAAAGGAGAACTCGCATGAGCACGTTGGTACTGGACAAGAAAGCCGACCTGGCTGGGCCGGGCATTGGCGATTACAAAGAACTGGAAAAAATTCTGCCGCCGGGCTATCGCTCCTTACTGACCGCCAAGGAGACGCAGAAAGCGATCTTCCAGGTGAAACGCAATATCGCGGACAACCTGTGCCGCGAACTCAACCTGATGATGGTCGAAGTTCCCCTAATCGTAGATGTGGAGAGCGGCGTCAACGATATGCTGGATCGCGACGGATCGCGAACGCCAATTCAGTTTCATATTTCGAATGATCGCAACCTGCATCCCATCGATGCGCAGGTCGTCCAAGCCGCGACCAAGTGGAAACGCGTCGCCCTCAAGCAATTCGATTGCAAAGTCGGTGAGGGCATTTGTACCGACATGCGCGCCGTGCGCAAGGACTATTTTCTCGATCACGACCATTCCGCCTACGTTGATCAGTGGGACTGGGAGCGCGTCATCACCGCGAAACAGCGCAACCTTGACTTCCTGAAGACAGTTGTCAGTAAAATCTGGAAAGTGATCGTCGGAGCCGAAAAGTATGCGCAAACCCTGTTCCCGCAATTGAAGGACGCTCGGTATCCGAATCTGCCGGAGGAGTTGGTCTTCTTGCACGCGGAAGAGCTACTCGATATGTATCCCGATCTGCCGCGCAAGCAGCGCGAGACGGCGATTCTGCAAAAGTATCCTGCCGTCTTCATTGTGGGGATTGGCTGGCCGTTGAAAGACGGCTATCCGCACGAAATGCGCGCCGCCGATTACGACGATTGGGTAACCGACACGCGCGATCAGACAGGCAGGGACACACATGGCCTGAACGGCGACATCCTGGTTTGGAACCCCGTCACCAAGCGGCGCCATGAGCTGACATCGATGGGCATCCGGGTCACGGCCGAGACCCTGAAGCAACAGCTGACGATGTCCAAGCAGTTGGACTTCATGAAACTGCCGTATCACCAGGCGATCCTGAACAACCAGATCCCGCTCTCGATCGGCGGCGGTATCGGGCAGTCACGCACTTTGATGCTGTTGCTGCGCAAAGCCCATCTCGGGGAAGTCAGCGTCACGGTATGGCCGAAGATTCTCAGGGAGATGTGCGCCGAGAAAAATATCTTCGTACTGGAGTAGAGCGTTCCGTGGAAGGACCTGACAGGGGGTAGTCAAGACGGCTACCCTCTGACATTTGCGTCTCAGGAGTTTTTTGTTGAAGCGGTATTAGTGAATCGAAGGGGATTTGCTCATGCCAAGGCTGAGACCAAATTGATGTGAATTAAGTATCCTCTGTGTTGTCAATCACTTAACGGTTGACAACTTCTTGACTTCCCGTGCATTGCCTTTCCCTCTAATCCAGTGAAAATACGGCCGGATGCAAGGAGGACGAAATGCGAACTCATGTCGGAAGCAAACGAGTGAACGGTATAAAACAAATTGCGCTGCTGTTGATCGCAGTTCTTTCTATGAATGGCAGTGGATTCTCGCTACAGACCGACC
Source organism: Terriglobia bacterium (assembly GCA_020073525.1). GTDB lineage: Bacteria > Acidobacteriota > Terriglobia > Terriglobales > Acidobacteriaceae > Acidiflorens. The sequence goes on from JAIQFA010000051.1 coordinate 7,366, forward strand.
CGCCATCTCCCGCCTCACAACTGCAAACCGGAGAAGCCAAGCAAGCGGCCAATGCCAGAGCCGAGGTAAAGAAACGCGGCGTCGGGGAGCAATCGCGGGTACGAGTGAACCTGCGCGACGGGACCGAGGTCAAGGGTTACATCAGCAAGGTTGAAGAAAATGCATTCGAGGTAACGGACAAGAAAAGCGGCAAAGTTGTCGTCATTTCCTACACGGAAGTGGAAAAAGTGAAGGGCCCGGGCCTGTCCAAGGCGGCGAACATCGTCATCGGCGTGGGCGTAGCGGTTGGAGTTGTAGTGGCAGTCTTGATCGCTTTGACTCCGAGCACGTAGCGTTCTTTGCGGTAATGATCCGGGTTTCCGTGGGTTTGCTCTTTCAGAAGCGATCCCAGTCTCCTATTATGGGCAAGAGTGCGAATACTCCTGGAAATCTTCGGCCAGACTCTACGTACGCTATGGGCGCATAAACTGCGCTCGTTCCTCACCATGTTCGGAATTGCGTGGGGCGTGGGGTCGCTGTTGCTGCTGGTCGGCCTCGGCGAGGGGTTTCGCTCCGGTAACCGCAAACAGTTCGATGAGTTGGGCGAAGATGTCATGTTCATCTGGGGTGGAAGAGCGCCCGCGATGAATGGCAGCTTCACCAGCATGCGCTCGTACCGCCTCACCTATAAGGACTACAAAGACCTGCTCGCGGATTGCCCGGATATCCGCGCGGCGGCGCCCGTAATTTCACGAGGTGACGTGCGGGCGGTGAGCGAATTCTTCCAGAGCAGCGGCCAGCTTAACGGCGTTCTCGCCGACTACAACAAGATTCGCTACCTGCCGTTACAGGATGGCCGCTGGCTGAACGAGATGGATGTTGCGCAAAAACGCTCGGTGCTGGTTCTGGGCGACGAGGCGCGGCGGCTGCTGTTTCCCGGCCGGCCGGCGATTGGCAGCATCGTTCTGTTGAACGGGGTTCGTTTCGAAGTGATCGGTACGCTGAAGCGCGTGGGGCATGGCAACAATAACGACGTGAACTTGCGTATCCTGATTCCGTTCACGACCATGCGCCAATATTTTCCGCCGCTGAGTGTAGGCGAGATCGACGACGCGATTTCCTTCCTCGTGTACCAGCCCAAGGTCCGTGCCATTCATGAAACGGCGCGCCTGGAGATGCATAAGGTCGTGGCGCGCAACCACGGCTTTCCCTACGACACGCCCGACGCTTACGACGAATGGGACAGCATTCGCACGGCGGAGCAAGTGGGCAAGATCTTCGACGCGATGAACGTGTTTCTGGGCAGCGTCGGACTGGTGACGCTCAGCCTGGGGGCGATCGGGATCATCAACATCATGCTGGTGGCGGTTGCCGATCGTACGCGGGAAATCGGCTTGCGGAAAGCCTTGGGCGCGACCAACCACAGCATCCTGTTCCAGTTTTTTACCGAGGGCGCGTTCTTGACCGTGCTCAGCGGCGGCATTGGTATCGGAGGGGCCGCGGCTCTTATGGCGGCGCTGCATAAGTTGCCGTCGCCTCCGGGATGGGATCCACCCACGCTGGTGCCGTCGAGTGCGATCCTGGCGCTGGTCTCGCTTTCGGTGGCGGGCATCATTGCGGGTCTCTATCCGGCGCGGCAGGCCGCCGCCTTGCAACCCGTGGATGCGCTGAGGAAGGAATGACCATGGTCCCGGATGTGCGGCGAGTACTCGGTCGCGACTTGCTGACGCAAGCCTACCGCGCCATGCGGCATGACTTGCGCAAAACCGTGCTGACCATGCTGGGCATGGCATGGGGTATCGCCACGGTGGTTTTGTTGCTGGCGTATGGCGACGGTTTCGGGCGCGCCATCGAGGCGATCTGGGACAGCTATGGTGCGACGGCGGTGGGAATCTATCCGGGGCGCACCTCGCAGCAGGCGGGGGGAAACAAAGCCGGTGTGCAAGTCCGCTTCACGGAAGAGGACGTCGAGATGATCCGCAATGTCGTGCCGCTGGTAAAACATGTTTCCCGCGCGCTCGACATGACCACCACGGTCCAAGCGGGGGCCCGGTCGTTCAGCTTTACCACCTTCGGCATTGACTCCGGCATTCAGGATATTTGGAATCTCTCGGTCGATTCCGGCCGCTTCATCAACGATCAGGACAATTTCAGCCACGGCATGTACGCGGTGCTCGGGTCGGAAGCGAAGGACAAACTGTTTTCGGGAATGCCTGCCGTCGGACAAGACATTCGCCTGAATGGCGTGGTATTCCAGGTGGTGGGCGTGATGAACCCGCGCATGCAGGAAGCGGACAATGACGACAATCGCGTCGTCTATATCCCGTTCCACTCGATGGACACGCTGCAGAGTACGCATTACGTGGGTGGCTTGTGGCTCGACTCGCTGGGTCTCGACCACACGAAAGTGACCAAGGCGATTCGCGATTCCCTGGCTGCGGCGCACGGCTTTAAGTCCGATGACGAGCGCGCCGTGTTCGTCTTCGACGCGAAGAAACAGCTGGAGCAATTCAGCGTGATTACCCTCGGCCTGAAAATCCTGTTGGCGTTTATTGGGACGGTGACGCTGGGCATCGGCGGCATCGGGCTGATGAACATCATGCTGGTCTCAGTCACGCAGCGAACGCGCGAGATTGGCATGGAAAAAGCCCTGGGCGCCTGTAAGCGGGACATCCTGTTACAGTTTCTGGCCGAGGCGATGGTGATCACCGCGGTCGGAGGGTTCTTCGGGATTCTTCTCTCGTATGCAGTTTCATTTTCGGTGGGAAGTCTGACGCTTTACAGCGCCATGGCCATGCATGCCGAGGCGGGAGACATTCGGCTGCTGGTTTCCGCAAGAACCGTTCTCATCGCGACTACAATTCTCGGTTTCGTAGGCGTGGCCAGCGGAATGTTTCCCGCGATGCGCGCCGCGAAACTGGATCCGATCGAAGCGCTGCGTTACGAGTGAACCTGTGTCCCGGCTAGCCGGGGTCCGGGAACGCCCGCCAGGAGCCGTGAGACAGGGCCAGGTAGCGGTTCCGGTTTGCCAACGATACGCTCTCGATGGGACCCCTTGCGGATTTCAATACTTTCAACGGTTCCAGCAAACCGCGGGATCAGGTGTGCGCAAAGTTTTGCGGTTCGCAAAAAAAATACTCCTTGAAATCTGATTTGTGCGCTTGACAGAAGAAGCAATCTCGCTAAAACTCATACGGACTCGGGAAAGCGCTTCCCGAGGCTCACCCAACCCAACAACGCGTAACAACAACGTTGTATCGAAGACTCCCAGGAGGAAGGCGTGAAACTAAAAAGCTTACTGACAATCGTGCTGTTAGTGCTGGGCTGTAGCGCTGCCTTTGCGCAAAGCTACAGCTTTGGATTTCTCTCCTCAAGCGGCGTGAACGAATATTGCAACTACGAATCGTTCACCGTCGGCGGCAAAGCGAATTTCTACCTACAGGGATACGATGTTCTCTCAGCGTGCCCCTACTCGCCGGTCAGTGGAGCCGCGATCAACGGCTTCGCGATCAACGTTCCTATCGCTGCGTTTGCCCCGGTACATGGCAAAGCCTATGTGTATTCGGACCAGATTTTCGACGCCTATTATGGTGGCTGGACACAAGAACAGTGGACGGTACTTACCAATATCGTTCCGACCAAGCTTAGGTTTGGAAACTACTCTTGGGCTGGCTACGTAGGTTTCTTCGGTTATGAATTCCTCGGGAACTATGGCTTCCTCACCACCACACTTCCCGGATCTGCTGCTTCGCACGCGCCTCTCCTGAAGACCACGATCGGTACCCAGACCGTGAAAAATCTGAAGGCGACGCATCACGCCCAGAAGTAGCCCCGCCGTACTAGCGCGGTGGTTTGCTTTTAGGAGATGGCCACGCCGTTTCGCGGCGTGGCCTTTTTCTTGTATGCTTGCAACCGGGTTGCACTCAAGAGGAACGAGATGATTCGGTGGATTGCGTTCATGCTGTTGACCGGTTGCACGGCGGCACAGGTTGCCGGAAAGCCCGTCCAAAATCCGGAAGCGGCACAAAGTCAGGCATCAGAACAGGCACCGGCTGCGCCGCCAGGCGCACCAACACCAGCAACCGGCGGGTTTCCTTTTGATCAATTTAAGGAATTTTCCGCCATCATGGTGGGAAGCGTGTTGTCGGGAGACGACCGGGAGTCCCATATTTACCGTTCCGGCACCCTTCTGCGAACGCAGGCTACCGAAGGGTTTGGCTACTATCTCACCGATTTGGAATCCTTCGAGACCTACGCCATAACCAGGCTGGGATGCACGAGCGACTCGCATCCATATTTCCGCGCCTTTCCACTTACCGCGGGAAGACCGCGGCGCAAGTTCGAGCGCGTGGCCGCCGGTAAAGAATCTGTGGACGGCCATATGTGTCAGGTGGAGGAGGTTACTGTTTCCTCTGGCGATTTGACATTGCCCATCAAGCTGAAATTGTGGGAAGCAGAAGATCTGCATGGTTTTCCCATCAAGGTGCAGGTTTTGAACGGCGGAGGGCGCAGTATAATTCAGTACAAGGATGTCGTCGTGGGCCCCGTGGATCCCTCGCTCTTCATTCGTCCAAAGCGTTGTGCGGGTAGGCTGCCTCAACCGCCGGCGAAAAAGCCGGCCAAGAAGAAGCAGACTTCACCGCCGGCCGGCAAGTCGCAGCCATGATGCGGTAGTTGATCATTCGTTTTTCCAATACTCCTAAGACATGAACGTAATTCGGCAGTGCTTGTGTGTTGTGGGGTTGGCAGCGAGCGCGCTCGCGGCTACGGGTGCCGTAGCGGCAGCGCCTCCCAATGTCGTCGTGATCACGTTGGACACGACCCGTGCGGACCGAATGGGGTTTCTGGGCTCGAAGCGCGGGCTGACGCCCAACCTCGATGCTTTGGCACGGCAGTCGGCCGTTTTCACGCGTGCCTACGCGCAGGCTCCGCTGACGCCAGTGTCCCACGCCACGATCTTCACCGGCACCTATCCTCAATTCCATCAGGTGCTCGATTTCCCGATGCCCCTGGTGAAGGATCTGCCCTATGCTCCCGATATCCTGCGCGCCCACGGATATCAGACGGCGGCTTTCATCGGCTCCCTGGCTCTCGACCCGGCCGGAGGCGCTCCGGGTTTTGACCGCGGTTTTGACACCTATTTTGCTGATTTCCACTCGAAAGAGTTCCACGAGAAGGACCGCTACAAGACCGTAGAGCGCCGAGGGGATGAGGTGGTGGCACATGCCTTGGCTTGGCTGAAGGAGCATCCTCACGGTCCCTTTTTCATCTGGGTGCATTTGTATGATCCGCACGATCCCTATGATCCTCCCGAACCCTACAAAACCCGCTACGCCAAGGAGCCCTATGACGGCGAGATTGCCTACGTGGACTCGGTGGTGGGGAAACTGTTCCGCGAGTTGAAAGTACGCGGCCTTTACGACGGTGCAGTGATCGCCATCATGTCCGATCATGGGGAATCGCTAGGAGCGCACGGCGAAGATACACACGGGGTCTTTCTCTACGATGAAACCATCCACGTGCCGCTGGTGATTAAGTTGCCGCATGGGGGTGCAGTGGGGAAGCGTCTCGAGAATCGGGTGGAACTGGTGGATGTGCTGCCGACATTGTTGCAGGTGGCAGGGGTAGAGGTGCCAGCGCAAGTGCAAGGGGAATCGCTGCTGGGAATGATGAAAGCGGGAGCGGCGGGAAACGGCGAGGCCGAGGCATGGCGCGATCGACCAGCCTATTCCGAGTCCGATTATCCGTACCTGGCATACGGCTGGAGTGCGCTGGAAGCGTTGCGGACGGGAAAATATTTGTACGTGCAGGCGCCGAAACGGGAACTCTATGACCAGGCGGCGGACCCGAAGGCAGAACATAACTTAGCGAAAGAATCCATGGCTGTAGCGGATACGCTGGCGGGCCGGGTCGAGAGCTTTCGCCAAAAGACGAGCACCAAGCGCGAAGCGGCCAAGATAACGGTCGACGCATCGACGCGAGACAAACTGGCAGCGCTCGGATATGTCGCCTCCAGCACTGCCTCGACCACTGCGGCTTCTGGCCAGGGGCCCGATCCCAAAGAAAAAATCGAGACCGCCAACGAGATTCGCCGGATCAACACTCTCTTTGAAAATGGCCGTTTCAACGATGCCATTGAGCCGCTGCAGGCCTTGGTTGCCAAGGAACCTGGAATGTCCATCATCTATGCCAAGCTCGGCGGTTCATACATGAAGCTCCGGCAATACGACAAAGCAGTGCCTGTGCTACGCAAGGCGGTGGAACTGGATCCGGGGCTCAACATGGCGCAGATGGACCTGGGCAGATCTTTGCTTCGAGTTGGGGACTTCGACGGTTCGGTGAAAGTCTTCGAAGGCATCGTGGCCAGGATTCCGAACCTTCTTGACGCGCAGGTTTTCCTGGAAATTGCGTATGCCCGCGCCAACCGCATTCCCGAAACCATTAAGCAGTGCGAAAAGGTGATCGGGATTCTGCCGGAGCACTACGGAAGCTACCTGGCTCTAGGGCGGTTCTTGGCGAAATCTGGCGATCCCACAGCGGCCATTCCGAAACTGGAGAAAGCCGCTTCGCTCCGGCCCCAGGCGGCGGAGCCCCATGCGTCTTTGGCAGCGGTCTATGATCAGTTGGGACGCAAAGAAGATGCCACGCGGGAGCGGGCTAAGGCACTGCAGTTGGGACAGGGTCCCGAGGAAGACTGAGCCAGGAGATTTCTTGCGTGGAAGCCGCTCGGAATTGCCTGCGACCGCTTCTACTGGCGTCTCGGTCTAAAGCTCCAACGACAAAGGTATCTTCATGGGTGTGATTCGTCAGTGGTTGTGTCTGGTGTGGTTGGCGGCGAATGCGCTGGCGGCGACTGCGCCTCCTAACATTGTGCTGATCACACTTGATACGACGCGCGCGGACCGGATGGGGTTTCTGGGATCGAAACGCGGGCTGACGCCCAACTTGGATGCTTTGGCGCGGCAGTCGGCCGTTTTTACGCATGCCTACGCGCAAGCTCCGCTGACACCAACCTCGCACGCCACGATTCTCACGGGTACGTACCCGCAATTCCACCAGGTGAACGATTTTCGGGTTCCGCTGGCAAAGGATCTGCCCTACGCTCCCGATATTCTGCGCTCCCACGGATATCACACTGCGGCATTTGTCGGTTCGATCGTCTTGGACCCGAGTCCAACATATGCGCCCGGATTTGACCGGGGCTTTGATACGTATGACGCCGACTTCCACTATGAAGGTCCGGGAGAGAAGCACTACCGCACGGTCGAGCGCCGAGGAGGAGAGGTAGTGGCACACGCCTTGGCGTGGCTGAATAAGCGTGCTCACGCCCCTTTTTTCATCTGGGTGCATTTGTACGATCCGCACGATCCCTACGATCCGCCCGAACCCTACAAGTCCCGCTATGCCAAGGAACCTTATGACGGCGAAATTGCCTATGTGGACTCGGTGGTGGGGAAACTGTTCCGCGAGTTGAAAGTGCGCGGCCTTTTTGACGGTGCGGCGGTTGCTATCATGGCCGATCACGGGGAATCGCTCGGGGCGCACGGCGAAGATACGCATGGTGTGTTTCTCTACGATGAGACCATCCGCGTTCCGCTCGTGATCAAGTTGCCGCATGGTGGCGCGGTTGGCAAGCGGTTCGAGAATCGGGTGGAACTGGTGGATGTGCTGCCGACGTTGTTGCAGGCGGTGGGGGTAGAGGTACCGGCAGAAGTGCAAGGGGAATCGCTGCTCGGGATGATGAAAGCGGGAAACGGCGAGGCGTCGGAAATATCGCGCGACCGGCCCGCTTACGCGGAATCGGACTATCCGCACACCGCATTTGGATGGAGTGCAGAGCGTTCGTTGCGGACAGGGAAGTACCTCTACATCCAGGCGCCGCGTCAGGAACTGTACGACCAGAGAGCGGACCCGAACGCTCTTCATGATCTCTCGGGGACATCGACCGCGGTGAGCGGCACGCTGGCTGGCGAAGTGAATGCCTTCCGGGCAAAAACGAGCAGTAGTCGGGAAGCGCCGAAGGCGGCGGTGGATCCAACCGCGCAGGAGAAGCTGGCTGCCTTGGGATACGTCTCTGGCGGCCCAGCGCAAAAGGGTGCGCCTAGCGAAGGCGCCGATCCCAAGGACAAAGTGGAAATCAGCAACATCGTCCATCGAGCCAATGCCTTTCGCGAAACTGGACGCTTCAAGGAAGCGGCCGACTCGTTGCAGCAAGTAATCGCCAAAGAGCCTGGTCTGACAGGAATGTACGCCAAGCTCGGCGATAATCTACTGGACCTGAAGGAATACGGGCAAGCCGTGCCGGTTCTGCGCAAGGCGGCGGAATTGGATCCAGACTCGCCCATGTCGCACTTCCGCCTGGCGAAGGCTTTGATGGGCACCGGAGATTTTGCTGCCGCCGTTCCGGGGTTGGAGTTCGCCGTGGCCAAGGTGCCGAACTTTGCGGATGCACACGTTTTCCTGGAGATGGCCTATGCACGTACCAACCGCGTGCCGGAAACTATCAGAGAATGCAGAACAGTTTTGGAATTCCTGCCCGACCACTTCGGAAGCTACCTGATTCTGGGGCGTTTTCTGGAGATGTCGGGAGACCTTGAGGGGGCGGTGCCGAATCTGAAGAAGGCGGTTACCCTACAACCCAAGGCGCCGGAGCCACACCTGATATTGGCCGATGTATACGATCACTTGGGACGCAAAGCAGATGCCGCCCGGGAACTGGCAGAAGCCAGACGTCTGGGTGCGGGCGGCCAATAGAACACCAAGACTGGCGTGCCCGAAGAGATTAATGGAGCCCCTACCCGACCTTCCGCCGATTTGCGGGCAATCGATCAATGAGTGTTCTGATTGGGATTTACCTTGGGCCTGCGAGTGTCGACGGCAACCCGAGCGTTCCGTCGACTCCCTCCACGAAGTTTCTTTCTTCGCGAAGGATCAATCGCTTGCTCTGTGCCATGGTGAAATTCTCGCGTGCTTCCGGATCTGACTTCAGGCGTGCCCGATAAGCCTCGTAAGAGGCGAGGCTATCGAAGGCAATCAGCCCCCAGGCCACATCATTCGTGCCTTCGTGAGGAAGGAAATATCCGACTAGATGGCCGCCGCATCGAGGAATGATGCGGCCCCAATTCTCGGCATACTTCTTGAACGCGTCTCGCTGGAACGGATCGATCTGGTAGCGGATGAAGCAGGTAATCGTCATGGGTATCCTCTGAATCGTGGGTGGTGTGGTCAGCGAATCGCCGCAGCCAAGGGTGAGCGCCACACCGGTTGCGACGATGCCCCCGATTGCGTCGCGGCGGCTTATCTGCGCGGCGGAAGCCTTTTTTGAATGCACATTCAGCAATATGCCAGTTGCTGAGCATGGACACTTCGTCTACGATCAAAGTATGAATGTCAAGCACTATGCTGACGCCGCGGTCTCCAGAATCGCGGCGGCCATCGGTGAGCCGGCACGTGCCCGGATGCTCTACTGCCTCGTGGACGGCCATGCGCGAACGAGCACCGAGCTTGCGGTGGTCGCTGACATAGCCCCGTCAACCGCCAGCGTGCACCTGCAGCGGCTGAAGACGCAGCGACTGGTGAAGGTGTTCGCGCAGGGAAAGCATCGCTACTACAGTCTGGAAGGAGCCAATGTGGCGGCTGCGCTCGAAGCCTTGAGCGTGCTCGCCGGTGAAGTCCGCTCCTCATTCGTGCCGAATACGCCAAACCGGCTGCGCGCTGCACGAACTTGCTATGACCATATCGCAGGCACCCTGGGCGTCTCGCTGCATGACCACTTCCAGAGACTGGGCTGGCTGTCGGCCGCTGCGATGACCGGCCAAAATGCGTGCGATCTCACCGCAAGCGGAACGAAGGCGTTTCAATCTCTCGGCATTGACATCGAAGCAACTCGGACGCTACGCCGTCGTTTCGCATATGCCTGCGTAGACTGGAGTGAGCGACGGCCGCACCTCGGCGGGGCGCTGGGAGCGGCCCTGCTAAACGTCGCGCTGAAAAGAAAATGGATTCTTCAGGATCTCGACAGTCGAGCCTTAGGTGTCACAAGTCTTGGACGACGTGAAATGATGAATCGGTTTGGCCTTCAGGCGTGAAAGCCATTCGCTTGGATCAACTGCGCGGTGTTTTCGGGAAGACCAGCCCCGCGGAAATTAAGAGAGCTGGAAATAAGGTAAAGGCTGTGACATTGGTTATGCTCTAGCCGCCAGCTCCTGCGAGGGAGCTAAACAGCGTGGACGCATGCACCGTCACAGCCCTTGATGCGATCACCGCTTTCGCGGTCCCAAACCCCAACTACCCCTCGCAGAGCCGTCGGTTTTTTCAGGTCTGGCTGCTCTTCCGGTTACCCTTCTGAGCTGATCACTCAGCTTACTTCGGACTGGCAAAATTTTATTTAAGCCAACCCTTTCAGCCGTCGACGTCAGCAACCTTAGAGATTTGCTCGCGAATTGTCAATGCCGCTTTTCGGTGCAATCGACGAGTTTCGATCGATCAAAATCAAGAATTGTAACCCGTTGAATTATTGCTGGTTAATGAATGGCAGATTAATTCTTGTCCACTTTTCCACAATAACATCCACACCTGGTCAAAGATGTTCGTAACCAAAAATTGTCAGGGACGAACCACGCAAAGTTCTTGACGCCGTGAAATCGGTCACGCATTGTGGTTACAGCACACCAGCGCAATGTCAGATCTCGTGGCCTACATCGATGGCGGCTCCCTCGGCAATCCCGGGCCGTCCGGCATTGGAGTGGTCATTGACGGCTCCGCAAACGGCACGATCAGGATCGCCAAATGGATCGGACATCAGGACAATAATGTTGCCGAATACGTTGCGCTGCTTGAGGCGCTGCAATGTGCCCTGGGACTGAGGGCCAAGGCGCTGCACGTGTTTTCGGATTCCCAGGTAGTGGTCCGGCAGATGAGCGGGGAGTACAGCTGCCGCAGCCCGCGGCTCTATTCTCTGAATTGGATCTGCCGGAAATTGGCCCGCTCGCTCGATTTCTCTATCTCCCACGTTCGTCGTGAGAACAACACTGTGGCCAATCGTCTGGCCAGTTCGGCTGCCCGCAACGCGGAAATGCCCGCCAGTATCTGCATCGGCTAGGCCCCAGTTTTAGCGAGTGCGAGCAGCCCGCACGACTCCCAAGCAAAGAACCCGGATGTACCCTCCAGATTCGGTGCACAGCCCCTAAAGAGGCACCTGATTGCGAAGGACTTGCGGTATCGCTAAAGCGACACCCTGATACGGAACCTTTCTTAGGCAAAACTGTAAACGATATGCTGGTACGAAAATGAGTTTTTCAGTACACGCCGTGGCTGCGGCGTAGCGCATGTTAGTCCTTGCTCGGCTTCTTCGGCGTCAGGTCGCAGGCTTGTCGGACTCGGTCCAGATTCAGGCCGCTGGGAGAAAACTCCGCGATCTGCCGGCCGCTTCTCGTGGGAAGTTCCACCTTGAAGACCTGAGCCCCGATCAAGCCTCGAGCGGTGCTCTTGTCCATGGAGAGGAAGTGGCCACGCACCCAATTCCATCCCTTGAAGTAGTTCACATCGTCAATGCGGACTCTGACTTCCAACTGCGGCTGTCCCCAGAAGCCCGGGCGGTTCGGTGGAGGCAGTTTGACTCCGGGATTGAAGTCCGCGAGTTTGAGCTTGCCGGCGCTGCAAAACAGTACGACTCTTGGCTTGTAGTCGGGGTCCTCACGAAAATAGTTATCCGACTGGAGTTGAAATCGCACTTTGTTTGCGCCCGTCATCTTGTCGGTAGAGCTGAACTCCAGCCAGTTTCCGCCGGCACTGACTCCGTCCGACTCATCCTGATACGGAGTCAAGCCGCCGCTCTGGGCGCACGCCAATGCGGATGCGCCAATCAAAAAGGACAAAAGAACTGCTGCCAAACCGGAATGAATTGCGTTGCGAAGCCAGCGCGATGCTTTCAAGAGTTCCTCCAGACAATCACATCCCTACATATTATTGAACCCGGAAGCTGCCAAAAAGTTGCATCGAGGGTTCCCAAGCCCGCGCAGACAATACCATGGCAGAGGCGCATAATCAGACTGACCGTCGACACCAACCCGCGCGATCGCTCTCAAGGAGCTTTTTCGATGAATACGATCGAGCAAGATTGGCCCGCCTTGCCGCTGGAAGAATGGGAAGCCACCTATCGCACCCTGCACATGTGGACTCAGATCGTCGGGAAGATTCGCCTCGCCCTTGCGCCGCTGGAAAACCATTTCTGGAACGTTGCTCTCTATGTGAGCACGCGAGGTCTGACAACCTCTCCGATTCCGTACCGCGGAACGACGTTTGAAATCCAGTTCGACCTGGTCCATCACCGCCTGGAACTCAGAACGGCTGACAGTGAGCGCGCCTTCGCGCTTTCGCCAAAGTCCGTAGCCGCTTTTTATCGGGAACTCCTTATGTTGTTGCACGGGGTTGGGATCGACGTCCACATCAATCCCAAGCCACAGGAAGTTCCCAATCCGATCCTTTTTGATCAGGATGAGACTCATGCATCGTACGATGCCGCCTATGCCTACCGCTTGTGGCGCATTCTGCGGTCGACCGACATTGTGTTGCAGGAGTTTCGCGCGCGCTTCATCGGCAAGTCGAGTCCAGTGCACTTTTTCTGGGGCAGCTTCGATTTGTGTTGCACGCGTTTTAGCGGCCGCCGGGCTCCACCTCGCAAGGGCATTATCACGTCCGAATCCTACTCGCATGAATGCAGCAGTGTGGGCTGGTGGCCGGGCGGCGGAGACGTGGCTGGACCGGCGTTCTACGCCTACACGGCTCCGGAGCCGGCGGGTTGCGGCGAGCAAGGGGTTCGGCCAGCCGGCGCGCTGTATCAGGGCAAGCTGCATGAGTTTGTGCTGATGTACGACGATGTGCGTCGCGCCACATCTCCGCGAGCGGAAATTCTTGAGTTTGCGCAGAGCGCGTACGAAGCCGGCGCGAATCTTGCGGGCTGGGATCGTGGGGCTCTTGAACGGCAGCCGCCCGTTTGAATCTTCGGCAAAATTCCAGTTCTCGAATAGAATAAATCAGGTTCGCATCGCCCGGATGGCGAAACTGGCAGACGCACGGGACTTAAAATCCCGGGTCCTTAACCGGACGTGACGGTTCGATTCCGTCTCCGGGCACCATTTCAGTTCCTTACTCGCTGACACCACAATCACTGGCGTTCACTCTGAGATTCGTGCGGGTCGCTTTCGGGTTCGAGCGTTACCGCGATGTTCTTCGCCGCGACACCTTCCGGCAGGAAGATTCACGACCATCGCGCTGTCCCGGGCATCCGGCTTGAACAGGTCGGCGAATCCGTTGTTGTTGATTTTCCTAAGACTGCGACCTGACACCTAAGACCTTGTTTAGTAGATTTCGGATCTTGCCGCGCGCGTCATCAGGTCTTCGATAGCCTGGTGCGGCGATTTGCCGTCTTCCAGGATGGCGTACATCTGCTCGGTAATCGGCATCTCGACGTTCTTTTTGCGGGCTAATCCGACTGCGGCTTTGGTGGTGAAAACGCCTTCGGCGACTGCCCCATGCATGCCGGCTATGATGTCGGACAGTTTGCGACCCTTGCCGAGTTCGACGCCGACGCTGCGATTGCGCGAAAGATCTCCCGTGCAGGTCAGAACCAAGTCGCCCAATCCGGCGAGTCCAGCCATGGTATCGAGGCGGCCACCGCAGGCGACGACCAGGCGCGCCACTTCGGCGAGTCCGCGGGTGATCAGGGCCGCTACCGAGTTGTGGCCGAGGCCGAGGCCATCGCAGACGCCCGCAGCGATGGCGATGATGTTCTTCAGCGCGCCGCCTAACTCCACTCCAATCACGTCGTCGTTGGTATAGACGCGAAAGCGGGAATCATTGAACGCTTTCTGCACGGCGCGCGTCACCTCGCCGTCGACGGATGCCACAGTCACGGCGGTGGGATCGCCGCGCGCGACTTCCTTGGCGAACGAAGGGCCACTGAGCGCCGCCACGCGGGGAGTGAACCTGCGGCTGCGCAAGACGTCGGCGATCACTTCGGTCATGCGCAGCAAAGTCCCATCTTCCAACCCCTTGGTGCAGCTGACAATAAGCGTCTCCGGACGGAGCACAGGCGCCATGCGTTCGAATAGAACTCGACAATGCTGCGACGGCATGACACTGACGACGATCTCCGCGGCATCGAGCGCGGTGTTCAGATCAGTCGTCGCTTCAATCGATTTTGGGAGGAGGAACCCGGGCAGGAAGTGTTCGTTGATTCGGCTTCTGGCGATGCTCTCGGAAACTTCCAGTTCGTTGGCCCAGAGCCGGACCTGGTGAGTCTCTTTACGTCCGAGGACGATGGCCAGTGCCGTGCCCCAGGCGCCTGCTCCGATGACGGCAACGCGGCTCATCTGCGGGTTGCTCCTAATGTTCCTGAGTCTGCGCCTGAATTTGTTGCGGACTTCTTGCGCAACTTGGGTTCGGCGCCTGCGACGAGACGGCCGATGTTTTGGCGATGCTTCCAGATGACGAGTGCCGACACCAGCGCGATGAACATCAATTGCCGCGAGTCCACGTATTCGTGAAAGGCCCAGGTCAGCAGCGGAAAAGCCGTCGCCACAGCGACCGACGCGAGCGAGACGTAACGGAAGGCAACGGCGATCAACAAGAACAGGATCACCATGCACAAAACGGATTTCGGCGTGAGCAGAACAAAAGCTCCCAGGCTGGTGGCCACGCCCTTGCCGCCTCGGAACTTGAGCCAGACGGGGAACAGATGTCCGACCACGGCGAAGAACGCTGCCGCAGTCATAATGAGCCGCTGCTGCGGCCCGCTGAAGAGCATGCGCGCGACCAGAACAGCAGTCAGACCTTTGGCGGCGTCGAGCACCAGAGTTGCAACCCCGAGTGCGGGGGACTTGCGGGCCACGTTCGTCGCGCCGATGTTGCCGCTGCCGCTTGCGCGCACATCTTCGCCCGTGAACATCCGTACCAGCAGATAACCAAACGGGATGGATCCCAAGAGGTAGCCCACGACGGCGGTGATGAGGTAGGGCATCATGTTTGTCTATCTATGTTGAAGAGATCGCAACGGAAAGCGTTGGAGCTTCGTATACTTCGATCCTTTCGGTGACAGCTGGCTCTGATAAAGAATAAACTCGTGGGCCGTCACCGTGCCGAAATCAAGCTCGCCCATGGCGGCGAGACGTTTTTCGAGCACGGCGAAGGTTGTGTTGGGGCCGTCGCCTTTGCGCCATTTCGGCGATCCCGAACTTCTTCCGGCGCCGGCCCGCGCGAGAGTTAGATGCGGACTGAAAGGCCGGTCCTCGCGGGGAATGCCGAGTTCGGATGTGGCCATATCGATGCTCTCTGCCAGTGCGGCGAGTTGCCCTTGAATTCCGATCCAGAATACGCGCGGAGCCTTTGCGGTAGGGAAGAATCCGTATCCGGCGCAGCGAATCTCGAACGCGTTGCCGTCGACCCGCCGTAAGCGTTCGGTGATGGCCTCGACCCGATCTAGCGGTTGCTCTCCGATGAATTTCAACGTGATGTGCAGCGATTCCGGGCGCGCCCAGCGAGCATCGGGCGCAAAGCCCTGGACGCCTTCGAGGAAGCGCTCGATGCGAGTGCGGATTTCAGGGGCGAGATCGATGCCGATGAATATACGCATGGCTTACAACAACGCCCTGCGGATCATCTCCAGCGCCTGCTGGGTGGCAAACTGGCGGATGCGCTTGCGATCCCCGGGGAAATTCCGTTCGACGACCTGTGTGCCTTCCTCTCCCGCGAGTGCGATGTAGACCAAGCCCACGGGCTTCTGCTCGGTGCCGCCGGTCGGGCCGGCAACTCCGGTGATGCCGACTCCGTAGCTCGACAGGCAGCGCTTGCGGATGCCTTCGGCCATCGACGCCGCCACTTCGCGACTGACCGCTCCGTGCTGATTGATCAGCGCCTTGGGAACATTCGCAAATTGCGTTTTCAGTTCGTTTGAATAGACCACGGCGCCGCCCAGAAAATAGCGCGAGCTGCCACTGAGCGACGTGATGCGCTCCGCCAGCAGGCCGCCGGTGCAGGATTCGGCTGTGGCCAACGTCATTCCGCGCATCTGCAGCAAGTAGCTGACGATCTGCTCGATGGTTTCGCCTTTGCGCGAAAAGATCGCGTCGCCCATTTCGTCTTCGATCTTGCCGGCAAGTTCCTCGACACGAGCTTCGGCGTCGGTCTGCGAGTCCTTCCGGCAGCGGAGGTGGAGTTGGATCTCGCCTGCGCCCGCGAGGATCGTGGTCTCGACGTCGGTATAAGTTTTGTAAATCGGAGCGACCCGTGCATCCACTTGCGATTCCGGCATCATCGCCATCTTGAGGGTGCGCGTGGCGATGTACTGAGCCGGGATTCGGGCGCGCAATCGCGGGATGCATTCGTTCTCGAACAGCGCCTTGAGTTCATACGGAGGGCCGGGGAGGAGCATCAGGAGTCGTTCCTGGCCGTCATACTTTCCGGCGATCCACTGGCCGGGCGCGGTGCCGAGCGAATTGGGCAACATCGCGGCACTGGTCAAGATGTCAGCCTGCTTGGCATTGTTGGCCGACATCTTCATGCCACGCTTGGCGAAGCGTTCCTCCAGCTTCGCTAGGAGCTGGGTTTCGCGTTGCAGCTTCAAACCCAGCGCTTCCGCCACCGCCTCGCGCGTGAGGTCATCTTCCGTGGGGCCGAGGCCGCCCGAAAAAATGATGATGTCGGAACGCCGCATGGCGAGTTTGGCGGCCGCAGTCAGTCCTTCGAGGTCGTCGCCCACAATGCACTTGAAGCGCACTTCCACGCCCAGGTCGTTAAGTTTTTCGGTGAGGTAGAGCGAGTTCGTGTCCTGGCGATGGGGAGTGAGCAACTCAGACCCAACGGCGATGATCTCGGCGTTCACGGTAAAAGTGTAAATGAACGGGGATCGATTATCAGGTCTTGTCAGTTACACAATTTGTGGAGAGTCGATTCAGCGCGTTCTTGGTGTGGTCTCACCGTGAAGGTTGATTGCGGGTAAGCCCAGGCGGAGGCGCGCTTCGTCCAGCATGCTGGCCGTACGCGTGGCGCCGCAGCGAGTCACGCCAAGGGCCCGCACGCGCAGCAAGGCGTCCAGGTCGCGGATTCCACCCGCGGCTTTTACCTGGACCGAAGGCGGCGAATGCTTTCGCATCAGCGCCAGATCCGGGTCGGTAGAGCCGGATGGCGCATAGCCCGTCGAAGTCTTGACCCAATCGGCGCCCAGCTCAGCGCAGATTTCGCACAGCAGGATCTTCTGGTCCTCATTGAGGTAGGCGTTTTCGAAGATGATCTTTGCTTTCTGACCCGCGGCGTGCGTTTCCTCGGCGACGGCGCCGATGTCGGTCCTTACATACGACCAATCTCCGCTCAGCACCTTGCTGATGTTGACGACCATGTCGAGTTCCTCACCGCCATCGGCCAGTGCCTGCCGAGCCTCGGCCACCTTGATCACTGTCGCGTGACCGCCATGCGGGAAGCCGATCGTGGTGCTTGCGCGCACGTTACTGCCTAGAAGCCGATCCGCACAGCGTCTGAGCGCGTAGGGCATGATGCAGACGCTCGCAACGTCGTAAGCCAATGCCAAACCAATGCCTTGCTCCAAGTCTTCCCAAGTTAGCGTTGGGTTCAGGAGGGAATGGTCGATCATCTTCGCAACATCGGAATATGAGTAGTTTAAAGACACAGTCTTTCACCTCTTCAGGGAGCACCAGTCGTCTACGCTACTGGCCGGCGAGCAAGGGCTGTTGCTGCGTCATGCAGTGCAGAGCCCCAAATCCCCAGATCAGGTCGCCGGAGTAGATCGGCACGATTTGGCGGGTTGGGAAAAGTTCGGCGAGCGTATTGAGCGCGATGCGATCATTTGGATCGTTGAAAACCGGTACCAGCACCACGCCATTCGCAATATAAAAATTGGCGTAGCTGGCGGGCAACTGGCGGCCTTCGAATACGACGGGACGGGGCATGGGAATTTCGACGATCTCGAGCTTCTGTCCGTCGGCCGTGCGAGCGTTTTTCAGACGGCCCAGGTTCGCGTGCAAGTCCGCGTAATTTTCATTCCGCTCATTTGGTTCGATCATCGTGACAACAGTATTGGGCGCGACGAAGCGGGTGATGTCATCGACGTGGCCGTGCGTGTCGTCGCCGGCAATGCCTCCACCGAGCCAGATGATCGACTGCACGCCAAAATAGTCGGCGAACAATTGTTCATAGGCCGCGCGATCCATGGGGGCATTGCGTTGTTGCGTGTTAGAGAGCAGGCACTCTTCGGTGGTGAGGAGAATGCCGCAGCCATTGACATCGATCGATCCGCCTTCGAGAACGACGCGGTGGTCGCCGGAAACTGGCTGCATCACGCGCGCCCCCGCAGCCTTGGCCATGCGCGCACCAATCTTTTCATCGAGCTCGTAATTCGGATACTTCGCCCAGGCGTTGAACTGGAAATGCAGGGCGAGGAGCGAGGCATCGTCCTTGTCGGCGGGCGGGGTAAGAAAAATGCAGCCCGAGTCGCGCGTCCATACGCGGTTGGTGCGCCAGCGATGAAAACGGACGTTGTCGGAGAGCGCATCGGCTTGCTCCAGAACTGCCCGCGCGTTCTTCTCCGCGCGCTCACTGTTGACGATGAGATCGACACGCTCGTGGCGCGCCAGATTTCGGATGATCTCGGCGTAGACCCACGGGATGGGCTCAAATTTTCCCGGCCAGTCTCCCTTGAAATGCGGCCACGCGAGCCACGTGGACTCGTGTGGCTCCCACTCGGCGGGCATGCGGTATCCCTGGGCGGCGGGTGGAAGTTTGGCGCGGGCGGCGGATCGTTTGGGCATTTTTCGTCCGGTCACTTTCCGTCCAGCATGCGGCTGGTGATGGGCGCGTAGCTGTCGATACGGCGGTCGCGCAGGAAGGGCCAGTTGCGGCGAATGTCCTCCAGATGATGCAGGTCGACTTCGCCGAGCAGAATTTCTTCTTTGTCGTCGGAACTTTCCGCGAGCACGCGACCGAAGGGGTCGCAAAAAAATGACCCTCCCCAGAATTCGAGGCCTTTGCCGGGCACGGAATTGCCGCGAATGTCTCCGGTCTCGAAGCCGACGCGATTCACCACGCCGACATAGACACCGTTCGCAATGGCGTGCGCACGCTGGATGGTGCGCCAGGCGTCGTGTTGCGTCGCACCGAATTCGGCCTTCTCGGCAGGATGCCATCCGATGGCGGTGGGATAAAACAAAATGCTGGCTCCCTGCAGTGCCGTGAGCCGCGCCCCTTCGGGATACCACTGATCCCAGCAGACAAGTGTGCCAAGCCGTCCAGCGGACGTGTCGAAGGCCTTGAAGCCGAGATCGCCGGGGGTGAAGTAAAACTTTTCGTAGTAGAGCGGATCGTCGGGAATGTGCATCTTGCGGTAGGTTCCGCGCAGGACGCCATCGGAATCGAAGATCGCCGCGGTGTTGTGATAGAGGCCGGGGGCGCGCTTCTCGAACAGCGAGGCGATCAGCACGACTTTATTCTTCTGGGCTGCGGCGGCGAGCGTCTTCGTCCCGGGGCCAGGGATTGGTTCGGCGAGATCGAACAGGGCGGCGTCTTCGCGCTGGCAGAAATATTGCGTCTGGAAGAGTTCGGGCAGGCAGACTACGTCGGCCCCCTTGCCTGCCGCCTCCGCGACGCGATCGAGCGCCTTAGCCAGATTGTCGGATGGTTCGGGACCGCACGACATCTGGATCAGCGCTACGGTGAACTTGTCTGGCACTTGCTCTCCAATTGCATTTGGACGATGGACACGCGGCAAGCCGCGTCTCTACGATGTGTCGCGATTGATTTCTGCTCGCGATCTAGCATATCAAAGTGCTCGACGTGGGCGTGAGTGTTACGGGACGGTGACAAGTGAGGCGCCGCTTTTCTCGAACTTCTAGTAAATTGTTTCTTCAGTCAAAATCAGTTTTTCATTCGGGAGGTTTTTCCTTGAAGCACAAAAGTGTCGCGAAACACGGCCATCATCACGAGGGCAATCATCAAGAAGGCGCTGGAATCGACCGTAAGCTGCACGATCCGGTGGCGGATCGCCTGATTCCACTGGAACCGCTGGATCCCGACAAGATTCGATCCATTGACGACCTGGTGCGTGCGATGTCCAGGACTGCGTTTACGGGCCGCCAACTCGGCGAGGCTGCCGACGTCCTGGAAGCCATGGCGCGTGATAAGGAATGTTTCGTCGTCATGACGCTCGCGGGCGCGATGACGGTGGCCAAGCAGGGACTGGTGATCGCGGAGTTGATCGATCGCGGTATCGTCAATGCCATCGTTTCGACCGGCGCGCTGATGGCGCATGGCTTGGTGGAAGCGACCGGGCGCGCTCACTTCCGTCACAATCCCGACCTCAGCGACGAGGAACTCTACGAGGCGGGCTACAACCGTGTCTACGACACCCTCGAACCCGAGCAGAACCTCGACGACGTGGAACGTGTGATGCACGCCGTATTCAGCGCCTGGGATTCGAATGAAGTGATGTGTTCGTACAAGTTGAACCGCGCGATTGGAGCACATCTTGCCAAGCACGCCAAGGGGCAGCGCGGGATTCTGAAGTCTGCCTATGAAAAGAATGTTCCGGTGTTTGTGCCCGCGTTTTCCGATTCCGAGCTGGGCCTCGATTTCGCGTTGACCAACCGTGAGCGCGACAAGAAGGGAAGTGCGCGCTTCCGCTTTGACCCCTTCGAAGACCTGGAGCACTTTGCCGCAACGTTGTTCAGCCAAAAGCGGCTGGGGATTTTTACCATCGGCGGAGGGGTGCCGCGTAACTGGTCGCAGCAGTTTGGACCGTTCATCGAATTGCGCCACCGCCGGGGCGGGGAAGACCTGCCGCTCAAGCGCTATCACTACGGACTGCGCATCTGCCCCGAGCCGGTGTATTGGGGCGGCCTTTCGGGTAGTCCTTACAGTGAGGCGGTTTCGTGGGGAAAGTTCGTGCCTCCGGCGGAAGGTGGGAAATTTGGAGAAGTTTTCGTGGACGCGACGGTGGGATTGCCGCTGATTGTGGCGGCCGTCCTGGAGCGGCTGAAGAAGAAACCGGCACCGAAAAAAACGATTGCTCAAATCGCAGAGTAGAGACGCGGCTTGCCGCGTCTCGGTCGGCTGAAAAAGCTGTACGCCGCTCTGACCTAGGGCCCGGGGTAAGTTTTCGTGGAAGAGCCGGCCTTTAGGCCGGCGGTACGGCGAGAAGAAGAGGGCTTTAGCCCCCGTGGAGGACGACCACTGGGCCTAAAGGCCTCGCCTGAGAATTCCGTAACGCGGCCCGGAAGGGCCGCTCTTCCACCGGACGTAATCAGTCGAAGATCAAGACTGCCGAGGCGATCACTGTTGTCCACAGCCCGCGTTTATCGCCTACCGCTGACTGCGTCACGTTGGCCGTGCGGACGATTTTGTTGGAGATGCGATAGATTTCTTTCTTTTCGTCCCAAGAGCGGTCGGAATCAAACTCCACGTTCAGAGTTGTGGCCAGCATTTCGGCGGCGAGTTCTTCGGCATAGTCTCCGGCGGCGTCTTCGGTCTCACCGAAAGAGTGATGCTCGCTTAGGTAGCCGTAGGTGTTGCGATCGGCGGGAATGGCGACGCCAATGGAAGAGGCCAGCAGGCGATGAGGTTCGTGGGTGGAATTTTCTGCGACCACCGCGAAAACCACTTCTCCGGGCGACAAATACGTGAGTCCCTGCGAGCGCGGGACTAGTTTGCAGTTGGGCGGAAAGATGGAAGAGACGCGTACTAGGTTTTGCGCCGCGATGCCCGCGTCGCGCAAGGCGAGTTCGAAAGAGGTGAGGCGCTCCCGATGTTTCCCCACACCTTTGGTGAAGAAGATCTTCTTGGGGACCATGTCCTTGCCCAATTCATTTTCCTCCGGGAAAGTTTTAGTTGATCTGGAAGGGCAAATCTAACACAGTGATTTGTGAAGATTGTATGAAAAAAAGGGGAGACACAAGATTTTCCCGACGACTGCTCGCTTGCCAGTCTCTCGCCCCAAGACGGGAGCCGATTCGTGCAGGGGACAAGTCCGCTTCCGCAGCAGTTATGCCGCGTGTGTATGGGCTTTGCCCGCCGCCAGCTGGATGATTGCCGGTTTCACCAAATCGCGGAAATCGGCAAACTTCATACGCACCAGTTCCCGGTGTGAGCCGGCGTTGAAGGCAATTTCTTTGTCCTCGGCCAGACTCTGATCCACGAAAACGTCCATTCCGTAGAGATTGCCGAAGGGTGGCATGGATCCGGTTTCGCAGTCGGCGAAACGGTCGCGAAATTCCATCTCGCTGGCCAGTTCCACCGAGTCCGCCCCCAGATATTTTTTCAGGCGGTATAAATCCACCCGGGAAGAAGCCGGCACGACCGCCATGGCAAGACGACCATCAACCATGACCATGACGGTTTTCGCTAGCTCTTTTCCAGGTGTGTGGGTAAGGGCGGCAATCCCCTGCGCCGTGTAGGCCACGGAATGCGAGATCACCAGGTATTGAATGCGGTTGTTATCCAGGAATTCCCGAAGTAAGGAAAGAGGCACGTGACACCTCCTGTCCGAACCGCTAAGCAGGAACGCTTCAGAAGGACTGCCGAAGCATGCTCTGCGGTCGGCACCACTCCAATTATGCGCTCCTCAGGGGCGGCGGAGTTAGTGAAATTTTGGAGTCGGTGGAAGACGGGCCCAAAAGAGAACGCTGAGCAAAGGCCGGGAAGGGCTAGGGAAGAATGTTCACTTTTCGCCACGAACGTCTCGAAAAAGGCGCTGTCGGGGGACAGTGCGTCCTGTTTCAGAACCCTTACGCAGCTTCCTTCGTTACCAGGGAGTGGGTGGCTTCTCTGGCCTCCGATCCGACGATCTTCATTTCATGCCAGTCGTAGCGAAATTCTTTGCCGCAGTCCAGGCAGGCGACATAGGTGCCCGTGCGCTGGGCCGCCGGATTGCGACGCGAACCGGCACGCACCGTAATTGGAAAACTGTACCGGGCATGCCGGCAACCAAACATGGCGTCCATCAACTTCGAAAACATCGGATAACCTCCCACAGAATAAAGCGACAAAACTGGCTCATCCCATTCACCGTAAGGCTTAAGAAGAGCTCTAGGTACTTAGATTCCAGTAGACCAGAAAAGGTTCGCGGTGCAAGGTGACACCGTAGGTGCACACTACAGGCCGCCCAGAATGAAGCACTTGCAACCGCTTCTAGGGAAAGATAGTGATGCGAAACGATTGGAAAAGACAGCGGGATAGAGATAATCAGCAGCTTACCCAGCAGACCGCGCTTAGCTGCCTGACGTGTCGGATTTCTTGTGGGCCGCACACTTGCTCATGATGGCCGACCGCAGCCGGGTGCGGAGATCGTCGGGCAACTCGTAGAGCTCCGAGTCGCGGTAGATTTCGATGGTTTTGCGAGTGGTATCGCAGACGACATAGCAGTTGTGGCACCACGCCAGGTGATCGTCCAGTTCGGACTTGGTCCGGGCGTCCAGCACGCCGTCGAGGTAGTTGGTTAGTTCGTTTAGAAACTCAGAGCACTTCACTGGTCGCCATCTCCACTCGCCTTTTTCTGAAAGAAGCGGTTCAACCGCTCGCGCAGCTGTAAACGCGCGCGCAGCAACCGTGACTTCACCGCCGGGATGCTCAACTCCAGTGCGTCCGCCGTCTCTTCGGTCGAGAGGCCTTCCACGTCCCGGAGCACGAACACCGTCCGAAATCCCGACGGCAACCCTTGAATCGTGCGAGTCAGAATGTCCCGCAGCTCCGCTTGGTTGTACATCTGCTCGGGATTGGGGCTCCAATCCGCAACCTCACGGGGCAGCGAGTCATCTTCGGTTTTTACTTCTTCGTCGAGTGAAACCGTGCGTTCCGGCTTCCTCCGACGCAACTTCATCAGCGCTTCGTTGACCGCAATGCGCACCAGCCAGGTATAAAACTTGGACTGTTCCTGGAACTTGGCCAGGTTGCCATACGCCTTGAGGAACGCTTCTTGTACTACGTCTTCCGCATCCTCGCGGTTCTGCGTAATGTGCTGTGCAATACGGAAAACATTGCGATCATAGCGCCGTACCAATTCTTCAAACGCGGAATCGTCGCCGCGCTTGGCACGCCGGACCAGCTGCATTTCTTCGCTGACCGGTTGCTCTATGTTTGGTTGGATGGTACTCATTCGTAACTTGATGCAGATTTTTCCGAACGCTCGACTCAATCCCCAATGCTATTGTACTTGCTGGCCGTGGTTTTTTGGGGGGTGTTTTGACGCGCGCTTGCCAGAAAAGCTACCCCGGTCGGCGATCGTCTACTTCGGGCACTGGTAGGACAGGTACCAAGGTGTCCGGAGAACGCCCGCAACGGCCCGTATAATCAGTGGTTAGAAGGGTTCTGCCCTTCGCCCCCCAAAGAGCCTGTCCTCGGAGCACGAATGAAGGAGCGCGGTTGGATTGAACCAATAGTGGAACGAGTGGTTGGCCAAGTCCTGGACAGCCACGTCGCCCAACTTCGCACCGAGATTGTCCGCCGGGTGATGGAAGAGATCGCCGCCGAACCTGCGGCTGCCGAACCGACTGTCCACGATCAGGCTTCCACGTCCGGTGCGGCCGATCTGGCACGGGCGGTTTCCGAAATCCAGATGGGATCCTCCCAACGCGAGATTTTGCGGGGATTGCTCGATACCTGCTCTCGCTATGCCGCTCGGGTCGCGCTTTTTGTCGTCAAGGGCAGCCACGCCACGGGATGGCAGGGACGCGGTTTCGCCAACAGCGATGCGGTGAAAGATTTCGCGCTCGATGAAAATGCTCCCGCAGTGACTCGCGCGATTGGCGATCGCGTGGTGGCGAACGCTCCGGCGGCCGACCTCGATTCGCGCTTCCTCCAGACTTTTGGCACGCCGGCGAGCGGAGAAGGCCGGATTCTACCCTTGATTTTGAAAGACAAAGTTGCCGCCCTCGTCTACGCCGACGGCGGAACCGATGGGGCGGGTTTACTCGATTCCGGCTCCCTCGAACTGTTGGTGCTTTCCACCAGCGCATGGCTCGAAGTCAATTCGCTGCGCAAGCAAGCGCAAAAGGAGCCGTCGGCTCATGCGGACGGATCCGGCACCCCAAGCGAGGCGCCGTCACACCCACCTGTGCAGGCCGTATCGGCGTTCAACGATCCCTTTGCTTCCCATGCTCCTGCCTTCTCCTCTGGGAATACCAAGGCAGCGGCCGCCACCGCATCGGTCGGCAGCGCCGGCGTTGAGGCTCCAGCAATGGCCGCCCAGAGTGCGGTCACGGAAGTTCAGTCTGCAGTCGTTGAAATCGAACCGGCATTGGCTGAACCGCTTCCTGTCGGCCAAGTCACGAACGAGACCCCTGTCGCGCTACCGGCGCCCTCGGCTTCGCCCGAGGACCAGGAAGTTCACCGCAAGGCCCAGCGATTTGCGCGTCTGCTGGTCGACGAGATCAAACTCTACAATCAGGCAAGGGTCGCGGAAGGCCGCAAAAACAAGGACCTCTACGACCGTTTGAAAGAAGCGATCGAAAAGAGCCGGGCAACGTACCAAAAGCGTTACGGGAACACGGTGGCAACTTCCGGCAATTACTTTCAGCATGAAATAATAAGAAGTCTCGCTGAAGACGATCTTTCGATCATGGGTGCCAACTTTCGGCACTAGGTAGGTAGGATTGAGTGCGGCGTTTTGCAGTTGCAGTTTTCGCTGGAGTTTTCCTCCTGTCCGGGCTCGGCGTTTTGTTGCCAGCCATCGCCCAGTCCCAGTCATCAACTTCGAGTCCATCGGGCAGCCCGTCTGCGAAGAGTGCACCAGCTAAACGCAAATCATCCACGCCATCGAAGAAAAAGACCGCCGCTTCTACCAGGAAAAAACGCAAACCCATCTCTCCACGCGTGCGTCGAGTGCGGCGGGCGTTTGTCGCCTCCGCCAATCTTCGCCCCATGGCCCAGCAGTTGTTGCAGGACCGCACTCCAACGGCCTATGCAGGAGTCGAATCCTATGCCCGCCGTCACGCCAAGGAAGATGCCGGGGCGCTTGCCTGGCTCGTGATCGGCTATGCCCGCACGCTCGATCACGACTATGGCAGAGCGATTGATCCGTTCAACCGGGCCAAGGCCGGCGCCAGCGAACTCGGAGACTACGTTGCCTACTATCTTGGCGATGCCTACCTGAACACGGCGCACGATGCCGAGGCGCTTTCGACGCTGGTCGATTTCAGTCAAAAATTTCCCGATTCACTTCTGATCCGCGATGCCCACCTGGTCTATGCGAACGCGCTGCTGGAAGAACGACGCGCTCAGGACGCAGCGGCTCTGCTGGAAAAAGACCGCGCGCCGGTGCGTAGCGATGTGGAGTTCGCCCTCGGGCGTGCCTACGTAGCAGCGGGTGAAAAAGAGAAAGCCGCGAGCGCTTTCCGCAACGTTTACTTCAACCTTCCCAACAGTACCGAGGCGGATGCGGCCGGGGCGGAATTGCACAAGCTTGGAATCTCAGGCTCGGTTGCCGAGCGCCGCACGCGCGCCGATCTCCTGTTCAAGTTCAAGCACTACAGCGACGCGGCCCACGATTACCGCGATCTGGTGGACGACGTTAGCCCGGCGAACCGTCCGGAAGTGCTGCTGGCGTTGGCCGGTTCGCTCGAAAAAAGCAGCCGCAGTCGCGAAGCCCGCCAGACTCTGACTGCCATGGGAGCTCAGACCGGCGACGCGGAAGCCCACCGCCTCTACCTGCTGAGTGAGACGGAGCGGTCCACCAGCGACGAAGCAGCGGTGCAGCACACACTCAATGATTTGCGGCAATTTGGCCCGTCGAGCCCGTGGCTGGAACAGGCATTGCTTTCGGCCGGAAACATGTATCTGCTGAAGCACGACTATGATCACGCCATCGATTACTTCCGCGAGTTGCAGCAGCGCTTTCCCAACGGCGCCCGCGCGTCTTATGCGCACTGGAAGGCTTCATGGCTGAGCTTTCGGCAAGGACGAACCGAGGAGGCCCGGCAAGGCTTCGAACAGCAAATCGCGATCTATCCCGATTCCGCGGAAATTCCTGCCGCTCTGTACTGGCGCGCGCGCCTCGCTGAAGAAGATGGCAACCCCGCGATGGCGCGGGCGTTTTATCAGAAACTTTCTGACCGCTATCGCAACTACTATTACGCCGAGTTGGGACGGCAGCGATTGCAGGGCTTGCAGGCAGCCGGCAACGGACCGGCCAAGGAAGCATCGTTGAAGGAAGACCTGGTACACTTCGCGCTGCTCGACCGTGTCCCTCCCCTTTCAAGCACCGGAAAAATTACCGCGACCGACCCACCTGATGACGACCTGCGCGTGGAACGGGCGCGTCTGCTCTCCAACGGTGGGCTCGCTGATTTGGCGGTGCGCGAGCTGCAGGCCGCTGCCGCCCAGGAAGGTGGAACCTGGGCTCCGCCAGAGATGGCGCGCGTGTACCAGGACCTGGGCCGCTACGATCGGGGCATTCAGATCATGAAGCGCTCGACGCCCAACTATTTCGCCGTCGATATTCCCGATCTGCCGCGTTCCTACTGGGAGGCGCTCTTTCCCAAAGCCTACTGGAGCGATCTGCGGAAGTATTCAGTGCTCAACGGTCTCGATCCTTATCTGGTGGCATCGCTCATCAGGCAGGAATCCGAGTTCAATGCGTTGGCTCTGTCCCATGCCAACGCTGTGGGCCTGATGCAGCTTTTGCCGGGTACCGGCAAGGCCGTGGCAAAACAAGTCAAGCTCAAGGGATACAGCGCGCCGCAACTGTATACCCCGGCGGTCAACCTGCAACTCGGCACACGCTATTTCAAAGAGTTGGCCGACAAATATAACGGACAGTTCGAGTACGCGTTAGCAGCCTACAACGCCGGCACCGACCGCGTAGGAGACTGGCTGGGACAGGGCCACTATCGCGACCCGCAGGAGTTCGTCGAGTCCATCCCCTTCACGGAAACTCGGGAATACGTGCAAGCCATCCTGCGGAATGCCAATGTGTACCGGCGACTCTACGGGACGCCGTAGCGGATCAGCTGTCGTCAAGGGAATTGACGTGAAGGCAAGTGGTCCGGCCCGGCCTCGATGGATGCCCTCAGCGCTTTTGTTACTTCGCCGGCGATGTCGTCCTGGACCATCAAGATGTCGTCCAATGGTCGGTCGTAGGTTTCAGACCAAACAACGTACCCGCTGTCCGCACGAATCAACCGTGCGGCGACCCGCAGCCTGGCGCCCGACTTGCGCACGCTCCCATCAAGTACATAAGCGACACCCAGCGTCTTGGCGATATCGGCGATGGGTACTTGTTTGCCCTTGAAATAGAACGAGGAGGTGGGTGCCGGTACCCGAAGGCCTGGGATCTTGCTCAGTTTGTCAATCAGTTCTTCGGTCATGCCGTCGGCGAAGGGCTCCTGGTTCATCTCTTCGGTCAGGTCGAGAAACGGCAGCACGGCGATGGATTTCTGTGGCTGCGGAGCAATGGCGGCGGAGGCTGAGCGATTGTTGTTCGCGACCTTGCTGTGGAATAGGAAAGCAACGACGAGCGCAAGGCAAAGCGCTGCGCCGGCGGCCCACGTGAAGCCGGCTCTGAGGCGCGGGCCGGACGTCGGCGCATCGGTGGTCGCGGGATGTTCGCTGTCCGAAGCCGACGAGTCCGTCGCTGCGATGGACTGATCCGGCCACTGATCCGTCCAAGGACTGACCGTTGCCACCATCCGATACCCTAGTCGCGGCGCGGTCGCGATGTAAGTGGGCTGCTTGGGGTCGTCGCCGAGCAGACGGCGGAGCGATGCCACAGCCTGGTAGACGGAATCTGGAGTGACGGTGACCTCCGGCCAGACCTGGTTGAGCAAGTCATCGATGCTGACCACCTCGCCGGCGTGCTCGGCGAGGCACAGCAGCAGTCGCATCGTCCGCACCTCTACCCGAGCGGTCTCTCCATCTCGTGAAATCTGGCCGGACGTCGGATTGACGCACCAGTCGCCGATGCGAAGCATTGTCGAGGTTGGACGTTCCATGCAGGATTGGTTATCACCGTCTGTTTTTAAATAGAAGATCGGCGCTCGCCGATTATACCCACACCGTGGAGACACGCCGACCGCGTTCCGGCCGGTCCTTGATTGTGTGGAGCGGGCACTCCTGCCCGCTTGTTTGCAGCAGCACACAGCTAGCGGGCAAGAGTGCCCGCTCCACACAGGCATCTGCGCTTAGCGACTCTACCCCAGCTACGACACCGCCGGTGCAGCGTCATTTCAGAAGTATTCAGAGTGTTTCAGGCCAAGCTCAGGACTTCTCGGGTCTCACCTGGGTATCGTTGCGGATTGCAGACAAATCAGAGGTGAAAGAGAGGATATCGGATGATTGGAGATTCTGCGCCGTGGCCATTGGGGAAAAGGAACGCTCTATTGGCAATCGCAGCGGGCGGCCTGATTGCCGGGACTTTGGACCTTATACAAGCTTCCATCCTGTTTGGATGGGACATTCCGCTCACGATTGCCGGCGGCCTGCTTGGGCCGAAGGCTTTCCGTGGAGGCGTCGGCACCTATGTTCTTGGGGTCTGCCTGCACTTCTTTATCGCGTGCTCAGCAGCGGCTGTTTACTACACGGCAAGCCGCAGGCTTGGTTTCTTGAAGGAGCACGCGCTGGTGTGCGGCTTGTTCTTTGGCGCCGCGGTGGAAGAGGTAATGAATCTTATCGTTTTGCCGCTCTCCGCGCTTCACGCAATTGGCCCTTACCAACTTCATGACCTGATTCAAGGGCTGCTTGTGCACATGGTCGTGGTCGGCCTGCCGATTTCCTTCAGCGTTCGGCGGTTCGCGAAATAGACGTGTGGCCGCGTTCAGCAGTTTGACATGAGTGGGAGCTTCGGAGGCCGGGATCAAAACAAGTTCTAGGCCGACTGCTGGCTGGGCGACTTCGTAAACATGATCTCAAACACCAGCAGCCCCGCTCCCACCACAATCGCGCTGTCGGCGACATTGAAGGCTGGCCACTGGTGCTGGCCTATATAAAAGAGCAGAAAATCCACCACGTGCCGGCTGACGAGGCGGTCCCATAAATTACCGATCGCACCACCCAGGATCAGCGCCAGCCCAATTCCCGTTGAGGTCATGGTGTGGCTATTCTTCCAGAGCAGCGCGGAGACGATCAACAACGCAATGATCGAGAACGCAATCAGCAGGATCACCTTCCATTCCGAGGGCGAGTCGGCAAAAATGCCGAACGCGGCACCCGGGTTTTCCGTATGGATGATGCGAAAGAATCCCGGGATGACAGAGATGCTGTCATGCAAGGAAAGGCGGCGTGCGATCGTAATCTTGGTGACGCGATCGAGGGCGACGATGAACAACGCGATCAGGAAA
>JAIQFA010000052.1 GCA_020073525.1 Terriglobia bacterium
TTCTTTTCCCGGGCACTGATCACCAGCACGGATTTCTTCGAATTCATCTGGGACTCGCGGCTGGCCTTCTGGGTCGGTTGCGGCAGCTGGTTTCCATCGCGCTCGGCTGTCTTTACAAAATGCGCGTGCTGGCCGGCGACAGTACTTCGTCTTTCGGCGTAACCCCAATCCGCAGGCTCGACAGCACAGACGTTACCTTGAGGATGCGTCTTGCAAACAGCGCCGCCTCCACTCGCAAAGCAATGCCGGGAACGCCAACGATTAGCAGGATTCCGAGATAAAGGAGGCGGGCTGGACGTGAGGTGAGCCGTTTCCACAACCAGGTAGTGGCAGGGAACTTACTACTGAAGCTCATAAAGGTACTGACTCCAACCGCAGTCTACTAGTTCCCAGGTTCGCGGTGAGCTGATTCTGATGTGCAAACACTTCGTCTCGCAGAAGCCGCCGCTTACGGTTGCCGCATCAGTTCGTGAAACTCCACGCTCGGAGCGGTGGCGGTATCCGTGCCGACGATGTCGCCGCGATAATCCATCCAGTAATAGTTTGCGCCACTCTTGATCTTCAGGTGCTCACCGTTGGCGGTGTCTACCACGTCCTCCTGCCCGCGGTTCACATTCGTCTGCCTGCGGGCCATCTCATCCTGGATTCTCCCCCGCCGCTCATATCCGCTCGAGATCATGTCGGAGATCTCGGTGTTGGTCTGGGAAACAATTCTCGAAGTGTTCGCCGTAATACCCTGCTGCATGGCCGCCCACTGCGGATTGATCTCCATGCTGCGGAGGAGGTGGGCCGCCATCGCTATCCCTTCGTCGGTGCGCGAGGCCAGCGCCAGGTAGCCGATTTGGGTTGAGACGCTCCAGTTGCCCGGTGCTCCCCCGGCGGCGCGGGTGAGTTGCGTGATGGCGAAAAAGTAACCGCGGTATTGCTGCCCGTTTCTCTCGCAGGTGAAGGAAATTTCCGCTCCCGTGCTCTGCATGAACGTTCCGTAAGCGACGAGTTGGGACTGGAGGGCGTTGATCGACTGCACCGCGTCCGAGCGGTCCCGGGGCTGATCTACCTGAAGGGGCTGGCAGACGGAGCCCATTTTGCTGCGCACGTATTCGTTCAAGAAGTAGGCGGCGGGCAGATAGCGCCGCACCAGGTAGTTCACTCCTGGCACAGGGGAATACCACCCCCCTTCGTTAAGGCCGGCGGCCGCCAACATCGGATGCGGTTCGACAAAGACCGGCAGGTTCGGGTCACCGAGTTGCAGACTGATCTGGCCGTCGGGCGAATCCACGGTTACTCCGACGCGCGTATCATTCGAGGCGGCGCGGAACATCCCGCCGGCGACGCGCCAGCCATCCGGAACGTCCACGACAAACGCATTCTCGCGTGGGTCCATCCACTTCACATAGCGCACTTCTGGCTGGCTTGGAGTCTGCGCTCCCGCCACGGGCGCGCCCGCTGCGCGAAAGCCGCCGAGAACTTTACTGAAGGTGTCGGCGATCTCGGCATAGCGCGCCGCAGGCGCCGTCGCGGCATAGAAATTTCCCGCCGTCCCTTTCGGACTTTCCACCCAGGCGAACGCAGAAACTACCACGGCATCCCCGCGGCGCCCAACCAGACGCACGGCGTTCCTGCCCACCGGAACCGCATTGCTCCATACCACATTGGGCCAGAGTCTCTCCGTTAGTCGCTGCGCTATGGCGCTCGCATTAGGCGGGTCCAGGCGCAAATTTTCCAGAAAGACCGGCCAGATCACCATGGCGGCGCTGCCCGGCGCGCTCAGTTCGACTCGTCCCGTGGCGGGATCGCCGCGCGCACTCCAGCCGGGAGGAAGCGCGATGCTGAATCCCGGGTACTGCTGCGTCTTCCAGCCTGCTGGAACCTGGGTCCTGGTCTGTCCCTGCGCTTGCTCTTGCCCACCTGGGAGGGTTGGACCGCTGCATACTACGAGAAATGCCGTGAGAAAAATTGCGCAGGCAGCGCCCCAAAGCCGCTTGCAGCGAGCAGACAGTACTTGCTCAGGCGGGGCGGTCGCCACTACTGGATTGCGATTCATGGGAATAGTTCTCCTTTCTTCGCAGGGGGGCGAAGAACATAGAAATAACCTTGCGGAAGTCCGCTACAATGTTGCTTCCTGCTAAGCCGAGGTGTCAGTGATTTGAAACACGATGCTGTGCCACTGGGGGTGCCACCTCGGAACCCGCGAGACTCCAGGTACCGGCAACTATCACAGCCCGCAGTGTGGTCTCTCTGCTAGAATGCCCGCGTCATGATGGAAGCCTTCCTCGTTCCCGAAAATACGGTGGTCAATGCCAAAGGAGACGGGCCGGCGCTCGATGTGAGTCGGGCGGAGGGCCGGATTTTTCTGCTGACGCTCGCCATCACCAACATCATCGAGCAGGAATCGCTCGACGTGAGCATCTTCGGATCGGCGGATGGCGCCACGTGGGATGCCAAGCCGGTCGTGGCTTTTCCGCAGAAATTTTATCGCGAGGAAGTGCCGCTGCTGCTCAACCTGACGGCGCGGCCCGAGGTCAAATTTGTCCGCGCGCATTGGGAAGTTGCCCGCTGGGGGCGTGGGTCGGAAACGCCCATGTTCGAATTCTGCGTTACGCTGCGGGAAGTTCCGCAGGAAATCCTCGCCGAGGCCTCGGGGCGCGTTCGCGTGCAGTAGAGCCGGCCCGCTCGCCCTCATCTTCTAAATTTGTCATCCTGAGCGAAGCGAAGGACCTGCTTTCTTGTCACCGCACAAAGCAGCAGGTCCTTCGCTTCGCTCAGGATGAGAACTCTTTGTGGGGTTGCGAATGCAACGATGCGTACCCCATTCTTAGACCTGACCTCTCGGCTCCGTTATATTAATTTCATGCCGGATGATTCGAAGGCCGTAGTCCATCCTGCGCGGATAGTACGCGGCGTTGTTCGCATTCCTGGGGACAAATCGATTTCGCACCGCTACGCCATGTTGGCGGCGATTGCCGAGGGATCTAGCAAGTTCCAGAATTTTTCCGCGGCTCGCGATTGCTGCAGCACACTGGATTGCATGAGCAAGCTTGGCAGCGCATGGAAACGTTTAGAGGACGGCGCAATAGAAGTGCAAGGTGTCGGCCCGCGGCTGAAGGCTCCGACAGAGGTGCTGGATTGCGGCAACTCCGGCTCGACCATGCGCATGCTCAGCGGGATCCTTGCCGGCCAGCCCTTTACCAGCGAGTTGTGCGGAGACGAGTCGCTCTCGCGGCGCCCGATGGCGCGCATCATGAAGCCGCTTTCGGAGATGGGGGCGAGGATCGATGCCGCGGAAGGCGGGCGCCCTCCACTGAAAGTTCACGGCGGACCTCTGAAACCAATTCACTATCGGCCGGAAGTGGCGAGCGCACAGGTGAAGTCTTGCGTCCTCTTTGCCGGGCTCTTTGCCGAAGGCGAGACGGTGGTTGAGGAGCCCATCCGCACACGCGATCATGGCGAAATTGCGCTCCGGGCGTTTGGTGCGGAGGTCGAGCGCAAAGGGAACGCATCGCGGATTGTCGGAGGACAGCGGCTCCGCGCAATTGAGGCGCATGTGCCGGGCGATCTTTCGAGTGCGGCGTTCTTTCTATGTGCGGCAGCGCTTTATCCGGGATCGCAGATCACCCTGCCAGGTATTCTGATGAACCCGACGCGGGCGCGGCTGCTCGATATCCTGATGCAGATGGGACTGAAGGTTTCAGTCGCGCACCTGGAAGAACATCAAGGCGAACTGGTAGGGACGATTGAGGCGCGGGGATCGGCATGGAAGGGCGGCGTAATTGCCGGGGCCGACACGGCGGCGTTGATTGACGAAATCCCGGTGCTGGCCGCGATTGCGCCGTACTCCGAGAGCGGCCTCGATGTTCGCGACGCCAAAGAGTTGCGAGTAAAAGAGTCGGACCGCATCGCCGCGGTTGCCACCAATTTGCGGAAAATGGGCGCGGAAGTTGAAGAGCGTCCCGACGGAATGCGGATTCCCGGCGGCCAGCATTTGCATGGCGCTGAGTTGGATTCGTTTGGCGATCACCGCATCGCGATGGCCTTCGCCGTGGCCGCGTTGCGAGCGGAAGGCGAGACGACGATTTCGGGCGCGGATGCGGCGGGAGTGTCGTATCCGACATTCTTTGAGGAATTGGAAACAGTCGCTGGTCGATAGTCGTTGGTCGTTAGGAATATTTGCCAACGACTAACGACAAGCGACCAACGACCATATTGAGGAAATCCAGTGTCGAATGAAAAACCAGCATCTCCCGACGATCGCCTGCAGCAGGAATTCAACCGCTGGGCCGAAAGAGGTGAAGGCCCGAAGATGGAGAACCATCACCTTGACATCACCGAGAAGACCATGCGCCGCATGGATCTGCGCCCGGGGGAGCGCATCCTGGATCTCGGTTGCGGATCGGGGTGGGCGACTCGCCTGCTGGCACGCATGGTCGGCGAAGGGCCGCAGGGCTTCGGGCAGGTGATCGGGGTCGATATTTCCGACGAGATGGTCCGGCAGGCGCGGGCCACGTCGAAAGAATTCGACAATGTAATGTTCGTGGTGGGCTCAGCCGCGCAGATTCCCTGGGAAGAAAACTTTTTTGACAAGGTGCTTTCGGTGGAGTCGTTCTATTACTACCCCGACCAGGAACGCGCGTTGGCTGAGCTGTTCCGCGTCATGGCTCCGCATGGGCGGCTATTCATTCTGATCAATCTCTACAAAGACAATCCGTATTCGCTGCAGTGGGTGCCCAAGTTGAAGGTGCCGGTGCACGTACGCTCGGCGGCAGAGTACGTCGAACTGCTGAAGCGGCACGCTTTCGACAACGTGGAGTACGCGCAGATTCCCGACGACACGCCGACGCCGGAAAATTACCAGACCACGTCGTTTCACTCTCTCGACGACCTCAAGGCCTTCAAGCGAGTCGGTGCGCTGCTGCTGATGGCGTCGAAGCCCGATGTGCGGAATCCGGCGCCGGGGTACACGATCTACTGAGCTTCCAGTCTCGAGTGAACCGTGAACGCCGGCGCTAGATCTCGTCGTCATCGTCGTCATTCTTGTCATCTTCACTGCCGCGGTCGCGCCCGCGTTCCAGGGTTTGCGCCGGGCTCAGCGGACGATTGTCGTTGGCGTGCCGAATCTCAATCGTGCCATTCACATTGGATAGCTTTACCAGAGTCCCGCCGCCGCCCAGTTGGCCGTGCAAGCTCCGGCCCACATACTGGTGACGCGTGACCGGCAAGCCGAACTCATCGGAGATGTTGCCCGAGACGGTGCTCGCCTTGAGCTCCGCCCTGGCGTCTGACGGCAAAGTCAAAAGCAGCCGGCCGTTCACCGAGGACAGTTTCAGCTCCGATGAGGGCAGTTGGTCCACGCTGGCTTCGAGTTCGCCATTGACCGTCTCGAGTTCCACGCGGCCCTGTAAATTGCGCGCCTGAATCCGGCCATTGACACAGGAAGCGCGGACGTCTCCGGCCACCTCCTGCACGTCGAGCCGGCCATTTACCAGGTCGATCTTGTCGAGCCGTGCCTGCCGGGGTACGGTAATCGTGTATTCCACGCTGGCAGGATTGTCATACTCGTCGTGGCTGTGGAAATTGAAAGTGTGATCGTGCCCGGGATACTCCGTACGGATCGAGAGGTCATTCTGCTCCGAGCGAACGTCGATTCTGGCTTCGTTGAGCCGCTCCTTGGTCCAGGCGGTCTTCACGGCGTCCACCTTGACCTCGTCGCGGTCCCAGCCCGTGATGTGGACGGGGCCGTTGATATTCTCGATCTCGATGCGTCCCTGCGCGGAAAGCGGATATACCTTATGAAACTCCTCGGCCAGTTTGCCTTGCCGATCCGAGGCTACGGCGTTGGAGATCAGTAGAATCGCCGATACTGCACCCAGTGCGACGGCCCTTGAGATAGCTATTCCGCGTCCCTGCGCCATAATGCCTCCGTGGCGGTTTAGACGGGGCAAGGGAGGATTGGTTAGTGACGCCAATTGACACCGGCCGGCCCGCTACCTGGACTGCGGTCTGTTATGTTGTGATCTCTGTCACTTCCTGATGCGCTGTGAGGAGTATTCTTGTAAGGATTGAGTAGGGAACGAGGCCTCATGAGCTGGTTGCAGAACAAGTTCGAAAAGAATTTCATGATCTCGACGGTGGACTACGTCTTCAACTGGGCGCGCAAGTCGGCGCTCTGGCCGATGACGTTTGGACTGGCGTGCTGCGCCATCGAGATGATCGCGTCTTCGACCGCGCGTTTCGATATCGCGCGCTTTGGCTCGGAAGTATTCCGGCCCAGCCCGCGGCAGTCGGATCTGATGATCGTCTCCGGCACCGTCACGCTGAAGATGGCTCCGGTGGTGAAACGAATTTACGACCAGATGCCGGAGCCGAAGTGGGTGATTTCGATGGGTGCGTGCTCGTCGGTCGGCGGGCCGTTCAATACCTATGCTGTGCTGCAGGGCGTCGACCGCATCGTGCCGGTGGATGTGTATGTGATCGGGTGCCCGCCGCGTCCGGAAAACTTGTTTTACGCGCTGCTCAAGCTGCAGGATAAGATCGACACCATGACGCTCGCCAAGCGGCCCACCGAAGTGCGACTGGAAGAGAGCATGATGGAGAATTTCAAGCGCCAGGTGATGGTAGCGCAGACGATGCAGCCGAAATAGCTGTCAGCCATCAGCCGTCAGCTATCAGTCAAACCCTATATACTTTTGTCACCCTGAGCGAAGCGAAGGACCTGCTTTTTCGCTTGCACACAAATCATGTCATTCATCAAATTTGCTGCACAGTCTGACCTCCCTGCCATCAACGAAGCCAAAGAATTTCCCTGTGGCGATAAGACCGTCTGCGTCGCCAATGTGAACGGCGAAATCAGCGCCATGGAGAACATCTGCCTGCACCGTGGAGGCCCGCTTGGTCAGGGCGTGATCGAAGGCGGCAAGGTGATTTGCCCTTGGCATGGCTGGGCCTGGGATCCGAAGACCGGACAAGCTGGTCCGCCGGACGCCAAAATTGCCGTGTATCCGGTGAAGATTGAGGGCGGGGATGTGCTGATCGAGATGGACTGAGGCATAGGACGCGATGGCGAAGATCGTTGCCTTTCCGGTTATGGCCTTGGCGGCATTGGGCATGCTGCTCTGTCTCGGCTCTTACTTGTTCGAGTTTGCGGGCCTCTACTCCCCTCCTCAAAATCGTCCGCTAATCTTGTTCTTGGGAGTTTTTATCGTGTGGTTCCCGACTATCTTTCTTATGAACCGGCTAACTGCGGATTTCAAACAGAAGGATATGTGGAAGGCCGCGTTGCGTGGTTGTCCCTCTTGGATGCAAACCTCACTATGGGTACTAGTTGGAGTCGTGGCGTTATTGGCGTTTCTGCCACTTGCACTGAGAGCACAGCGAGCCTATCCAGATATTTTTGTACTTTTTCCGGTCTGCTTCTATGCAGCGTCATTCTGTGTGACGTACTCTCTTATCAACGCAGAGAAACACGATTCGACCCGTCGCTGTCTAAATGGCCATACTATTTCTCCTATGGCCAGGTTTTGCGAGGAGTGTGGAGCTCCAGCAGCACCTGATTCAACAAACTCAGCTTCGATTTGACTAGGGCAATTCGTACACTCCCTGAATCACAAATTCCATTCCAACGCCGTTCGTTGTGGGCTTGGCTGTGTACGTCCCGCCGCCTCGTAGCTCTTTCAGGTGGCCGCTGCCTCCGGTGAAGGTCCATGTGCCTTCGAGGTGGTCTGGAGCGTTGCCCTTCATCGTGGCGCTGCCTTGGTATTTGAGGAAGTAGCGGTCTCCATTTTTCATCGTTCCTACCACGTAACCTCGATCAACCGACTGCCCTTCCTGGACATCGTCGACGCCGTAGGCGACGTACTCAGTGCTCGTGAGGCTGCCGATCTCGATGGGGACATCGGACCGGCAGAGTCTTTGATCGAGGCTGACGGAATGCTGCCGGTCGTCATTGATCACAACGGTTTGGTGAACCGCCGCGGCTCCGCAAACCGACTTTTCGGTGATTGTCCCCTTGATGTGGGCTTGCATTGGGAGCGAGGTGAGAACCACGCAGAGGGAAAGCAGACAGAGCTTCGAGCCCATGGCTTACAGCTCCGGAATGGATTTAAAGATCGATGCGAGTCTAGCAGACGCGGCTGCCGGGCTTTGCCCGGCTGGACCCTTCGGCTTCGCTCAGGGCAGGCTCGCGAGGGCGCCCGTCTCTCCACAAGCACTCTCTATCCGAGCAATTTCAGGAATTGGGCTGACTGATTGTCGAAGCCGGGAAATACGGTCTTCAAATCTTTGTTTCCCAGATACCGCGACACGACTTCGCTGAGCACCAGCCTGAAGTCGGTCGTCACCGCCAAATCGCGGCCTTCATACAACTGCGACTGGTCGAGGCCGGGCCAGCGGCCATAGACTTGGCCGCCTTTTACTGGGCCGCCTAGAACGAACATCACGTTGGCGTGGCCGTGGTCGGTGCCGCGGTTGCCGTTTTCACGGGCGGTTCGGCCGAATTCGGACATGGTTACGACGACCGTGTCTTCTCCTAGATCGCCGAGGTCGGTCCAGAAGGCGGCAATCGATTGCGAAAAATCGCCGAGGACGTTGGCGATCTGTCCCTGGGTGCTGCCTTCGTTGACGTGGTGGTCCCAGCCTCCGATGTCGGCGAAGGCTACTTGCACTCCGAGGTTCGCTTTGATCATCTGTGCGAGTTGCTTCAGGCTGTCGCCGAAGCGTCCCTTGGGATAGTTGGCACCCGCGGCTGGAGTGTATTTTGCCGGGTCGGCGGCTTTCAGTGTCTTGACCGCGTCGAAGGTTTCCTGGCCGGTGCCGTGCAGCACGGTGTCCACTGACTGGTCGTACATGGCTTCAAAGGTGTTCGACATCGGAGCCGCGTTGGGATTCTTTCCGCCAACCGAGAAATCGTTCAGGTTGTTGACCGCGACTGCCGGCTCCTTGCCGGAGAGAATGCGCGGCAGCGACGGCCCCAGCGCAATCGCGCGGAAAGCCGATTTGTCGGGCGGAAGATCATGCAAGGCGCGGTTCAGCCAGCCATCGTCGGTGACCTTCACGCCGGGCGTGCCGGATTCCATGAAGTCCTGCGCATCGAAATGCGAGCGCGTCGGATCGGGCGATCCGGCGGCGTGCACAATGGCAAGATGCTTCTGTTTCCATAGCGGTTCGAAAGACGCCATCGCCGGATGCAATCCGAAAAAGCCATCAAGGTCGAGCACGGATTTCTTGGGAATATTGATGGTGGGCCGCATAGCGTAGTAACCGGGCTCACTGTGCGGCACAACGATGTTGAGGCCGTCGGCCGCTCCGCGTTGGAAGATCACGACCAGCCGCTTGTTGCGAGTACCAGGGTCAGGCGCGCCAAATGCCGCGCGCGTCAGAAACCTGGGAAGCGCGGTTGTACCAACTACCGCCAGCGCGCCGTTGCGCAAGAAAATGCGTCGAGTGATGGACATAAAAGCCAGCCCTCAGCCGTCAGCCCTCAGCCATCAGCCATCAGGTCGCTCCGGTTTTGAGCTGACGGCTGATGGCTGAAGGCTGACAGCTATCTTCTCTGAAACTCCGGCGATCCCAGAATCAATCCCGCAATCGCCGCGACGTTTGGCGGACGCTTAGGATCATCCAGTCGCCGCTGGGTGATCTTCGGGTCTTCCAGTTGCTTGCTGATGGTATCGTGCGTTTGCCTGGAAATATCGCCTGACAGCAACGAACTTTCAAGACTCGCTAGCGCTTGCTGCGCGTCGGTCGGCGCTTCCGCCGCGTTTGCCGACAACAGGCTGACAGCGTCAACTTTGACTCCTCGCACTCTTCCTGCCGCCAGCCCCAGCGCGAAATTCATGCGTGCCAGCAGCGCCGAGGAGTTTACCCAAACCTCGGCCTTCATCGAGTAGCCGGTCGGCGGCATCATGCCATAGGGCACCATGCCCATGTTGTTGAGCGTTCCGACCAGCACCCGTGCGTTGTCAACTTCTGCGCCGCTGGCGCGTATGGACGAGACCACGAACTCGAGCGGCGTTTTCACCTTGGCCCGGTAGGTGTCGGGTGTCCAGAACTCGGGAGACCGGAACATGGTACGCAGCACCTCGCGAATGTCGCCGTCTTTTTTCAGAAAGGTCTTTGTCATGCGATCGACCAATGCCGCTGGAGGATCGTCGGAGACGAAGCGCGTCGCCAGTTTTTGCGAAATGAAGTGCGCCGTCTTGGGATTGCGCGCCAGCAGGTGCAGAACCTCCAGCCCTTCCTTCTCGCCATTTTCCTTGATGCGATGTCCGAGGACGATCTTGTCGCCGGGTTCATGCATGCGCGGCTCGAAGCGAAAATCGCCGCCTTTCCTCGGCTGATCGAGCGTCCATCCCGTGAAGACCTTGGCTACCTCGGTAACGTCTGTTTGCGAATAGCCGCCGTTGACGCTGAGAGTGTGCAATTCCATCAACTCGCGTCCGTAGTTTTCGTTCAGGCCGCTGGCTTGCTTGTTCTTCTTCCGCTGCGGTGCGGGGCCATAGCCGCGCCGATGCTGCTGATGCGGCGGGATGCCGAGCGCGATTTCCGAGTCCGGTCCGACTCTTAGCCAGTTGTCGAGATAGAAGAGCATCGCCGGGCTCTTCGCGGTCGCCACCAGCAGGTCCTCGAATTTTCCCAGCACGTGCGGACGGATCGCGTCGCGCTCGTAGCTGGTGAGCAGGTAGCGGTCGGCGCCCTTGTTGACGAAAACGTTGAAGTGGTTGAACCAGAAATCGGCCATCACCTCGTCGAGTTGCCGTTCGCTGTAGATTGCGCGTTGCAGCTTGGCCTGGATCAACTCGTCGACCACAACTTGTTCGGGATTCTTGAGCGCCATCACCGTTTCTTTTTGCTGCGGGCTCATCCCTTCGACCAACGCGTCGGCCTTCGCGCCCTTGTTATTGGTGGCGATCGCCCGCCGGTCTTCGGGTGACATTTGCAGAATTTCTTTCATGCGCTCGTCGGGTGGCAGATCGAGCAGTTCCTGCGTTTTGAGATTCGCAGCTCGGCGTTCCTCGCGACGCCGTGTCTCATCCGGATCGGACGGCTGGGCGCTGTCGGCAGAGACGGGGCAAGCCCCGTTTCTACAGACAAGTTCGTTGTTGCCCGTGGATGCAGTGGCTGCCGCCTCCTTGCGTTCCTGCTTATCTTCGAAGCGCTGGAGTTGTGCTTCGTACACCGCGCGCTTGGTGGGATCGTGCGGCAGCGAGGCCTTGCCGTCGGCGATCTGTTTGATCAACTGGTTGGGCGGAAAATTCTCGACGATCTCTTTCGTGTCCATCCGCAGCGTGCGGAAAGGGGCCAGCCGCACCTCGAGCGCCGTGTCATCAATCTTGTCGGGATGAAGTTGGAGTTCGATCCACTTGTCAACACCGATCTGGGTGACGCGTTCGACATCGCCGGGCCGCGGACCGAACGTCAGCCGGTTCAGGGCGTGGACGGCTCGTTTCTGCCCGTAAATGGTCCCAGCGGGTGGCTTGTCTTTTTTCCCGCCCAGAGCGAACTGCGTAGTGAGTCCGGCCGCTACGAGGAAAGCGGCTGCCACCAGCAAACGGTATCGGAGCGAAGGCATCTCCATAGTGGCCTCATGAAGGATGAACCCGGACCGGAGGAAAAGTTGCTGAAAAGGTTAGGTTGGGTGGGAGAGCGATTTAGCCCTTTAATTTTGCCACGTAGGCTTTTCCCATTTGCGACTTGCGGGCGGTGCTCTCGACGAATTTGAGGAATTCGCGGAGATGTTCTTTTTCCGACAATTCCGCTTCTGAGAATTTCACTCGCACGCCAAACGATGGCGCACTGCGCGTCGCGACTCCGCTGATGATGACACCCTTCACCCAGATTTTGCCGCTCGAGACCCACAGCCCGATCTCCAGCGCCTTGCCCGCGGGCACAGGGCTCGCGGTTTCGACCAGGCAGCCTCCGCGGCCTACATTCGCCAGGTTGCCCCACACCGGTTCTTCGATTCCCTCGACGTGAATTTCCACCGCCACATAGCATTTGATCCGCTGAAAACGGCGGCGATCCGAGTCGTTCGGGGTGAACAAATCCGGTTCAAAAGGAGGCGTTTCATTCACAGGTTCGGGATGAGGAAGGGCGGCGGGTGGCGCTGGCGCCGCGGGAACGGGCAGGTTCTCCCGTTCTTCGCGTGCCTTCACCGCAGCATCTTTTATCTCGCGCATGGCCCGAAGCAGCGCCGTTTCACGCTGTTCCGGAACCACTTCCCGATAGGTCTGCAGCAGTTTTCCGAGGTGGCTGACCAGATCGGGATCTGTAAGCAGGCGGGTCCAGTCCGACCCTTTGGGCGATGCTTTCGTGGTTTCGCTCATACGCGGGACTCCCTGCAGCATGTTCTGCTAGCAGGGAAGTGCTTGACTCGCATCTTAGATTGAACTTTGGTCAGAGGTTACACAAGATGACCAAGGTCACTGACCGCGCGTTGCAGTGCACTGGCAAGCAGTCCAAGCATGCGCTCCATCCCGAGGCCGTTCAACAATTTGCATCGGATTCGCACCAAAAAGAGTCCAAAAGACTTATGATTTCGGCTAGTTAAGGAGAGTACCCAGGCTCCATGGTTTTCGCGAACTTCACCCGCCAATCGCAGCCGTCCTTTTTACAATTACGAATCCTTTTGGGGATCATCCTGATATCGACCGTCCTGTTGCCCGCCGCGCTTCGTGCCCAAAGTTCGACGCCTGCCTCGGGGGCGACCGCGAATTCGGCCGCCGGGCCCATGCAGGTTCAAACCTCGGCTCAGAATCCTGTGTTTGGCAGCGTTCCGGACGCAAAGCCCACTGCCGGAATCCTGCCGTTGAGTTTCGGCGATGCGATCGAGCGCGCGTTGCGTCACAACCTCGCCGGTCTTTTGTCGGAGTACAACACCATCGAGGCGCGCGGAGAAAAATGGCAGCAGCTCAGCGACCTGCTTCCCCATGTGAATGCGGACGTGCAGGAGGTCGCGCAGAAACAGAGCCTGGAAGCGCTGGGGCTGACTTCCTTTCCGGGCCTGGCTGGGCCGCTTCCTCGCGTGATCGGACCTTTTTCCTACTTCGACGTGCGCGCCTCGGCGACGCAGCGGCTTTTCGACTGGAAGGCCATTCAGAAATACCGGTCCTCCGCGGTCGGCGAACGAGTCGCCCAGTTCAATCTGAAGGATGCGCGGGATCTGGTTGTGCTCGCCACCGGCAACGCCTATCTGCAGGCCATTGCCGGGGCTGCCCGCGTGGAAACCGCGCAGGCCCAGGCCGAGACGGCGCGCGCCCTATACGAGAAAGCGGTGGCACAACAGCAGGCCGGAGTCGCCCCGGCGATCGATACGCTTCGGGCCCAGGTCGAATACCAGTCGCGCCAGCAGCAGCTGATTTCGGCCGCAAATAATTATGCCAAGCAGAAACTCTCGCTGGCACGAGTGATTGGATTGGCGTCTGGCCAGGAATTCGAACTCATCGACAAGGCTCCTTACCAGGCATTTCCCATCCCCGATCTTGAAACCAGCTTGCAGCGCGCCTATTCACTGCGCTCCGATTACAAGGCGGCGCGCGATCGTTTAATCGCTGCTCAACTGGAACGCAGCGCCGCCACCGCCGGGTATTTTCCGACTCTCGATCTGTCGGCGAATTACGGTCAAATCGGCGCGGTTCCCGGGGATGTACTGCCCACCTATCAGGTGACGGGCACGTTGAACGTTCCTATTTTTCAGGGTGGCAAGGTCCACGGAGATGTTCTGAAAGCGGAGGCCAGTCTGCGGCAGGCGCAGGCGCAGATGGCGGACGTGCGCGGTCAGATTGATCAGGATATCCGCAACGCGTTGCTCGATCTGAAGTCGTCCAGCGACCAGGTGGAAGTCGCCCAAAGTTCGGTGAATCTCGCCGAGCAGGCGCTTATCCAGTCAAGAGACCGTTTCTCCGCCGGGATTACCGACAACCTCGAGGTGATTCAGTCGCAGGAAGCGCTGGCGACTGCGCATGAGAATCTGATCTCGAGCCTCTACCTTCACAACCTGGCCAAGGTTTCCTTTGCCCGCGCCCTGGGACGAGCCGAAGAGGGCATTCGTGAATACTTGAAGGGAAAATAGCCCATGGACCAAACCAGCAGCGTAACCGAAGCCAAACCGCAACCGGAAACGCGGGTGCCGCAGTCCCAGCTGCCACAGCCCCAGGCCCAGCATGACAGCGAGGCGCGTTATCAGCGGCGGGCCGAGTTTTTCAGCAACCCGCGCACCAAGTGGGGGCTCA
The DNA here is from genome assembly GCA_020073525.1 of Terriglobia bacterium. Lineage (GTDB taxonomy): Bacteria > Acidobacteriota > Terriglobia > Terriglobales > Acidobacteriaceae > Acidiflorens. The sequence continues at coordinate 14,223 of JAIQFA010000052.1, forward strand.
TTGTCGCCGGCCTCGTGATTCTGACTGCCGTTTTCTTTCTCTGGCGATACCTGGGGAGCTACGAATCCACCGACGATGCCCAGATTGATGGGCATGTGAACTCGGTGAGTGCACGCGTCAGCGGCCACGTGGTGAAGCTCAACGTGGAAGACAACCAGTACGTCGAAAAAGGAACGGTGCTGGTGGAGATCGATCCCGCCGATTACCAGGTCGCGGTGGCCCAGGCGCGAGCTGAGTATGCCGACGCCCAGGCGCAGGCGTCGGCCGCCGGAATTAATATCCCCATCACCGATGTCAGCACCTCGAGCCAGTTAAGCGGCGCCCAGGCGGGAGTGTCGGGCGCGAAAGCTGGAATTGCGGCTGCCCGCCAGCAGTTTGAAGCGGCCAAATCGCAAGTGGCGGAAGCGGAGGCCAACAACACCAAAGCACAGAACGATCTTGTCCGCTACAAACAGCTGATCGACAAGCAGGAGATTTCGCAGCAACAATACGACCAAGCTGTCGCCAGTGCCCAGTCCGCTGCCGCCACTCTGCGAGCGGCGCGCGCCAACGCAGATGCCGCCGCGGCCCAGATCGAACAGGCGCAGAGCAAACTGCAGCAGGCCGGCGCCGATCTTAGAACCGCCGGCACGGCGCCGCAGACGTTGCGGGTCATACGCGCTCGGGCCGCTTCCGCGGAAGCGAACGCCGAGCGCAAGAAGGCCGAATTGGACCAGGCGGAACTCAATCTGCTGTACACAAAAGTGATTGCGCCCGTCAGCGGCATGGTCAGTAACCGCACGGTTGAGGTCGGCCAAAACGTACAGCCGGGACAAGAAATGATGAAAATCATCCCCCTTGATGAAGCCAATCTCTGGGTCACCGCGAACTTCAAGGAGACCCAACTCAAGAGCATTAAGGCGGGGTTGCCGGCAGACATCGCGGTGGACGCGACCGGCAAGATCTACCAGGGGCATGTCGATTCCATTGCCGGCGCCAGTGGAGCCCGCTTCAGCCTGCTGCCACCCGAAAATGCGACCGGCAACTACGTCAAGGTGGTGCAGCGCATCCCCGTGAAGATCGTGTTCGACAAGGATCAGATCAAGCAACATGAACTCCGTCCGGGGATGTCGGTTGTGCCGAAGGTGTGGATCAGTAAATAGCTTCGAGCTACGAGCTTCGAGCGACCTGTTCATGCTCGTTCGCAACTCGCGACTCATGGCTGAAATGTCTTTGAAGGGATGATTAGTGAGCTCGGGTGTTTGCCTGTTCGTAGCTCGCGGCTCGAAGCTCGTAGCGAACGTGAAATAAACGATGGGTGCAGCTGCAATCACGATGAATGATGCCGCCGAATGGCGGCCGGCGGTCAATCCGTGGATCATCGCTCTCACGGTGACGCTGGCCACGTTCATGGAGGTGCTCGATACCAGCATCGCCAACGTGGCGCTGCCGCATATCGCCGGCAGTCTTTCCGCGGGTCAGGACGAGAGCACTTGGGTGCTTACGTCTTATCTCGTCTCCAACGCCATCGTGCTGCCGCTGAGCGGCTGGCTCTCTTCGATCGTCGGCCGCAAGCACTTTTACATGGGCTGCGTTGCGCTGTTCACGATCAGCTCGTTTCTCTGCGGATTCGCACCCAATCTCCCCATGCTGATCGTCTTCCGTGTCCTCCAGGGCGCGGGCGGTGGCGGCTTGCAACCGAGCGAGCAGGCCATCCTCGCCGATACTTTTGCTCCTGCCAAGCGCGGCATGGCTTTCGCCGTGTATGGCATCGCGGTGGTAATGGCGCCGGCGATCGGTCCCACGCTGGGAGGCTGGATCACCGACAACTTTACCTGGCGCTGGATTTTCTTCATCAATATCCCGGTTGGGATTCTTTCGCTCTTGCTGACGTCGCGGCTGATTCAGGATCCGCCATACTTCAAGCGCCGCAAGCTGAGTGAGACTCGCATTGACTACACCGGACTGGGTTTTGTCGCGTTGGGCCTCGGAACTCTCCAAGTGATCCTCGACAAAGGACAGCGCGAAGACTGGTTCGAATCGGATTTCATCGTTACCCTGACCGTGATCTCCGTCGCGTCGCTGATCTTTGTCATCTTCTGGGAGTGGCGCCACAAGGATCCCATCATCGACCTGCATTTATTTCGCGAGCGCTCCTTCGCCGCTGCAAACTTCCTGATGTTCATGCTCGGATTTGCCCTGCTGGGCAGCACACTGTTGTTGCCGCTTTTCATGCAGACGCTCCTGGGCTACACCGCCGAACGGTCTGGGTTGGCGCTCATGCCGGGCGGTTTCGCAATTATGTTGTCCATGCCTGTGGTTGGGCTTCTGCTTTCCCGTCATAGCCCGCGGTATCTGATGATGTTTGGTTTGTCGATGCTCTCATTTTCGCTGTTTCATATGACGACGTTCGACCTGAGCGTCGATTTTCGCACCGTCATGATGGCGCGCGTCTTTCAGGCGATCGGACTCGCTTTCCTGTTCGTGCCCATTAACACGGCCGCATATTCGTCGCTGCCGCGCGACAAGAACAACGCTGCGTCCGGCTTGATGAACCTCGCCCGAAATATTGGCGGCAGCGTCGGCATTTCTTTTGTCACCACCGGACTGGCTCGCCGCGCGCAGGTTCATCAGGGACAACTGGTGGAGAAACTGAGCGCCGCCAATCCGCAGTTTCAGTCGGCGCTGCGCGGGATGGCCAGTACTTTTTCGGGCGGTGGCGCCGGCCCCGGCACCGGGGGTACTTCCGCGTTGCAGCACGCCTATGCGATGATTCAGGCGAATGTGATCCGGCAATCGACGATGCTGGCGTATATCGATAATTTCTGGGTGCTCGGGGTCGTGATCGGCTGTTTAATCCCGTGTGTTTTCCTGATTAGGAAGACGAAAGCGGCCGGGATGGTAGTGCACTAAACTAAGTAAGAGAGCCGGGCGTCTTCGCCCGCCCTGACCGCAGACCGGTCAACGAAGGAAAAAGGGGGAATTCGCGATGTTTCGTATCGTCACGATCGAACGCGAATTTGGCAGCGGCGGCACTGCTATCGCCTGCGAACTCGCTCGCCGGTTGGGGTGGAAGCTCTGGGACCAGGAGTTGACCTGCGAGATCGCCAAGCGTGCTCAGGTAACGGAATCGGCCGTGGCCCTGTGCGATGAGCGGGTTGACAGCCGCCTCTACCGTTTAGCGAAAGCCTTCTGGCGCGGCAGTTACGAACGCGGCATGCCTCTGAACGCCGCCCACGCGTTTGACACGGATCGCATGATGGCCCTGGTGGAAGAGATCATGCGCATGATTGCCGAGGAAGGAAACGCAGTTATCGTCGGCCGTGGGGGCCCGTTTTTCCTGAGACAGCGCGAGGACACCTACCGCGTCTTCACCTATGCTCCACATGACGAGAAGATCCGGCGCCTGGTGGAACTTGGCAAGCGCCGCGAAGAGGCGGAGGACCTGGTGGAAAATGTGGACAAGGAGCGGATGGCGTATATCAAGCACTACTTCAACGCCGACTGGCCGACACGCAGCCTCTATCACCTGATGATCAACACGGCGATTGGCGACGAGAACGTCATTGCCATGATCCTGAACGGCATGAAGGAACTCGAATCCCGTCCCACCGAGACCGCTCTGCGCGGCGTTCTGTGAACTGCGGATCAAGAATTTAAGTTTGTCATCCTGAGCGCAGCGAAGGACCTGCTTCTCGCTACGAACAACAGGTCCTTCGCTTCGCTCAGGATGACAACGAACACTTAACGCGCGACACGATTAGTTCGGCTTCTTCTTCCCGAAAAGCCCCCCTAGCCCGCCCAGCGGATTGTTCTTGCCTCCCGGAATCAGACCTTTGAGTTGATTGCCGACCATCCCTTTCATGTCCGGCATGAAGGTTGGGTTGGAAGTGGTGCCCCCGATGGTCACAGGAATGCCGCCCGTTCCCATGCCGGCGGCCTTCGTGAGATCGCCGCCGACACCCGCCAAGTTGGCCACCATTTTGAAGGCGAGTTCGTTGTTGGGGCTTACTGTGCCTGCGCCGGTAACCGTTCCCAGCGAAGGGATCACCAGGTTGATCTTGTCGAGCCGCGTGCCTTCGGGTGCGTAGCGCACATCGGAACTCAGGTTCTGGATGGTGGTGTCATTGCCGGTTTGCTTGCCGGTGAGGGCGGAAATCGCCGACAGCTTCGATCCGAGGTTGAAGTTAGCGAGTGCCGCATTGCTCATCTTGATCCAGCCGGTGGAGACCAGCTTGTCGAGCGGACCCACGGAGTCCAGTTCGACCGATAGCGTTCCCCCCTTGAGCTTCGATCCGGAGGGAAGAATTACGCCGAGCGCGGGCAGCATGGCTTGGAGATCGTCGACCGGCATAGCTTGCCCATTGAGTTTGGTGTGGATCGAAGTGGTCTCGCCCTTCATATCGTAAGTGCCGGTCAGCCGGGCCAGCGCTTTGCCGATGGCGACGTCGCCCTGCATCACTTTTCCGGACTCATTCTTCAGGTCGTGCTCGACAGTGAAGACAAGCTGAACGGGGACTCCGGAAGGGGAACCTTTGGGAACCAGTTTCAACGACGTCGTTTTCAAGGTCCCGTTGGCCTTGGCGATGCGGCCGTCGGAAGCCAGCGTGCCGTCGAAATCAGCCGATCCAGTGATGCCCAGTTCCGGATCGACCAGGGCAGATTGCGCAAGATCGAGTTTGGTAAGGGTCACCTTCGCTTGCACCGGCGTGAGCGAAGTATCGGTCGAATTGATCGGACCGGCACTGCCATCGATTTTCAAACTGCCGCTGCCAGGAAGGCGGGCGGAAGCGACCACGGGAAACGCGTTGTTGAAGGAAAAATTACGCACGTCCACGTTGACCTGGTCATACACGATGGGTTTGCGTTTGCCGGACAGGGATCCGACCGTCACTTTCCCGTCATTCAAGTCGAGCTTGGCCACGCTGATGTTCGCGGGAGCGCTATTGTCGGATGTTTTAGCGGGTTGCGCCGACTGATTGCCGAGCGAGGAAAAATTCCAAACTCCCTCGCGATTGCGCAGCAACGTCATTTCCGGATGCTCGATGACGAGCTTGGTGATGTTGAGCTGCTTGCTGAAAATGAGCGGCATCAGTTCAACGCCAACCTGCAGCGACTTTGCCTGGATAAACGGCGTGCTGCTGAACTTGGGATCGTCGGCGATGGAGAGCTGGTTCGCTTCCACGCTGCCGGAGAGGATGCTGAGACTCAAATTGCCAACTTTTACCGGCCGTCCCAGAGCCGTGCCGAGGGTCGACTCAATCTGGGGGCGGAAGCTATTGACGTTGACGAAGAACGGAAGGGCAATGGCAATAACAATCAGAAGAGCTACGACAATGCCGATAACTTTTAATCCGGTTTTCATTGCGATACCTCCTAGGGCGGGTGGGGACGGGGTGGAAAAGGATTCCGAGCACAGTTTATCAAAACTAGGCACCAATGGCGCTCAAACCACCGCGACGGTAGTGTCTCAGTTTCACTGTAGAACCAAGAAAAACCATTAACCACGAAGGTCACGAAGTATCACGAAGGCTATTGGTTTAAGCTTCCTTCGTGAACCTTCGTGGCCTTGGTGGTTAACGGTTTTCGCAAACTGATGCATTACCACCGCGACGGTTTTGTTGTTCGCTCCGGGAGGCGAGCTTCCCCGTGTACCCGTTTATTAAGTACTCGCTTCACGTCTGCGTCGCCGTTATAAGATAGGCGAAAAGCATGGAGCCGATTCCGCAAGTGGCAGCTTCTTCGTATCCCCCGGTGCAGGAGGAAGTGGCGCGCCTCGCCGGTTCGCCGGAAGTGCGCGTTGCTTTCGACCGTTTCCGCACGCAGGAATCCCAGTTTGCGCTCTGGCAGATCGAGGCCACGCGGGTTGCCGCGCCTCCATTCGGAGAGGCGGCACGTGGTGCCTGGCTGGCCGACCGCTTTCGGGAACTCGGGCTGAACGACGTCCGAGTGGATGAGGTCGGCAACGTGTTCGGCATTCGTCCCGGTTATGGGAGCCGTTTCGTCGCGCTCAGCGCCCACATCGATACGGTGTTTCCGGCAGGGACGCCGTTGAACATCCGGCAGCAGGGCAGCCGTCTGTACGGTCCCGGAGTCTCCGATAACGGCGCGGGCATTGCGGCGATGCTGGCCGTGGCCAGCGCGCTCGCCAGCGCGCGGATTTCGCATGGCCTGCCGTTCTTGTTTATCGGCAATGTCGGGGAAGAAGGCGAAGGCGACCTGCGCGGGATGCGGCACGTATTTGCGACGCCGCACTGGCGCGACTCGATTGCCTACAGCGTAATCGTCGATGGCGCTGGAGCCGATACCGTGGTGGCGGAAGCGCTGGGCAGCCGGCGTTTCGAAGTCATCGTGCGCGGCCCGGGCGGGCACTCGTGGAGTGACTTTGGCGCGCCCAATCCGATTATTGCCCTTTCTCGTGCCATCGAGATTCTCAGCCGGACACCGGTGCCGGCCTCGCCCAAGACAACGTTCAATGTCGGCGTCATTCGCGGTGGGACTTCCGTGAACTCGATTCCGGAGTCGGCCAGCATGCGGGTCGATCTGCGCTCTACTTCGATGGCGGAAATCGACCGGCTGGAGCGAGCCCTGCGCCTGGCGCTGGAGCAGGCCGTCGCGGTCGAAAATCGGGTGGCTGCGCAGCAGAAATCGCGTAAGCCGCAAGTGGTGCAGAGTGAAGTGGTCGAGATCGGGAATCGTCCGGCGGGCGAATTGGCGTCGGACGCGCGGCTACTGAAGGTGATTCGCGCCGTGGATGCGCAACTGGGCAATACGGCGCAGGTGCAGCGCGCCTCCACCGACGCAAATATCCCGCTTTCCCTCGGTCTCGAGGCCATCGCCATCGGAGGCGGCGGCACTGGTGGCGGCGCCCATACGTTGCAAGAATGGTTCGACTGCAATGGACGAGAGCTCGGACTCAGGCGCATTCTGCTTACAATGCTGACACTGTCGGGAGTGGGAGAATAATGAAGAGAATCGCTTCAATTCTGCTGTTGGCCGCGGCGTCTGGCGCGCCGGCGCAAAATGCGCCCCAGAAGCCGAAAGCAGACGTCATTTTTACCCATGGCAACATCTACACCGGAGTAGTCGATGCGGCGTCTTCCCTGGGGGAGGGCAAGCGCGCGGAGGCGATTGCTATCGTGGGCGACCATATTCTCGCGGTGGGCGCACGCGACGAAATCATGAAGCTGAAGGGGCCGGACACAAAGGTCGTCGATCTCGCGGGCCGTTTCGTCATGCCCGGATTTAATGACGCCCACATGCACCTGGCCAGCGCCGGTCTGGAAAAGATGAACGTCAATCTGGTCGGCGCGAAAACACTCGACGCGTTCCGCGAGCGCTTGCAGGCCAAGTGCGATGCTGCCGAACCCGGAGAATGGGTGGTCGGCGAAGGCTGGGACGAGACTCTGTGGCCGGTCAAAACTTTGCCTACTCGCTGGGATCTCGATGAAGTCAGTGGCAAACATCCGGTGTATCTCGGACGCGTGGACGGACACATTGGCGTGGCCAACACGCGCGCTTTGCAGCTGGCCAGCGTCACCGTCGCCAGCCGCGATCCGGATGGTGGAAAGATCGATCGCGATGACTCGGGCACGCCCAACGGCGTTCTGCGCGAGAAAGCGCAAGAACTGGTGTTGTCGGTAATCCCCAAGCCGACGCACGAGAAGCGCCGGCAAGCCATCCAACTGGCTCTAGCGGATATGGCGAGTCACGGCATTACCTCGGCGCAAGATTTGTCGCAGTGGGAAGACTTCGAGATTTACGAGGAGCTCGAAACTGATGGCAAGCTGACGGCGCGGATTTCCGAGTGGCTGCCTTTCGATGAATCGATCGAAGACCTCAACAGCAAGCGCAACTCGCATCCCGCGTCCGACAACATGCTGCACACCGGGATGCTCAAAGGCTTCATGGATGGCTCGCTCGGCTCGAAGACGGCCGCGTTGTTGGAGCCCTACAGCGACGACCCGAAGAACAGCGGCCTGCCGCAATACGATGTGGCGAAGTTGAATGCCATGACCAAAGAGCGCGTGCTGGCGGGATATCAGATCGGCTTTCATGCGATCGGTGACAAAGGTACGCAGATGGCGCTCGACGCCTTCGCCGAAGCGGAGAAGGCCGCAAAAGAAGCCAAGGTGAAAGCGGTCGATGGTGGCACAGATTATCGCCTGCGCATTGAGCACGCCCAGGTCACCACGGCGCAGCAGATTCCGCGTTTCAAAGAACTCAAGGTGATTGCCTCCATGCAGCCCAGCCATCTGCTCACGGACATGAACTGGGCTGAGTCGCGTCTGGGACCGAAACGCGCCGAGCATTCCTATGCCTGGGCTGAGTTCCTGCGCCATGGGGTGGTGTTAGCCTTTGGCACGGACTATCCAGTGGAGCCGGTCACGCCGTTCCGGGGCATCTATGCGGCGCTCACGCGCGAGAGTGAAGACGGGAAGAAGAGCTATTATCCCGCCGAAAAATTGGACATCGAGCAAGCCATCGCCGCCTACACGACGGGCGCCGCCTTTGCCGAGTTTGCCGAAAAGCAAAAAGGCAAGCTGGCGCCCGGCATGCTCGCCGACTTTGTCGTGCTGGATCAGGACATCACCGCAGCCCTGCCGCCGAAAATCCTGGAGACGAAAGTTCTGCGTACGGTGGTCGGCGGCAAGACCGTCTACGAGGCGAAGTAGCATCGGGTCATCGGGTGATCTGGTGATCGGGCCATCGAAACCCTGACTCGTGGTGGCTCTCCGATCACCCGATGACCCGATGAAGAGATGACCCGATTTCCATGACTGCCAAAGAGCGGGAACGCGCATTCCTGATCGGGGCCCCGCTGGCCATCGTGCCCGCATTGGTTTTTCTTCCCGCAGTGATGTTCCTGATCGCATTTCCCAAGGTGATGCACGGGAGGGTGATTGGCCTGATCGTAGTCCCGGCCTGCGCGCTCGCCAGCTTTTTCGGACTGTGGAAACTGGCCTTGGGCGCGGTGCAGAAGCCGTGGGGAATCTTCAACGTCTTGAGTTTTGGAGCGTTGCTGGTTTTGCTGGTCATCGCCGGCTATACCGGGTTGTTCCTGGCCCTGATGACGCTGAAACTGTAGTTGGTCGTGTGGTGACGGGGCTCCGCCCCGTCCCGGGCGGGGCAAAGCCCCGCCACCACATCTTTATCTTTTAACCCCGAACCCGGTTTTCTGCGTCTAACCTTTTGAACCACCCTGTTTGGGGCGAAGGTATAATAAAAAATCGGGCAGTTTTAGGAGGAAAGAAATGGATTCGCGCGAAAGCGCCTTTTGGGTGCGCCTCAAAGCCAACCGTTGGGCGTACACTTTTACGATTTTGGCGACGCTGACGGTTGGGATTCTGATTGGCACCATTGTCTCTTATGGAGTGAAAGGCAAGGAGGGACAGAAGGCGTCGGATGCGACCCCGCTGACCATTCCCGCTCCGCAGCAACTGTCGAACGCCTTTTCCCAGATTTCCAAGCAGCTCGAGCCGAGCGTGGTGAACATCAATACCGAGTCGACCATCAAGAATCCGCACCGCCGGCAGCGCTCCACGCGGCCCGATCCGGACCAGGATCAGGATGGCCAAGGCGGTGATGACACGCCGTTCCAGGATTTCTTTGACAAGTTCTTCGGCGGTCAGGGCGGCCCGGACGCAGGCACTATTCGCCAGCGTTCGCTGGGCTCCGGCGTCATTGTGGATGCGAAGGGCTACATCGTCACCAACCGTCACGTGGTCGAGAAGGCGGATCGCATTCGGGTGAAATTGCAGGATGAAAATCCGGCGTCTCCCGGCCATGATGCCAAGTTGATCGGCATGGATCAGGAGACCGACCTGGCGGTAATTAAGATTGATATGGATCGTGCGCTGCCGGCCGCAAAAATGGGCAATAGCGATGGCATGCAGGTGGGCGACTGGGTGCTCGCCATCGGCAGTCCTTTCGGATTACAGGAAACCGTGACTGCCGGCATCGTTTCGGCCAAGGGACGCAACATCGTTCCCAACCGCCAGTTCCAATCCTTCATTCAAACCGACGCGGCCATCAACCCGGGCAACTCGGGTGGTCCGCTGGTCAATATGTCCGGTGAAGTCATCGGTATCAACACGGCCATCCTTACCGAGACAAGTTCTTACGCGGGTGTGGGATTCGCCATGCCTTCGAACACGGTGGCGCAGGTTTACAACCAGCTAATCGGGCCGGAACACCGCGTTTCGCGCGGCTCCATCGGCATCGAGTTCGCGGCTCAGCCCAACCCGGCCATCGCTCGCATATATGGGTCGGGAGTTACGGTGTCGAATGTCGTATCCGGCAGTCCGGCCGATGAGGCGGGCCTGAAGATCGGCGACACGATTACTTCCGTGGATGGCAAGGACCTGAAGAGCGGCGACGACCTGGTGGCGGACATCGCTTCTCGCAAGCCCGGATCCAAGGCCAAGTTGGCGTTTGTGCGTAACGGTAAGAAGCAAGAAGCGACGGTGACCATTGCCGATCGCTCAAAACTGTTTGCTTCCCGACTGGGCGAAGAGGACGAAAACCAGAGTGAGGAAGCTCCCAAAGCCAGTAAGTTCGGGATTACGGTTAGCGCAATCACTCCGGATCTGGCCGATCGCCTGGGCATTGCTGCCAGCAAAGGCGTGGTAGTGAAGGACGTGAAGCAGGGATCGTTCGCCGAGGATCTCGGTCTGAATCGCGGCGACGTGATCCTGGAAGTGAACAAGCAGCCCGTGAACAGTGTCGACGACTTTACCAAGATCGAGTCGTCGCTGAAGAGCGGACAGGATGTCGTGTTCCTGGTGCGTCCGCGAGGTTCCAGGGCGCAGGATGGAACGATCTTCCTGGCAGGTACACTTCCGTAACCGGTAAAAACTCCGGCGAGACTGGCACTCCATCCCCGTTTCAGGGACCATAAGGGTGAGCCAATCTCGCCGGTTTTTTGTTGGACGCGGATTGGGGAACTCTGTGTAGAGACGGGGCTTGCCCCGTCTTACTCGGCGGCAGGAGACGCGGCAAGCCGCGTCTCTACGGGGAATTCCGATGCACTGGGCGGATCAAATTCGGCGTTGGCGATGGGTGGGACTTTGCAGCCTGCTCGGCCTGGCGGTGCACGGATTTGCCGTCGCACAGGCGGACACGTCAACTCCGCCCAAGAAACCGGCGCACACCACGTCCACCGCGAAAAAGCATTCCACCAGCGGGCATGCCACCAAACGCAGCTCAACCCAGAAGAGCAGCAAAAGCGCCCGCGGCAAGAAGGGCCCGAAGAAGAAACGTGGCCAACAGGCAATCGATTCAACCCGCGCCCGCCAAATTCAGACGGCGCTCATCCGCGAGCACTATATGCAAGGCGAGCCCTCGGGAACGTGGGACGCCGCGACGCAAGCCGCGATGCAGAAGTATCAGGCCGATCAAGGATGGCAGTCGAAGACGACTCCAGACTCGCGAGCGCTGATCAAACTCGGATTGGGACCCAACCACGACCACTTGCTCAATCCGGAAAGCGCCATGACCACCGCGCCCGCGGCGGGCGATCCGAAAGCCGGGTCAAAACAGACACCGGTGGATACCAACCTCCCCCAGCAATAGCCGACCTCGCGCCAATCCCAACAGTTTCAGCGCACGATCCTCAAGAAACGACAATTATCCACAGGTTTTGCTGCTCCCGAAACACCGACTGGGCATATACTTCGCCACGCGTAGAAGTATGCGCGAAGGAGACTCCCCCAAATGAACAAGGTACTGGAAGTCCTGCTAACCGTTGTGGCACTGGCTGGGTTGTACAGCGCAATCCCGGCGAGCACCTCGCAACCTGGCAATTCTGCCATTCGAGCAGAACAGACTGTGGTCGTTGCTGATGGCAGCGACCCGATGCCTTTGTGCCGCGCCAAACGCTGCGGCCTAGGCCAATAGGTATAGGTAAAGCTGAATTCATAAAATCGACACTGGGCCGCCCAAAATAGATGTTGCGGAGCGGTCGCGGGATAGGTATGCTTTCCGAAACGTTACGTGTCCATCAGCCGATGAACTGGTCAATGTATGTGAGCTGGCTCGCTGGTCCGCTGTTGCAGATCACTCTTCTGATCTTCATGGTCCGGCACAAGTACCACGCAGCGTTTCCCCGATTCTTTTCCTACATCCTGTTTCAGACTCTCAAGTCGGCATGTTTGTTTGTCGCGTTCAGGTATTTCAACGAGAGCTACTTCGAGGCGTACTGGACCGGTAATGCCGTCAGTGTGATCTTTGCGGTCGCAGTGATGGATGAAATATTGCGCAGCCTCTTTAAGGAGTATGGAGGTATTCAGAGTTTAGGAACCACCATATTCCGATGGTCGTGCGGGCTGCTTCTGCTGCTGGCAATCATCGGCGCATTGTCAAGCGGCGAAGCGAGTGGAGACAGGATTGTGGCTGCGGTATTTGCCTTTGATCGCAGCATGCGCCTCATGCAGGTTGGGCTCTTCCTGCTCTTGATGCTTCTTTGCCGGCTTCTCAAGAATTGCTGGCGGCAACCGGTATTCGGAATAGCGCTCGGCTTCGGAGTCTTTGCCAGTGTTGAGCTGATCCTGGTGAGTGTTGTGATGTGGTTAGGCAGCAGTCACGGCGCGACGATCAGTTTAGTGAAAAGCGCCGCCTACAACGCAGTGACCCTCCTGTGGATCGGCTATCTGAAACAGCAGCCGCAACTGGTGCCAACGGTTGAGGCAGCCACGAATGCCAATGCTTTCGGTATGGTGCTGGCCGCGTCAGGCGCCGTGTCGGATCCTGACGCAGGTTTTATGTTGAGGGTAGAGCAGGCCGTGGACCGGGTCTTGTCTCGCGGCGACTGGCCGAGACCAAGTACAAAGGGAAGTCGGATCGTCAGCCGCAAGCCCAATCCGGAAGAGGGCAACTAAGCCTACTTCCCACCGGTGTGCGAACCATGCAGTCCACGGCAAAGCAACTACGCAGTGAAGCGAACTGGCCTCCTGAAGAAGGCGAGGCCATTTCGTTCAGATCTTCCACCGGACCCGAAACCGCTATTCTCAAAGAAGTGCGTTGGGGTCTGGTCTGGCGAGATTTCATTCTTGAGGACGGACGAGTGATACCAGAGCACAGGATCTCGGGCTGTCCCCAGCCGCAGGTATGGCGCAAAATCGATGAGGTCACTGACAATGAGCGCGAGGAGTGTGAGGAGCGGCTCCTTTCGATGGCCGGGTCCGGGATGGATCCCCGCACGCGGGACCAGTCTTTCTGGGCAGAACTAAACCAGTATCTGGCGTACACATACCTCAGGTTCAAGCAAGCCGGGTGCAGAGTGCAAGATACAGAGCGATGACGAACTGACCGGGAGTAGGAAGTCTCAGGTCGTGGGCATACAACGAGGTTGAGCTGTGAGCCGATCCGATGAGGAAACCGAAGAGCAGCGGGCTTGGAGAGTGCTCTCCGAAGCTGGCCTGGTCGAAATACGACTCGACGAATTTGCGGAAAGAATCAGAGACGTCAAACGTATCGTCGTAGTACGTCTTCGTGAATTGCTGGATTTTGACACCGGCATTGAAGAACGCGAATCTGCGGCGTACTCGCTGGGCACGCTAAAGGGATTAGAGTTGAAGGTGCTGGCGAACGCTCCGAAGCCGCCCGACCCATCGGAGATGTGATCTTGTTCATGCAGCTAAAACCCCGCGGTCATCCGGAGCTTCATGCTTCAGTTCTGTGCTTGCGGGCCGTAAAACTGTTGCACGGTCAAGGAACGATACCCCGCCGTTTCCGCCTGAAGAGGTCACTATGCTTAGCGATGGTCCGAAGCAACTCAAGAAAACTTGGGAAGAACTCGCCGCCGCAGCTTCAATGGAAACCGACCCCGAAAGGCTCGCAACCATCATGGAAGAGATCTTTGCTGCTCTCGAAGAGCGAGAACGAACACGGTCGCTGCCACAACATCCATCTGCCTCCTGAGAACATCCCACAGAGAGTTGACCTACAAGCGATCACGCCAATCATCAGTCAGCGGCTGCTCGTGGCCCAATTTTCCCCTAATCCAGCACCGGCCGCGGACAATACGGAATCGGCATCCCTTTAACGATCGCCCCGGGATTGCCCTCCACCAGCGCTTCGGCGTACTCGGCTCCGACAATTTTTTCTGCGACAGCGCGACCTGCGGAAAGATTCGGGATGCGGCGTCTTGTGTCGTGAGCATCCGACGAGAGAACGTGTACAGCAGAGCGGTCGAGCAGCCAGCGGGCGACAATTTCGGGCCGTTCTCCCCAGAATCCCGTCAGCGCCGAGGCCGTGACTTGAATTAGGCAGCCCTGCTCGGCCCACTCCAGGACACGCTGCGGCGCCTGCTGCAGGATCGGGTTCCGCTCGGGATGGGTCAGGATCGGCGTAAGACCACGATCTCCCAGGCGCGTGAAACATTCGGCGAGGTGAGTCGGCACGCTGTAGTTACTCAGTTCGATCAGAAGATAATTCGTTTCGCCAATGGTGTAGGTGTGCGGCTGTTCGAGCACGCGTTCCAGATTTTCGAAGGAGAAATGAAAATCGCAGCCCAAGCTCAATTGCAGCGCAGGTCCAGCCCTTTCCTGCAACTGGCCAAGAAGCCCGGAGAGGTAGGCGCGATCGTAGGCATAGCGATCGTTGGCGTGCGGGGTGGCGACAGCGTGGGTAATGCCGTCGGCCGCCGCCATGCGGCACATTTCGACGGCTACTTCCCAGGATTTCGGGCCGTCGTCAACTTCAGGCAGAAGGTGGCAGTGAATGTCGATCACAACTTAGCTTTCACTTGGAACAGCACGACAACTAACGATTAGAACACATCCCGCCGCTGGCATCGCATCGCCGGCACCGGGGTGTTTTTCGGGACCGATACGGCTCCGCGGCGCAGCTCCGGCATCCAACACAACGGGTTCCAGGGCAAGCGCTTGCGTCGAGCCGGGCGCGTAGTTGCGTTATTCCCGCCTTCTCATGCACGATAGTGAACACGACTTTATTCGTTCTCACCTTGGATATTTGAGGAGCAGGTTCGCAAATGAGCTTTCTTAGGGCGGCGCGTGCCGCACTGGCAGGTCAGAGTGGTCTTCCACGGGTTCCGGTGGCCGTCATCGTCGTCGTTCTTCTGGCCGGATTTTCCCTTTCTTGCGGCAGCAGCAATCACAGTAAGTCCGGGCCGAACCACAATGCCTACATAACCCTGCCCGCGAAGGGCTCGGTGCTTCTGCTGCACATCACCGGCGCCACCGGCGCCATCACCTTGGGAGGCGCGACGCCAGAAGTGCAGGGAACTTCGCCGACCGGTCTAGCCTTGCTCCCGTCGAAGAAGTTTCTCTACGCGGTGAACTCCCGCGCCAACTCGATCTCGATCTTCAACGTCGCCAGCGACGGGAGCCTGGCTCTCAGCGGCACCCCGACTTCGACCAGTGGTTCGAGTCCGAATGCAGCCGTCGTCGACCCCTCCGGCAAGTACTTGTTAGTGACCAATAATCTTACTGACAACATTTCCGTTTATGCCATCGATGCCGGCAGCGGCGCTTTGTCAGAGGTCGCGGGATCGCCCTTTCCCGCGAATGCGAATCCAACCGCGATTCTGTTCACGCATTCCGGCAAGTTCGTGTACCTGGTCAATCCGGGGATTGGGATGGTCACTGGCTTCTCGTTCGCCAATGGTGCGCTCACCCCGGTACCGAACTCTCCGGTATTTTCGGGAGCGGGAGCCGCCGCCCTGGCTGTGGATGGGAGTGATCGCTTCCTTTACGTCCCGAATCCTGCGGCAATCAATCCGTTGGTGTCCAGTATAGGCAACATTTCCGGTTTCAACATCGACCCCAACACTGGCGAGTTGACCCCGATCCTCGGGTCGCCGTTTACTTCGACGGTTGGCACCGGCCCCTCTGCTATCACGGTAGATCCCAGTGGCAGGTTCGTCTACGCCGTGACCCCGGGATCGAGCTTCTCGATCTGGTGTTTCGCGATCACGGCAACAAACGGACAACTGACGCCGGTAACGAACTCTCCGTTCAGCTTGACCGCGGGCGGCGAGTTCGCCCTCATTGACCCCAGCGGCAACTATTTATATATCGGAAATCAGGCCGGAAACGGTGTGTCGGGTTACACCTATAATCCGTCGACCGGGGCTCCAACCGTGATCACAGGCTCGCCATTTGCTACCGGAGCGCCCGGGGGGATGGTGCTTTCAGAGTAGAGGAGTCGCGTAGTCCCGGACGCCCTCGCCCCGGCAGGGCGGGCAAAGCTCGCCGGTTCCCTAGAGTCGAATTCAGGCTCTGTAATGTGCGATTTACCGGCTGGCACTTTGGTGGAATAACTTTGGCACCCGCGTGCCATTCTCAGATTTGCCATTTCGTCTTACATTGCGATTGAGCAGTTCTGGGGGAGGGCTGCCCGGGCGTCCTGGATTCGAAAGAATCCAAGACGCCCGTTTAATTTTTCCCCGCACATCCATTCGTCATCTGTAGAGACGGGGCTTGCCTCGTCTCCTGCATGCCACGCCCCGAACGTTGCGGTAGTTCCAAGACGCGGCAAGCCGCGTCTCTACGGAAACCGCGGATCGACATCCAACCCGCTTCAATTTGTGGAAATGGTGAAGTTCACCGTGATGCGCGCCTGAGTTTCCACCGGCTGCCCGTTTTGGAGGTAGGGCTTGAAGTGCCACTGCTTCACGGCCTCGCGAGCCGCGGTCGCCAGAATGCCCGGGCCGCTGAGAATCTGCAACTCCTGGATCGAGCCGTCGCGCGAGATGAGCGCCTGCAAACTGACCGCCCCCTGCACCTTCATCTGCCGCGCCAGTAAGGGATAATCCGGCGGCACCGAAACGCTCACACTCTGCGCCGTCTGCGGCGACAGTTCCACCCGATTGCCGGCATTGGCGGTCGCATTCGGAGCGGGTGCGCTCGACACAGAAGACGTCGCGCCCGAGTCCACGTCCAGATGGATGGCGCTGCTTTTTGCGGGCACGTTGATGTGGCGATTTCCGGCCACGACTTCCACTTGCAGAGGAGGGAGCGCGGCGCGCTCCGTGGTGGCCGAGAAGGGAGGAGATTGGGACGTAGCGGGTGTCGCGGATTTGGCCGCCTTTCGTTCCCGCGTCGGAGCCATCGGCGCGCTCGCCGGCGCGATACTCTTGCTCCTGCTGCGAATCGTAGCTTCCTGCGCCTCGCCCCGCGGTGGAAACCAGAAATCCCAGTCTTTCAGAACCACGGCCGCCAGCGCCATCAGTAGTATCCCCAGCGCAACCAACATCCGCTTCCGCTGCACCTCAGCATTTGGCGATGGAGGTTGTAGAGGTTGTATAGGAAGTGACGAGGACCGTTCGAGGTGGTGCTCGGGCTGAATTTCGTCTTGAAACATGGGCCACGACCCATCCCCGGCCCCGTGCTCGTCCGCCGAGGATTGCTGCTGCGGACTTTAGTATGCCCCCAAACCCACGCCCATGCCAAGGAAATCCCGGTTCGGGCGGAGCTTTTGCGGGCTCTTTCCGTGTAGAGACGGGGCTTGCCCTGTCTCCTGCATGCCGCGCCTCAAATGTAGCGATCGGCCCAAGACGCGGCAAGCCGCGTCTCCACGGGGAAAGCCGGCTCAGGAATTCTTCGAAACCTTGTAGTCGAGCTTGTCGAGAATCCCGATCGCCGCGTCGAGAATTTCCTTGTCCACCTTGCGATTCGAAGCGATGGCTTCCGCCAGTGGGATCGAAATAATCTTGTTCCCACGAAGGGCCGCCATCTGCCCCCATTCGTCGCGGTGCACCATGTCGATGGCGCCCAGTCCGTAGCGGGTAGCCAGTACGCGGTCGAAAGCGCTGGGCGAGCCGCCGCGCTGGATGTGGCCGAGCACCACCGACCGCGATTCGAAGCCGGTGAGTTTTTCAATCTCGGCCGCCAGGGTTGGGCCGATTCCGCCCAACCGCAGGTGTCCGAAATCATCGCGGCCTTCTCCCAGCACCGACGCGCCGCCGTGCTTCTCGATGCCATCGGCAAACTTCGCGCCTTCGGCTGCCACCACAATGCTGAAATATCTTCCGCGAGCGTGGCGCTGGCGAATCAGTTCGGCCACCTGCTCAATATCGAAAGGAACCTCGGGAATTAGTATGACGTCGGCGCCGCCGGCGATGCCGCTATACGTCGCGATCCAGCCCGAATCGCGTCCCATCACTTCCACCACGATGACGCGATTGTGCGCCTCGGCCGTGGTGTGGACGCGGTCAATTGCTCCGGTTGCGATATTTACCGCCGTATCGAAGCCGAAGGTGTAGTCCGTGCCGGAAAGATCGTTGTCGATGGTTTTCGGAACGCCCACCACCTTGACCCCCATGTCGAAAAGTTTCTTCGCCACGGAAAGTGTGTCGTCGCCGCCAATGGCAATGAGTGCCTCACAGCCATGCTTCTTGAGGTTCGTGACGCATTGCTGCAGGCCATCAGGTTTCTTGGCCGGATTGGTTCGCGAAGTGCGCAGAATCGTGCCGCCCCGCGGCAGAATGCCCCCCACCGACGAGAGGCCGAGTTCCATGGTCTTGTCTTCCAGCAACCCGCGCCAGCCCTCCATGAATCCTACGAACTCGTCTTCATAGTGAAAGGTGCCCTTCCGCACCACCGCCCGTATGACCGCATTCAGCCCCGGACAGTCGCCGCCGCCCGTCAGCACTCCAATTTTCATCGCCTGCTCCTTAAGTATGATTTCCTGGTGCGAGTGAGGTTCCGCGCCCTGAGCGGATGGAAATCCGCCCGTATTACACGTTTCAGTGGGCCGGAAAGTATTAGGTTATCACGCTACTTTGCCGAGGTGCGTGCAGAGACGCAGAACCCTTCACCACAGGGGACACAGAGAAACACGGGGTAAAACCTTTCTCCCTGTGTTCCTCTGTGTCCTCTGTGGTCAAGAAGTTGACTTGTTCCGCAGCGGCTCGGCTGCATGCTTGCGAACTCGGCCGCTTTTCGCCACAATACTCGCCACCGGATCCTCAGACACGGGCCCCCCATGCCAAAAGTCTTGCGCGTTCTCTTCTGGATTGCTGTCAGCGTGCTTGGATCGCTGGCGCTGGCCACCATCGCGTTGCATCGCGGCGAACAGATCAATGCCCTCTGGCTGGTGGTCGCCGCCGTTTCCACCTACGCTGTCGGCTATCGCTTCTACAGCAGTTTTATTTCGGCGAAGGTGTTGGCGCTCGATCCCTTGCGCGCCACTCCTGCCGAGCGTCTCGACAACGGCCGCGACTTCGTTCCCACCAACAAATGGGTTGTCTTCGGACACCACTTTGCCGCTATCGCCGGTCCCGGACCGCTAGTCGGCCCGGTGCTCGCCGCGCAGTTCGGATATCTGCCGGGCACACTCTGGATCATCGCCGGCGCAGTACTTGGCGGCTGCGTGCAGGATTTCGTCATTCTGTTGTTCTCGGTTCGCCGCGACGGCAAGTCGCTCAGCGAGATGGCGAAATCCGAAATCGGCGCACTGGGTGGCGTTGTCGCTTATGTCGCTGTGCTCAGCATTATCGTGATCCTGCTCGGCGCGGTCGCGCTCATCGTCGTCAACGCGCTCAAGTCGAGTCCATGGGGAACGTTCACCATTGCCATGACTATGCCCATTGCCGTGCTGATGGGCCTCTATCTGCGCCGCATCCGCCCCGGCAAGGTTCTCGAAACTTCTGTCATCGGATTTGTGCTCGTGCTCGCCGCTATCTTTGGTGGACAGTGGGTTTCGCAGTCGCCTTCCTGGGCCGCAGTCTTCACGCTGACGGCTCCCACGCTGGCCGTTCTCATCATCCTCTATGGATTCGCCGCGTCCTCGCTGCCCGTGTGGTTGCTGTTGGCGCCTCGCGACTACCTGAGCACGTTCGTGAAACTCGGCACCATTTCCCTCTTGGCAGTCGGTATCGTGGCGCTCCGCCCGTCTCTGCACATGCCGCCTCTGACCCGCTTTGCCGACGGCAGCGGCCCGGTGTTTGCCGGAACCATCTTTCCCTTCGCCTTCATCACCATCGCCTGCGGCGCGGTCAGCGGATTTCATGCGCTGATTTCCAGCGGCACCACGCCCAAGTTGATCCGCCGCGAACCGGAAACCCGCATGGTTGGCTACGGAGGCATGATGGCCGAGTCGATGGTGGCGATCATGGCCATGATCGCGGCCTCGGTCCTACAGCCCGGTGTCTATTTCGCGGTCAACAGTCCCGCAGGAATCGTAGGGCAAGCACCCGAAGCGGCCGCCGCGACCATCAATTCCTGGGGATTCCAAGTCACCGCCGCCCAGATGGCAACTCTGGCCCATGCTGTCGGCGAGCAGACATTGTTCAACCGCACCGGCGGCGCGCCCGCGTTCGCGGTCGGCATGGCGCAGATTTTTTCGAACACTCTCGGCGGCCAGGCGGTCATGGCGCTCTGGTACCACTTCGCCATCATGTTCGAAGCGCTTTTCATCCTCACCATTCTCGACGCCGGCACCCGCGTCGGGGCGACCTTCCGCAGGGGCGTGGCGGATGCCCGACCTCTGCTCGCCGCCGCCGCGCCGGTGTCTCTCTACAACCCGGAGCGCCTAGCCCGTCACCAGACACTGGTGGCCATGGTCACCAACCGCTGAAAATCCAGGCAGGAGACGATATTGGCCTTCTTGCACAAGCTCTCGATCCTCGCGGCGCTTCCGGCCCTGCTGTCCGTGGCTTTGGTCCTTCCCGGCATCGCCGTGGCCGACGACACGACGGCCATCAAGCTGGTGCTGAAGGATCACCAGTTCACGCCGTCCGAAATCCACGTTCCAGCCGGCAAGCCCGCGATTCTGGTGATCGAAAATGCCGACTTAACGGCCGAGGAATTTGATTCGCCGGCTCTCAAGGCCGAGAAGGTCATCGCCCCCGGGCAGACGGGAACCATTCATCTGCGGCCCCTTGCCGCCGGGCGCTATCCCTTCAAGGGCGAGTTTCACGAGGACACGGCCAACGGCGTCGTGGTGGCGGAATAGACGATGCTGGCGACCCTCCTCATCGTCTTTCGCGAGGTGCTGGAGGCAGGCCTCATTGTCGGCATCGTGCTGGCGGCGACCAAGGGTGTTGTCCGCCGCGGCCTTTGGATCGCGGGCGGGATCGCCGGCGGCCTGCTGGGTGCGGCCCTCGTTGCCGTCTTCGCCGGCGAGCTCTCCTCGTTGTTCCAGGGCTCGGGCCAGGAATTGTTCAATGCCGGCGTGCTCCTTCTCGCCGTCGTCATGCTCGGCTGGCACAATGTCTGGATGGCAAGCCACGGCCGGGCCATCGCCCGGGAGATGCGCGCCGTGGGAGGGGCCGTCGCCGAGGGCAGGCGGCCCATGACAGCGCTGGCAATCGTCGTCGGCGTCGCCGTGCTGCGCGAGGGCGCGGAGGTCGTGCTGTTCCTCTACGGCATCGCCGGCTCGGGCGGCACTTCGGCGGCTTCCATGCTGGCCGACGCGTGGCTTGGTATACTTGGCGGCGGCGCCATGGCGGGGCTGATCTATGGCGGGTTGCTCGCCATTCCGGTCAACCGACTCTTTGCCGCCACCTCGAGCCTGATCGCCCTGCTTGCCGCGGGCATGGCCGCCCAGGCGGTGCTCTTCTTGCAGCAGGGTGGCTATCTCGAGACGATGTCGACGCCGCTCTGGGACAGCTCCTGGCTTCTGTCCCAGGAGAGCATTCCGGGGCGCATGCTGCACACCCTCGTCGGCTACTCCGATAGCCCGGATGGTGCCCAGCTCATCGCCTACGCCTTCACTATTGCGGTGATCGCTATCCTGATGCGCCTGCTGCGCCCGAACCGACGGGCAACGGGGAATTTGAGCGCGGACACCGCCTAGACCAGAGTACCTATACCGCGGATCCCGACCGCGCAGGAATTGCCCGTTCGCGGCGTGGCAGAATGTGGAATACTGGGTAGAAATGCGCGCACGCAAGGGATCCATGTTGCGGCGGCCTGTTCCTTTGTCTTGCCGGGGAACCGAGGTTCTCGATCGTTCATCGGGCGTCCTCTAGCCGCTAGGGCCGGGCAGGGCGCCGCCATCCATGGATGATTCCGACCCACGAAGGAGCGCGCCGGGTTCGCCCGCGGGCCGGCTTGAGCCGTTTCAGCGGCCGCCATCGCGATTGCGGCGTCTCTTATGGATTGCGGCGCTGCTCCTGGCTCTGGCCGAGGTCGTTCTCTGGTTCAAGGGCAGCCCGACCGGCCAGACCGGTGCTTCCGACCGGTCGGCCGCCGCGCCTTCGCCCGTGGTCGCTGCCACCGCCGCGAGCGGAGATGTGGACATCGCGCTCAACGGCCTCGGCACGGTGATGCCCTTGGCGACCGTCACGGTCAGGACCCAGATCGCCGGCCAGCTGCAGCAAATCGCCTTCGTCGAGGGACAGGAAGTACAGAAGGGCGATTTCCTGGCGCAGGTCGATCCAAGGCCTTATCAGGCGGCCCTCGACCAGCTCCAGGGCCAGTTGCTCAAGGACCAGGCGCTTCTCCAGGGCGCCCAGGTCGATCTGGCGCGTTTCCAGAAGCTCGCCGCGCAGAACTCCATCGCCCGCCAGCAGGTGGACGACCAGCATTACCTCGTCCTGCAGTACCAGGGCACGGTCAAGTCCGATGAGGCGCAGGTGGAGAACGCCCAGCTCAACCTCACCTACTGCCACATCGTGGCGCCCGTGTCGGGCCGGGTCGGATTGCGCCAGGTGGATCTGGGAAACTATGTCCAGACGAGCGACGCCAACGGCATCGTCGTCATCACCGAGATGCAGCCCATCTCGGTCATCTTCACCCTTCCCGAGGACGATCTGCCCGCCATCCTGAAGCGCCTCGGCGCGGGGGCAGAGCTGCCGGTGACGGCTTTCGACCGCAGCCAGTCGGTAGCGCTGGCCCAGGGCGTGCTGAACACGCTGGACAACCAGATCGACACGACCACCGGCACGGTGAAACTGCGCGCCCAGTTTGCCAACAAGGACGAGAGCCTGTTTCCCAACCAGTTCGTGAACGCAAGGCTGCTGGTGGACGTGCTGAAAAACGCCGTCGTGATCCCGACGGCGGCGATCCAGCGGGGGGCGCCCGGCACTTACGTCTATCTGATCGGGGCCGACAGCAAAGTCTCCGTGCGCAAGGTCACCCTGGGTCCTGTCGACGGCGAACGCGCGGCCATTCAATCGGGGCTGCAAATCGGCGATCGAGTCGTCGTCGACGGGGCGGACAAGCTTCGCGAGGATGCCGAGGTCGTCCTGCGCTCCGAAAACCCGGCTGCGGGCGCCGACCAGGCTCCGGGCGGCCAGACGAGCAAGAAGAAGAACACCCAGTGACCAGCGGGCG
>JAIQFA010000003.1 GCA_020073525.1 Terriglobia bacterium
GGACCTTGACATCGCCAACTATGATTCGGCGGAACGGCTATTCGGCCGGGCCTATCCCGACGTCGTCCTCAACACGAGCGCGTATCATCGGGTCGATTTGTGTGAAACGGTCCAAGAAACAATGTTCAGAATGTTGAAGGCGATCGTGGCACCCTTGCCGACTTCGCCGAGTAAGTTCTCGACCGGCACCTTGCAATCATTCATGATGATGGGGCAGGTGGAAGATCCGCGAATGCCCATCTTGTGTTCTTCGCCGCCGACGGAAAATCCCGGGAAGGTTCGCTCGACCAGGAACGCCGAGAACTTCTCGCCATCAATCTTGGCGAACACCGTGAACAGGTCGGCAAAGCCCGCGTTCGTAATCCACATCTTCTCGCCGTTCAGGATGTAGTGCTTGCCGTCTGGAGAAAGCACGGCACGGGCGCGGCAATTGAGGGCGTCGGAGCCGGAAGTCGCTTCCGACAAAGCATACGCGCCAACCGTTTCTCCTGTAGCCAGCCGTGGCAGATATTTTTTCTTTTGCTCTTCCGTGCCGAAATAAACGATCGGCAACAGGCCGATGCCGCTGTGGGCGCCCCATGTGGTCGCAAATCCTGCATATTTGGCGATGTTGTCGGCAATGATGGCGGCGGTGACTTTATCCATTTCAAGGCCGCCATAGGCTTCAGGAATCTCAACCCCGCTGAGGCCGAGATCGCCCGCTTTTTTCAGCAGGTCGCGCGAAATCGAAAAGTCCTTGTGCTCAATCTTCTCGGCCTGGGGCAGAATTTCGTTGATGGCAAACTCTTCCGTCGTTTGCCCGATCATCTGTTGCTGCTCTGAAAAATCCTCTGGAGTGAAGACATCGGCAGTCTGCCGCTCTTCCAGCAAAAAGCTGCCGCCGGAAATCTTGGTTTTAGGAATTGCTGTAGTAGACATGAACAGGGTCCTCCGTACGAGACAAAAAGCGTAAACCACCAAGGGCACGAAGGACCACGATGGGAAGTCAAATCTATAGGCCTTCCTTCGTGAACCTTAGTGTCCTTTGTGGTGAATTGCCTTTACTTCCATCCCGTACCGTTTACAAATCGTTTGATGCCATCTTTCAGGTGGACAACATTGCAGTTTATGAGAAGTCCGAGGGAACGTCCACTGAGTTTCAAGTAGGAGATGATTTGCGCTTGATGAACGGGCGCAATCGCGTCCACCGATTTCAGTTCCACGATGACCAGATCTTCAACCAAGAGATCGATTCGGTAACCGAGATCCAATTTGACGCCATCGTAGACCACGGGTAACCAACCTGCGCGTCCGACCTTACTCCGGCCTTACTGAGTTCATACTGCAAACAAGCTGGGTACGTACTCTCCAGGAGCCCAGGCCCGAGTTCCGAATGAACCCGCATAGCCGCGGTAATCACGGCGTGACTAATTTCCTGCGAAGTGTTTCGATTGACCGTTAAAGTAGCCATGACCTCAGTTGTTGCTCTTCCCAAGGCCACCCGCTAGGAGATTCGTCACACGATAATTGGTCAATTTTCCCTCTAGCTCAGATTCTCGAAAATCCCAGCCGCGCCCATCCCTCCGCCAACGCACATGGTAACCATCCCGTAGCGTCCCGTGCGGCGCTTCAGTTCACGAATCACGCTGGCCGTCAGTTTGGCGCCTGTGCAACCCAGTGGATGCCCTAAAGCAATCGCGCCTCCATTCGGATTCACGCGCTCGGGATCAATCCCGCCTTCCTGGATTACCGCTAGCGACTGCGCCGCAAACGCCTCGTTCAGTTCGATCACATCAATGTCCGAGAGCTTCAACCCCGCCAGTTTCAGTGCCTTCGGAATGGCAAACACCGGCCCGAGCCCCATCTCTTCAGGCTTGTATCCAGCGGTCGCGAACGCGACATATCGCGCCAGCGGATGGATACCCAGAGCCCTCGCCCGATGAGCCGACATCACCACGGCTGCCGCCGCGCCATCCGACATCTGCGAAGAATTCCCCGCCGTGGTCACGCCTTTCACGTGAAACGCGGCCTTGAGCGCGCCCAGAGCCTCCAACGAAGTATCGGCGCGTGGCCCCTCGTCCACCTTGAAAGAAATCTCATGTTTCTTCGGCTTCGATCCATTCGGAGTGGTAAAGCTCACCGGCACAGCAACCGTCTCTTCCTCGAACTTGCCCGCCGCGATCGCCGCCAGCGCCTTCTGATGGCTGCGCAAGGAGAATTCGTCGCACTGCTCGCGCGTGATGCCAAAGCGCGACGCCACCCGCTCCGCCGTCAGGCCCATTGAGAGATAAGCGTCCGGATAGTGATCCACCAACCAAGGATTAGGCGAAATCTTGTTGCCGCCCATCGGGATCATCGACATCGATTCGGTCCCGCCCGCCACCATCACCTCTGCGCCGCCGCTCATGATGCGCTCGGCCGCCATGGCAATCGCCTGCAAGCCGGACGAACAGAAGCGATTGATAGTCACCGCTGACACCTCGACTGGCAGTCCCGCACGCAGCGAAGCGATGCGAGCTACATTCATCCCCTGCTCAGCCTCGGGCATGGCGCAGCCTAGAATAACGTCTTCAATTTCTTTAGGATCAAGTTGCGGCACGCGATCAAGCGCACCTTTGATTGCGATAGCAGCCATTTCATCAGGACGCGTAGCCCGCAACGTGCCCTTGTACGCGCGTCCCACCGGAGTGCGGACGGAAGAAACTACAACGACTTCTCGCATGGGTCAATTTTAACTCTCAGGGGATGCGGAATGCGCGGAGAAGAACAGGCAGGAAGGCCGTGGAAATATTTAAAGGGAGCAAGAGATGGGGCTGGCGGGACCAACCCCATCGCGCAAGCACTCACTCCGGGTCAGTTGGATCGTTAAACAGCACCGTCAGCTTGATGCTGCCATGGCCGAACTGTGGAAAGCCGCTCTTTGTCGGATCGCCCGGGTCGAGATTCGACGCCGTATCGTCCGGCGGAAACAGCACCAGCGAGTTGAGAAACGTCTGCAACGCAAACTGCTCGCCGCTCTTCAGTGCCGCGTACTTATCCCGCGACGACTGCGACTCCCCACCGTGACGGAGGATGACATCATTCAGCGTGGTGCTGCGCCCATCATGCCCGTACGGCCCCGTGGTTCCGACGCCCCAGAGTGGCCGTGTCAGAAACTGCTTCTGCATCGTGCCATCCCAGTTGCGCTCGTAGAAGTTCGCTCCCACGTCGTGCCGCTTGAAATCGGTGTAGATGTCTTTCACCACAAACGAATTCCCCAATGGAATCTTCAAGTGCGGCAATCCGCTGCCGTCGTCCACTTCCTG
Organism: Terriglobia bacterium; assembly: GCA_020073525.1. Classification (GTDB taxonomy): domain Bacteria; phylum Acidobacteriota; class Terriglobia; order Terriglobales; family Acidobacteriaceae; genus Acidiflorens. The sequence continues at coordinate 3,285 of JAIQFA010000003.1, forward strand.
ATAGAGCGGCGTCGCCGTGGCAAACATGGTGTTGAAGATGCCCTTGGATGGGTCATACACCGTTTCCAGGTCGGCGACACGCCGATCATGGTTGATCGTCAGGTTGTCAACGTGACAGGACGAGCAGCCGATCTTGTCAAACACCTTCCGTCCGTGGTCCGCCATCGCCGAGGGTTCGCCATGCCCGGGCTTGAAGTAGTTCAGGAGGTAGAACTCAAGATGATCCACGATCGCGGGATCGATCTCGTTCCCGTTCTGCTCATCAGGAGCGGGAGGCGGGCTGATCTTGTCCCTGGATCCATCCAGCACCATTCCCGACGGCGTCACTACGCGTCCACCCGCGCTCGCCTTGAGCAAATCCGGATCCGAGGAGGCCTCCAGGCCCATTTCATTGTGGAGCGCGCCGACGATGAACTCACGCAGCGAGATCGTGCTTCCTTCGGCAAAGAAGGGCTTCACTCGCAGGTCGGAATCCACGCCCTGTACCTTGGAGGTATCAACGGAACCATCCGGCTTTCCGGTAATGCTGCCAAAATTGATGCCCTTGCTCACGAGCGTCAGGGTCATCGGATGCCGCAGCTTCTGAGCCAGCAACACGGCGAGATCGCGCGTCGAACGCAGGTCGGTCGTGATCTCATCGGCCAGCATCTCCTTGAGTCCGAGGCCGAACAGGTGCGGGGCGTCGCGACTATCCGGCCGCGTGACCACGTCTCCCCCCGCGCCCGCCGAACCCCTCGGCCGCCCGTGGCACAGCGCGCAACTGTCCCCCAGTCCCGCGCCAATGGCGATATCCGTATTGATGTCGCCCACGCCATCCTTTTCGTTCGCACCCTGCCCTTGCAGGCGCGTGAACTTTCGCTGGAAAAGCTGCCGTCCGCGGCGAACTGACCGGAACGGGTCGCGGTTGATGAGATAAACGGATGAACCGGCCGTCATGACATCGCCGCGCCCCGCCCCGATCTCATCCAGCAACGACTTGTTGATCCCGGCCTTCGCCGTATTCGGCGCCTGCGTGTTGTCGATCATCTGCGCTTGCGCTGCCATCCCAGCCAACATCACGGCCATGCTGGCAAATCTAAGAACTCTTCCCCACATCTGCATAATCGTCTCCCGGAAGTTCAACAACCATTTGGCTAACCGTTCAAAACGCTTGTCCAGAGCGGAATTGGCGACCCTCTCTACCTAGGGATATCGGAAACCGTGGACAAAATACGACAGGTGGCGCGAGGAAGGTGTCAGGTTATGGTGCGAGTTTCCCGGCTTTCGTTACAGGCAAGTGCCAAAACTGAAGACCTGTGGTGTAGCGGAAGTCCCCAACTCCCGCTACACACCAAGGTTCTGCATCAGAAGCCGGAATTGCTGGGCTCTACCTGGGATATCGGAAACGGAAGGGAAAACACGACAGGCGAAATTCAGAAAAGAACTTGGAGCCTGCCCTATTAGTGGGAAGGATCGAAGCCCGCGAGTTGCCTTGCGGCAAGGGTGTCAGGATGATCGGGGCCAACGGTAGCCGGCAGATTTTCCCAGGCGGAACGAGCGGCTGCCCGGGCTTCGTCGTTTTTGCCCTGGGCTGCGAGAGCGCGGGCCAGAATCAGGTAGGCTCGACCCACGATTCTGGAAGGCTGGCCAGGCTGCGCGACTTCCTGAATCATGCGTAATGCGCGCACTGCGTCGGCCTCCGCCTCACTTCGACGTCCAGCTGCAAGTTCGACAATGGATCGGCGGCCAAGCACTCCCGGCACAAACTGCGCTCCTCCTTTGCCGGACTTGGCTACAGCTTCCATGATGCTCACTGCCTCATTGGCGTATTTCAAAGCCGATTCAAGATTTCCGCGTTCCTGCTCCATCCGCGAGTACTCTGCCGCCAAGGCCGCAAAGGCGTAGTGCCCGGGTGGAAGATCCTTGCGCAGCCTCGGCTCTACTTCCGAGAGCATCGCGGCTGCCCGGGTTGGATTGTGCTGGTCGTCGTAGATCCTCGTACGCTCCAGTAGCGATTGATTCACGGTGACCACGTCTTCGGCTTTCTGCGCGATGGCATATCCCCGTTCCGCATAGTCCGCGGCTTCGTCCAGCCGGTTGAGGACGCGCAGCACTCCGGCGTAGTTGATCAGCAACATCGGGGAAACGGCTTGTTCGGTCTCGTCAGCTCGGCTGACGTCGATCGCCCGGCGATAGACCTTCCCGGCCTCAACCGATCGTCCCAACTGATCGAGTGCAAGGGCCCAGTTATTGAGGAGCGTGCCGGTGGTTTCCGTGTTATCCCGGCCGAGCGCGACCATCAGAGCCGACGCCCGCTCGAATAGCGGAAGGGCCTCACGCGTCCGTCCCGCTGCTCGATAGGATTCCGCCAAGTCGAGCAAGACCCTCAATTCTAGTATTTCGGAGTTCAAGGGCGACTCTTTGAGCACCCGTTGCGCTTCCTGCGCGCGCGCGATTCCCACACTGGTATCGTCCATGTCACGCGCGACCTCGCTGCCGCGCAGCAGGCAGAACACCCGGTCCATAGCAAATTGCGGATCACTGGGGAGGTCGTGCAGTCCCTCCTGCATAAGGGGCTCGGCCCGAGGAAGTTGATCGCCGCGAGACAGTATGCTCGCCAGAGCACAGGAAGCTTGAGCCCGAGTCGAAGGGTCGGGAATGCCGCGTGACAGCTGGTAGGCCTCTTCGAGAAGCGTACGCGCTTTGGCGTCTTCGTCTTGACCAGCGTATTGCCGCCCGATTGAGATCAAGAGTTGCACGCGGCTGGCATCGTTCCCGTGCTGTCGTTCGATGATCCGCTGTGCGCGCCCGAGCAGGTCTTTCACCGTAAATGGCTTGCCGGAAGGAGCCGCGTCGGACAGAAGAAATGAATTAAGGTCATTCGTCGCGTCGGCGAGCGCGAGCTGCCGGAAGGCGAAGTCACGCTGTGCACGCGCCCCGCGCGCCTGCATCAACGTTCCCGTAACACCACCTATCGTGGCTACCAACGCAAGAGAAGCCAGGGCCACCGCCGTACGATTCCGGCGCACAAATTTCCCCGCGCGATACAGGAGCGTATCCGGCCGGGCGCTGATCGGTTCGTGCTTCAGGTACCGGCCAAGATCGTCAGCCAGAGCCGTAACTGAGACGTAGCGCTCCTGCGGATTCTTCTTCAGCGCTTTGGCCACGATCGTGTCGAGGTCCCCGCGCAGTGACCGGCTTAGCTTTTCGGGGGTGGTTGTGCGTCTGGCCGCATGGTCGGTAGTTTCCCCGGCGTTCGCTTTCGTGGGGGTCACGACCTCGGAGAGCCGCCGCGGGTCGGTATCAACGATCGCTTTCACCAGGTCTGCGGGTGTGTGCGGCCCGTCCCCTGCGGGGTGTTGTCCGGTCAACAACACATAGAGCAGCACGCCCAGCGCATAGACATCGGTAGCGGTTGTGATCGCCTCGCCTCGCAGTTGTTCGGGAGCCGCATATTCAGGCGTCATCGCACGCCCGCCTTCGACCGTCAGCAGCGTCGCCTCGCCCGCTTGTCCTTCGCCTTCCAGAAGCTTGGCGATGCCAAAGTCCAGCAGTTTCACCTGCCCGTCTTTACTCACCAGTACATTCGACGGCTTGAGGTCGCGATGCACGATCAGGTTGGCGTGCGCATGGGCGACTGCCTCAAGCACAGTCAGGAAGAGTCGGATCCGAGCCTCTACATCCAACCTCTGCTGGTCGCAGTAGCGATCAAGGTGGTCGCCCTCGACATATTCCAGGACGAGGTACGGTTGCCCGGCCGCGGAGACGCCGGCATCCACCAACTCCGCGATGTGAGGATGCGCGAGCCGTCCCAGAATGCTGCCCTCACGTTTGAAGCGCTCCTCGCCGCCTTTCCCCATCAGCGCAAGGTTGAGGAACTTCACCGCCACTCGCCGCTCGAAGCGGCCATCGCTGCGTTCGGCCAGCCACACGCTTCCCATTCCGCCCTGGCCGATTTGGGAGATCAGCTTGTAAGGTCCAAGGGTCTGGCCGGCGAGTCCCGGATTGTTCGGCATACCGAAGCGGCTTTTTTCGAGAAATCCTTCTTGCGCCAGCACGCGGTGTTCGTCAAGAAGTTCTACCAACTGCGCCGCGAGCGTCGGATTCTGTTCACCCAGCGAACGCAGCCATGCGGAGCGCTCGTCGCCAGACAGAGCCAGCGCCTGATCCAGATACGGACTTAATAGCTGCCACTGCTCCGGGCTAAGTGTGGACATGGATTCCTCACAACGACAAATCCGCGCGAATTTTCCGATGCAGGTAAATGCGCGCCTTCTCCCAGTTCCGTTGCACCGTGCGTTCCGATACTCCCCTCATGGCGGCGATTTCACCGAACGAGAAACCACAGAAAAACTTCAAGTCGACAACCTCGGCGAGAACCGGCTCCACTTTGCCAAGCTCGTCCAACACCTCGCTGATTTGCGCAAGTTCCCGGTGGTCGACGGCATTCTCCATGGCGTCGGTGTCGAGCACGGTGATTTCGAACAGGCCCCCACGCTTCTGGGCATGTCGTTCCCGGGCATGATCGATGATCAAACCCCGCATCACGCGCGCCGCATATCCCATGAATCGCGCGCGGTCGGGAAACGACGGCCCGTCGCGCCCTGCCATATCCAGATACGCTTCGTGCAGCAGGGTTGTGGCGCCCAGGCTCACGGCTGCGCCCGGCCGCGCGAGTTCGCGCCTGGCCAACCGGTGCAGTTCCGCGTAGAGAGCACTGAAGAGCGCATCTGCCGCGGCAACGTCACCTTGTTCGGCGGCGCCAATCAGCCCCGAGATCGTAGGGTCCACGCAGACATCCTCGCTGCGTTTCAAACCGCAGTGCGCGCAAGCGTCTCGTATTTCGAGGGGTTAGTCAAGATCGTCGATTCGTGCCTCCGACATTTGCAGCGCCAGCGCGGTAGCGACAACGCGGTTTTGGGGAGGTGGCTGGCAGCGCCCACGCGACTCTCCTTTTCCACAGCGGACTGGAAGAGTCATCCGCAATTCACGGTCTGTTCATACTTTTGTAACCTCCCCGTAAACCAAGGTGACTAGTTTGCAGCGAGGTTGTACGCCAGCCCGGTGTGCATCGCTCTGGGCGGTGAGCGGCCAACCAATCATTGGAGGAACAGGAATGTTGACGAAGAATAGTCAGTTGGACCAACCCCACAAGAAGTCGCAAGCAGCGCGCAAACTGCTCTTTCCGGCTTTCGCTGTGCTGATTGTCGCGGCCGTTGTAACCAGCCTGGCGACCGCCAACGGAGGGGACGACCGCTCGGCCTACGCGATCGGGCTCTGGGGTGACTTGCCCTACTCCTCGACGCAGGCGACGGTCGGCGTGCCGAACCTGATTGCGGACATGAACAGTCAAAAGCTTGCGTTTACCGCCCACGACGGCGATCTGAAGAGCGGCTCCAGTGAGTGTACCGATTCCGTCTACACCCAGGCGCTCGGCTACTTCAACTCGCTGAACGGGGCCGCGATCTTCACGCCGGGCGACAACGACTGGACCGACTGCGATCGCACCCAGGGCTACAACTCGCTAGCCCAGCTCGACAAGGAACGCGCTCTGTTCTTCGCCACTCGTTATTCGCTGGGACAGAAGCCGATGAAACAGGAAGTGCAGTCGACACCGCTCTGTCTCGGCGTGAGCGGCCAAGTGCCTTGCGTAGAAAATCGCCGCTGGACCGTGCGCGGCGTTACTTACGCCACGCTCAACATCCAGGGATCGTGCAACAACCTGTGCGATGTGGCGCCGGACCCGAACGAGTATGCGGCACGCAACGCAGCCGATATCCAGTGGATGCAAGACACATTCGCCGAAGCCAATGCGAACCATTCGGCGGCGGTCATGTTCATCTCGCAGGCCGATCCGGGCTTCGATGCGACCGATGCGACGCGCGGCCCAGTGCGCGATCCGAAAACGCTCGCCGAAACTGACGGCCAGCCCGACGGCTTCCAGACCTTCCTGCTGGCGTTGCGCGACCAGGTCATTGCCTTCGAGAGGCCGGTCGCCTATGTGCACGGCGACTCGCACTACCTGCGGATCGACAAGCCGTTCCTGAACGACCAAGGCCAACGCCTGGAGAACTTCACGCGCGTCGAAACCTTCGGCGACCACCAGGAAAATGGCAACAACGACGTGCACTGGCTCAAGGTATCGGTGGACGCGCGCACCCGCGAGGTCTTCTCGTACCAGGAACAGATCGTGCCAGCGAACCGAGTCGCTGTCCCAGCACCGTAAGACGAAGTTATTCGAAACTAAACCGGGTGCCCCACCCTTCGATTTTTGAAGGGTGGGATTCCACGGCCCTCTCCCACTTGGGATTCTTCCTGACTCCGCCAACAACCCTTGTGCATCGGTACTCCGATACTTCAACGTCCAGTTCATGAGGCGCGGAGGCGCGCCACGTCCGATATAAATGCCAGCGTCGTCGCACCCCGTCGGCAGGCAGGACACCTTCCGGTGATAGATTGAGAACGAAGGCTCGCAAATCGTGAACCATTTCCTCAGTCCTCATCAAAAAGGCGGACCGGCATCATGAGCGATTTGAAGCAGGACATTCTGCATTGCATCGGCAACACCTCTCTATTGCCCTTGCACAACATTGTGCCCAAGAATGGCTCCTGCATCCTGCTGAAACTGGAAAACGAGAACCCCACCGGCAGCATGAAGGACCGTATGGCGCTGGCCATGATTGAAGCGGCCGAGGCTGACGGACGCCTCACCGCGGATGGTTCGGTAGTCGAGTACACCGGGGGCAGCACCGGCGTGTCCCTGGCCCTGGTCTGCGCGGTGAAGGGATATCCGCTGCATATCGTGACTTCGGATGCCTTCGCCCGGGAAAAACTCGAGCACATGAAAATTCTGGGGGCCAAGCTTCAAATCGTGCGCAGCGAGAGCGGAGGCATGACCGAGAAGCTAACCCGCGACATGGTCGAAGCCGCCCGCATCATCGCGGAAGAAACCGGCAGCTTCTGGACCGATCAGCTGAAGAACAAAGACCAGCTAGCGGCCTATCACAAATTGGCGGAGGAAATCTGGATTCAGACAAACGGAAAGATCGATGGCTTTGTCCAGAGCGTGGGTACCGCGGCGTCCCTTCGAGGCACCGGGGAAGCCCTACGCCGGCGCAATGAACAGATCAGAATCGTTGCCGTGGAGCCCTCTGAATCCCCGGTTCTGTCGGGCGGCCAATCCGGCGCACATAAAATTGACGGGATCGGAGCGGGTTTTGTAGTACCGCTCTGGCAGCAGGACGTCGCCGATCAGATCGAACAGGTTTCCACGGAAGAGGCTGTGGCCATGGTCATGCGGCTGGCCCGGGAGGAAGGCCTTTTTGCGGGGACCTCCACTGGCTGCAATGTCATCGCCGCCTTGCGATTAGGCGAACAACTGGGACCGGACGCGACCATTGTCACCGTCATGTGCGATACCGGGATGAAATATCTCAGCAAATAATAGGAAATTGAATCCCGTGGGAACATCCAGTCCCGGAGGGACGACCGAGTTCTCAAGCACACACACTCTCTCTCTGGGCTAAACAGGTCACCCTCGGATCGTGGTGATCGCTCCTAACATCGTGGACGGTTACCTGGAGGGCATCTCGGAACCCGCGCGCAGCACCTTGCAGCGGGGCGCGCAGCGATTCGGTACACCCTGCCGGCGTAGAGTAGACTACCTGCCGAGGATAATCATGACAGTAAAAACAGTCCGGAGTGTGGTTACGACTGGGGCGATCATCCTGATTGGGCTCTGCAGTTCGCGCGCTCAGTTAAGCCCGTCCAGTGCAACTGATCCAGAAACCAACGCTAAGCCTCTGCTGTTGGAAAAGAGTGAAGGCGAGCTGCGGACTCGCCGCATTCACACTGACGCCAGTGCCCCTGCCTCCTCCCAATTCATGCTGAAGGTCAGCCCGAAAAATAACGGCTCTCAGCATCTTGTGGCGGGTACGGAGGAGGTTGCCCCAGGAGCGACCTTACCCAAGCACAGGCATCTGGCCCAAGATGAAATCGTCCTGATCCACAGCGGAACGGCTCACGTTTGGCTCGGGGATCAGGAGCGCGATCTCCATGCGGGGGGACTGGTGTTCATTCCGTCGAATACCTGGGTAAGTTTGAAGAACATTGGCACTGAACCGATCAGCCTGACTTTCATCTTCTCGGCGCCCGGATTCGACGATACGATGCGATGCAATTCCGTGCCAGCCGGTGAAACGCCCACCCAGATCACGCCAGAGCAGCAAAAAGACTGTGCACACCTGGGGCATGCCGAAAACGCAAACAGGCAAGAAAAAAAATCGAAATAAGAACTGCAGACTTGAAGCGAACGCCGTTGTGGTCTTGCCCGTATGAAAAAAGCGAATTCCAGCACTCGCGGTTCGGCCGCAAAAGGCAACGTCGCTCCAACACCGAAGACCGTGGACGATTACCTGGCTGCCGTCCCGGAACCCGCACGCAGCACCTTGCAGCGGGTGCGCGCGGCGATTCGGTCCGCCGTGCCCGCGGAGGCCACCGAGGCCATCAGCTATGGGATCCCGGCCTTCAAGTATCAAGGAACGCTCGTCTGGTTCGCCGCGTTTTCGAACCATTGCAGTTTGTTCCCAACAGCGTCCGTGATCAAAGCGTTCAAGAACGAACTCAAGGGGTTCGAAACCTCCAAGGGGACCATCCACTTCCCGATGGACAAGCCTCTGCCGGCCGCCCTGGTGAAAAAAATGGTAAAGGCACGGCTCGCCGAGAAGGCAAAGAAGAAACGGCGCTGACGCGCTGATCTGAACTCAGGAGCGTTCCCCATCCTTTTCGCGTACTTTGCGAGAAGGTGGGTAATGCGGATCATCGGTGCACCCCAGGGGACAAGCGTCAGTTCAGGAGTCGGGAGAAATCCCAAACGTCAGGCGGCCGCGGACGCCCACCCTTCACAAAACGCGGCAAGTGGGGGTAATACCACTTCGGCGCTGTCATGCCTTGGTCTCTGGAATCTTCATCCCGGCGTAAGTGGCCGAACTGATGCCCATCAGGGCGAGAAGACTGGCGTGGAAATCCGGCATGGCCAATGTGTCGTAGACCGTCACAGCGAAGACGATCATCAACACGATGCTCCAAAGTCCAAACTGCACGCGGTGCAGGCTAGCCCCGCCGTTGGTGGAAAGCAGATCAGGAAACATGCCTTCTGTCTTCGTGACCGTTGTTCCCTTGGCCCCGGTCCCCCGTTCTTTCTCCTTATCGACGGCGGCGGCGGTAGCATAAGTGCCGGCCGAAATTCCCAGGATCGCCAAGATCGTGCGCGGGATCTCGGTGTTGTACTCGCCAGTAATGAGAAATATGAATAGATAGGCATACACGACCAGCAGAGTCCAAACCGCGATTTGCATGCGCGATAGGCTGAAGACCCGATCCTCCGGCGTAATGGCTATCTCCTTGCCGCTCGCGTCTAGCGGCGGCGGCTCCTTGTCTCTCAAAGCCCCCGTCTTGAAAGCGACAACTAAGAACCCGATCCCAAGGACTATCGCAACGAGGAGGAAAATAGTGAGGCGTGTGCCCCCGAGACGTACAAATTCCACCTTGTAAGTGGAGGGCAAAGGTGGTCCGTTGATCAAGCCGATGCTGACCGGCACCTCTTTGCGCTCCTTGCCCAGTCCTCCCAACAGCTTCGCCCAGCTCTCCTTGCCCTTCGTGCTCGACAAGTCACGGGTTACAGGAAAGGTCAGCCTGAAGGTAACTACCCAGTCTTGGTCCTGATTTTTCTCCTCCGAGTCGCTTGCGCCGGCAGGCAGTCGTTCGTCGGTTTGATTCTCGACCACCGGATGCGTGCCCGGCAAAGGTTGGCCGTCCAGGACCAGGTTAAGATCCGTCACTTCCGGTGCGCCTTCCTCGTCCATCAATTCGTGGGTGGTGGTCACATCAAAGCTGACCTTGCCCCCGATGCCGACTTCCGCATTCTGACGAGGATGCGTCGTACATTCGGCGATCTTTTTCCCATCGCCGGCATCATTCATCTGGACCATGCACGCAATGTGATAGACACCGTCAGCTCGCTGAGCCACCGCGGCTAAGGAGGAACCGACCAGGAATGACACCAACAGCCAGTGTTTCGTCTTCATTATTCGGCCTCCGTCTCAGGGTGAAGGGGTCCAATGTTCCAAAGCCTTCCACCCACTGCTCTTCGTGCAACTTCCGGACTCGCATACGAAGAATTTCAAAGCGGGGTGAATCTCCCATACGGAAAAGCGCCTGGGATTGCCGCCTGCTGTCCCAGTTTTCTTTGTGTTCGGCTTGTGCTCGCTATCGAAGAAAAGCCGGCCCTGTATCTTGACCGGCAACTGTCTTGCCTGGATCTGTTTCAGCTTGTCGAGATTCCAATCCTTATCCTTCCGATTGGGGTCCTGGGGGATCATTTCCACCACTACGCCCTCAGTCTCATCCCCGTTCTTTGCAGGAGTGATGTTGATGTGATAGTCGTTGCTGGGCTCATCCTTGAATTTGCAGTTGACCGATTCGCCGGTGTTGGGATGAGGCGGCAATTTCTCGGATGCGATAAAGCCGGACAACTCTACGTAGTCTCCCTCGCTGAACTGGCCGCTCCCCGCCTTCAGACCTGAGAGCAGGATCTTGCGAGCAGCCCCTTTCATGTTGCGAGGGCTGGAGACCTTTTCGCCGTTGACGACGACGGGGCCGTTGCCGAATTTCTTATCGACATCGCTCTGAAGATCGTCGAGGTCAGTAAAACTAACTACGGCCGGGTTGCCATTAATGGCGATGGTCCGTTTCTGCGAGTTAGTCACTGCCAGTGGAGAACCAGGTTTGGAACATCCGATCTTCGGGCACGAGGCCAAACTCTTGAAGTTACATTTGACGGCAGTGTCGGCCCGGGCGGCGAGCCCAGACAAAGCAAACCCGGCGAGGACGAGCGGAAGCGCGTTAGCACGCATACGAAACCTCATTGCTGATTTGATCGCAAGAGGACGTTACTTTAGGGAAGTGGCCGCATTTTGATCCTTGTCTATGAATATGTCAAGAAGAATCGTGAAGGCAAAACATGGAACCTATCGGAGTAAGTGTGCGGCCGGCGTCGTATCTCGAAATTGGACGCTGTCCAATAATTACTAACCCCCACTCTTTTTCAACTGTTGCTTCCACCCTAGCACCCGCGCTTTGTTCCCTTCCGCCTCGGCCTCGGGGACCATTCCCTTCTTCTGATACAGGATCGAGAGGCTGGTGTGGGCCAGAATGTCGTCGGGATCGATTTCTGAAATCCGCTTGGAGACTTCGATGGCTTCGTCGAGCCGGTTGAGGTCCTGCAGCGCCCGGCTCAGTCCATGCAGTGCATCGGTGAACTTCGGGTCGGCCACCAAAGCCTGCCGGTACTCTTCGACTGCCTGCTCGTGGTGCCCTTCAAGAACCAGATCAAGCGCGGAGTAGTAATGGTCTTCGGCCAGTTTGCGGGCGCTTGCGGAACTGGCCGGATCGTCAGACATAGGGATGTAGCTAGGTGATTTTATCCCTTCGTAAGACTTCATGCCCTTGGTGGTAAAGGGTTGTGCTGGTGGCAGAGGCGATGCGCGACGCCAATCAGAGTTTTTCTTCCCGCTTCCACCTCAGCACGGGCTTGCGCGCGGCTGCGGTCTCATCCAGACGCGAAATACGGGTGTTGTGCGGAGCATCGAGCACGAACTGCGGATCTTCTTCCACTTCTTCCGCAATCGACTTCATCGCTTCGATAAACAGATCCAGCTCTTCTTTCGGTTCGCTTTCGGTCGGCTCGATCATCAGCGCGCCCGAGACAATCAGCGGGAACGCCGTTGTGTAGGGATGGAATCCGTAGTCGATCAGGCGCTTGGCAAGGTCCATCGTCTTAACGCCCTTCTTCGACTGCACTTTGTCGCTGAAAACAACTTCGTGCATCGACGGCGTCGAGTAAGGCAGGTCGTAAACACCTTCCAGTCCCTTGCGGATGTAATTCGCGTTGAGCACCGCATCTTCGGTGGTCTGCCGCAAACCGTCGGGCCCGTTGGCAAAAATGTAGGCCAGCGCGCGAATGAACATTCCGAAGTTTCCGTAGAACGCACGCACGCGGCCAACCGACTGCGGACGGTTGTATTCGAAGCCCAGCGTTCCATCCGGTTTGGTAATGACGACCGGCGTCGGCAGGAACGGCGCAAGGATTTTCTTCACTGCCACCGGACCCGATCCTGGACCGCCTCCGCCATGCGGCGTCGAAAAGGTCTTGTGGAGGTTGAGGTGCATGACGTCGGCGCCAAAATCTCCCGGTCGCGCCTTCGCGACGAGAGCATTCATATTGGCGCCATCCATGTAGAGCAGGCCGCCCTTGGCGTGCATGAGTTCTGCGATCTTGTGTATCTCCTGCTCGAAAACGCCCAGGGTATTGGGATTGGTCACCATCAGCGCCGCGACGTCTTCATTCATCTGTGCCGCCAGCGCCGCCACATCGACCATGCCGCGGTCGTTGGATTTCAAATTTTCGACCGCATAGCCCACCGTGGCCGCCGTCGCCGGATTGGTCCCGTGGGCCGAGTCGGGGATCAGAATTTTCTTGCGCGCGTTGCCTTTTGACTGGTGATACGCACGCACCATGAGCAACCCGGTCAGTTCGCCGTGCGCGCCCGCGGCCGGTTGCAGCGTGATCGCGTCCATCCCGGTGATCTCGAGCAGGCAGTCGCTCAGCGTCTTCATGATGCGCAAAGCGCCCTGCGAAATCTTCTCCGCCTGGTATGGATGCCCGTTGGCTAGACCTTCGACCCGGGCCACAAACTCGTTGACGCGCGGGTTGTACTTCATGGTGCAGGAACCCAGCGGATACATCCCAAGATCGATGGCGTAATTCCAAGTCGAGAGCCGCGTGAAGTGGCGGATGATTTCGATCTCACTGACCTCGGGCATATCGCCAAGATCTTTGCGCTCCTGTTTCCCCAGCAGCTTCGCCGTGTCCACTTCCGGAACATCGAGCGGCGGCAGCTTCCAGGCCGCCTTGCCGGGCGAGGATTTTTCGAAAATCAATCCTTCGTTCTGATTGATGTGACGCGTGGCTTTGCGGGTCACGTGTTTCACTGCGCCACCTCCTCGGGCTCGACATCTTTCATACTTCGCACCGAGCGTTCGCTTTCGGCGACGAGTCCAACCGCGGTATCGATCATTGACCGAGTCGTCAATTCCGTGCAGCACCACAGCGCCGCGTGACCAAGCTCAGGATAGAACTTCTTCAGCGGGAAGCCGCCGACGATTTTGTGTCCCAGCAGCCGCGAGTTGATCGCGTAGGGATCCTCGCTCGTCTGCACGACGAACTCATTGAATCGAGGCGCGCCCGCGAACAGCACCTTGGCATGTTTACTGAACTGGTCGGCAGCGTAAGCAGCCTTTGCCAGGTTCTGCTTCGCCAGTTCCCGCAAACCGACTTTGCCGTACACGGTCATGAAGATGTTGACCATCAGCGCGACCAGCGCCTGGTTGGTGCAGATATTCGAAGTGGCCTTCTCCCGCCGGATGTGCTGCTCGCGAGTCGCCAGTGTCAGCACGAATCCACGCTTGCCGTTTTTATCGACGGTCTGACCGGCAAGGCGCCCCGGCATCTGCCGGACGAATTTTTCTTTCGTTGCCAGTACGCCGCAGTAAGGACCGCCAAATCCAAGCGGAACCCCAAACGACTGCGCTTCCATGGCCACGATGTCGGCAGAGCGTGGAGGCTCGACAATGCCGAGTGAGGCCGCTTCCGCGATCGAGACGATCAACAGCGCTCCGCGTTTGTGTGCAATCTCGGCAATCGCCTCAACGTCTTCGATCGTCCCAAAGAAATTCGGCGACTGAATCAGAACGCACGCCGTATCGTCGCCCACCGCCTTCTCAAGTTCCTTCAAGTCGATCGTTCCCCAGTCGGTGAAGGAGACCAACTTCTGCGGAATCGCCTGGTGGGTCGCATAAGTGTTAAGTACTTCGCGGTATTCCGGATGCAGATTGCGCGCGATCACCGCCGAATGCCTGCCCGTGATGCGGGCCGCCATCATCACAGCCTCGGTCGCGCCGGTGGAACCGTCGTACATCGACGCATTCGCCAGGTCCATGCCCGTGAGTTCCGAGATCATCGTCTGGAATTCGAAGATGGCCTGCAGAGTTCCCTGGGCAAACTCCGCCTGGTACGGCGTATAAGAAGTGAGGAATTCGCCCCGCTGCACCAGCGCGTCAATGACCACTGGCCGGTAATGCGAGTAAGCCCCGGCCCCGAGAAAACTGGTATAGCCTTCGCCGTTTTCTTTGGCGCGCTGCTTGAACCAGTCGACGATTTCCGACTCGGCCATTTGCCGCGGAATGTCCAGATCCCGCGTCAGGCGAAAATCGGCAGGAATCGGCGAGAAAAGATCGTCCACGGAACGGACCCCGATCGCTTGCAGCATGGCGGCGCGATCCGCGGGAGATTTAGGCAGATATCTCATAGGAACCCTTATTGGATGTAGGCAGCGGCAGTTTGGATTTTGAAGCTGGAGTCTCCGTCGGGGAATTGCAGAAATCAAAAGTCAAATTGCAGAAGTGAACCCGTTGGTTTCCACCAATACGGCTGGAGGCAAAGGGCTTTGCTTCTGCAATCTGACTTCTAACTTCTGCAATGTTTTTCAGTGTCCCGCCTCTTCGCTGACAAACTTGTCGTAGTCCGGCGCCGAAAGCAGCGCATTCATCTCGGACGGATCCTTCACTCTGATCTTGACCATCCAGGCGCCATGCGCGTCCTTGTTTACTTGCTCAGGAGCAGTGGCAAGACTTTCATTGACACCGGTCACGGTCCCCGAAACCGGTGCAAACAAATCCGAGACGGCCTTCACCGACTCCACTGTGCCGAAAGTCTTTCCCGCGGTGATCTCTGTACCCACTTTGGGCAGCTCGACGAATACGATATCGCCGAGCGAATCCTGCGCATGGTTCGTAATGCCGATCGTGCCATCGGCGGTGATCCACTCATGTTCTTTTGTATATTTGCGGTCAGTTGGGTAAGGCATATCGGCTCTTGGCTCCTGGCTTCTAGCTCTCAGCTTTTCCTCGTGAACCTTCGTGTCCTTGGTGGTTCACGCCTTTTTCGGACGCTTATAAAAAGGCGTCGGTATGATTTTCGCTTTAACACCCTGTCCGCGGATGTCCACTTTCACCATAGTTCCCACCGCGGCCTGTGCGGGCGGAACATAGGCCAAGGCAATATTCTTCTTCAGGAATGGCGCTGGAGAACCGCTGGTGACGTAGCCAATCTGGCCGCGCTCGTCCAGAACCTTGTATCCGTCGCGCGCGATTCCGCGATCGACCATCTCCAGCCCAACCAGCGTTTTCTTCACGCCCTCGGCTTTCGCCTTCTCCAGCGCGGTGCGGCCAATAAAGTCGGGCTTCTCCATCTTGCAGAAACGATCCAGTCCCGCTTCCCACACATTGATCGTGTCCGAGATCTCGTGTCCGTAGAGCGGCAGCTTGCCTTCCAGTCGGAGCGTGTTGCGGGCACCCAATCCACAGGGAACCGCACCAAATTCCTTTCCCGCCTCCAGAATCGCGTGCCACACCCGCGCGCTGGTCGCTTCGTCCGCTGGGATGTAAATCTCGAACCCGTCTTCGGCGGTATAGCCCGTGCGGCCCATCAAGATATTTTTGAGGCCACAGACTGTCCCACGCGTCACCCAGTAGAATTTCACCGCGCCCAGGTCGGCATCAGTCAATTTTTGCAGAACGTTCACACCCTTCGGCCCCTGAATCGCAATCTGGGTGAAGTCGTCGGAGAGATGCTCGACCGCGCAGTCAAACTGCCGCGTATTGTCGCGTACCCAGTTGAAATCTTTCTCGCGGGTGCCAGCGTTAATCACGAGCAGATACTCATCCTCGCCGAGGCGGTGGACGATCACATCGTCAACGAAAGTTCCCTGCGGATAGAGCAGCGCCGAATACTGCGCCTGCCCGATCGCCAACCGGGACGCGTCATTCATCGAGACATGCTGCACGGCGGCCAGCGCCCCGGGCCCGGCCAGACGAATATCTCCCATGTGGCTGACGTCAAAAATGCCGACGCCCGTGCGCACCGCCATATGCTCGGCGACAATGCCGCAGCCGATCGCCGCAGGGTATTCCACCGGCATGTCCCAGCCGTTAAACTCGACCATCTTCGCGCCCATCTGGCGGTGGACAGCGTTCAGCGCGGTCTTGCGGACAATAGGTATTGTTTCGACTACGGACAAGAAGGACCTCGATCAGACATCTCTCCGACAGTGGCTGGGCTGGCGGAATCTGGGACCTATTAACTTAACATCCGAGCAGGGAGGGCGGCAAACGTGAGATCCGGACTGAGGAATCGGTCAATGCTCTTGAAACAGCACCTGAAATCTTCAAATGGCTGCCGAAAATATTCTTCCGCTGCATGAGGGTATTGGCGGCGGGATGCCGCTTATAGGGTAGGACGAGATTGATTCCGAATCGGTAGGAGAATCGCTCGTTACTACCAACAGATTCGGAAGGACATCCATCATGAAGCGCAGCCATTTCCTCAAGACTGTCGGCCAGGCATTCCTGGTCGTTCTAATCCTGGCCGCTGGCCAGGCCTTTGCCAAAACGATCGCTCTCAACCAGCCCCAGGGGCTTGCGGTGGACGCGAAGGGGAATCTCTATGTCGCGAACTTCGCCGGAAACCAGATCCTCGTCTACAACCCCAGCTATGTGCAGCAAACGAAGAAGAACATCTCGACGAACATAAGTTATCCGACGGGCGTGGCGTTCGACCGCGACGGCGATCTCTTCGTTTCCAACGCCGGAACCTGGAGTATCACCAAATACACGCCTGCGGGAGTCCAGACGACGGCGGCAACCATTACCAACGGAGTGCAGTACCCAACCGCCGTTGCGGTAGATGCTCTCAACGATGTGTTTGTCATCAACGACTTTCAGACGTACAATGTGTACGATTCGACGGGATCGATGATTGCCAGCAATATGACCACCGAGGTTGTCAATACCATTGCAACGCATGGCGAGTGGACTGTGGTGGGATTTCAAAATAGCGCCTACACGGTGGATCTGGCAGGGCCGATTTTGGCAAACATTTTCCGTTACTTTGCGGTGCACACGCAGGCGGCCACCGCCGCCGCGATCGATGACAGCGGCAACGCTTATGTGGGCTCGGTTTCATCCAGCGGGGATAAGGCACTGGTCATGATCCCACCGGCCTCCCAGTTTGCGGGGAATTCGATTAGCCTCACGTACGCGCCGGCGGGCGTCGCAGTCGACTCCGTTCGCGGCCGTGCCTACGTGTCGAACTCCACGGGGAACAAAATTGAGGTGTACTCAATCGCTGGAAGCAATTACGGCACTCTACTCACTACCATTCAGTAAGACGAATCGGCAGGACTCGATTTCATCGAGCCGGCTTGGACGTCCGAGAAATCGGAGGGACCAAGCCGGGAATGCCTTTCAGGTGACCTCGGTTATGTTCCCTCTCGACCTTGGCCAAACTAGACTCTAGCCATGTCCTCGAAACCAGGCCTGAGTCGTGTCTGCTGCGCCCAATGCGAACAGCCGGAAGATCGTTGTATGTGCGAGAAGTTCTGCGTGTTCTGCCAATCTCAACTCGACGTTCGCCTCTGCACCGACGGCCTCATGTATTGCGAAGCTTGCCGCCAGGCCTGCGACTACAAACCGGTTAGCTGAATCAACCTAGAAACCAGACCGCTTCTTTCGCGCAGAGTTTCTCGGCGGCGAGTCCCATACCCTTGGCCAGTTCATGACGGCACCGAGAACGGCGACCGTTCCAAGCACTAAAGCAACGGGTCCAAAAACCAGTCCGCCACACCAATTCCTGTACGAGAAACCATAGGCGGCTTGGGAACTGTACAGACCCGCCGCCAAGATCAGTATTCCGACGATGCCACATCCAAGCCGCTTCAGCTTGGACAAACCAGATCCTCTGAACATGCGACCTCAGATTACGACCGCTTCCTTATACTCCCCGTAGATCTTCCGCATCGCGTCGGAAATCTCGCCGACTGTGGCATTGGCCTCAACGGCTGTCAATATCCGAGGCATGAGATTGTCTCCCGAGCGCGCCGTATCTTCGACCGCCCGGATCGCGGCTTTCCAGGTTTCAGCGTTGCGCTTGGCTCGCACCGCCCGCAGTCGCTCGACTTGCTTCGGTTCGAGCGCCGGGTCAATCCGCTGAATCGGCACCGCGTGCTCTTGTTCCACGTGGAATCGGTTCACGCCGACGACCACCGCCTCCTGATGATCGACCGCCTGCTGATATTCGTAGGCCGCATTCTGGATTTCCTGCTGCACGTATCCGCGTTCGATCGCCTTCAGCATGCCGCCCATGGCTTCGATTTTTTCCAGGTAATCGACGGCCCGCTTTTCGATTTCGCTGGTCAGCGATTCGACGTAATAAGATCCCGCCAGCGGATCGACCGTCTGCGGCACTCCGGACTCGAACGCGATCACCTGCTGCGTGCGCAATGCGATGCGTGCCGATGCTTCGGTCGGCAACGCCAGCGCCTCGTCAAACGAATTCGTGTGCAGAGACTGCGTCCCGCCGAGCACCGCCGCCATGGCCTGGATCGCGGTCCGCACAATGTTGTTCTCCGGCTGCTGCGCCGTCAGCGTGGACCCGGCTGTCTGCGTGTGGAAACGCAGCATCCACGACTTTGGGTTCTTCGCCTTGAACTTGTCGCGCATGATCTTCGCCCACATGCGGCGCGCGGCGCGAAATTTCGCAACCTCCTCCAGAAAATTACTGTGGGCATTGAAGAAGAAAGAGAGCCGCGGCGCGAACTTGTCGACATCGAGCCCCGCGCGAATCGCCGCTTCCACGTAGGCAATGCCATTGCCCAGCGTGAACGCGACTTCCTGCACTGCCGTCGATCCTGCCTCGCGCATGTGATAGCCCGAGATCGAGATCGTATTCCACTCCGGCACATTCTCATTGGCCCAGGCAAAAACGTCGGTGATGATGCGCATCGCCTGCTGCGGCGGGTAGATGTAAGTTCCGCGCGCAATGTATTCCTTGAGCACATCGTTTTGCACAGTGCCCGAGAGCTTGCGGATATCCCGGCCCTGCCGCCGCGCCACGGCGACGTATAACGCGAGCAGGATGGAAGCCGTGGCATTGATGGTCATGGAGGTGGAAATTGCGGTCAGATCAATGCCGTCGAACAGCCGTTGCATGTCTTCGATGGAATCAATTGCCACGCCGACCTTGCCAACTTCTCCCACGGCCAGCGGGTTGTCCGAATCGAGCCCGATCTGCGTCGGCAAGTCGAATGCCACCGATAGTCCCGTTGTCCCGTTCGCCAGCAGGTACTTGTAGCGCTTGTTCGATTCCTCGGCATCGCCCATGCCCGCGTACTGCCGCATCGTCCAGAGACGACCCCGGAACATGGTGGCCTGCACGCCGCGGGTATAGGGAAACTCGCCAGGAAATCCCACATCGCGCTTGTAGTCCCAGGCGGCAAGATCAGCGGGAGTGTAAAGGGGGCGTACCGGGATATGAGAAGAAGTTTCGACACTGGGGGGAGTGGCTGCTCGCTTGGGTTCGGATTCGGGCGTTTTGATTTGCGTCACGTGTTTTCTGCCCTTCTCGGCGCTCTCGGCGTCTCTGCGGTTGCAGGTTTTGGCCCGTAGCCTTCTAGTTCTTGGCTCTTCGCCTCACCCGCCAGAATGAACTCAGCCCGAACCACGCGAATGATACCGTGAAGCATACGGCGAGGATCAACCGTCCCGGGCCCGTCGCTTGGCCGGACTGGTACTTTCCGTATTCCCGGACGCCAGCCATGGCTCCAATTGCGGCAATCGCCAAGAACGTGAACCCAGTCACTTCCAGCCAGAGCTGGTGCAGCACCTGACCAAAGGAGCGGGCTGTCGCGCGGACGCCAGCCAACGCCGCCCGGCCCATCCGGCTGTGTCCTACCATGTTGCCGGCCACACGCAAAATCAGCTTGGCTTTTTTCACCGTCTGGCCGTCGATCATTTGTCGATTTTAGCAGCGGCCGGGCGTACAATGACCATGGGTGGGATCACCAACACTTGTGATGTCCCCCATCAGCGGCGTCCGATTCCAGGGGGACTCGTGGATCAGCAACTGAAGCAACTCATGAAGGAACTCGGAGAAGCGATCAACGAATCTCTTTCCGATTCCGAACAGATCGCCGAAGTCGTGGCTCGAATCAAGGAAGGCGGCTACGACATCTTTCTGGTTCTAGAAGCCACCATCGGCGTCAGCAAGCAGGGCGAGCACACCACCGACAAGACCTCTCTGGTCTCCACTCTCAGCACCAATGCCGAGCTCAAAATCAGCGATCAGGATCTGAAGTTTCTGAAGTCCCTCCGCATCAAGATCGACGACGAAGACGAGGAATAGCTCGCTGCTGCCCCGCTTCACTCGACTGGAAAGCCGAGGGCGGCTGTCACTCCGTGAGTTGCCGCTCTGCCGGCATCCAGGCAAAATCTTCCGGCATCCCACAAAATTTTCCCTTTCCTAGACCTTCCCCTAATAGGAAAAACCTTGCAGGTACCCTCTTTCGCTCTGTTAGAATGTGTTTTTCCCCATGTAAGTCGTCGCTTAGCAGCATCTTAAGAATGGAGAAGCGTCGCCGAAAATGGCCTTCGGCGTGCACTCCAAGGTTTAGAAGTGTCGTTCCTCAACCCGTCTCCCGCAGTCGTTAGGCTTGCTGTTTCAGGGGACCGACCCTTCTTTCGGAAACGCTAAGCAGATCGTTCATGAGGTGCCGAACATGGATTCCCAGCCTTTACAATTGACCCTAGGCCTTCTTCCCGAGCCTCGTACCCGTTGGGAAAGGTTCGTTTTCAGCTTCGGCGTGCAGTCGGTCGTCGTCGCGTTTTTCGTAGTCGCAGCGATCGCGTATCCCGAAGTTTTGGTATTGCCGATCCACGACTACCACTTCGTCAGCCTGGTTAGTACACCGCCCCCGGTTCCGCAGGCCCCGGCGCCGGTCAAACATTTTCCCGTTCCGACACCCAAGATCACCGAACCGGCAGCACCGCGTCCTGAAGCCATGCGCGTGCCTGCCGAGTTGGTCCAGAAGAAGCTTCCCGTGCCCGAGGAACAGGCACCCAAAGTGACGCTGGCGGCCAAGAAGGAACTCCTGCCGGATACGAAGCCGATGATCCCCCGGCCTCCGGTCAAGACGAATGTGTTCTCCAATGGAAGCTCGGCAACGCCCACCATGGCGGCCGCGCCGTCAAAAGTACAAACAGGTGGTTTCGGCGATCCCAATGGCGTGCCAGCGTCCGACCCTCACGGCCGTCCGGTCACGATCGCGCAGGCGGGCTCGTATGATCTGCCCTACGGTCCCGGTTCCGGGAACGGCACCGGAGGCTCGCATGGCGCAAAGGGTGTGGTCGCCAGCACCGGTTTTGGCAGCGGTGTGGCCACCGGCAACAGTTCCGGCCCGATTTCTGGGTCGCGCGGTACAGTCCGCCAAGGCGGCTTCGGAGACGCCGACGTGGTCACGACTTCTCAGCCCAAAGCCAAGCCGGTGGAGGCCGTAGTCAAGACGTTACCTGCCGAAATCACATTCAAGCCCCGTCCGGTTTACACTGATGAAGGACGCCAGCTCAAGATTGAGGGTGAGGTTCTGCTCGACGTGGTCTTTTCCGCGAACGGGCAGATTCGCATCGTAAGAGTCATGCGCGGTCTCGGTCACGGGCTGGATGAATCGGCGGTTCGCGCCGCGGAGAAGATTCAGTTCAAGCCCGCCCTGCGGGACGGCCAGCCCGCTGATTTTGAGGCGGTATTGCACATTGTGTTTCAGCTCGCGTCGTAGAGACGCATTGATTTAGCATCTCAGGTGAAATGAAACAGACAAAAATGTTGCGCCCCCCATTCGCAATGCTTACGCTTTCCCTGGTCTGTTGCGCTGCGTTCGTGTTCGCCCAGACTACGCCTGCACCAACGTCGCCAGCATCGACCGCACCCGCACAGACATCACCGGAACCGTCCGCGACGGCACCGACTGCGCCCGCACAACCTACGCCGGACCCGCAGTTGTCCACGCGCGATACCAACGTTCAACGAGCAACGGCAGCAGCAGCCAGCTTCGACCAGGTCGTCGATCGCGCGATCGAGCGCGAACATTTCTTCACGGCGACGATGAAGCAGCTTCATCCCCTGGTGGAAACGTATCTTCAGAATTTGAAGGAAGATAAAGACCTGGGCGCTCCCGTTCCTGCCAGCGACGTGTACTTCCTGGGCCGCCTGGATATGAGCGAAGGGACCGACGACCGCACTTTCACCTCGCCCACCACCGCCGGACTCGGCAAACGCATGCTCAGGAAACTGAGCGACCAATTTGCCTTCAAGTTCCTTCCTCTGGGATTTGCCCAGATGGCGGTGCTCGATCAGGATTTTCAGCGCAGGTATTACGACTTTACTTTCGTCCGCCGCGAGTTCTTGGGCGAATTGCGCTGCGTCGTCATGGACGTCGTCCCCAAGAAAGACGCCGGCAATGGCCGATTTCTCGGCCGTATCTGGATCGAAGATCAGGATTACAACATCGTCCGTTTCAACGGCACTTACTATCCTCATCCGCGATACAGCTATTACCTCCATTTTGACAGCTGGAGGCAGAACCTCCGGCCCGGCGTCTGGCTGCCTTCGCTGATTTATTCCGAGGAGACCGATCAAAAGAGCCGTTTGGGTCAGACCCTGCATTTCAAAGCACAGACGCGGCTCTGGGGCTACAACCTGAAAGATCTCCGCCGTAACTCGGAATTCACCGAGATTACCGTCGACGCTCCGCAGGCCGTGCAGGATCAGAGCCAGAAGGCGCAGGACGCTTCCCCCATCGAGGCCCAACGCCAATGGGAACGTCAGGCGGAAATCAACGTCATTGACCGCCTCCAGCAGATCGGGCTGCTCGCTCCGGAAGGCGAAATCGACAAGGTGCTGCAGACCGTCGTCAACAACGTAATGGTCACCAACAACCTCGACATTCAGCCTGAGATACGATGCCGTGTTCTCCTGACCACTCCGCTGGAGTCATTCACGATTGGCCATACCATCGTCGTGAGCCGCGGCATGATTGACGTGTTGCCCGACGAAGCGGCCTTGGCCATGATTCTGACCCACGAACTGGCCCACATCGTCCTCGGCCATCATCTCGACACCAAGCTGGCTTTCAATGACCGCATGTTCTTTCCTGATGAGCGTACCTTCGAGCGCATGGATTTCGGGCGCGATCGCAGCGAAGAAGAAGCGGCTGACAAGAAAGCCATCGAACTGCTGAATAACTCGCCCTACAAGGACAAACTGAGCAACGCCGGTTTGTTCCTGAAGGCGATCCAAGCGCGCGCTCCTGCGCTGAAGAACCTGATCCGGGCGCACTTGGGCGACAGCCTGCTCAACGGCGATGCCACGCGCATGTCCTCACTGATGACTTCCTCGCCGCAGTTCGACCCGAAGAAGCCCGATCAAGTCGCGGCACTGCCTCTCGGAGGCCGAGTCAAAGTCGACCCGTGGAACAATCAACTGGAGTTGATCAAGACCAAGCCGGTGGCCATCACCAATGCCGCCGATAAAATGCCGTTTGAGGTCACGCCCTTCTTCCCGTTCCTCACCAGGCTCGACAGTGCCGCGCCAAATAAGGCGGCTCCGGCTCCGGAGAAGGCGGCGGCCGCTCCGTCAGGGAGATAACACAGCTACTGGCTTCTAGCTACAGACATCCGACGGCGGGCACACAAAAGTGAGTGCTGGCTTGCGAGGCTACAGCCACGTAGCCGAAAAGCGTCGACTTTTAGAGGTACGAGCTAGCAGCCAAAACACTGCTTCGCCTTGTGCGCAGATTGGCTGTAACGGAAGAGAACAGCAGGAGAAACCAGAGGAAGCCCCCTGCC
Source organism: Terriglobia bacterium (assembly GCA_020073525.1). Lineage (GTDB taxonomy): Bacteria > Acidobacteriota > Terriglobia > Terriglobales > Acidobacteriaceae > Acidiflorens. Next base: position 27,114 of record JAIQFA010000003.1, read on the forward strand.
GGGCGCAGCGGGGCTTTTGGTCGTGCAGGCTTATTGCGCCATGCTGCTGCCGACTTGCGAAAACACATTGTTGGCGTTGCCGCCAATCAGACGGACCGTGCCAATCACGATCACCAGAATTACGGCGAGCATGACCGCGTATTCGGCGACGTCTTGACCGCTTTCCTCAACCCAAAGTTTACGAATTGCGTTAATCACTTTTGCCCCCAGTCGACGACGGCCCCTGACAGCGTTCATTCTTCAGGACAGTAGTTCGCCGCCGTATGATTGTAAAAATATCGTGAATGAGCCCTTCTCCCCAATAGCACAGCAGTGACTTTCTATAGCACGATCGTGCCAGTACTACCAAGTTTGCACTAGTCCGCTCAACATCCCAGCTACGCCATTGATTACAAGTACTTTATACAATGGTTTTCAGGGGAAGCCCCTGGTTCACTGCAAACAGCGCCAGTTCCAGCCGGGTGGAGACCCCGAGTTTGTCGAAAATATTGCTGAGATGGTGCTTCACCGTGTCCTCGCTGATTTTGAAGTATTCGGCGATTTCCCGGTTGGCGTAGCCTGCCACCACCGCTGAGACGATCTCCAGTTCCCGCGGCGTCAGCCCGAATTTCTTTTGTTTCGATTCCTCGTTCGTACTCTGCATGAGGTTGCGCAGGTACTGCACCAGATTCGAAACGCTGTCCCGGCCCACCCAGTACTCCCCGGCCATCACCGCATGAATGCTCTTGAGCAACAATTGCGTGGCGGAATCCTTCAGTACCACGCCGCGCGCTCCCAACTGCAGCGCCTCCACCACCTGCTTCTTTTCTACCGCCGCAGTCAAAAGGATGATGCGCACCGCCCCCGCCGCGCCCTCGCTGGTATTCAGGTCGCGCAGCGCGTCGAGCCCCGTATGGTGCGGCATGGCCAGATCCAGCAGAAGAATGTCGGGTTTGATCTCCTTCGCCAGTTTCACCGCTTCGAGGCCGTCGCAGGCTTCGCCCACCACTTTCATATCGCCTTCCGACTCCAGCAAGCGCCGCAACCCGTCGCGGAAAATGGGGTGATCGTCGGCAATCACAATGTGTATTGGATGAATGCGTTTCTCCATCATCGGCTTATCCGTGATTTGCTTATCTATCGCTGGCCTATCCATGATTACTCTTTCTCGCCGGCGGAATCCGGACTTCCAGCCGCGCGCCGTGGCCCGGAGTCGATTCTATCGTGAGTTCACCCGCCAGCAGGCGTACTCTTTCCCGAATCACCGCTGGCCCCTTCCCTGTCGTCTCCAGCTCCGCGTTCGACAGCCGTCCGGAAAAAGGGAATCCTTTCCCGTCGTCTTCCACGGTCAACTGCAGATTCCCCGACCGCTGCGCCAGCCGCACCAGCACGTTGTGCGCTCCACTGTGCTTGCGCACGTTCACCAGGCTCTCCTGCACAATGCGCGCCAGTTCCCGGCACACTTTCTGTGCCAGATCCACCCGCTCCAGTTCGCTGACGAACTCGGCTGCTATGCCCGTCTCCCGCCGGAAGCGCTCCACTGTATCGGAAATGAAACCGAGAAGCCGGTCCGCGTTCACTTCGAACGACTTCATCGCCTGCATCAATTCCCGCAACTTCAGAACTTCTTCGCGCAGCAACTGCTGGATCCGCCCCAACTCCGCATTCACCACCGGCGCCTGTGTACCCGACTGCCGCCGGAGAACGTCCAACTGCATTTCCACCGCGATCAGCGATTGAATCGCTCCATCGTGCAGTTCACGCGCGAACCGCGCCCGCTCCACTGCCCCCGCCCGCTCCCGCAACCGCCGCATCAGGTACACGTTGTAGATTGCCGGACCCACCTGCTGCGCGAATTCCTGCAGGAACCGCAATTCCTCTTCCGGATCCCCCATCTTCTCGGGATCGAACAGGAACACCCGGCCCGTCCATTCAGTCCCAAATTCCAAGGCCACCGAAACCACCGCTTTAAATGTTTCCACGCGCGCCAGCGCATCCAGAAATCCTGTGCTGGCATCGCGCAGACGCACGCCCTCGCGATTGAGCAGAACCGCCTGAAAACCCTTGGCGCCACGCGAGGCATACACCGCGTCCGCCGGCGAGTCGAACAGATACACCTTTTCGTTCTCCGGCAAAGCTTCACGCCAGCGCAAGGCTTGGGCGCCCTCGGCGCCACGCTTCACTTCCGAGAGAAATACCCGGTAACTGTGCACTTCCTGCGAAGCGCCCAGCACCCGCGACGCGCCATAGATACTCATCGCCTCGCCGAGAATCTGCTGCATCGTCCCGGTCAATCCCGCTTCCACCCGCGTCGAACTGAGAACGCGGGTGATCACCGCGCGCTCTGCCCGCACTTTCTTCTGGTTCTCCGACATGTAGCCAAGCAGAAATCCGAGCACAATCAGATACACCGAACTCATGAACAACTGCTGCGGATCCAGTTCCCGCACGCTCAGGCCCAGTCGCGGTAGATGCACCATCCGTAGCCACTGATCCGCCGCCAGTTCCAGTCCAGCTCGCACTGCGTAGGCTTCCAGTTCCAGCAGCGCCACGACCGAGGCCGCCGTGCCCACCGTCTCCCACAGTCCCCAACGATAGGCTGCCGCAGCCATCACGAACACGAAGAACAGAAAGAATGGCCCGTGCTGCGCCGTCGCGAACAAGGAAATCAGCACCGGCCAGAGGATGTCCACCGCGTGCACCACCAGGCGAAAATTCCTTGTCGACTGCGGACGGAAGCGAACCAGCAACATCACCACCACCGCATGGACCAGGTACACCGTGAGCAGCCAGTACAGCCAGCGCGAATAGGCAAAGCCGCGCGCCGGCTCCATCCAAAGGGCAAGATCCGCCACAATCGTCAACGCCACCCGCGCCGTCGCCAGCCAGCGCTCGGTGCGCCGGATTTCGCCCGCACTGAGCGGCGCCCGGAAGCGCCATAGATCACGGTAATGAGGGATTATCCAAGACAAGCGGGGATTCTCGTCGTCAAACGCTCCATTCTAACGCGGAGTGGTTCATTCTAGCTTTCCCGTAGAGACGCAGCTTGCCGTCTGAAACGGGGCGAGCCCCGTCTCTACAGAGAGCGCAGTTAGAGAGGAGAAATCGAGACGGCCTGAAAGGATAGGGTTCCCGACCTCAGCGAGCCTGCCAGGAGTTACTCTAGTAACCACTCATCCCGTGCAACACGCTCTAGAATGGAGGCCGGAGTAGTTTGCCTTGGCTACACGCACGAAAATTTGGGTCTCTGTGCTGGTCGCCCTGGTTCTCGCCCAGACCGCAGCCTCGCTGCTGATGCCCCGGGGAGATGCGCTGACCATTGCCAGCGACCTGATTCAAGGCAGTCTCCTGCTGGTGGCCACCGCCACCTATCTATCCAATACCTCGCGTTCCCGCTGCCCGACGTTTCACATCCGGCTCTTCTGGATCCTGATGAGCGTGGGCATGATCTTCTGGCTCACGTACCAGGGAATGTGGAATTACTTTGAAGTCTTTAAGCGTGAGGACGTGCCCAATCCCTTTCTCGGCGACACCGTCCTGTTCCTTCACCTGGTGCCCATGATCGCCGCTCTCGCCGTCCTCCCTCATCTGCGGGAAGAGGAGCGTGATGAACGTGTCCGCATGCTCGACTTTGCCCTGCTGCTCACATGGTGGGTCTTCATTTATGTATATGCGGTGATCCCATGGGAAACCGTTCAAATCGATGAGCCGACCTACAGCGCCAACTTCAATTTCGCGTACCTGACAGAAAAGCTTGTCTTGCTGGTCGCGCTCGCCATTGTCGCCTATACCACGAGTGGCGGCTGGCGACAGCTCTACGGACAATTGCTCGGCGCCGGCGCCCTCTACGCCTCCAGTTCTTATGTTGCCAACTGGGCAATTTCGCACAAGCTTTACTACAGCGGCAGCATCTACGACATCCCGCTCACCGTTTCCATTGCCTGGATGGGGGCGGCTCCCTTGCTCTCTCTGCGCCTCAACTTGTCTGATTCCAGGCCGACGCAGCCGCTGCTTGGCGTCTGGATTACGCGCCTGAGCATGGTCGCACTGTTCAGCCTTCTGTGGACCGCCATGCGGTCTGAGTTGGACCCGGCGCTGCCGTCTTCGGTCAAGAGCTTCCGCATTACTGTGAGTCTCCTGACCATGGTCGTGATGGGTGTCGTGGTTTTCTGGCGCCAGCGCTTGCTGCGAGAAGAATTGTCGCAGTTTCTGGAAAGGTCACGCCGCTCTTTCGATGACCTCAAGGCCCTGCAGGAACAGTTGATTCATTCGGAGAAGCTGGCGTCGCTAGGCCAGTTGGTGGGCGGAGCCGCCCACGAGATCAACAATCCGCTCACTGCCATGCTGGGCTACTCCGATCTGCTGAGCGCATCCCAGCTACCGCCCGCGGAAAACAACCAGGCCGCGCAAATCGGCGAGCAGGTCCGCCGCACCACTACGCTGGTGGCGAGTTTGCTCACCTTTGCCCGTCAGGCCCCGGCCCGCCTTGCCGCCGTTGACATCAACTCCGTGCTGCAAACCGCGGTGCGCCTGCTGATTCCCCAGTTCGAGGGACAATCCAACTCGATCCGGCTTGAGCTCGCGCCTACCCTGCCGCTCGTCCTCGCAGACTCCAACCAGGTTCTGCACGTCTGCATGCACCTTGCGGGACAAATCAATGCCCGTCTCGATCGCGAAAGACACTCCGTTCTGATTGTTCGCACCCACAGCAAGGGGAATTTGGTTATGGTTGACTTTTCTTCGCACGATCCTTCTGTGGATACATCGTCGCAGCAGCATCTCTCGTTTTCGTCACCGCTGAACTCCGAAGGCGCGAACAAACCTTCCACTCTTTCGCTGAGCGCCTGCTGCCGCATCGTCGAAGAACACGGCGGCCGCCTCTTGCAGCCGTCCGCTTCGGATCGCCCAGCCTTTCGCATGGAACTGCAAGCAGCGGCAGGTTCCGCCAGCCGTTCCGCATCCGCCCCCAGCCGCGCCGCCGCACGTGGCAGTTCGTAACACTGCGCGTAGGTACTGGGCCAATATGCGAAACTGTTAACCACAAAGGCCACGAAGGAAACCCCTGAGACGAGAAGCCTTCGTGATACTTCGTGTCCTTGGTGGTTCAGGGTTTTCTCGGTTGCATCGTGAAACCCACTACCTGCGCGCATCCTGGATTGACACATTTCGAATTTGTCATCCTGAGCGCTGCGAAGGACCTGCTTTCTTTTCAACCGCCAGGAAAGCAGATCCTTCGCTGCGCTCAGGATGACAAGGTTGATTTTGAGTCGCTGGCGGGCACGACTTCCACAGTTCTCTTGAGTTGTCCGCACGCTGCGAAAATGTCGCGTCCTCGCGGCCTGCGCACGAAGGTTGGAATTCCCGCCGCTGCCAGAATCCGCTGGAACGCCAACACCCGCTCTTGCTCCGGCGTCCGGTAGGGCAACTCCGTCCCCGGATTCAACGCAATCAAATTCACTTTTGCCCTGATGCCGCGCACCAACTCCACCACTTCGCGCGCCTGCTCTGGAGCATCATTGACGCCCGCCAGCAGCACGTATTCAAACGTGAGCCGCTCCCGCGCCCGCAGCGGAAACTCCCGCGCCGCTTTCATGAGCTCCGTGAGGCTCCACTTCCGGTTCAGCGGCATCACCTCGCTGCGCAATGTGTCATTCGATCCATTCAGCGAGATCGCCAGCTTCGGCCGCAGCGGCTCCTGCCCAAAATCGCGGATCCTTGGCACGATTCCCGCCGTCGACACGGTCATACGCGACTCTGGAATCCCCACGCCCTCCGCCAGCAGCCGCACTGACTTCATGAAGTTCTCGTAATTCAGAAAAGGTTCGCCCATGCCCATGAACACGATGTTGACGCGCTGCAGTGGCGGCTCCACTCCCTGCTCCCGCAGCACAGCCGCGATCTGCCCCACGATTTCTCCCGCTTCGAGATTGCGCTTGACCCCAAGCAGCGCCGTAAAGCAGAACTTGCAGTTCACTGCACATCCCACCTGGCTGGATACGCAAATCGTAGCCCGCCGCCACCCCGCTGGAGCGGTTCCTCCCGCGATCTCATCTCCCGCCTCGGTTCCGTCGCCGCTTTCGCCCCCATCGCCCTCCGGCATCCAGACCGTTTCCACCGTCTCCCCGTCGGCCAGTTCCACCAGGTACCGTACCGTGCCGTCGCTCGAAACAAACTTGCGCGCAATCACCGGAAATCCAACCCGCCAGCCTTCCTCCACCAGACGAGCCCGATATTCCAGCGGCAGGGTCGAAACCTGATCCAGCCGGTCAATCTTTTGCCGATAGACCGCATCAAATAGCTGCTGACCTCGGTAGGCAGGCTGCCCCGACCCAGTCGCAAGATTCGTGAGCTCCGGCAAGGTAAGTCCTAGTAGCGAATTGGGTGGCTGCTTTGGCATTTGGCGCTGGTGGAGCGACGGGCGTCCTCGCCCGTCTTTCACCATAATACTGAAATCATGGTGCGAAATAGCCGGCGTAAGTTACACAAACGAAAGGCTGATATTCACTCGCTCTTTCCTCGCCCTGGATTGTGGGAGAATAACAATAGCAACCTGCCCGTAAATTCATACTTACGTCTTAATCTCGCAATAAGGAATCAATGGTAAAAGAAACTCGAAGCATTCGTCGTCAAACGCTGCCGAACGGGCTAACCATCATCACCGAGCAGATGCCCCACATCCGCTCAGTCGCCATCGGCATCTGGCTCAAGTCGGGCTCGCGCGACGAAGATTCCGAATGGAATGGCATCTCCCACTTCATCGAGCACATGGTGTTTAAGGGCACGGAAGCCCGGTCCGCCGAAGACATCGCCCGTCAGGTCGATTCGATCGGCGGCAACATGGACGCTTTCACGGCGAAAGAATGTATCTGCTTCAACATCAAAGTTCTCGACGAGCACCTTCCGCTCGCCATGGATGTCCTCAGCGATCTCGTGCTTCATCCCGTCTTCGATGCCGGCGACATCGCGCGCGAGCGCGGCGTCATCCTCGAAGAGATAAAAATGGACCAGGACAATCCCGACTACCTCGTCCACGAAATCTTCACCCAAAGTTTCTGGAAGGACCACGCCCTCGGCCTGCCCATCCTGGGCACGCGCGAAACGGTCAAGAAATTCGAGCGCCCCGTTGTGTCCCGCTTTTATGGACACCATTTCGCCCCCGGTAATCTCATCGTCAGCGCCGCGGGCAACCTCGACCACAAACATTTTGTCGAACTCGTCGCCAGGCATTTCGAACACGTGAAGCCGGCGAAGAACGGTTTGAACTCGCCCCAGCCCAAAACTTTTTCCCGCATCAACCTGCGTAACAAGAAATCGCTCGAGCAGGTGCAAATCTGCATCGGCGTCCCGTCGCATCCCATGGCGCACGAACGCCGTTACGCTTCCTACATCCTGAATACGTTGCTCGGAGGCGGCATGAGCTCCCGCCTGTTCCAGAACATCCGCGAGCGCCAGGGACTCGCCTATTCCATCTATAGTGACCTCAATCCCTACCGTGACACCGGTTCCATGTGTGTTTACGCGGGCACTTCGCGTGAGTCGGCGATCAAAGTTGTCGAGTGCGTAGTCGAGGAATTTCGCAACCTGAAAACCACGCCCGTCCCTGAAGAAGAACTGCGCCGCTCCAAGGACCAGCTCAAAGGCAGCCTGATGCTCTCGCTCGAATCCTCGACCGCGCGCATGTCGAACCTTGCCCGCCAGGAAATGTACTACGACCATTTCTACGGACTCGACGAACTGATCGAACGCATCGAGGCCGTGACCACACAAGACCTGCAGCAGACCGCCGAGGAATTTTTCCGCACCGAGCAGATTGCAGTAACCATCCTGGGCAATCTGACCGGTCTAAAACTAACCCGAGACCAGCTAGTCTGCTAAAAGGTTGTGTAGGCGTTGGGTGGGGTGATGTTGGGACGGCCGCCTCGCCCCGTCCATGCCGAGCGAAGCTCGGCCCCGTTCTTCGCCCGTCTGCAACCGGCGGTCGTGTTATTCTCCACGCCTAATCACCAACGCATTCCGCAATGTGAACCCACCGTCCCCAAGTCGAGACCCAACGTCAGCATCCGTCAGCGCTGAGCGTGGCAAGGGCGCGCGGTTTGCTAAGAACGCGCTCGTGATTCTGGCTCTGGCCGGAATCACTTATCTCTTCGCTATCGGCTTTGACCAGAGGGCAAAAGGAACCGACTTCCCGGACTTCTACTCGGCCGCTCGCATGGTTCTCGAAGGACGTGGGCATCAGCTTTACGACTTCCAAGCGCAAGATCAATTCCTGACGCGCTACGTAGGACGCACCGGCACCTACTACATCCACCCACCTTTCGAAACGCTACTGTATTTGCCATTCTCGCTATGGTCACTGCGTACCGCATACCTACTCTGGTGCGTCTTTAACGCGGCGGTCCTGTCGTGTACCGCGATCGTTTTTCAGCGACAAATACTCAATCGTTGGGACTGGCGCGTCCTGCTGCTGCTGTTCTTCTTGTTTCCGCCCGTGTTGCTCAATTTTCTGCAAGGTCAGGATTCGCTGCTTCTGCTCCTGCTTATGACGTTGGCGGTGGTTGCTTTGCAGCGGGGCCGCAACTTCACGGCTGGCTGTTTGCTAGGCTGCGGACTCTTCAAGTTCCACTTGATACTTGCTTTCGTGGTGTTGGCGGCATCGCTCAGAAAAAAAGGGCTGTTCCGCGGGTTTGCTCTCGTGTTCGTGATATTGGCGCTCATTTCCGTCGGAATTTCCGGGTGGGCTTTCCCGACTGCCTACCCGCGTTTCTTGATGAGACTCAGTAGCCTGCCGCTGGCAGGCATTCACCCCGCACAGATGGCGAATATCCGGGGGTTGATTGCCGTTCCGGGTGTCGTACGAGACGCAAGTGTTCGCTTAATTGTCACTTTGATTGCTTCGGTTTCGCTTTTCTTGTATGCGGCGAGAGGGTTTGGGAGCAGTGGGCCGAAGTTTGCAGGCGCCCAAAATCTGGCCATCGGAAATTTCGTTTTCGCGGCAATTCTCGTCAGCTATCATCTCAGCCCCCACGACCTGTGCATCGCGCTGCTGCCCATGGGCCTACTTCTGCAATCTCTGTTGGTGGACAGTGGCAAACGGCGGTCGACTGGCCTCGTCTTGCTCAGCTGTCTGTGCATCCTCTTCCTGCCACCGTTGCATGTGATCTTGCTAGCGTGGCATGTGTATGCGTACGCCGGCATTCCGATTCTGATCATATTTTTGCTGAGATCGGCCGAAGGCGCGTCGATCACCCCGCCTGCAGTGCATGGATTCTACTAACGATATCGCAGCTCAAAACTTGGTAGTGTACCCCTCTCCCGTCCGCTTGTTATCCTAGTAGTGGTAACGATGGAGCAAACCGCCAGCCACGAAGCGAGCAACTGAGAGCTGCCATTTAGAGCCCAGCACTAGTTTCCGGTTCGCCGATTGATCAAACCCATGCAGATGGTGATCGACGTTTTCGCGCAGATTTTCGGCACCCTCTGGGCGCACAAGCTCCGTTCGTTCCTCACCATGTTTGGCATCGCCTGGGGCGTCGGTTCCCTGCTGCTCCTGGTCGGCCTGGGCGAGGGCTTCCGAACCGGCAACCAGCGCGGTCTTTCCGAGTATGGCGAAAATATCATGATGATCTTCCCCGGCCGCGCCCCGGCCCTGGCGGGCAGCATGAACTCCGCCCGCCAGTACCGGCTCACGTACCAGGATTACCTCGACATCCGCAAAGAATCTCCGCATATTAAGGAGATCACTCCGGTCCTCACTACCAATGACGTGCACGCGGTCAGCGAGTTCGCCAGCGCCAGTGGACAACTGACCGGCGCCGAACCGCAGTACAACGGAATCCGATTCCTGCCGCTCAAACAAGGACGCTGGCTCAATCACCTCGACGAAACTCAAAAACGCAATGTCGTGGTCCTCGGCGACGAAATGACGCGCAATCTTTTTCCCGGACGTCCCGCCATCGGTTCGTTCATTCTGCTGAATGGCCATCGCTTCGAAGTTGTTGGCACCTTGAAGCGCGTTGGCCGCGGCGACGACAACTCCACCAACACTCGCGCCTACATTCCCTTCCAGGTCATGCGCAGCGCTTTCCCGATCAAGGGTGAAGAGGCCTACGACGCGATATCGTTCCTCAACTATCAGCCCCGCATCGCCGACGAACATCTAATTGCTCAGGATGAGGCTCACCGCGTCATCGCCCGCAATCATCACTTCGATTTTCACGACGAAGACGCGTTCGAGGGTTGGGACACCGTCAAGCAGGCCCAAATGATGGGCGCGATCTTCGATGCCATGAACGGATTCCTCGGCACCGTCGGCCTGGTCACTCTCGCGCTCGGCGCCATCGGCGTGATCAACATCATGCTCATCGCCGTCACCGAGCGCACTCGCGAAATTGGATTGCGTAAGGCGCTGGGCGCCACCAACCGCAGCATCATGCTGCAATTCTTCACGGAGGGCATCCTGCTTACCCTGGTCAGCGGTCTGATCGGCATGGGCCTGGCCGGCGGCTTAATGGCGCTGTTCCGCGATTACAACGGTCCCGGAGGCTTCGATCCGCCGCGGCTCGTTCTGAAAACTGCGGTCCTCGCCATCGCCAGCCTGACTCTCGCTGGCGTGGCCGCCGGAGTCTATCCCGCGCGCAAGGCCGCCCGCCTGGAACCGGTCGAGGCCTTGCGGCAGGAATGAGGGATCTGTAATTGGTAATTAGCAATTGGTAATTTGCAGATATGTTTCGTTAGTTGGAAATTGCAGATCACAAACTACAACTTTTATGATGCGCGACATTCTCCATGAATCCTACATTGCCATGCGCCACAACCGGCGCCGCACCGCCCTCACCATGCTGGGCATGGCTTGGGGGATTGCCACCGTCGTCATGCTGCTCGCCTACGGCGATGGCTTCGGCCGCGCTTGCGCCAACATCTTTGCCAACTTCGGAACCAAGCTCTTCATCGTGGTTCCCGGCCGGTCATCCATGCAATCCGGTGGCGAGAAAGCTGGCGCGCAAATCCGCATCACCCTTGAGGACATCGACCTGCTCACCACCAACATCCCGCAGATCACCCACATCACTCCCAGTTGCGACAAGCAGGCGGTCATGCAGTACGACAATCGCTCGTTCACCATGCCCGTCAACGGAGAATACCCCAACACTTTCGACATTCGCGCGCTGAGCCTCGCCCAGGGGCGCTTCTACAATCCTGAGGATCAGGTCCAGCGAGCGCGCGTCGCCGTCATCGGTTCTGAAACCAAAGAGAAACTGTTCTCCGGACGCAATGCCCTCGGCGAGCACATCCGCATCGATGGCATCAGCTTTGAAGTTGTGGGTGTTCTCAGCGCCAAAATGCAAGCCGGCGATGACAACATCAATCGCGTCGTCTACGTCCCATTTACCACCATGAGCGATCTCAAGGATACGCACTACCTCGATACGGTCTGGTTTAATTACGAGACCAATGACTATGAACGGATCGAGCAGTCGGTGCGCTACATCATGGCCATGCAGCACAAGTTCAATCCCGCCGACCGGCGCGCTCTGTTTGTCTTCAATCTTATGGAGCAGGTTCACCAGTTCGAGATCATCACCATCGGACTCAAGATCCTGCTCGGTTTCATCGGCACCCTGACTCTGGGCATCGGTGGCGTGGGATTGATGAACATCATGCTCGTCTCTGTCACCCAACGCACCCGCGAGATCGGCGTCGAGAAGGCGCTCGGCGCGCGCCGCCGCTACATCTTCTTCCAGTTTCTGGCGGAGGCGCTCACCATCACCTTCATGGGCGGACTCCTCGGCATCATCCTGGCCTACGCCGTTGCCTTGTCGGTCGGCAGACTCACGCTCTACAGCGCCATAGCCAAGCATGCGGAAGACGCCGACATCCGCCTCATGATTAACCCCATCACCCTGGTCGTCGCCGTCCTCATCCTCAGCGCCGTCGGGCTCATCAGCGGCATGGTCCCAGCCATCCGCGCCTCCCGCCTTGACCCCATCGAAGCTCTCCGCTACGAATAGAAATTCCCTTGTAGAGACGGGGCTTGCCCCGTCTGACTCTCGCTATTCAAGCTGCCCGGCCATGTGGAGACGCGGCAAGCCGCATCTCTACTGCACAGTTGGGAATCCCGCAAATCCACAGAAACATCTAAGGTTAGGTAGGGTTATCGCTATCGGAGGTGACAACCGAATGAAAAAGCTGATTGCATTGCTCGCACTCTGTTTCGTGTTTTCTCTCCCCGCCCTGGCGCAACACCACGGAAGTGGTGGCCAGCCGGAGGTCGGGGGTGGCCGTCAAAACATTCCTTCCCACGGTCCCGCCCGCGTGAATACTCCGCATCAGGCCGAGGAAAACCGCCACTTCAACGATCGCGAAGGGCACCCCAATGCTCCCCACGTGGATAATCGCAGGGAATGGGTCGGCCACGACACCGGTCGGGGCGACGTTCACTATCATCTCGATCATCCCTGGGAGCATGGCCGCTTCACCGGCGGCTTCGGCCGCCGACACATCTGGCACTTGGGAGGCGGCGGTCCCGGACGCTTCTGGTTCGGCGGCTTCTTCTTCTCCGTGGCCCCGTACGACGGGGGCTTCTGTGACGGCTGGTTGTGGGATTCGGACGACATCGTCATTTACGATGACCCCGATCACATCGGCTGGTACCTCGCCTATAACGTCAGGCTGGGAACCTACGCCCACGTGCAGTATTTGGGAAGGTAGTGCGGTGAGACGTTTGTGAGGCAGGTGGAGGGACGGGCGTCTCGCCCGTCCAGCCGGGCGGGAACGCCCGGCGCTCCACTGGCCAAAAGTTCTACTGCTTCTTCGGTTCTTCTTTCTTCTCGTCGTCCTTCTTGTCTTCGCCCTTGCTCTTGTCGTCTTTCGTCTTGTCCACGATGGAAATCAGTTCGACTTCAAAAATCAGCGCCGAATTAGGTCCAATCTGGCCGCCGCCCGCGCCCTGCTCGCCATAGGCAAGGTTGGAAGGAACGAACAATTGCCACTTCGATCCCACGGGCATAAGTTGCAGCGCTTCCGTCCAGCCCTTGATAACCTGGCCGACTCCAAACGTCGCTGGTTGCCCGCGCTTGTAGGAGCTGTCAAATTCCGTGCCGTTGGTCAGCGTGCCGCGGTAATTACAGACAACGGAATCGCTCGCGGTGGGCTTCGGCCCGGTGCCGGCCGTCAAGATCTTGTACTGCAGACCGCTCGGCAGCGTGACAACGCCTTCTTTACTCTTGTTGGCGGCAAGAAACGCTTCGCCATCGGTCTTATTGGCAGCACCAGCCTGCTGCACTTTCTCCTGCTGCTGCTTGCGAACTTCGTTCTGCACCTCGGTAAGCACGGCCTGCGCTTCTTCCTGCGTCAGACGCGTCTTACCGGTCCCCGTGGAATCCTTCAATCCCTGCGACACCAGATTCCAGTCCACTTCCACCGACTGCTTTTTCAGGGTGCCACCAAGACCCGTCCCGATGTTCATTCCCAACGCGTAGCTGAATTTCTGGGTGCGCGTGGTAAGCGCCGGAGCCGCTGCGCCTGCCGTTCCCGTTTTCTTTACCGGAGCCTTCGCCGTCGTGGCGGCCTTCTTAGTTGTGGCGGCAGAAGCCGCTGGAGTCGTTGCCGCCGGAGTGCTTGCTGGAGTCTGCTGGGCATAGCCGTCTCCGGCCAGCATCATCCCCGCGGCCAATAGTAGCGCTGTGGTGAGAGTTCTTTGCATCTTGCTATTGTCACATTGCGCCGCATTCTGCGCCAGACCAGAAGTAACGCGGTGGGGTGGAGCCGCGAGCTTCGGGCGACGATCTCCGGACAACCTGTTTGCTCGAAGCTCGCGGCTCGTAGCTCGCAGCTTGTTTCGCTATAATTCCTGCATGAAAACCACTCGCTTGTTCTCGCTCGCCCTGCTCGTGGTCGCACTCGCATCCGCCAGTTCCGCCAAGATGCTAGTTCAACTCAAAGATGCCCAAGGGAAGGTGGTGGGAAGCGCCATTCTTTGGGAATCGGCCCCGGGAATCGGGATGGAAGTCAATCTCGAGAACCTGCCTCCCGGCGAACACGCCATCCACTTTCATCAGAATGCCAAGTGCGAAGCTCCCGACTTCAAGTCCGCCGGAGGCCACTTCAATCCCGATAGCAAGAAGCATGGGCTGGAGAATCCAGAAGGTCACCACGCTGGCGACAATCCCAACTTCACGGTAGGCGCGAACGGCAAAGCCCATTTCAAAATCGAGGATAAGGACGTCAACCTGGGCAGCGACAGCCATTCCCTCTTCAGCAACGGAGGCACAGCGCTCATCATTCACGCAAAAGCCGATGACCAGAAGACGGACCCGGCAGGCAACGCCGGAGACCGCATCGCCTGCGGCGTAATTACGAAATAGATCTTCGTGTAGAGACGGGGCTTGCCCCGTCTCCGCCGACGAGCGGGACGCGGCAAGCCACCATCTCTACTGAAATCCGAGTTTGTGAGCGATAAAAACGCCGGGCGGGAACGCCCGGCGCTCCATTTTTCTGGTGTTTTTACTTCCCTGCCGGCACGTACAGCGCCGGAATATTCTGCTTGTTCACCATCTCGTTCAACGCCGGCAGGTCTTTCACCATCAGATCGCGGTACTGCGCCAACAGCGGTTGCGCCTGCTTTTCGAGTTCCTCATACACTTCATATTGCTGCTTCGTAGGCGCGGCATCCGCCAGTTCCACGCTGAACAACAATGAATGCAACCGCTCGTCGATCAGCACCGGATAGTTCAGGTTCGATTCCGAACTCTTCGAGTTGACCTGGAGCAACTGCGCCTCCAGATCCAAGCTTTTCTTGTCGAAGTCCTTGGCGGCCGAAACGAGCGAAGCGTAATGCGAATCTTCGCCGAGACGCTTATTCAGCCCGCGAGTCTGGACGCGCACTTCGCGAATGGTCCCTACCGCCTCGTGAATCGCCGAGACCTGCGCCACGATCTTGCGCCCCAGATCACTCTGCTTCTGCACGTCGTCGTTCGACGCCTTCACCCGCGGATCCAGCTTCAACTCCAGCGGCGCCGTATACGATTTCCCGTCCGCTGTCAGCCGAACCTGGTAAGCGCCCGGAGGCACCATTGGTCCACGATTGCGAAATTCCGCGCTCGGCTCTCCAGCCAGCGGCGTCGGTCCTTGCAAACGCAAATCCCACGCGAAACGGTTCACGCCCACCTCGGTCGGAATCTTTTCGTTGGGAGGCGTCTGGTCGGGCCATTCTGGCGGCGTATCCGCTTCTTTCTTTTCTTCGTTGGAATAACGCCGCACCACTTTCCCAGACGCATCCAGGAATTCAAGCGCCACCACGCCCTTCGGCGCACTCGGCAGGTAGTAATAAACGATCGCGCCAGTCGGAGGATTGTCGCCCACCGGTTGCCGCCGCTCAAAAAAATCGGGCCAGCGCAGGCGATAGGTCGGTCGCGGCTTGTACAGGACGGCTTCGATGGTCGCTTGCGCTGTTGCCGCGCGCAGCGGTGTGAGGTCATCCAGAATCCAGAACGAGCGCCCGTGCGTCGCCACCACCAGATCGTCATTCTTCACAATCAGGTCGTGGATCGGAGAGTTCGGCAAATTCAGTTGTAGGGATTGCCAGTTCGCTCCGCCATCGAACGAAACGTAAATTCCCGTCTCCGTACCCGCATACAACAGGTTCTTCCGCACCGGATCTTCGCGTACCGCATGGGTGTATGCGCCATCCAGAATGCCGTTGGTGATCTTCGTCCACGACTTCCCAAAATCTGTGGTCTTGAAAATATAAGGCTTCAGATCGTCGAGCTTGTGCGTATCGACCGCCGCATAGGCAGTACCGGCATCGAAGGGCGAAGCCTCAATCAGGCTCACCAGGCTCCACTCCGGAATTCCCTTCGGCGTCACATTCGCCCAGTTCTTGCCTCCATCGCGCGAAACGTGGATCAAGCCGTCATCGGTTCCTGCCCACAGCAGGTCTTTCTGCACGGGTGACTCCGCAATGGTGAACACCGTGTCGTAATACTCGACCGAGGTGTTGTCCTTGGTCAGTGGACCGCCCGAAGAAACCTGCTTGCTCTTATCATTGCGCGTCAGGTCCGGACTGATCGCCATCCAGCTTTTGCCTTCATCGGTAGTCTTGAAGACGTGCTCCGCGGTCGTGTAAACCACATTCGGATCATGCGGCGAGATCACGATGGGTTGTGTCCATCCCAAGCGGTATCTCATATCGCCAACCCCGTGGCCCGCGGCATCCTCCGGCCAGACGGTAATGTCCTGCTCCTGGTTGCTGCGGCGATCAAGACGGGTAACCGCACCGCCGCCCGAGCCCGCATAAATAATGTTCGAGTCCCGCGGATCAGGCGCAATGTAGCCGCTCTCTCCACCGCCCGCATCGAACCAGTGCTGGCGCCCGACATAGCCGTCGTCGGTGCGGCTCAGGATGCCGATGGTCGAGTTATCCTGCTGCGCGCCATACACCTTGTAGAGAAAGTCGTTGTCGGCCGCCACATGGTAAAACTGCGCCGTCGGCTGGTTGTATTGCGTCGACCAACTCTTTCCACCATCGACTGAGATCGTCGCCCCGCCATCATTCCCGTTGATCATGCGATTCGGATTCTGCGGATCAATCCAGAAGCCGTGATGGTCGCCGTGCGGCGCGGGCAGAAGATTCAGCGTCTTGCCGCCGTCGGTCGAGCGGAACATCCCGGTGTTCAGCATGTAAACAGTGTCCGCGCTTTTGGGATCGGCAAAGATGTGAGTGAAGTACCAAGCCCGCTGCGTGAGCCTCTGATCATCATTGACCCGCGACCAGTTTTCACCGCCATCGTCGGAACGATACAGCCCGCTCTCCTTCGACTCGATGAGCGCGTACACCCGATTCGAATCGGCGCCCGAAACGCTGATGCCGATGCGTCCCAGAATGCCTTCCGGCAGGCCTTTGCCCTCAAGGTGCTTCCACGTATTTCCACCGTCCGTCGAGCGATACAATCCGCTGCCCGGGCCGCCGCTATCCATTCCCCACGGCGAGCGCTGGATCTGGTAGAGGGCGGCGAACATCACGTTGGAATTGTGCGGATCAACCGCGAGATCGATCCCGCCCGACTTGTCGTCCTTGTAGAGAACCTTATCCCAGGTCTTGCCGCCATCATTGGTACGAAAAATGCCGCGATCCGGATTTGGCCCGTAAGCGTGGCCGAGGGCCGCGATCAGCACGTGGTCGGGGTTGCGCGGATCAATCCAAACGCGAGCAATATGCTGCGTGTCTTTCAGTCCGATGTGCTGCCAGGTCTTGCCGCCATCGGTCGTCTTGTAGACGCCATCGCCATAAGAAATATTGCCGCGCAGGCAGGACTCGCCCGTCCCCGCATAAATCACGTTCGGATTCGATTCCGAGACGGCAATCGCACCGATCGACGAGATCACGCTCTTGTCGGAAATCGGCTGCCAACTCACGCCGCCGTCGGTGGTGCGCCACACGCCTCCCGCAACGCCGCCGAAGTAGTAGGTAAAGGGACTGCCGGGAACCCCGGTCACCGCCAGCACGCGGCCGCCACGAAATGGCCCGATGTCGCGCCACTTCATTCCCTTGAACTGCGCTTCGTTATACGGCTGCGCCACCGCCGAGATTCCGAGTGCCAAAGCCAGAACACACCACACCGCCAAATCACGAGTTTTCATAGAGGCTCCCACCGAACAGACGACGATTGAGATTGAGAAGAAGACCGATAATAATAACCCATCGTACGCGTAGGGACAGCCGCCCTCGGCTGTCCGGCAGCGCAAAACGCCGCACATTCGAACGACTCAAGACGAGAAAAGAAACTCCAGCGCCTCGGGAAGCCGCGCCGCCCAGGCAGATTCGCTGTGCGCAGCGCCTTCCTGGATGCGAACCTTCAGCCGCTGTTCATCCAGGCCAGCTTCGCGCAGAATCGCTTCCAGTTCGCGGACGTCGGCGACGATCTTTTCGTCTTTCTCCGCGTTCCCCACTTCCCGCGTGCCCATCCCCACATAGACGCGCGAAGGCCAGTTTCGAAAGCGACGGCATTGGTCCAGAATTTTGCGGTTCGCCACGAACAGCGACGGGCTCTCGATCAGCAATCGCCCAAACACTCCCGGCGCGGCCAGTTGCGTGTACAACGTGATCAGGCCCCCGAGAGACGACCCACCCAATCCGATATTCTCCGGCCCCTTCAACACCGAATAGCTCTCTTCGATCAGCGGCATGACTTCGCGCTGCAGAAAATCGGGATAGCACTTTCCTTTTGCGTTTAACACTCGCGGATCTTTTGACTTGTAGGGAATGTATTCATCGGCGCGACTCTTCGTGTTATCAATGCCCACGATAATGAGCGGCGGAATCTTCTGCTCGGAGATCAAACGCGTCGCCGTCTCGCCCACCTGCCAGTGGACTCCAGCAAAAGCCGTCGCCGGATCAAACAGATTCTGTCCGTCATTCAAGTAAAGGACCGGATAGCGAACCGCGCCCCAGCCATCATAATCCGGAGGCAGCCAAACCCGCAGCAGTCGCGTGTTTTTCAGAATTCGGCTGCGAAGTTCATGCAACCACAAGTTGCCCGCAGACACGGGTAGAGCAGCGGTCGCCGCAACCTTCATCTTGAGTTTTCGAGTTGTGGGTCGGGACATGGAGGGAATCGAGCTCTGAGCTCTCAGCTCTCAGGAAAGCATTCGCATTGGCACTCGGGTGCTGAGTACCAGGTACTGGTTACTGGGTACTGTTTCGTTTCCACCAAATCACCGCCGCCAAAATCGTCGTGGTCGCAATCAACGCCAACGAACTCAAACAAAGAATGCACCAGACTCCGAGCACCCGTCCTTCAATGTAGGTCAGATACAAGGCGAACACCAGACCGGCCGCCGCGGCCCCAAATAGCATCGCCGGAGTTTCGCGCCGCTCACGATACACCGTCGCCAAACCCGCCAGCGCCGCGTACCCAAGCATCCCAATCAGCGCAACCGGAATCCCGAAGATCGATGAATATTCGCTGCGGTTCACGATGTCGCAATTGAACGTTTCCCCGATATCGCAGTACGCCGTCTTTGAAGTCGCGAAATGATGCTGCAGCGAGACCGACGACACCGCAATTCCGCAAACCGCCAGGATGGCGACCAGGCTCATGAGTCGCTGCGTCAACCCCGTCACGGGAGCGCGCACCCGGTGCGATCGCTAAGCTCTTCCAGCGTGAAAATGCGTTCCACTCGCTCGCCCGTCGGTGGAAACTGCCAGGTGGGATAATGCTTGATATCTTGTTCCTTGCAAACCTGCGCTACCCCGCGAACATCGCCTTTGATGCCACACTCCACATAGGGAGCGTACTCAAACGACGCGCCAAACTCTTCTTTTTGCTCCACGCAATGCGGACACCACCACGCCCCATACATCTTCACGCCGCGCTCGCCCAGGCAGCGCGCAAATGCATCGTGCTTGTGCTGCATGCGATTGCCAAGATAGTAGGCAAGTCCGAACGCGGCAAAGATCAGCACCGCATAGATCGCGATGCGCCCCCAATTCCGGTTTGACGTGCTGATCCCCAGCTTTTCCTTTTGTCGTTCTCTGCGCTCTTGCGACATGGAATTTTTATATCACGAGTAGAGACGGGCCTTGTCCCGTCTTCTTAGCCGCAGCAGGAGACGCGGCAAGCCGCGTCTCTACGTGAGGTCATCCTTCACACCACGACCCGCAGCGCCGCCGGCAGCACGTCGATCGCCTGACACTCCAGCGTCAACACCTCACCGTCCACCATCACATCCACCGGCGCATTGAGTTGAAACTCGACGCGCCGAACCGCCTGCCGTTCCGCCAGCGGATGCCGCGTGTGCGTGCCATCGTAAAGCGTTGCCAGATTCCGGATCAGCCCCAATCGCCCAATCGGTCCCCACCGCACATACTCAATCAGTCCGTCATCGGTAACCGCGTCGGGCGCGATCATCATGGTGCCGCCTGTGAACTTGCTGTTGTTAAAAGTCAGAAACAGGCAGCGCCGCGAGTCGAACTCCCGCTGCCCTTCCAATCGCACCGGAAACGGGCGCCGGTCCAACCGCGCCAGGCAAAGAAAAATTGACAGCAGATACCCGGCCTGCCCCAACCCCTGAAATCGCCGATGCCGCAGGGTCGCCACGTCCGCCGCAAATCCCACACTCAGCAGATTCGTGTAATAGATTGTTCCTTCTTTATGCGTCAGCCGCAAAACATCGCAAGGTCGAGAACGCCGAGCCTCCAGCGCCTGCATAGCGTGCTCCAAACCACTCTTGCCGGAAGCCAAGTCTTCGAAATCGCGCAGAAACGAATTTCCGGTACCGAGCGGTAGAAACCCCAAAGTTGGAATCGGATCTTCCGCACCCGGAACTTCCTGAGACCTGAGACCTGAGAGCTGAGAGCTGCTTTCCGGAAACAAACCATTGACGATCTCATAAGAAGTCCCGTCCCCACCCACCGCCAAAAACTTCCGATAGCCGCGCGCATAGGCCTCGCGAGCAATCCGAGTCGCGTCGCCAGCCACGCGAGTCTCCGTAGTATCGAGCGCAATCCCCGCCGCCCGCAGCCGATCCAGCGCCGCCCCCACGCGTTCGCCGCAACGTCCGCCCCCCGCCGCCGGATTGATAATGGCAAGAAAAGTATCGTTCACGGTTTAGGTCGCAGGTCTCAGGTCGCAGGTGTCAGGCGTGCTGTCCCCAGAATCCTGAGACCTTACTCCTAAATCTCCATGACAGCTTGTCGCGCTGCGCCCGTCCCGATCTCTGCCGCCAACTCCCCGCGCTTGATCTTCAACGACGCAGTGCGCGGAAAATCTTTCTCCCACAGCAGGTAACCGCCCACGCGCTTGAAGTCGGCCAGTTTCCGGTCTCGCGCCACAATCTCCTCGATCAATCGATCGTCGAACTGCTGGTTCTGTTCCAGTCGCACCACCAGCACCAGCATCTCGTTCCCCAGCGTTTTCTGCGGCCACAAATAATTCGCCGCAAACACGCAGAATTCCTTCACCGGCAGACCGTCAAACACCACCTCAATATCTTCGGGATAAATATTTTTCCCGCCTTCGGTGACAATCATATTTTTCTTGCGCCCGACAAGCTGCAGGTGTCCATGCCCTTCGAAGCGCCCCTGATCGCCGGTCAGCAGCCAGCCTTCGACGATGGTCTGCGCCGTCTGCTCCGAGTCATCCAGATAATGTGACATGACCGCGCGACTCCGCACCGCTACTTCCCCAATCCCGTCGCTATCCGGATTCAATATGCGGACTTCGCTTCCGGGCAGCGGCTTGCCCACTGTGTCGGCGCGAAACGGCTTCAGATCGTTAAGCGTCACCGCCGTGCAAGCTTCCGTCAGCCCGTACCCGCAAGTCACCGGAATTCCCAGATCGTAGAAAAACTGCAATGTAGAAGGATCGGTAAAGGCTCCGCCCACAATCAGCGCCAGCAGTTCTCCGCCAAACGCCTTGTGAACTTGCGGCAGCAGACGCCGGCTAATTTTCACCCGCGGACGTCCGCGCGTCAGCATTTTGTTGAGCCCGATCAACCGGTCCAGCATCCAGCGCTTTCCGGGCTTCAGTTCATCAAACTTCGCGCGCAGCCCGCGCTCAAGATTCTTCAGCACCATCGGCACCAGGCTCACATACGTGATGCGATAGCGCACAAACGCATCGCGCACAAACTCCGGACGCAAAGTCCGCAAGTGAACCACGCAGGCTCCGCAGACGAACGGCCCGATAAATCCCACCATGAAATCAATCGCATGATTCGTGGGCAGAATGCTCAAATAGCGCACGCCCGGCCAAAACGGATACCAGGCCGTCAGCGAAGTGCATTGTTCGAGATAACTGTCATGCGTGAGCACGCATCCTTTCGGACGTCCGCCCGTTCCCGACGAATAGACGATGCAAGCCGTGTCCTCGCGCTGCCGCGCCACAAACTGCGGATCGCCCTTGCGCTTGAATTCTTCCCAGCGATAAGCGCCGCGCAGATCCGCCCCCGCCGGAGCCTCCGTAACGAGCACAATCTCCGCTGCAAGTTTCGGAAATTCCTGCGACTGCGTGATCGCCCGCCACAAGTAATACTCGACCACCAGAAACCGCGCCTTCGAATGCGCCAGAAGTTGCAGATGCTCCGCCGCGCTCAACTTGTAATCCAGCGGAACCAGAACGCCGCCACAGAAGAAAATCGAGTAGGCCGAAATCAGCCACTTCGACTGATTCGTCATGATGATCGCCGCCCGGTCTCCCGCCTTGAAAGCGGCATCCTCCAGCGCGCGGCAAAGCGGACGCGCCAGTTCCTTAAAATCAGAATAGGTAAGCCGCACCTTTTCGCGGTCGCGATCGGCTTCAATCAGGCAGGTTTCATTGGGCCAGCGCTCCAGCGCATCCTTCAGCGCCGCACCCAGGCTGGCATATTGTCGGAGATCAAGCATTCAGACGTTGTTTACCATAGAGACCAGAGTAAACGAAGTCAGAAGGCAAAAGTCAAATTGCAGAGGTGAATAGCTTCGAGGTAATGGGCTTAAGTGTGGGAAAATCAGCCCAAAGCTACTTCTTCAATTTGACTTTTGACCCCTGACTTTCTCTCTGCGCTCTGTAACGAAAAGTCTCTTACAGCCGTGCCTGAATCCGATTCGCCAGCGTGCGAAAATCGGACACTCCCTGCAATTCATAATCCGGCAGCTCGATGCGGAAGTGATGCTCGAGTCGCGTCAGCAAGTCGAGCGCTTGCAGGCTGTCGATGCCGAGCGTCTTGAAAAAGTCGTCGTCGGGCGTGAGCTTTTCGCGCGGCACCTGAAAATGCGCAGCCGCAAGATTCAGAATCTCGTCAAGGGTGTGACCAATCGTGGGCGCTGACATAATGGTGACGTCCTTCAAAACACAAACTAGGGCAGATACGGCTGCGGCCCCTTGTTCTCTACAAATCTTCGCAACCCTTCTTCGACGGCTGGACGCGAATAAAGGTCGCAGAAAATATCAATCTCCCGTTTCAACTCCTCATACGGGATCGGCTTCACAAACGCCTTCGCCGCCGCCGCTGTGCCCTTGTCAAATTTTCCGACTTGGCTGGCCGTAGCTCGCGCCACCCGTAGCGACTCGCCTTCGGCGGCAATCTGGCTCACCAGGCCAACCTGCTGCGCCTTCATCACGTTGAAGCTGCGACCGGTGAACAGCAAATCGCGCACCACCGCATTGCCCAGATCCCGCTTCAGGCGCGGAATCCCGCCGAATCCCGGAATCAACCCGAGCCGCAGTTCAGGAAAACAAAATCGCGTCATGCGGTCGGCAATCATAATGTCGCAGACCAGCGCCAGTTCGAATCCGCCGCCAAACGTCACCCCATGCACCGCGGCGATCGTTGTAATTGGCGCCGCGTCGATCGCGTTCATCACGGAGTGAATGCGCTCCAGAAACTTCCGCACTCCGCGCAGAGCCGTGCCCTTTTCCATCTGCTGCCCGCGCTGGAACAACTCGCGCAAGTCCGCTCCCGCCGAAAATCCTGCCTTCTGCGTCGAATGCACGATCAGCGCATGCGCTTCATTGGCCAGTAGGGGCAGAGCCGTCGCAAATCTCTCCAACTCCTCCAACGTGAGCGACCCGATCTCGTTGCAAGGATCGCGATGCAACGCAAGTTCAATCGCTCCATTCACGATCTGCCACGATAGCGTCTGCCCTTTGAAGTCGCTCATACGGTCGTCGCCGCCTGATTCTTCGAAACTTCGTAGATCGCGCCAATTTCGTCGCGAAACCGTTCCGCGATCAAATCACGTTTCAGCTTTCCATTGGCCGTCAGCAGCCCGCTCTCAATGGTGAAAGGTTCTTCCACCAAATGAAATGCCCGCACCTGCTTGTAATGCGGCAGGCCCGGATTCACATGGTCCAGTGCCGCCTGCGTTTTCTCGCTGCTTACCTTGCCCGTGACCAGCACCGCCAGGTATCCGCGTCCATTGCCCACAACCACTACCTGGCTCGCACCCGGCAACTCCTGCAGGATCTTATCCTCGATCGGTTCCGGAGCAATGTTGTGCCCCGACCCAAGAATGATCAGGTTCTTGATGCGGCCGACAATCTTCCAGTTTCCGTTCGCGTCCACTTCGCCCTGATCGCCGGTGTGAAACCAGCCGTCCCGCAACACCTTCGCCGTTTCCTCCGGACGATTCCAGTAACCGGGAAAAATGTTCGGCCCGCGCACCACGATCTCGGCATTCTCAGCGATCTTCATCTCGACGCCCGCAATCGCAGGCCCCGCGCGGCCTGGAATCACCCGCGCATCCGGATCGTCCATGGTGCAAATTGCCGTCGTCTCCGTAAGTCCGTACACCTGTAACACGGGAATGCCCAGCATCATAAAAAACAGTTGCGTCTCCACACTCAACGGAGCCGAGCCGCAAATCAGCGCGCGTAGCTTGCCGCCGATCATCCTTTTTCGGATGGTTGGAAACACGAGCCGATTCGCCAACCCGAGCCATAACCCGTCCCCGGCGCGCGATTTGCCCTCCTGCCGCCGCACCCACGCCCCCTTTGCCTTGGTGTAAACCTTCAGCGGAAATCCACCCGTCTTCCAAAGCTGCTCGTCGACCGCTTTGCGCATGCGCTCGAGAAGCGCCGGAACATTCAGGAAATAATCCGGCGCCGCCAGCCGCATCTCCGTGGCAATCTTCCCCAGATCCGTATTCAACGTCAGCTTGCTGCCGCGCAGCAGGCAGGTCAGCATCATGATCCACGAGCCCGCAAAACAAAGCGGCAGGTAATGAAACACGGCGTCCTGCCCCGGACGCCTTTTCATGAGCTGATCCAACCGTCCCGAAGTGCAGCCCAGCATGTGCCCGATGTTGCCGGCGTTCAGCATCACACCCTTCGCCTCGCCCGAGGTACCCGAGGTGTAGATGATCGTCGCCACATCTTCTTCTGCAACCGTCAGCGCCGGATTCTCCACCGGCCCGCGCCCTGCCGTAAAAACATTTTCGAAGCAGAAATGCGGCGGCGCCTCAGGCCACGCCTCCACGATCGCATCGGCCAGCGACTGCTCGCCGCAAGCAATCACCGACGGCCAACAATCCTTCATCATCGCGACTAGTTCGGCCGGCGCCTGCCGCGCATACAGCGGCACCACCGTCAGGTCCTCCGCCATGACGGCCAAATCCATCGCCACCCACTGCATCGAGTTATGCGCCAGCAGCGCGCACCGGTCGCCCTTTTTCAGCCGCAGGCGCCGCAGATAAGCCCGCGCCACCTGCACGTGAGCCAGCAACTGCCGTGCTGTAAGCGGGACCACCTCGCCGCTCCTGAACTCCTGGAGAACAACATTGTCCCCACTCTTCTCCAGGCTGGCAAAAATCTTTTCTAGAAATGACATGCGATTCTGGTCGATCAGGATTGCCGATGTCGAAAGCTACCTCTCGCGATTTCCTTCGTGAACCTTCGTGCCCTTCGTGGTTTCCGCTCTTGTCTAACCAAAGAAGACACAAAGGTTCACGAAGGAGCCCAACCTACCCGTACGCCTTCACCAACTCCTGCAAACTTCCGCCCATCGGCGGCAAATAATCCTCCCAGCTCCATTCGCCGCGCCGGGTGGGAAACTCCGGATACCGCCGCTGCACTTCTTCCTCGAAATAAACGCCCATGCGCGCCATCAGTTTCAAATTCCGAACCACGGTCCGCGCAATCCCGTCGGCAATCCGCTCACCGTCACGATCCAGAATTTCGAGCGCTGCCAGAGTCCGCGCCTCCAAGTCCGGATCATCCACATTCATCAACAACTCCTGATGCCCGCGCTCGTTCATCAGATTCCGGATGCGCTCATCCATCGTGATCCCCGCCGACGCCACCAGCGCCGGCATCGAAGTCACAATCCCGTGATAGCGCGAAGACACCATCATGCGGCAAGCCCGCAGAATGCTGACCAGTTGATACATGTTGTAATCGTCCGAGGTCAGCACCGGAACGCCGCCCAACTTCTCGGAGATACGCCGGCAAGCCCGGGCATCCATGCGCTCGGTTGCCGCCATGATCACGAAGACATTCTTCTTCTGGCGGAACGCGGCCACTGCCTTGGCAATTGAACTCAAATAATGTTCGTAGGCTCGGTCGGCGACCGGTCCCGCATTGTGAAAGTAGGGCCCGCGGTAGTGGCTCTCTTTGTATGCGCCGGTCAGGCTGTGCAACGCGGCCTTCGCTACCGAAGCCTTCACCGGCCACTCAAACGGATTGATCGGACACACCACCAGCACCGGCGTCTTTCCATCCCAACCGACATCGCGCAGTGCTTTCTGCCCATACTCCGCGCCCATCGGCTCAAACGTCCAAGCCGTGTCGGTCCCCAATTCTGTCGGCACGCCCAACTCGCGCAGGATTTTCCGCGACTCGTTATTACGCGTGATCACCAGCGAATTCCGGCAATAGCGCCCGCACATCTTCGCGACCAGCGGATCCATAGGTCCGGCCTCAGCGCCGTAACCAACCGACAACTTGTTTTCCGCCGCTGCAATGCCCAGCGATCCGATCATCATCGTCGCCAGCGCATTCGCGAATTTCGACTTAAACATCGAGCCTTCGCACGCCACCACTCCGTGATGCTTGGGCACTTCATTCGCCAGAAATGGCGGGAAAATATCCGGCAGCCGCACCTGCGATGTCCCTTCGAAATATCCTCGCGACCGGTCAAAATTAAACGTCATCATGCTGAGATCAACGTTCTCCGGCCCAAGGATGCGCCGGATCTGCCGCAGCATCTCTTCCACTCGCACATCCGATCCGGTATTGCGCGTCCCGTTGTAGCCCGCAAACAGCAGTTTGAGTTTCTCGCCCGGCTGCCACGGCTCCCGCTTACCCATCATCCACTGGATTTTCTTGCCTTCGATAATGCTCGACACCCAAGCTTCCAGAACGAAGTCCATCATGCGGCAGACCCTCCCGCCTTCGTGCTCTCCGGCCAGGCTTGATATGGATATTCAAAATTGTGCTCGCGGGTGAAACGGAGCAGCGGAAAACTGTATTGCGAAAACGGCGCTGGCTTGCGCCCAATTTCCGTGGTGACTCGCGTATTGTCGAACACCGTATTCCAGGTCAAGTAGGGCAGGAAGACCTTCATCAGCGCTGCGCCGTGCCCCACCGGCCCTTTGCGGTTTGCCAGAATGTTGACGATGGAACCGAATGGCCCTTCGAGAATCGGCAAAAACACCGGCCCGCGCTTGTTCTGCTCCGCGGCCAGCGCCCGCGTCAATTCCTGAAACGTTTGCGATGAGTTGCCCGAAGAAAGGTGATAGATATCGTGCTCGGGATTCGCCTTCATGTGCAAGGTTGAAATCGCATCCGCCACGAAGTCCACATTCACAATGTCAATCTTGTCGTGCGGACGAAACGGCAGCACCGGCAATCCCGCCAGAAAAACGAACGACCGTACCATGTCGAACTGCGTCGTCTGCGGATACCGGCTGTCTCCCAACACGATACTCGGCCGGAAAATCGTCAGCGGCACATCCGGAAGCAACTCGCGCACCATATGCTCGCAGAATTTCTTCGTCCGCGCATAGGGATCGTAATCCGAGCGTTCCCACTCGATCGACCGGTCTTCCAGAACAACTTCGTGGCTGCGCTTTCCCGCCACCGCCACCGTGCTGACATTCGAAAACCGCCGCAGCCCGTGATAGTACTGCGAGCGCCGCGCCAGTTGCACCACTTCCAGCGTCCCGCGCAGATTCACATTCAAACAGTTTTTTTCCGACTTCCGATTGAGCGAGGCCGCGCAGTGGATCACCGAGTCGGTGGTATGCACGAGCCGGTCGTAGTCGTCCGGCGCCAATCCAAACTGTGGTGATGTCAGGTCGCCGCGAAAGATGCGGATTTTCGCCTGCAGGTATTCGTAGAACTTGGGAAACGGCAGGTGCAGTTGCAAGGCATGCCAAAGCCGCAGTTCCGCATCACGCGGATCGCGGCCGCGCACCAGCAGATTCAGGGTCGCGTCGTGCTGCTCCAGCAGATTCGCGGCGACGTGCGCGCCGATGTACCCGGTCCCACCGGTCAAGAAAATTGCCACGTTGCTCCGTTCGTCCCCGTCTTCATCGAATCGCCATTGTCGGTTGTTGTTCCGGTCGCGGGTGGCATCTGCAGCACCCGCGGCGCACGCGCTTCCAGCGGACGTCCTTCAATCAGCGGATACGTCCACCGCCGCAGTGCCGGAATGTGAATATCGATCCAGTACTCCCACCAGTCCAGCCCCGCCGTGTCATAGCCGAAAATTTCTTTTTCTTCCGGCGTCAGCGCCTGCGACAGCTTCTCTACATTATCGGCGACAAAGTCATGCTCGTTGTGCAGAATAAACGGCTCGAACAGTCCTACTAATTTTTCGACACGCTCGAGGTTGCGCTCGGTTTTCGCCAGCGGTTTCTTCATCGCCGATGGCAGCGGAGCCATTACCCGCTGAATCGACTGGATAATCATCTTCTGCGCCGGCGCGGACATACGGTTGTAGCGTTCTTTCGATACGGGAATCGCATCCATCCGCAACCGCAGCCAGTACTCCAACCCTTCCTGCGCCCGATAGTGACGCCGGTGGCCCAAGCTCGTCAACTCGATCGACCGTCCCATGTCGCAAGGGTTCGTAACGGAAGTAGCCAGTTGGTACAGGGGATCGTGCCGCCGATCCACCAGCGCTGCGCCGATCAACGTCATCCCGGCGCACACTGCATCCACCGGAATAATATCCAGCCGCTTGCGTTCGTTCGAAGGCAGTTGCCGGAATGCCGTCCCCAGCAGATACGAGAGCGATGCCGAGGTATTGATGCCCTCATTCCACCCGCGAAATGGCTTCGACACCGAAGTCTCAACAATCGCCGGACGCACAATCGCAATCGGCAGCCCCGCCCCATGCTTCGCAATCAGCGATTCCGCCAGGCTCTTGGTGAAAGTGTACGTATTCGGCCAGCCCAACTCCTTCGCGCGCCGGGTGCCTTCCTCGGTAAGATAGTTTTTCAACCAGCGCAACCGGTTCTTGCGGATCTGATTTTCCAGCGCCTGCCCGCTCAGTCCTTTCGCCGCGTGCTCTTTTTCCAACGCCTGCTTCTTCAGTTCCTCGGTGACTTCCGGTCCTTCCACGCGCGCTTCCGTCGACTCCACCAGATCGTGCAGCCGATACCATTCTTTTTCCGCGTCGAAGTCCTTCATGTGCGTCGGAGTGTAGTTCAGACGCACGCGCTCACTCACTCGCCCATCGCGCTGTCCCGCCACATAGCAGGTCGAAAGATGCAGCAATGCCGCGTGGTCCGACCCGCGAATGAATTCGATCAGGTGATAGGTCGAGTCCACATTCACTGCCAGCGCATCGCGCAAATCGGGATTGAAATCCGTCAACCCGGAACTGTTGATGATCAGATCCAGATCCTTCCGCAGCCGTGCTGCCGTCTCAGGATCCAACCCAACGCCCGGCTGGGAAACATCGCCCTCCACCACCTCAACCTTTTCCGCGAGCAGTGCGCCCAGCCGGTCGCCGTATTTTTCAAACACGGGATCGAAAACCGGCGATCCTTCAATCATTTTCTCGAAACGCTTCTGCCCCGGACTCGACTTCTGCCGCCGGATTAGCAAATAGAGCTTCCCGATCTCCGGCAGATCCATCAGCGTATTCGCCAGCCACACCTTGCCGATAAATCCCGTGACGCCGACTAGCATCACACGTTTTCCACCCAGCGCCTGCCGCACCGAAAACGCCGCCGGATAACGCTTCTCGTCGAAATACACAATGGGACGAACTCGCGGCGCCTCCACCCGCACCGCCGGCACGATCGCCGAAGCCAGCGCCTTCGGACCGCGCAAACCAAGCGCGCGCACCCAGCGCGCTGGACTCTGCTGCCCATCCGGCCCCGCTTCGCGAATCCGCGCAAACAATCCCCGCGGCCGGATCACGGGACTCATCAGCCGTCCGGTCGCAACGCCATCGCGAAAATCAAGCCGGTTCGCAATAATCCACCGCACCCCCAGATGCCGCGCCAACGGCCGCATCACGTGCTCCAGTCCCTGGCTCACCAGCACCACGTCTACGCCCGTTGCCTGCAACGCCTTCAGGTGCCGCACCCCTTCTTCTTTGAGCAGCGGCTTCAGCTTGTATTCAAATTCCTCTTCGCCCAATAGATCGAGACGATCGCGAGTAATTCCCCGCAGCACGGCATGGACGATCCGGGTGGCGGCGACGCGGTTCGCCGCATACAAAAATGGCCGCAACAGCGCCATCACTAGCACCAGGCTGCGGCGCGCCGCCCGCGCGATAAATGTCTGGCTGTTCCAGGTAAAAAAGGCGATCGGACGAACCGTGGTCAGTTCCAGCAGGCTGCCCTCGACGCGCCAGTAAACCGGCGACGAAGGCCGCGGACGACGAGGCGCCGAAGCGACGGGATCGGGTAACTGCCGCACCGACCCGCCTTCGAGATTGGTCACAGGTTCCACGAATCGTTAGCCGGTCGCGCCCACAGTACGGACAGGAGGCAATCCGGAATCATCTATTTTAACCTCTCCGTCATAAAGGATGAAGAATAACCGTAAGCCGGTGGTGTTCTAAATCGGCGGCAAGCGCCGATCCTGCGCAACACCCACCACGGAGACACGGAGGAATTCAAACGATGGGAGAAGGCTCGGCTTTTACCCCCACTGGATCGAAGGCCAGTACATCACGCACAAGGGGGGGCGGATTTTCGCCTCACCGGAAGTACGCACTCAGCACGTACTGCTGCAGCATTCTTTGCGTATTGAAGAAGGAGCCGTTCACGGCGATGGCATGCCGCATTACGTCGAGATAGCGATCCCTGTCTACATGGAACATGGGAAGGATCACTCGTTCTAGCTTGTCGTAGAGCGAGGCAGCATCGCGTAAGGCGCTGCTCTCGTCCTCCCGCTCACGCTTCTCATCGCCAATTGCCCATCCGGTCACGCCTTCAATCAGTCCTTCCATCCACCAGCCATCGACGATGCTCAAGCTGGGGATACCGTTCAGGGCGGCTTTCATCCCGCTCGTCCCGGAAGCCTCGAGGGGCGGCTGCGGGGTATTGAGCCAGAGATCGACTCCGGACGTGATCAGTTTTGCCAAGGCCAAGTCGTAGTTCGGGAGAAAGGCTATCGTGAGGCTGTCGTTCAGCACTTCCTTCAGTTCGAGAATCCGGCGGATAAGGCGCTTACCTTCGTGGTCGCTGGGATGCGCTTTCCCCGCATAAATCACCTGCAGGCCGCCGGCTTCGGCCGCAATTTTCTTGAGCCGTTCCAAGTCGGTGAACAGAAGGTCGGCCCGCTTGTAGGCCGTGACTCGACGGGCGAATCCGAGGGTGAAGGCCTCGATCTTCATGGCGGGCTTGTTTTCCTCATGATTCACGCAGGCCAGCAATTCCGTTTTTGCCCGGGTGTGAGCTTCCCAGATCTCCGGCGCGGGAATGCTCTCCGCATGGCGCAAACTGAAGTTGTCCTGGCGCCAGTCGGGAATATGGCGATCGTAGAGCGCCTGAAAATGAGACGACGTCCAGGTCGCGGCGTGGACTCCATTCGTGATCGCGTCAATGTGGTAGCCCGCGAACATCATCCGCGATATCTGCCCATGCCTCTTGGCCACTCCGTTCACATAACGACTCATGTTCAGGCCCAGATAAGTCATGTTGAGCATGGCTTCCCCGCTCGATGGTGATTGATTCTTTCCCGGCGGTTCATGGCGCCCAAAAACTCGGACTGCCATCTCCGGATCCAGCACCTCGGAAATGCCTTCCGGAAACCCCAGAGAAGTCCCCAGGGCGGACAACGCGAATTGATCGTGGCCGGCCGGCACGGGCGTGTGGGTGGTGAAAATACATTTCTGCCGGACGGAGGCAAGGTCGCTCATGGCAATGTGCTTTCTTTCGGTCTTGCCGGCCTCCTCGTGCAACAGTTCCAGCGTAAGCAAACTGGCGTGGCCCTCGTTCATGTGAAACCGATCCAACCGTTCGTAGCCGAGAGCGCGCAGCATGCGAACTCCGCCGACGCCCAGCACGGCCTCCTGGCACAAGCGGTATCGTGCATCGCCCCCATATAGAACGGACGTCAGTTTCCGATCCCACTCGCTGTTCTCGGCAAGATCCGTATCGAGCAGGTAAACCGGGATGAAGTAACCGCCAATACCGTGTACTTGATACTTCCAGCAGCGCAAACAGACCTTCCGTCCCTCGATCATGAGCGCGGTTCGGGCAGGCATCTCCGCCAGGAACCGCTCTACCTTCCATTCGACGGGCTCTTCCTTCTGCCAGCCACTGGCATCGAAGCGCTGCTGAAAGTGCCCGGCACGATGAAGCAGCGAGATGGCTACCATAGGCAACTGGAGGTCGGCGGCGGAGCGGATGGTGTCGCCGGCGAGTACGCCCAAACCTCCGCTGTAGGTAGGCATGGCCGACTCCAGCGCGATCTCCATGGAGAAATAAGCGATCTTTCTTTCGCCCTGCAGGGCGCGCATCACGGCTGCTCCCAGGCGGCCCATGCGGTCTTTCAGAACGTAGTCGGTGGCACCTTGTTTCATCGCAGCCACGGCGGCTTCCTCGCCGATGGTTCCGGACACCACGATGAAGGGAATGGCCAGCCCTTGCTGCTGCAGCAATTGCAGCGCCCGGAGTCCGCTGAACTGCGGCAAAGCGTAGTCCGCCAGGATGATCTCCGGCGGTTTCTCAAGGCGCGCGAGGTAGTCGGCCTCGGTGTCCGTCCGTTCCCAGACCAGGTCGAAGCCGCTCCGGCGCAGTTCGTGCACCATCAGTTCAGCGTCTGAGGGACTGTCCTCGACGATCAGCGCGTGCAGGGGTTGCTGAGGCGAAAGCGAACCCTCCGAGGCAGAGGGACGACTTTCAATGTTCGTTGGCAGGACCGGAGTCAACACTCAACCCTCCTTGCCACTGACCAGAGCCAAACCGAATTACTTCGCAAGCGAGGCCGGTTCCGCCATGCGAGCCGTAGCCTCGGCCACGGGAGGCTGGTTGATCAACAACCAGTATAGGCCCACAGTCTTCACCGTCTGGCGAAATTGGTCGAAGTCGACGGGCTTCTGGATGTAGCTGTTGGCCCCCAGGTGGTAGCTGCTGACCAGGTCTCGCTCCTCTTTGGAAGAAGTCAGGATCACCACGGGAATGGTCTTGGTGCGCGGATCTGCCTTGAGCCGTTTAAGGACTTCCATGCCATCCACTTTGGGCAGTTTCAAATCCAGCAGGATCAGCTTGAGCGGATGTTCTAAGGAGTGGCCCGCATCGGATCCACTGCAAAAAAGGAACTCGACGGCCTCCTCGCCATCGCGCACCACATGAATGTTGTTGGCCAGGTTTTCTTTGCGCAGGGCGTGCAGGGTTAGTTCTACGTCATCCGGATTATCTTCTACCAGCAGAATTTCGATCTGGCGTTGGGTCATGCTGGATCTCCTCTTCCTGCCGCTTTGGCTTGGAGTTCGGTTGTCTCGAAAACTCCGAGGGTGAAATAAAAAGTCGCGCCCTTGTCCAGTTCGGCTTCGGGCCAGACGCGGCCGCCGTGCTTCTGAATGATGCGCTGAACGGTTGCCAGACCCACGCCCGTGCCTTCGAAATCCTCCGGGCGGTGGAGGCGCTGGAACACGCCAAAGAGCTTATCGGCATACTTCATGCTGAAACCGACGCCGTTGTCGCGCACGAACACGACTGGTGTTCCCTGTTCATCCTTCTGCCCGATCTCGATAACGGCTTGGGGGCGATGGCGAGTGAATTTGAGAGCGTTCGAAAGCAGGTTCTGGAACACCTGCTTCATCAAGCCGGGATCGCACTCTACAAAGGGCAGGTTGCCAATCTTCCATTCGATCTGCCGGCCGGCGCACTCGGGCGCCAGTTCCGCGATCACTTCGTCAACGATCGATTGCAATCCTGAAACCCGCAGGCTCAGATCGCGCCGCCCCACGCGCGCCAGGTTCAGCAGGTCATCGACCAACAGGCCCATACGCCGCGTGCCTTCCTGAATGCGCTCCAAATGATGTTGGGCCTCGGTGGGCAAGTTCGCGCCGAATTCCTCAGTCAGGATCTTGGAGAACCCGCTGATGTGGCGCAGCGGCGCCCGCAGGTCGTGAGAAACGGAATAGGTGAAGGCTTCGAGTTCCTTGTTAGCTACTTCGAACTGGGCCGTTCGCTGTCGCACACGGCCTTCGAGTTCATCGTTAAGCTTGCGGATCTCCTCCTCCGCGCGCTTGCGCTCGCCCCAGTTGCGAATCGCGTTGATGCCGTAACTCAGATTGTTGGACAGATCCTCAAGCAGCCGTTGTTCGGCGTCGTCAAAAGCTCCCGCCTCCGCGGCGTAGATCGAGATTGCCCCCAACACCTCTTCCCCACCCATGAGCGGCAAGGCCAGACAAGAGCGGTAGCCCCGCTCTATCGCGCTTACCCGCCATGGAGCAAAGCGAGGATCGCAGATTGTGTCTTGGCATACGGCCACTCTCCCGGTTCGGATGGCAGTTCCGACAGGTCCACGCCCCTCTGCTTCATCGGCCCAGGTGACGTTGATGGTATCCAGGTATCCCGCCTCGATTCCGCTCTCGGCGGCCACCCTCACGGTTCTTCTCTCATCGTGATCGGCGTACCCCACCCAAGCCATGCGGTAACCGCCTACCTCCACCACCAAATCGCAGATGCGCTTGAGCAGGCTCGGCTCATCCGTCGCTCGCACCAGCGCCTCATTGCAAGCACTCAACGACCGCAGCGCTCGCTCAGCCCGTTTGCGTTCCGAAATGTCACGGGCGGCGGCGAACACACCGTCCACCTCTCCCGCGTCGTTCCTGAATACTGACGCGTTGTAGAGCACATCAGTAACCTTCCCCGTTGTGTTTCGAATGGCTAATGGATAGTCCTGTACCGCGCCTCGCGCGAATACCTCCTCATAACCGCGACGGGCACTTTCTGGATCGGTGAAGTAGTTTGAGAAATCACTGCCGACAAGGCGGTCACGGGGAACTCCGGTGATTCTTTCCGTTGCTTCATTAACGTCAGTGATCTTACCTTCCCGACTGATGGTTACGAGCGGGTCTAGACTGGCCTCAATCAAAGTGCGGGTGTAGCGAGAAGCTTGCCGAACCGCTTCCTCGGCCCGCTTGCGCTGAGTGATGTCGCGGGCGGCGGCGAACACACCCTCCACTTCCCCCGCCTCGTTCTTGAACACAGTTGCGTTATAGAGGACGTCGATTACCGCGCCCGATGCACCATGGATAGCTAGCGGATAATCTCGGACTGAGCCTTCGGCGAAGACTCGTTCGTAGCCTTGTCGCGCCTTCTCCGGCTCGGTGAAGTAGTCACAGAAGTCACTACCGATCAGTTGCTCACGAGAAAGCCCCGTCACGCGCTCCGTGGCATTGCTGACGTCAGTGATCTTGCCTTCACGGCTGATGGTGACCAGCGAGTCGAGACTCGCCTCAATCAGAGTGCGCGTATAGCGGGAGGCTTGCCGCGCTGCCTCCTCGGTCCGCTTGCGCTCGGTGATGTCGCGAATGACGTGAACACAACCACGCAGGGTTTCGCCATCCCGCAAAGGAGTGGCGCTCACATCGAAGACCTTGCTCAGTCGGGGCTCGGCCACTTCCCGCTGTTCTTCCTTGCCGCTCTGCAGCATGCGCCGCAGGGGACAGTCGGGCGCGGGAGTAGAAAGCGCGTGCACCAGCTCAAAGCACTGCCGGCCCTGGATGGCATCGGCTTCGAGCCCGACCAATGCCAGCATGGCGCGGTTGGCACGCTGGATCCGGAAGTTCGTATCCAGCATCATCACCGCCTCGGGGACAGAATCAAAAGTGAGTTTCCAGTCGTCCCTGGCCTTGCGTAGTTCACCCGCCGCTTCTTCCCGTGTGCGATCAACCATGCTGGCCAGCCAACTGATGGCCATGCAAATAGCGGAGAACATCAGCAATCCCAGCAGGTCCGGGCCGCTCTTAAACCCAAACTGCCCCACGGGTTGGAGAAAGAAGTAGTCGGCACAGGCAGCCGAGAGGAAAGTACCCAGAATGCCTGGGCCAAGACCGCCGACCAGTGCAGCGATCATCACCGCTGGATAGAAGGTCAGGTAAATCTGATTTGTCGGAAGAAGTCCTCTGGTCAGATGGCGAAGCAGAGCGGCCGCCGCGACCAGCAACACCGTCAGCCCGTATTGTCGAAGCCAACTCCGCGCCACGCCAGCGCCGGCCGCCGGGGCTAGGAGGTCCCGAAGCAGCGTTCTTTTCAGACCGGAGCCGATGACCACACCACCCAGAGCCCGTTCTGGACGAGCACACATCACCGCGAATGAGAACACAGAGAGTACGGTGACCGTCGACAGCGCAATGTGCGTGTGAAAGGCGTGGGGGCTGATAACAACATCGAGCAGCGTGAAAAGAGCAATGATTCCGGCGACAAGAGAGAAAACCTGAGACGGCCAGAAATGCCTGCGAGTCGTCCAGTCCAGAAACAGCAGGGCCAATCCCAGCAGGACCAGATCCAATGCCGTGACCGGAGACATGAGTCCGGGACGCACGCTGCCGACTGCTCCGGATGCGGTCTCGGTAAACAGTAGTTGATCGACGCCAAAGTTCCAGTTACCCAGGAACTCAACGAGCGACAGCAGGCCTACCAAGACAGCGATGGCAGCGGTTGTCTTTCCTAGCCATTTCGTGGCCGAGACGGTTGTGGATTTGTCCTGCTCTCGGAGGCACCAGAGAGAAAGACCAATCAAGATCAAACAGACCGCCGTATTCGCTTTGATCGCGATCAGGCCGGGCAGAACTGTTCTCAAGAGCAGGAGGTGAAACAAGCACCCCGCCAAGCCGACGAGTCCAACCCCAATCGAGAATAGGCTGGAGAAGGCAACGAACCGACCCACTCGGTGCGAATTGCGAGGGTCCAAGGGAGGTGTCATGGAAGTCTTCGAGCGTGTTTGGCTGCCAACACACTCACGAGTTGATTATAGGAAGGGAGTCCCTGAGGGAAGATGACGCCCATCACACGAAGGGCGGTAGGTTTCCCGAAATGGAAATTGCGCACGGGCCGCACGGCACAACGCAGCCTTTGGTTTCGGGTACAGCTTGCTGCTTAATTTAACCACCGTCTAGTGGTTGGCAACTTTTGCGCTGGGCGCCCTCGATTTCCTATGCGATCGCGCTTCTCACGACGGCAGAGTCGTTCCCATCGCGGTTTTTGGCAGGGTCGCGCGAATTACTTCGAGCAACTCGGCGTTATCCGCCGGCTTTTGAAAAAACGCAGCCGCGCCGGCCTGCAGCGCACGCTGCTCGTTGCCTTGAGGGTCGCGGGCGGTTAACACGATCACCGGGATGCTGGAAAGCTTGTCGTCGCGTTGCAGCCGATCGAGTACGACAAAACCGTCTCCGGCGGGCAGGCCGAGATCGAGAATGATCAGATTCGGATGCTCCTTGTGAGCCAGTGCGATTGCCGAGTATCCATCGACCGCATTCACCGTATCGTAATGGTTCGCTCGCAGACGCAGTTTCAAGGCCTGTCTCAGGTCGGGGTCATCGTCAACGATCATGATTTTTGAATTCTCCATTGCACTTCTCCATTTCCGAGATTCACGCCGATAGTCGCGTGCGCCTCACTTCTTCTCTACAGAACTAGAATTCCGCTCCGTTGATAACTCCAGCCGAGCCATTTCGGTAACGCGGTCGGCAACTTCCCGCACCTGTTCTTCTAACTTTTGGCCCGCCGCCGGGTCGGGGAGAGCCACCGCCGAGGCTGAGACCTCGAGATCACCGCTGGCCTTCAAGTCAGGCAACTTCCCCAACTGCTCGCGAATCCGCGTCATCATGATTTCTGCCCGGGTGAGATCGGTGGAGGCAACCACGAAGAAGGTCTGCACCGGCCCCGGAGTTGTCATCGGAGGCAGGACCAGATCCTTGTCAAGATAGACGCATCGTTGCAGGATTTCCAGGCAGCGCCGGCAAGTTTCTTTCCAGTTTCCGCGCGGAGACTTGGACCGCGACGTCAAGTTGATCTTCACCAGGACGATGGCATCCCGCAGGGCGTCGTCTTTCACAATTACCGGGAACATCAGATTGGCCAGAGAATACAGAGGCAGAGTAAAGGAGAACGTGCTGCCGTGGCCCGGTTCGCTGGCGACCCATATCCGTCCTCCGTGGAGCGCCACCAGTTCCTTCGCGATATACAAGCCCAGTCCCAACCCCTTGCGGCTGTTGTCGATGGAATTCGGATCCTGATACATGCGTTCGAAGATCAGCGCTTTGGCCGCGGGGTCGATGCCACAACCGGTATCTGCCACCGAGACATAGACAAAGTCCGGGTCTGTCTGCGCCAGGCACGCTTGCACGGTGATGGCTCCGCCGGAAGGGGTGAACTTGATGCCGTTGTCGATGAGATTGATCAGTACTTCCAGAATGCGGTCGGGATCTCCGTGGACGAACGGGATCCGGGTATCCACGCCCACCTCCAGGCCGACGTGTTTTTTGCCCGCGACGGAGCGCGTCATGGAGACGGCCAGCCGGATCAGATCGCCGATGGAGACACAGTGCGGTTCGATCCTTAACTTCTTGGCCTCGGCGCGGCTCGCTTCCAGCAGATCGCGCACCATGGCTCCTAGCTGGTTCACACTCTTCAGAATAGTTTCGAGGTGGTCGCGCTGCTCGGAGCTGATCTCCCCGGCTAGGCCATCGAGCAGGATGGTGGCAAATTGGTGAATGCAGGTCAGGGGCGTGCGCAGTTCATGCGAAACATGCGACAGGAACTGGTTCTTGAACTCCAGTTGCTGTTTGCGACTCATCTCCAAGGAATGGAGGAGCGCCTGCCGTTCGACGGCGTAACGCATGGCCCGATCCAAACTGCTGCTGGAGATGGAGCCTTTTACGAGATAGTCCTGCACGCCCTGATGCAGGGCCTTCATCGCCAGGGCTTCATCGTCCTGCCCCGACAGGATGACGATGGGTACGTCCGGCGCCTTCTCCAACACTTTGCGAAAGGTTTCCGCCCCCTGGCTATCCGGCAGGTTCAGGTCCAGCAAGATGACTGCGGGCAGCTTTTCCTGGAGCGAGGCCAGTCCGTCAGACAAACGGTTGACGCAGCTCAAGTCGACTGTAGACTTGCCTTCCACCAGCCGCAACCGAACCAGATCAGCGTCTCCGGGGTTATCTTCGATCAGTAACACGTGCGTCGATTGGCCGTTCATCGTTTCTCCTTCTGCGGCAGACTGGCGAAGCCCAGCCAAAAATCCGCCATCGATTGGACCACCGCCACGAAGTCCGGAAGATTCCCCGGCTTTCTGAGATAACAGTTCGCTCCCAGTTCGTAACTGCGGGCGATGTCAGAGTTCGCCTGGGACGAGGTGAAAATGACGACCGGAATCTTCGCCAGCGCAGGATCCGCCTTGATGTCAGCAAGCACGTCGCGACCATCCTTGCGCGGCAGGTTCAGGTCGAGGACAACCAAGTCCGGAGATGGGGCCTCCACATATTTTCCCTGGCAACGTAAAAAGGAAATTGCTTCCGCGCCGTCGGTCACAGTATTGACGTGAAAGCGCCGTTTGCTCTTAGCCAGTACGTCGCGGGTCAGATCGATATCAGCGGGATTGTCGTCGACCAATAAGACTTCAAAGGTGGTTTTCATCGGCGTCAGCGTGTTCCCCCTCCGGTTGCGTGGCAGGTAACGTGAATTTGAAGGTGGACCCGTGTCCAAGTTGGGATTCCACCCAGATTTTGCCGCCTTGCTGCTCGATGATTTTCTTGCAGATCGCGAGACCAATCCCGCTGCCCGGGTATTCCTCGCGAGTATGCAAACGTTTGAAAATGACGAAGACAATCTCGGCATGCTCGGGAGCAATGCCAATGCCGTTGTCCGCCACCGAGAAAAGCCATTCCCTATCCTTCGCACTGGCACTCACGCGAATGACGGGCGGCTGCGAACCGCGAAACTTGATCGCGTTTCCGATCAGGTTCTGGAAAACCTGCAGCAATTGCGAGGCGTCCACAACCACATCGGGGAGATGGTCGTGCGTGACTTGCGCCCCACTCTCCTCAATGGCGGCTTGCAGATTTTGCACTGCCGTCTCCATCACGGCGTTGCAGTCGGTGCTCTGTGGATTCGTGCCCTGGCGTCCGACCCGCGAAAAGGCCAGCAGGTCTTGCACCAGCGTTTGCATGCGCAGGGCGCCGTCGACTGCGTAGTGGATGTACTTGTCGGCGTCGCCGTCAAGCTTGCCGCGATAGCGTTCTGCCAAGAGCTGGCTATAGGTCGCAACCATGCGCAGGGGTTCCTGCAGGTCGTGGGAGGCTACGTAGGCAAACTGCTCGAGGTCGCGGTTGGAACGGGCCAATTCTTCTTGCGCCCGCTTGTTCTCCTCGCGCAATTTTTTCTCCCGCATAGCTCGACGTACCGACTCGGGCAGGCGCGCCAAGCGGTCTTTCAGGACATAGTCGGCAGCACCTTGCTTGATGCATTCCACGGCGGTGAATTCGCCAAGTGAGCCCGAAACGACGATGACCGGAATATCCAGTTTTTCCTGGCGCACGACCTCGACCGATTCCACGCCATTCCAGGCCGGCAGTTTGTAATCCGCCAGAATCACGTCGTAGGAGTTCTTCCGCAGTAGATCGGTGAATTCCTGAGCCGTCTGGGCCACATCTCCGCGGGCGGCAAATCCTGACTGCCTCAGGGCGTGCAACATCAGTTCCGCGTCCGCGGGTTCGTCCTCCACCAAGAGCACGCGCAACCGGACACTAACTTTGTCCACAGGCCTCGAGGAGGCATCTTTGGGTATATCTGTAGAGACGCGGCTTGCCGCGTCTCCTGCCGCAGAGCAAGACGGGGCAAGCCCC
Organism: Terriglobia bacterium; assembly: GCA_020073525.1. Classification (GTDB taxonomy): domain Bacteria; phylum Acidobacteriota; class Terriglobia; order Terriglobales; family Acidobacteriaceae; genus Acidiflorens. The sequence goes on from JAIQFA010000003.1 coordinate 67,833, forward strand.
GTCTCTACAGACAGAGACACTTGCGGGTCCGGAGCTTTTGCGTCTGTGGAAAGAGTGGCCGTTGCGGACCTCCCATCGGACCGATATCGCGGGTTGCTCAGAAAGGGCTCTCGATATGGGGACGACACTGCGACCCGCGCGTCACCTACATTCGCCATCGGCTTGCGTCATTGGACCTTGAGTGGAAAACAGTCGCCTCGATTCCCAGACGACACAGTCATCCCTGATCCATCGCCACCGAGGGTGGCGTCTTTCGGCCCTGTCCTTCCGGGATAAGGGCTGGGAGAGCACATTCCTAAGGACCGACAGCCTTCGGCCTATTTGCCGACCAAGAATTAAGGACCAGCTCACTAATGAAAATGACTTGAATCGACGATGGAAAGTTGGAGGGATTGAACTGACCAGGTTTCCACGAGACTCAGAATCCAGTCCCTCAAGGAAGACACCTTCAAGACGCATAAAGAGGAAGGCAGCGATGAGCGACAGCGACATCGTTCAGGAATTTCTGGTCGAGAGTTACGAGAATCTGGACCGGCTGGACCGGGACCTGGTCGGCCTGGAGAAGAACCCGGGCGATCGGGACGCGCTGGCGGGCGTGTTTCGGACCATTCACACCATCAAGGGCACTTGCGGATTCCTCGGCTTCAACAAACTGGAAAAGGTCGCGCACGTGGGGGAAAACCTGCTGACGCGCCTGCGGGACGGCCAGCTTACACTCAATCCGGAAATCACGACTGCACTGCTGAGCATGGTGGATGCGGTCCGGCAGATGCTCGCAAAGATTCAATCGACGGGCCAGGATGGCGAAGTCGACTACCCGGAACTGCGGGAAACCCTGACGCGGCTGCAGCAAAGCGCTGCGGCGGCAACTCCAGCCGAGCACGTAGCACCGCCGTCCAAGCCGGAGGAAGGGATTAAGACCACAAGTTCGGGAGACATGCCCGCGGAGAACATGGCCTCACCTCCCGCCCCTGTGTTGGAGAAACCCACAGCCGCGAAAGCACGCAAGAGCGCCAAGGCCCATACCGTCAAGCCAGTCGAGGCCGAACCCGTCCCGACTCAGCCAGCCTCGATTCAGGCGGCCCAAGTTCAGCCAGCCCCGGGAATCAGCAGTAGCCCGTCGCCGGAACCCGACTCCCGCCATCGGGAAGCGATGGCCGAGACCATCCGTGTCGGAGTCAATGTGCTGGACAAACTGATGACGCTGGTGGGTGAGCTGGTACTGGCACGCAACCAACTTCTGCAAATCTCGAACATGGTGGAAGACACCGGTCTTCAGGCCGTCTCGCAACGGATGAATCTCATCGCCACCGAACTGCAAGAAGAAGTCATGAAGACCCGCATGCAGCCCATCGGCAACATCTGGAACCAGTTTCCCCGGACGGTGCGCGATGTCGCTCTCGGTTGCGGGAAGGAAGTGGAAGTCGAGATGGAGGGCAAGGAGACAGAACTCGACAAAACCATCATCGAGGCGATCAAGGATCCACTCACCCATCTGGTGCGCAATTCCGTCGATCATGGCATCGAAGGTCCCGCCGACCGCGTGAAGGCGGGCAAGGATCGGACCGGACGCCTGATCCTGCGCGCGTTTCATGAGGGCGGGCAGGTCAACATCGAGATTACCGACGACGGCGCCGGTCTGAACGTAGAGCGCATCCGCAAGAAAGCGCTCGAACGCGCCGTGATCACGGCTGAACAGTCGGCACGCATGACCGAGCGGGAAATCTTCAATTTGATCTTCCTTCCTGGTTTCTCCACCGCAGAAAAGGTGACCAACGTGTCCGGCCGCGGTGTCGGTATGGATGTGGTGAAGACAAATGTCGAAAAAATTGGCGGCACCGTGGACGTGCAGTCCACCCTCGGCCGGGGCACGACGGTCCGGGTAAAGATTCCCTTGACCCTGGCCATCATCCCGGCGCTGGTGGTTACCTACGGCGGCGATCGCTACGCTATTCCCCAAGTCAGCTTGCTCGAACTGGTGCGCCTGGAGGCTGACGAGGTGGGCAAGGGCATCGAGTTGGTGCATGGCGCACCAGTCTACCGGCTCCGCGGGCGACTCCTGCCTCTCGTGTATCTGAGCCGGGAACTGAGCGCCACAGGTGTCCAAGGGCAGGGGGTGGGACATCAGTCCACAAATTCCGCTTCAAAATGGCAAATGCTTGACTTCTCCCAAGCCCGAGTCAAGCACCAGCATTGGTTGGCGCGGTTGCGAGAGGTGCTGGACGACAAAACCAGCATGACTGCGCAACAGGCTGGTTCTCATACCGAATGCGCTCTGGGCAAGTGGCTTTATTCCATCGGCCTCAAGAACTACGGAAACCTCGCTGAGATTCACTTAGTCGAAACAACGCACACGGAGTTCCATGGGCTGGTGGCCAAGATTTTGAGTCTCAAAGACCAGGGCAATCAGGCCGAAGCGGAGCAAGCATTCCGGCAGTTGGGTCCGCTTTCCACCAAGATCATCGCGCTGCTGACGGAACTGGAAAAGAAGGTTCTCTACAACCTGAGCGTGAACATTGTGGTGCTGCAAGCCGATGATCGGCAATTCGGCTTGGTGGTGGACGAGATCAACGACACCGAAGAAATCGTGGTGAAGCCGCTGCGGAAACAGCTCAAGACGGTGAAAACCTTTGCCGGTTCGAGCATCATGGGCGACGGCAAAGTCGCGCTCATCCTGGATGTGCTCGGTTTGGCGCAGCGGGCCAGCGTGGTCACGGAAACCAAGGACCGTGCGCTGACGGAAAAAACCACGGAAGCAACAGGAACGGCGATCGACAAACAAACCTTTCTGCTCTTCGCAGGCCCGGGCGATTCCCGCATGGCGATACCTCTCAGCACGCTGGCGCGGCTCGAGGAATTTCCGGCGGCGCAAGTGGAAATGTCCGGCAGCCAGTGGGTGACGCAGTATCGCGGCCAGATTCTGCCCTTGATTCGCCTCAATGTCGTGCTCGAGGAACGGCGCAACAAGCTGCGCGCGCTGCAAGGTCCGCCCGCAGCCGATGCAGGACCGATTCAGGTGCTGGTGCTGAACCACGAGGGGCGCTCCTTCGGCCTGGTCGTCGAACGGATCCTGGACATCGTCGAAGACCGGGCGGACGTGAAATCGGCAGCCACCCGGGCCTGCGTTCTCTATTCCGTCGTGATCGGGGAGCGGGTCACGGAGTTGCTCGATATTCCGGCCATTCTGCGCAGCGCGGATGTGAGCGAGGCGCGGCCCAGCCTGGCGGCGAAAGCAGCGGAGGTTGCGAACTAGACCATGGCCCACACTTCACAGTTTTGCACATTCTACTTGGACAAGTTGCTGTTCGGCGTGGAGTTGAAAGGCGTCCAGGAAGTTATCCGCTCGCTGGATATGACGAAGGTTCCGCTGGCGCCAGGAGTAGTGCGCGGCTTGATCAACCTGCGCGGCCAGATTGTCACGGCGGTCGATCTGCGGCGACGTCTGGAACTGGAACTCCGCCCGGAGGGCATGCTGGCCATGAATGTGGTGGTGCGCTCTCAGGATGGCGCGGTCAGCCTGCTGGTGGACGAAATTGGCGATGTGGTCGAAGTCGAGGAAGACAGCTTCGAGCCGCCGCCCGAAACCTTGCGCGGCTCCGTGCGGACCATGATCCTCGGCGTCCACAAACTAAATGACCGGCTGTTGCACGTGCTGGACATTGAAAAAGCGTGCCAGATGACGGATGTGGCTGAGGCTGCGGCCGTAGGGCGATAGCGGCTGAGTGTACCGGCGTACAGAGTCCCATTTTTCACTTTCCAAAGCAATCCAGAGAATGGGTGGCCTGGGCTGACTGGTCTGTCCGCGTGCTCAGCGACTCCCGCTAAAGTCTGCGCTTTCCGTGCCGATGGAAAGGATGTTTGAGCGATTGCTGTTTTGTGAACTGCCCTGCAGCACATGAGGGCGTCCGACACAGCCGACGCGGAAGGCGACGCCACAATGCGCCTCACATGCAGGATCACGATCGAGTTTCTCGTGCTCTGCTTTGGTTTGTCCACACCGTCAGCCGCATGGGCGGAAGATGCCGGGAATGACAACGCTTCATCGCCGGCGCTGGCAGCCGTCGGCCTCCTACTCAAGCATCTTCGGTTTCTGGGGGCCGAGAGTGTCGAGCGCTTCCGCTACATCGATAAAGCCAAAGGCAAGGTCACGGACCGTGACCTGCAATACCGGCTCAGCACCCGAGTGCAGGTCAATCTGGTGGGCGACGGTACGACCTTCATCCAGGCGCGCGGCGAGTCCGGGCACAACTTAACGGGCAGCTTCGACTACGCCGGCCTTGGACGAAACACGGCTTATTGGTCCTTCAATCTCAAATCGTTGTTCCTGGGACAGAAAATCGGGCACCATCTGGAAACTCAGGCCGGGAGCATTGAGTATGACTGGGGCGCGGGGACGGAAGCCACCTACGCCGACAATGACGCCTGGTTGGAGGGATACCGCTTGCGCTACGCCGGAGCCGGCCAGGGGGTTCTGCCCGATATAGTCAGTGCCACCATAGGCTACGTGGGCGACTTCCTGCAACCCAACGCGTTTGCCCGCCTGCATCGCATGGGCGAAGAGAACTACATTCAGATTCTAGCCTCCAAGAAGCTCGGCGAGTATCGGGATTTCTCCGCCGAATTCGATTCCCTGCAGAGCATTCGCTACACCCGCGAAGCCCTGCGCTGGCGTAGGCTCCGCCTTTTCGTGGTTGATGAGTTCTCGGTCGAGGCGCTAACCCGCCTCTCCGACGATCGGACGTTTGGATGGTCCAGCAGCGTATTCAGGACGCTCGACCGGAAAGGGCGTTTGCGCGCCAGCGTGTTTTACAGCGACATGCCCGCGAAGATCTTCCTGAAGGGCAAGACGCAGGTGCTGCAAAACGGCGATTCGTACGCCTTGGGCAAACGGATCGGCCCGACTTTCCGTTGTACGCCATTCAAGGATTTCGAGGTGAGTTTGCTTGGCACGGACCGGTTGGATCGCACGCCGGGCCCGCGCTACCGGGGCCAGGTGGCATTTCGCTATCAGTTTGCCAGCCTGCTGAATCGAGCGCTGCGCTGAGAAGCCCGACGCAAGACTGGGGGTCGCACGCGGCCTAAGAAGTATGGCCCACAAGTTCGATTTCACAAATTGTCGGAGGAAAAGGAAATGAAACTCACACTTGGAAAGAAACTGGGACTGGGCTTTGGCGTGATTCTCGTGCTGATGGTGGTTAGCACCGTGATCAGCTACGTGAAGTTGGCCGACGTCAAGGAAAACCAGGACACCGTATTTGCCTTGCGTTTCCCCTCGGTCGAAACCGCTAGAAAATTGCAGAGGGACCTGAATCAGGTGGGGAACAAGGGCCGGCAGGCGATCCTCGCGGGAACGGAATCAGGCAAGAAAGAGGCCATGAAGAAGGTTTCGGACGACGCGTGGAGCGAGGTCGACAAAGATGTCGCCCGCATGGACGAACTGGCGCCCCAGTGGAATCTCCAGGAGAACCGTGACCGGCTAGCCGAGATCAAGAAGAGCATATCCGCCTTCCGGGACGTTCAGGAGGCAGTGATCGTCCGTGCATTCAGCGGCGAACGGGACGCGGTTTTGAAAGCCGGGGCTGAGTACGGGGAAAAAGCCACTCCGATCAACAACGGAATCAAGAAATCCCTGGAAGACATGGCTGGCTCCTTCGACAAACTTCTGCAGCAGAACCACCAAGAGCTGAGTGCGGCGACCAACTCGCTGACCTGGATCCTGATGCTGACCACGCTGGCGGCTTTGGGCGTGGGCATCTTCGTCGCCATTTTCCTGAGCCGCGCCATTGCGGGTGCGACCCAGTCAGTCCTGATCCAGGCGGAGGCCATCGCAGCGGGGGACTTGACCCGCGACGACCTGAAGGTCCGCAGCCAGGACGAACTGGGCGACCTGACCACGGCAATCAATAAGATGAGTGGCAGCCTGAAACGCATGATCATAGCCATCACGGAAAATGCGGTGCAGGTGGCAAGCGCGAGCGAGGAACTGTCCAGCACCAGCCAGCAGATCACGGCGAATTCCGAAGAGACTTCGGCGCAAGCGGACGTGGTTTCGAAGGCGGCACAGACGGTCAGCCAGAATCTTCAGACCGTGGCCACCGGCGCCGAAGAGATGGGCGCCAGCATCAAGGAAATCGCCAAGAACGCCACCGAAGCCGCCAAGGTCGCTACCGGTGCGGTCAAAGTCGCCGAAAATACCACCGCCACCGTTTCCAAGCTGGGCGATTCTTCCACCGAGATTGGCCAGGTCATCAAGGTCATCACTTCGATTGCCCAGCAGACCAACCTCCTCGCCTTGAACGCCACCATTGAAGCGGCACGAGCCGGGGAAGCCGGCAAAGGCTTTGCCGTCGTAGCGAACGAAGTGAAAGAACTGGCCAAGGAAACGGCCAAAGCCACCGAAGATATCAGCCGTAAGATCGAAGCCATCCAGACCGACACCAAGGCGGCAGTCGACGCGATTGCGTCGATCAGCGGCGTCATCAACCAGATCAACGATATTTCGGGCACCATCGCCACGGCAGTCGAAGAACAGAACGCGACCACCAACGAGATGTCGCGAAACGTGAGCGAAGCGGCGCACAGCAGCAGCGAAATTACCAGCAATATTGCGGGCGTGGCGCAGGCGGCGGAGTCGACGACGCACGGCGCCACCGATACTCAGAAGGCATCGCAGCAACTGGTGGAGACGGCGACCCAGCTGCGCCACCTGGTCGAACAATTCAAGATCAACGCGGGCGAAAGCGCCGCGACCGGCGCTCAGGTCCACCGCATGGCTGCAGGGGCGGGGAAGTGAGCAGTCGAGGACCGCGAGACAGTCCATCGAACACCGATGGATAGTTCAGGCGGGTTCACATATGCCAATGTCAACGGATGAAGAGCATCGTCAACGCCAATTGCGGTGTTCCGGTCGGCGGGCGGGCCGCCGCCATCACGAAACGGATCGATGCAGTTTGTTATGACTCCCATTCGCATCCTCGTGGTGGACGATTCGGTCGTGATTCGCAAATTGCTTTCGGCCACGTTGTCAGGAGACCCTGCGTTCGAGGTAGTGGGTACGGCCAGCGACGGGCGCCTTGCCCTGGCCAAGATTCCAGTGCTCAAGCCGGATCTCGTCACCCTCGACGTCGAGATGCCGGTGATGGATGGATTAGAAACGCTGGCGGCGTTGCGCAAGTCGTATCCCCGCATGCCGGTGATCATGTTCAGCACGCTCACCGAGCACGGGGCGGCGGCGACTCTCGAGGCACTGGCGCTGGGAGCGTCGGACTATGCCACCAAACCCAGCAATACCGGCAGTCCTGCGGTTGCGATCGAGCGCATTCGCGTGGAGCTCATCCCTAAGATCAAGGCACTGTGTGGCGCTGCTTCGTTGAAACTCGTGCCACTGGCCGGGTCACATCCGGCCATGAAAGTGCGATCGCCCTCGAACCCCCGCATCGAAGTGGTTGCGATCGGCACTTCGACGGGCGGTCCGAATGCCTTGGCGGAAGTCTTGCCGCAGATCCCTAACGACTTTCCCGTCCCCATCGTGGTAGTGCAGCATATGCCGCCGATTTTTACCCGGCTATTGGCGGACCGGCTAGCCAAACAATCCGCCATTCTCATCGACGAGGGCCGTGCCGGCGCGATTCTCCGCGCCGGACAGGCCTGGATCGCCCCGGGAGACTTCCATATGAAGGTATTACGCGCGACCGGGGATTGCCGTCTGACTTTAAATCAGGGACCGCCAGAGAATTCCTGCCGGCCGGCGGTGGATGTTCTGTTTCGCTCGGTGGCACAGGCCTACGGCGCCAACGTTCTCGCCGTCGTTATGACCGGCATGGGGGCGGACGGCGTGCTGGGAGCGCAAGAGATTCGCAACGCCGGAGGGAATGTCATTGTGCAGGACGAAGCGTCCTCCGTTGTCTGGGGGATGCCGGGCCTGGTGCATGCCTCCGGACTGGCCGATGCCACCTACCCTCTCGATCGCCTGGCGACAGAGATCACGCGCCGGGTGCTGCAAAGCCGTAGCTCTCCAGCCGCCGCTGGAGTGAAGAGTTATTCGACGTTGGAGCATCGCGCTCAATGACGACGGCCACCTCAACCGCTGCGGCGCGCCCGGCACAGACGAAGACCAACGAACCGCTCGATCTTGTTTACCGGCAAATCCGCGACTTGGTCTACAAGACTTCGGGAATATATAAGGCGGAAGAGAAGCTTTACCTTCTAGCCGACGGCTGCGCACGGCGCATGAAGGCGCTGGGCGCGCACTCACCACGCGAGTATTGGGACCGTCTCTCGGTGGCGCCGGCCCGTGATGCGGAACTCCGGAACCTGCTGAATGAAATCACCATCGGCGAGACCTGTCTTTTCCGCAGCCAGCCGCAACTCGACGCGCTGCGGAAAGTCATTCTTCCCGAACTGGTGGCGGAAAAAACCAAGCAGATCACCAAACGCGTGCGTATCTGGAGTGCCGGCTGCTCCACCGGGGAAGAGGCTTACACCCTGGCGATGAACATGCTCGAAGAGAGCGAACTCTTGCTGAAGGGCTGGACGGTGGAGATTCTGGCCACCGACCTGAACGACCGCTCCGTGGAAGCCGCGAAGGCGGGCATTTACGGCGACTATGCGCTGCGCTCCACTTCCGAGTATTTCAAGCGCAAATATTTCTCGCCGGTCGACGAAAAGAAGCTTCAGGTCCGCCCGGAAGTGAAAAAGTTGGTCACGGTCAGCCGTCTGAACCTGCAGGACGACTCCAAGATGCTTTTCATGAAGGGGATGGATCTGATTTTCTGCTGCAATGTGCTGATCTATTTTGACGCCGCCTCCAAGGCCAAGGTGGTCAATCATTTTTTCAGCAATCTTAACTTTGGCGGCTATTTTTTTCTCGGGACCTCGGAATCGCTGATGAATTTGAATGACAAGTTTCACTTGATCCATTTTCCCGGAACCATCGGCTATTGGAAACCGTCCCTGAAAAGTGGAAAACTATGACCCAATCCATCGCAACCACGATTCGCGAGCGCGTGCAGCAGATCGAAACCATGCCTGCCATCCCGGCTGTGTTTCAGCCCTTGCTGGAATTGCTGGGTAATTTGGACGAAGCAAAGGTGGACGAAGTGGCCCGCCTGGTGTCTTATGACAGCGCGATTGCCGCGCAATGTCTGCACATGGCCGCTTCTCCCTTGTTTGGCCTCTCACAACCTCCAAAATCGATCAAGGGAGCGGTCATCAGCCTGGGGTTGCGCCGAGTCGAAACGATCCTTCTCACTTGTTGTCTGGGACAGGCGTTTCCCGCTAAGAACTGGCCGATCGATCCCACCATATTCTGGAGGCATTCCCTAGGTTGCGCGTTAGTGTGCCAGAAATTCAGCGAGAAACTAGCCACTGCCGATCACGAAAAGGCGTACATGGCTGGCCTCCTGCACGACATTGGGTTCATGGTAAATTGCCTGGTTTTTTCCCAGGAATTCGCCACGGCAATGGCGACCGCATTCCGCGAAGGAACTTCGCTCGATACTGCGGAACGAGCAACCATGGGATTCACGCACTGCGACGCCGGACAGGCCCTGGCGGAAAAATGGAACCTGGCCGACGACATCACCGAGGTGATCTCCCATCATCATACGGTCGAGCAAAGCCAGAAATCGCAGGCACTAGTGGCCCTGGTGCATCTGGGCGATCTTCTCTGCCGTATGCGCGATCTGGGGTATGGCTACTACGAGCGCCACAAGGTGGACTTAATCTCCGATCCTGCATGGGCCATTTTGTCGCGCGAGTATCGCAATCTGGAAACCGTGGACCTGGTGCGGTTCACCTTTGAACTGGATGAAGCGGTCGAGGAAATCCACGCCCTGGTAGCAGCGGTCTTCGGGTCAACGCCGGCACACAGCTAAGATTTGGTCACCAGATGAGTTCGATCCCTTTGTGGCACAAAGCCTATTTGGACGCGGTTGAGAACGCCTTCTGTGCAAATCTTTCTGACCCACTACCCAATCCGCGGCGGCGAAGGCTTGCCTTCACCAGCGCAGTCCGATCGTGATCGGCCATACGATCGTCTTGCCGTCGCTCTGATAAGCGCGATGGTAGCGGTATTCGATGTAGACTTTGGAATTGTGAAGATGGTTCAGACGGTAGGTAACTCCTCCGCCGTAGTTGAAACCGCCGGCATCCTTGGAATTCGAGGACATATTCTGCGCGTTCAGTTGGCCCCCGGGAATATTGTTGACCCAAGTCAGGTCCCACCATCTCCACGCAGGCTGGTAAGTTGTGCCAGCTTGCAGGAAGCGGTTGGGTATTGAAACTCTGCGTCGATAGAAACCCACACCGAAAATTCCGTACGCGCCCAATTTGCCATAATGGCGCGGCACCGTGACGATGCCGTTCAAGCTAATCGATTGCATCTGTCCGCTTTGGTCTGACAGGCTCTGGCTCTGCATCACGCTGGGTCTGAAATTGAGGTTGTAGTACATGTATTCGGCGTCGATGCCGAACAGGCGGCTGAAGTTCACTCCGCCTCCAACCACCCCATGATCGGAGGCGCCGACAAAGCTAGCGACATCGCCGCGGCCGATGCCGTATCCACCGCCCACAGTAAAGTTAAAACGGTTGAAATCTGATTGCGCCGAAGCCGAGGCCGCGATTCCGCAAAAAACCAGTAACAAAAATATCCGATTGCTCAATCTCGATTCTCCTGTTTCGCAGAACGGCGAACGTACAGCCACCATCGTAAAGCATGGTTGTGCAGGATTCTGGCCGGATCGCTGTTTTTCACTTAGATGCGCGCCCAAAGAACTCGCAAGGCGCATTTTTCTGCCCGTGCTTAGTTGTTACCGGCGACACGCCGGGAGGAGTGGTTGATCTTCCCGTAGAACACTGGCCAGTATTCGCGGAGCATATTTCCCCCCGCCCGGGTTGCAATATCCAGACCAAAGCGCAGGAACGTATCTCCGACGCTGCGATTGCGCTCTGGCCAGTAGACGTTCGCCAGCCCCTCGGACATCAGGGGCCCCGCCAGCCCCGACCAGTTGGTGACATCGCGCCCGTCATCGGTGCGCGTGACAAACACCCGCTGCACCGAATACTTCACAGCGTGGCCGAAACTGGGATTGACCTCGGGATAGAACCGAGGATCCTGGTGCAGCGCGGACGCCAGCACGAACTCCCCAAAGAAATTGCTGGAGGCCTGGCGTGCCATGGACGAACCGAAGCGCTTGGCATATGCATCCCAACCCTGCCCGAAGCCAGTGGGAGAGTTATCCGCCTGGCCGATCGACGATCCCAGTGCCGCCCATGTGATGGTGTGCACCGAAATGCTGTCATCCGCGAACAGTTTAAATTTTTCCGTCGTCGAAAGGCGTTCTGTGCTGGACGCGATGTTGGGGAAAACGATTGATTTCTTCTGCAGCAGGTTGTACAAGGCTGCGCCGGGGACTTTCGACGGGGCACTTGGAGCCTGACCAGCGGAGGAAGTGCCGACCTGAGTCTGCGGCTTTGTTTCCTGGGCAACGGCGGCGGTGGTCGAGCCGCACGCGATCACTCCGTAAAAAAGCAACGCGCACATCAGGTTCAGGAAAGAGAACGTCCGGTTGGACTGCGCGACGGGCAGCGTTCCAGAGATGCTGCTTTCTCGGCGAATCGGCATCGCTAGAGATTACTCAATCGCGAGCGCGGCGGCAAACGCTTGGACCCCAGGTCTCAGGTCTTAGGTCTCAGGGTTTCAAGAGTTTCACCAGCGCTCGAAGGGGTTCAGACCTTGAAACTCTGGAACTTTGCCACATGGCTCTGCTTCACGCGACCTCTCCGGAACGAGCCGCCAGGTACTCCAGCAGTTCGCCGACGGTCAGACCCGATTTCAGCAACTCAATCATTTGATCGGGAGTGACGCCGGTCTGCGCCCCCAACGCAACTATCTTGGCAACCGCGCGCTGCAACGCTTCTTTCTGTTCCGGAGTGAGCGACTCGACCGGATCATGGCTTGCGGCGGCGAGCAGGTTCAGGTCTATTCCCATTCGAATGCTCCGCGTCTTTGCACAGCCCTTGCTAGGATTCCGGTATGGTCAAATCGTGCCCAAAACCGGAATCCGGCCAGGATTGCTCTTTCTGGCACGACTTGCGGCATCGATTGGTCACTATGATCCGACAATCGAACCGGTCCGCGCTGTGACGACGCTTACTTGTATTTGTGATGGAATGGATGGCCGGGCTGCCCCTGTGGCCGGAATGCTCACCGAGGGCACGCTCCACCGTCTAAGTAGGCGACGGAAGCTAAAGAACACGTTGCTCGCGAGAACAAGCTATCGACGGCTGTTGCTGCTGCTGGTGTACGCCGTGCCTCGCCTTTTTCTCGCCCAGGCGATTCCTGCTCAATCCCCTGAATTCGCCACCATCCACATCCCTCGCGTTGCCAGCCCACCGAAACTGGAGGACTTCCTGACGATGGAGCCCTCGCCTGCCTGGCAAGGCAAACTGCGGATGGTGGAAGGCCTTCGCCAACGCGTACCGACCGATGGTGCTCCGATTTCGCAGCGGACCCAAGTGTACTTGGGATACGACGACAAGAATCTTTACGCTGTTTTCGTGTGCTTCGACCACGAGCCACAGAAAATTCGCGCACGGCTTTCGCGGCGCGAGGACGTTTTCGACGACGATACCGTCGAGATCATGCTCGATACCTTTCACGACCATCGCCACGCCTACGCCTTCAATGCAAATCCTCTGGGTGTGCAGGCGGATTCCATTTGGACCGAGGGCCAGGATTTCGATCCGTCATTCGACACGGTGTGGAACTCGGCAGGAAAGTTGACTGATCGCGGCTTCGTTGTGTGGATCGCCATTCCGTTTCGCAGCCTCCGCTTCGCCTCGAGTGACCCGCAAACCTGGGGGATACTGCTAAACCGAGAAATTCCGCGCTCCAGTGAAGACGCTTTCTGGCCGCCCTATTCGAGTCGCATCCAGGGACGCCTCAATCAGGAAGGCACAGCGACCGGTTTGGAGAAGATCTCACCCAGCCACAACGTGCAACTTATTCCTTACGGCATCGCGCGCTCGTTCAAGGAAATTGACGCGAATAATCCGAGCGATGTTTTCTACTCACGGCGATCTGCGTTCGGGCAGATGGGCCTGGACGCCAAGCTGGTGCTGAAAGATAAATTCGTCATCGACGCGACGGCCAATCCCGACTTCAGCCAGATCGAATCCGATCAACCGCAGATCACGGTGAACCAGCGCTTTGAAGTCTTCTTTCCCGAAACGCGGCCGTTTTTTCAAGAAAACGCAAATTATTTCCAGACCCCCATCGACCTTGTCTTCACGCGCCGCATTGCCGACCCGAAATGGGGCGTGCGCATGACGGGTAAGGACGGTCCGTGGGCAGTCGGATTGCTCGTGGCCGACACCGCCTCGCCGGGAGAGCAGGTAGCGTCGAACAATCCGTTGTTCGAACAGCACGCCCTTTTTTCCGTTGCCAGGGTCAACCACGATATCGGCAATCAATCTTCGATCGGAGTACTGTATGCCGACCGCGAGGTCAACGGATTCTACAACCGGGTGGGCAGCGTTGACGGACGCTTCAAGCTGAATGATCACTGGACCCTGAATGCGCAGGGGGCGTTCAGTGCCACCATCAACCCGGCGGACGGCACCTTCAACCAGTTCGCCACGACTGGAGGCTATCAGTCGGGCAGTGCCGCGGAAGTGATCTTGCAGCGCGATGGGCTCAAACTGCATTACCAGCTGGACTATTCCGACCGCAGTCCCAATTTTCGGACGCTCACGGGCTTCGATCCACAACCGGACATCCACAACCTCTATCAAAGGCTGCAGTACACTTTCCGCCCCGAAGGCAAACGCCTGATCTCCTGGGGACCGGTGGTAGAGACATACCAAACGTACGACCACGAAGGAAACCGCATTAATTCAGGGTACATGCCTTCGATGAAGGTGGAGCTGATCGGCCAGACGTTTCTGACCGCCTTGTATGCGCAAGAAATGGAACGGCTGCGCCCGCAGGATTTCTCAGCGCTGACCAGCATCCAGAAATACGTGCGGCACACGACCGAGTTCGCCATTGATTCGAACCATTTCCAGAAAGTGATTTTGCATGCCGACTACCGCTTTGGCACACGGGTGAACTACGATGCGCCGAATCTGCAGGTTCTGCCCGAATTTCCTATCACTCCGTTTCTCGCACGACGCATGAGCGCCAACGCGACCATCACGGTCCGGCCGACCCGGGCGCTGAAAGTCGACAATACCTACATCATGTTCCGTCTGCATAGTAGGGATAGTTCGTTCGGCGCCATGAACAATCACATCCTGCGGAGCAAATGGAATTATCAGTTCACCAAGGAACTTTCCTTCCGCTTCATCGGCCAGTACGGTACGGTGCTGTCGAATCCATATTTCACGAACCTGCAGACCACGAAAAACTTCAACGCTGATTTCCTGATCACGTATCTCGTGCACCCAAGCACAGCCGTTTACGTCGGCTACAACAGCAACCTCGAGAATCTCATGTTGCCCTTGGGAACGGACATCAATGGAGAACTGCGACACGCCGAAGGCGGACCGTTGCTCAACGACGGCAGGAATTTCTTCGTGAAGGCTTCGTACTTGTATCGATTTTAAGGGTGTGTGGTGACGGGGGCTTTGCCCCGTCCAAGCGGGGCCAAGCCCCGCTTCCACACAAGCTAGTGCGCAGCGGTGGCGGCGCAGTGCTGATCGAAAGCAGCTTTCAGGTCGGCAGCGATGGCGGCGGCATCGCGGGTTTCGATCTGGTGGCGGTGCATCATGTAGATCACCTGGCCGTCGCGCAGAATCGCGATCGATGGCGACGACGGCGGATATCCGGTGAAATAGGAGCGGGCGCGCGCCGTGGCTTCCGTGTCCTGCCCGGCAAATACGGTTCCGATCTTGCCGGGCTTGGTCGCATTCTGCAACGCCAGGCGCACGGCGGGACGCATGCGGCCGGCCGCGCATCCACAGATGGAATTTACGACCATCATGGTTGTGCCGGATTCGTTCTGCACAAAGCGGTCAACGTCAGCGGCGCTGCGTAGCTCTTCAATTCCAAGGCGCGTCAGTTCTTCGCGCATCGGGATCACCATTATTTCGGGATACATGAACTCTCCTGTGATTTCGATTTCAACATCGCCCACTTTGTCATCCTGAGCGAAGCGAAGGATGACAAACTCTAGGAAGCCCTTCTAAATGTAGCTGCGTTCTCAATATGCCTTCGCAGGCAGACGTGAGATGCTCAATGCGATATAGAGCGACATTGGATTGATGACGATTCAGGAAAACATTCCGCTCGCTCCCTTGACCACCTTGCAGGTAGGAGGGAAGGCGCGTTACTTTGCAGAACTGAAGAGAGAAGACGAAGTTCGCGAGGCCGCGCAGTTCGCGAAAACCCGCGACCTGCCTCTGTTTGTGTTGGGTGGCGGAAGCAACCTGGTGGTCGCCGACTCCGGCTGGCCGGGGCTGGTGCTGAGAATTGCGATCGGTGGAATCACTAGCTCCAATGCTAATGATGGCAAGGCGGTGCTCTTTAGCGTGGGCGCCGGCGTCAACTGGGATGACTTCGTGGCGCAGGCGGTGGTGCAGAATTGCGCCGGCGTCGAATGCCTGAGCGGGATTCCGGGGAGCGTCGGGGGCACGCCGGTGCAAAACGTCGGCGCCTACGGGCAGGAGGTCGCCAACACGATCGAGTCGGTACGCGCACTGGACTTGAAAGATGACCGCACTGTGGTCTTGCCCAAACCAGCGTGCGGGTTCCGGTATCGCGCGAGCATCTTCAACACCACGGAACGTGGGCGGTACATCATCTTGCGGGTGAATTACCGGTTGAAGAGGGGCGGTGCTCCGAGTCTGAAGTACGCCGATCTGCAAGAACAGTTTCCCGACAGGAAAGCGCCGCCGTCTCTCGCCGAAGTACGCGAGGCGGTGCGCGCAATACGGCGCAGCAAGGGCATGCTGATTGTTCCCGGAGACGACGATTGCCGCAGTGCTGGATCATTCTTCAAGAATCCCGTGCTCGGGGATGCAGAGTTCAAAGCGCTGGCCGAACGCGCCGCAGCGAAGGGACTCGAGATTCCCAGCTACCCGGCGCTCCATGCGCAACGCAAAGTTTCGGCGGCATGGCTCGTGGAGCACTCGGGCTTTTCCAAGGGATATGCGGCAGGAGCGGCCGGCATCTCGCACAAGCATGCCCTGGCGTTGATCAATCGTGGGGATGCGAAGGCCAGCGACATTGTCGGACTCAAGGATGCAATCCAGAAGGGCGTGCAGGAAGCATGGAACATTCTGCTCGAACCCGAACCCGTGTTCGTAGGGTTCTAAAGCCGATCAGGCTACGTCAGCAGCCACGACGCGTTCCATTCCCAGCGCACTCCGCAGCAAGACGATCCCCATCAGCAGGATCAGCGGTGCGCTGTACACTCCCGGCATGAGCCGGCGCAGGTAAATCGAAGACAGAATGTGGCCCAGGGCATTGCCAATCCCCACCAGAATTGCCACGGGAATCGCCAGCCTTCGCAGCCATTTGGGTCCGCGGAATGCCAACGGAGCCAGCGCCAGCCAAACCGCCAGGCCGCACGCAAGACTGCCGATCCATTGCCGAAACGTAAAGACGGGCACCGGGAGAAATGGCAGGACCCGGCGAATAGCAAGCGCGTTCGGGTTATAAACCGAGAGAAAGTCATGCCCGGCTTCGTCCAGAACGTGCAGTGCCAGAGTGTAGCCGAATGCCAGCCAGTAGATTCCGAAACGCTGGTTGGAGCCTCCGAGGTTCACGGATCCTCCGGGCTGAGGCGCAAGGGAATGCCTTCCTTCCGATACCCGGAGTTATATCACCAAAGTTAGACTCCCACTGTCGAAATTGAAGTAAAGAAAGGGCGGCGCATCCCGGAGCAAACGGGGCCCCTATGCCGGCCAAGAGGTGCCCGTTACCGCGAGATCCGCCCCATTACCCTATCGGCACACCGGCCAATCTTCTTTAGCAGATTTTTTGCGAACGAACTCCCCTCGCCAGCGTTCTTTAGGAACAGGAGCAAGCGTGATTGCAGAATCCGCAATGGCGAGCGAGGCCTTGGCAGTGGCGCAGCAAGAAGAGGTAGCGCCTGCCGGAAAATCGACAGTGGTTGGCGTCGTGGACGATCCCAATTCCAAACGCCAATTCCAGCTGGAAGTGACCGTCACAAAACTCAAGTAGCAGACCGTAGCACCGGCGTCCCGCCGGCTGTCGGGTGGGCATCCTGCCCACCCGCTTTCTGTCTCCGCGAAACCGAATATCTACTTCCCAGCCAGCCGCCGAGCCTCCTGAAAAATCTCCGCGAACATGGCACGCGTAAGCCTTCCCGTGTTGGTGTTCTGGTTGGAAGGATGATACGAGGCCAGCAACGTCGTGCCGTTCGGCATCGAGTATGACGCACCGTGTCCGAAGGCATACTGCGCCTTGCTCATGATCAAGCCGCGACGCTTTAAATAGCCCAGATAAGCATCGAAGCCGATCTTTCCGAGGGCAACCACCACGCGCACCCGTTTCAGTCCCTCCATCTCGCGATCGAGAAACGGAGCGCAGTTCGCCAACTCTTGCGGCAACGGCTTGTTGTCGGGCGGTGCGCAGCGAGCAGCGGCCGTGATGTAAAGATCGTGCAAAGCCAGCCCGTCGTTCCGGTCGGTCGCCGTCGGCTGACTGGCAAACCCCGCTTCGTACAACACTGGGTACATGAAGTTGCCGGATGCATCTCCGGTGAAAGGGCGGCCGGTGCGATTGGAGCCGTGGGCGCCAGGAGCTAGGCCGAGGACGAGAACGCGGGCATTTGGATCGCCGAAGCCGGGAACGGGCTTGCCCCAGTACTCATGGTCATGATAGGCGCGGCGCTTCTCGCGGGCGACAAGCTCGCGGTATTCGACGAGGCGCGGACAGCGGATGCAGGCGGTAACTTCGGCGTTGAGAACCTTGAGCCAGTTGGGAAGGGCCATTGGCCTTCATTGTATTTGGTTGTGTGGCGCGGACGCCCCGTCCGCGGCCTTTGCTTTTGCTCTTGTCTTTTGTGTGTAGCGAGACTCTCTTATCGCCCCAGGAAGCTTCTTCGCTGCACGCTTTCGCGGACGGGGGCGCCCGCGCCACACAAAAGCCCGGGCCGTTACTTTGGTGGGTAGAACCTCCCTCTCCCCCGTTTGACGTTGCTCTTCCAGAGTCTTTACACTCAAGCGTACGGACAGGCATCGCAGCGGAGCCAACTTCCCTCCCGGCTCGGTTGAGGCTGTCGCTTTGGAAAGGTAACTGTGAGCCCCACGGAAACAAAAGAAAGCAGCACTAAGCGCGAGATTGAGGTTGAGATTCCGGTCGAGGACGTCAACCGGCAGACCGACTCGCTGATCCAGAAATATCAGAAGGTTGCGCGCATTCCCGGGTTCCGGCGCGGCCATGTTCCGGCATCGATTATTCGCCAGCGCTTCTCCGAAGAGATCAAGACCGACATGGTCGAGGCGCTGATTCCCCAGTTTTTCCGCCGGGAAGCAGAACGGTTAAGCCTGCATCCCGTATCCCAGCCGCGTGTCACCGACCTGCACCTGCACGATGGCGAACCGCTGCGTTTCAAGGCTGCCTTCGAGGTGCTGCCGGAAATCAAACTGTCTGGCTACAAAGAGTTGCGTGCCGAGAAGCCGGAAATTGCGGTTCCCGAGGCCGATGTGGAGCAGGCGCTCGCCGATCTGCGCGAGCGGCATGCCAGTTTCAATCCGGTAGAGGGCCGCGCCCTCGCCGATGGCGACTTCGCCCAGGTCTCGCTCGATGGCACTCCCAAGACCGGTGAAGGTCAGCCGGTTCACATGGATGAAGTGCTGGTCGAAATCGCCGGCCAGAACACGATGCCCGAATTCACCGAGCACCTGCGCGGAACCAGCGCCGGAGATGAGCGAACTTTCGACGTGAACTATCCCGAAGACACGCAGGACAAGCGCCTCGCGGGGAAGACGTTCAGCTATGCGGTCAAGGTGCAGTCGATCAAACAGAAGAGCCTGCCGGAATTGAACGACGAGTTCGCGAAGACACTGGGCGAATTCCAGACGGTAGACGATGTGCGCAAGACGGTCCGCGAGCAGATGGAATCGGAGCGCAAACACCAGGCAGAACACGATGCCAAGGACAAGCTGGTCGGCGAACTGATCCAGGGAAACGATTTTGAAGTTCCCGATTCGCTCATCGAACAGCAGGTTGACATACGGATCGAGCGGGGACTGCGGGCGCTGGCGGCGCAGGGTCTGACCGCCGAGCAGATGAAGAAAATGGATTTAAACCGTCTGCGCGCGGGACAACGCGATCAGGCGGTTCACGATGTAAAAGCTGCGCTGCTGCTCGAAAGAGTGGCGGAGGAAGAGAATATTCAGGTCAGCGACGAAGAGTTCAATCAGGAACTGGAATCGCTGGCCAGGCAATCAAAACAGACGTCCGAAGCCGTACGTGCTCGTTTGACACGGGATGGGGGCCTCGATAGGATACGGACACGAATCCGCAACGAGAAGACCCTCGATTTTCTGTATCACCAGTCCGCATAATGCGGACCATTTCGATCCTCCCCTGAGCGCCAATATCGACTGCAGGGTGGGAGTGTGGAAAGGGTGAACTTAATGCTGGTACCGATGGTAATCGAGTCGACGGGCCGGGGTGAACGGGCCTATGACATCTACTCCCGTCTGCTTCGCGACAACATCATCTTTATTGGCACGCCGATTGACGACAATATTGCCAACCTGGTCATCGCCCAGATGCTGTTCCTGGCGCAGGAAGACCCGGAGAAAGACATCCAGCTCTATATCAACTCGCCGGGCGGGTCGATCACGGCGGGCATGGCGATCTACGACACGATGCAATACGTAAAGAACGACGTGACCACGATCTGTATTGGCCAGGCCGCCTCGATGGCGGCGCTGCTGCTTTCGGCGGGCGAAGCCAAGAAACGGTTGGCGCTGCCGAATTCGCGCATCCTGATCCACCAGCCGTCGATGGGCGGACTGTCGGGTCAGGCGACCGACATTGACATTCATGCCCGCGAGATTCTGCGCATGCGGGAGATTACTAATCAGTTACTGGCCAAGCACAGCGGCCAGAAGCTGGATAAAGTGGAGAAGGACGTGGAGCGCGACTTCATCATGAATTCGCAGCAGGCCAAGGAATACGGAATCATCGACGATATCATCTATAAGACGAGATAGAGGGTATGATCGGCAGTTTACAAGCGATCCGTGCCAATGGGTCTCGGCGCGTTAGCGGAGCCGGCCGTGGGCTGAAAGGCAAAGCCTGGAGAAGGATCGAGCAGCGGCCAGGCGACCAGAAAAGGAGTAAGGCCGAGTGAAAACCAGATCGGGTTCGGATGAGATGTTGCGCTGCTCGTTCTGCCACAAATCGCAGGACGCGGTGGCAAAGCTGATCTCGTCGCCCAGCGACTATCCCCGGGCATACATCTGCGACGAGTGCGTAGCGGTCTGCAACTCGATCCTCGAAGACGACCGCACCGCGACGCCTACTGCTGCGGTCCCGAACCAACTCCCCAAGCCGCAGGAAGTGAAGACGTTCCTCGACGAGTACGTCATCGGGCAGGAGCAGACCAAGAAGAAGCTGGCCGTCGCCGTTTATAACCATTACAAGCGCATCTACATGAACCGCCAGCGCACCGGCGATGGCGTGGAACTGACCAAGTCGAACATCCTGCTGATCGGCCCGACCGGCACCGGTAAAACCCTGCTGGCACAAACCCTTGCCCGCATGCTCGATGTGCCCTTCGCCATCGTGGACGCGACCACGCTCACCGAAGCCGGCTACGTCGGCGAAGACGTAGAGAACATCATTCTGAAACTCCTGCAGTCGGCCGAAGGCGACGTGAGCCGCACCCAGACCGGCATCATCTATATTGACGAAATCGACAAGATCGGGCGCAAGGACGAGAACCCTTCGATTACCCGAGACGTTTCCGGCGAAGGCGTGCAGCAGGCCCTCCTCAAGATTCTGGAAGGAACGATTGCGAACGTTCCGCCGCAGGGTGGACGCAAACATCCGCACCAGGAATTCACGCCGGTCGATACCACCAACATCCTCTTTATTTGCGGCGGCGCCTTTGTCGGCCTCGAGAAGATTATCGGGCGGCGCGTCGGCA
Source organism: Terriglobia bacterium (assembly GCA_020073525.1). Lineage (GTDB taxonomy): Bacteria > Acidobacteriota > Terriglobia > Terriglobales > Acidobacteriaceae > Acidiflorens. The sequence continues at coordinate 88,967 of JAIQFA010000003.1, forward strand.
AGAAGGCTCTAGGCTTCCGCACCGGAGCAGAAGAGGAAACCGAGCAGACGGTTGCGTCATCAAAACGGAACTTTGAGCTCGTTTCCGAGGCGCAGCCCGAAGATCTGATCAAGTTTGGGCTGATCCCAGAATTTGTCGGACGGCTCCCGGTGATGGGCGTGCTGCAGCAACTCGACGAGAACGCTCTGGTCGAAATTTTGACGCGCCCGAAGAATGCGATTGTGAAACAATACCAGCGCCTGTTCGAGTTTGAGAACGTGCGGCTGAAGTTCAGCGACGACGCCAACCGGGCAATTGCGCGCCAGGCCATGGCCCGCAAGGTGGGCGCCCGCGGTTTGCGCATGATTCTGGAAGAGCTCATGCTCGAGCTGATGTACAGCCTGCCCAGTCAGAAAAAGGTTAAGGAATTTGAAGTGACCCGCGAGATGGTGGAAAAACGGAACGTCTCGCTGTCGATGATCGAGAAAGCGGCAAGTTAGAACGTGTTTCACAGACTGGGTTTAGGGTAGGGCACGGCTTTAGCCGTGCCGATTAGAGCCTTAGAAATGCGGGCTTTAGCCCCTGGGGGACGCGCTCTCCAAGCTGAACGAGATTTGTGGAACACACTCTAAAAAGCTGCAAGCTAAACGGACCAGAGACGGGAGACTGAGTTGTCGAACCCCAAGGAAAAGTTCGAAAGCAAGAAACTGCCCATGATGCCCATTCGGGACGTGGTCATCTTCCCTTACATGATGACTCCGTTCGTGGTGGGCCGGGAATCGAGCGTACGCGCGCTTGAAGAAGCGCTCGCCAGCGACAAGAAGATATTTCTTGCCACCCAGCACGATGCCAGTATCGACGAACCCAAGGCCGGAGACATCTTCCAGGTCGGGACCATCGTCAACATCGTGCAGAGCCTGAAGCTGCCCGACGGCAACATCAAGGTGCTGGTCGAAGGCATCGAGCGCGGCAAGATCCTGCAGGTCGTGGAAACGGAAGGATTTTTGCAGGCCACCGTGCGGGTCGCGCGTTATGCCACCGAGACGACCGCGCAGATTGAAGCCGGCATGCAGCGCGTTACCGGCATGTTCGAGCAGTATGTCAAGCTTTGCCAGTCGCTGAACTACGAGACCATGATCGCAGCCGTGCGCATGGAAGATCCGGCGAAACTGACCGACACCATCGCCGCCAACCTGCAGCTCTCCATCGAAGAAAAGCAGGGCCTGCTCGAGATCTTCGATCCTGCCGAGCGTTTGAACCGTATCGGCGACGTGCTGGATGTCGAAATCGAAAAGCTCAACATGGACCGCACCATCCAGTCGCGCGTAAAGCGGCAAATGGAGAAAGCGCAGAAAGAGTATTACCTCAACGAAAAGATCAAGGCCATCCAGAAAGAACTGGGGCGCGGCGAAAAGAGCGAATTCGACGAACTGAAGAAGAAGGTCGAAGCCGCGGGCATGCCGAAGGAAGTGCGCGACAAAGCGATCCAGGAACTGAAAAAGCTGGAAGCGATGCCGCCCATGTCGGCGGAGTCGACGGTTTCGCGCAACTATCTCGACTGGCTGCTGGCGGTGCCGTGGAAGAAGCGGTCGAAGGAAATTCGCAACATCACGCGTGCTGAGAAAACTCTGAACGAAGATCATTATGGGCTGGAGAAAATCAAGGAGCGCATCCTCGAATTTCTCGCCGTCCGCCAGTTGGTGAAGAATCCCAAAGGTTCGATTCTCTGCTTTGTCGGACCTCCCGGCGTGGGCAAGACTTCGCTCGGAATGTCGATCGCGAAAGCGACTGGCCGCAAGTTCGTGCGGATGTCTCTCGGTGGCGTGCGCGATGAGGCGGAAATCCGCGGCCATCGCCGCACCTACATCGGCGCCCTGCCCGGCCAGATCATCCAGATGATGAAAAAGGCTGGGACCAAGAATCCCGTCTTCATGCTGGACGAAGTCGACAAAATGTCGATGGACTTCCGCGGCGATCCCTCGGCGGCACTGCTGGAAGTTCTCGATCCCGAGCAGAACTTCATGTTCGTGGACCACTACCTCGACGTCGAGTACGACCTCTCACAAGTATTCTTCGTGGCCACGGCGAACGTGATGCACACCATTCCGCCCGCGCTGCAAGATCGCATGGAAGTATTGCGCTTGCATGGCTACACCGAACCCGAGAAGGTCGAGATCGCGAAGCAGTTCCTGGTAAAGAAGCAGATGGCGCAGGCGGGGTTGACGGAGAAGAACGTGCAGTTCTCCGACGACTCGGTCCGCCAGATCATTCGCGGCTACACGCGCGAAGCCGGGGTGCGAAACCTGGAGCGGGAAATTGGCAATGTTTGCCGCAAGGTCGCTCGCAAGGTGGTAAAAGAAGGCGCGGAGTTCGCGGCCACCGTCCAGCCGGACAAGATTGGCGACTACCTCGGCGTTCTCAAGTTCCGCGACACGCTGGCCCACGAAAAGAGCGAGATCGGCTTGGTGACGGGCCTGGCGTGGACCGAAGTAGGCGGATCGATTCTGAGCACCGAAGCCATGGTGGTGGATGGCAAAGGCAAGCTCACTTTGACCGGCAAACTGGGCGATGTGATGCAGGAATCGGCGCAGGCCGCCATGTCTTACATTCGCTCACGGGCGGTGCGGCTCGGACTGTCCCGCGATTTCTACCGCAACATGGATATTCACGTGCACGTGCCCGAAGGCGCGATTCCGAAAGATGGCCCGTCCGCCGGCATTACCATCGCCACCGCCTTGGCCAGCGCTCTAAGCCGGATTCCGGTGCGCCGCGATATCGCGATGACCGGCGAGATTACGCTGCGCGGCAAGGTGCTTCCCATCGGCGGATTGAAGGAAAAGCTCCTCGCCGCCCATCGCGCCGGATTGTTCGAAGTGATTCTGCCGCTGGAGAATGAAAAGGATGTTGCCGAGGTCCCAGAAAACCTGCGCAGAGAAATGAAGTTGCACTTCGTGGACAACATGGACCAGGTTCTGGCCGTAGCGCTCGAGGGCCCGCTCCCACAAATGCCATCGGAAGCCGAGACCACGATGACTCCCATCGTGACTCCGCCAGCCGGGGAGATTCCCGCGGCGAGACAATAGCCTGGAACAGACTTCATTCGGATTTTACTCGCCCCTGCCTCGGGGCGGTTCAGCCGACGCCTAGACGGTGAACGATCGCCTGGAACCGCGGATCGGAGCGGATTGCGTCATACTCCGGGTCGACGTTGATGAATAACATCCAGTAGTCGTGATGCTGATACGACTTTTCCAGCCAGTCGAGCGCGAGGGAGCGGTTCCCTGCCACCAGTGCGAAGTGCCCAACGTCATACGGCCGACGAGCGCCGGCCTTGGCTCCGTCCATCACTTTGCGTAAAGCACGCTCGATTTCGTCAGGATGCCCGTTCGCCATTGCGTGCCAGAACTCTCCCTGGGAATGTTTCGCGGCGGCGGCCCGCCAGTCATCCCAGCGGCGTTCGCAATAGTAGCCCGTGGTGAGCATGCTGTAACCAAGATGGTAGTTGGGGTCTCGTTGCAGGATGTTTTTCGAGACGTCAATTACGCCGTCGAAATCGCGCTGGAACTTGCGCAGCAGAGCAAGATCGACGTCCACAATGAGCGCAAGAGGATCGAGACGGCGGGCGGTCTCCAGTTGCGCGTTGGCTTCCGCAAAGCGGCCGTGAGCCATCAGGCCGAGAGCGTAGTACTGATGCGCGCTCGCATAGCTGGGGTTCAACTCGAACGCCTTCTTGTATTCGCGCTCGGCGGTGGGCCAGTCGTAGTCGTAATGGCAGGCAACCATCCCCAGGGCGGCGTGCGGTTCGGCAAGCGATGGGTCGAGTTGCAGCGCCTTGAGAGCGGCGTCACGGGCCCGCGGCAGATACGCGGCTGGATCCACTTCTTCGACGTCGCCGATGGCAATCAAAGAATCAGCCAGGCCAGCCCATGCCAAAGCATAGTTAGGGTCGCGTGTGATCGCCTGTTGCAGTAGATCCACGCTCTTAAGTTCGGCGGGGTAGTTTCGCTGGTTCCATAGATAGCGCGCTTCCAGGTACAAAGCGTGGGCTTCGGGGTCGCGGGCGGCCGGGGCACCCTTGGGAGAAATCTTGCGTGCCAGGGCCCCCGCAATCGAGCTGGCGACCTGCGATTCAATCTGCATCCAGTCGCTAGTTGTGCCGTCGTAAGTCTGGCTCCAAATCGTGAACCCGTCGCGAGTACGATTCAGTTCCACGGTGACATGGGTGCGATCGGCGGCGCGCTGCACACTGCCTTCCACCACGGCCTCGACATTCAAGCGTGAACCGATGTCCCGCAGGTCGTCGTGCTTGCCTTTGAACACATACGCGGAGCGGCGCCCTGCCACTCGGACGCCATCCAGATGGGAAATGGAAGCTGCGATTTCGTCCGTCAATCCGTCACTGAATGCGTCATTGAAAGACGGAGCACTAAGATTGTCGAACGGAAGAACTGCAATCGATGAAATCGGAGTGGGCCGCCGCCACCGCCATGGAAAAAATCCAGCCAAGGCCACTACGGCTACGGCGAAGACTGCCGCAGCCAGCAACAGACGCACCTGTGAGCCGCGCTTCGGGGCGGGTGCCGTCAATCCAATCTCATAGCGCGCCGTAAAATCCCGGCTCTCCGGCTCCGCCACCGGGGCTTGATCCGGAACGACCGGTTCCAGGGTTTGGCTGAGTATCGGTCCAATCCAGCGGTAGCCGCGACGTTCAATGGTCTGAATAAAAATCGGGTTATCGGCAGAGTCTCCCAGCGCGTCGCGTAGGCGCATGACGGCGCTGCTGATGCTCTGCTCAAAATCCACGAAGACGTCTGCAGGCCACAGCGCCTGGCGAAACTCATCGCGCGTGATTACTTCGCCGGGACGGCTCAGCAATAGCGCCAGCATTCGGAAGGGCAAATCTTGAAGACGAACCCGAACTCCGTTCCGCCGGAGTTCGCCAGCACGGAGGTCGGCCTCGAACACACCGAAACGAACGAGAGCCAGAGGCGCCTGTGCAGATCCCATAACTAATGATTGGTGGGGGAGCCTGTAGTTTACCACCGGACCTAACCCGTCGGGGAAAACCGAACTGAGCCTCCCCGAAAAGATTCGTTCTGCCAAGTAATAAGTCCGCCGATCTATCTGTAAATAAATACCTTATCTCGCCAGACACGCACCAGACTGCCGCCATCTGCCGCCCATTGACCGCAAAGCGTTTCCGGGCGAAAGTCGCCGACGATGTGAAGGCAGTTCCCCCTAGAAAGAAGCCTTTACACGAAACCCATTCTCAGGAGACGACCCAAATGAGTTCGGATCATCGGCAAGATAGGCGCTCGGGCATGAGGGCACAAGTGCTCACCGTGATCGCCGCTGTGGTTATGTTCGCCGGAGTCGTGGCTTCGGCGTCGGCACAAACCTCTCCCATCGCCTTTCCCGCGCCCACAACTTTCGCCTTAGGCCCGTTCCCCGCTAGCTCCGCTGTGGCCGTCGCTACCGGAGACTTCAACGGAGACGGCAAGCTGGATGTCGTCAATATTGATTACAGTTCCGATCTCAATGTGATCTTAGGCAAGGGGGACGGCACGTTCCAGGCGCCGATCACACTCAATATCGCGAACGGCGTCAACGTGTACTACGCCCTCGCCGTGGGCGACTTTAATGGCGACCACCTGCTCGATGTCGCCTTATGGGCCATCAGTCAGACCACGGGCAATATGGAGGTCCTCATTTACCTGGGTAACGGCGCGGGCGGTCTTGCGTTGAGCGGCGGCTACGGGGCTCCAAACAGCAGCACCTTCTCTCCCGGCCCGAATAGCATCGTCGCTGCCGACGTCAACGGCGACGGCAAGCTGGACCTGGTCGCAGCTACCCAGAACAACGGCGTTTTTGTTTTCTTCGGCAACGGCGACGGCACCTTCCAGACCCCGGCAAATTACAGTTACGCTCGCACCTCCGGATGTTGCACCGGGCTCGCCGTCGGCGATCTGAACGGCGATGGTAAACCCGACCTCGCACTTTCAGTAAACGATGGAATGAGCGTTCTGCTGAACAATGGCAATGGCACATTTGCAGCGGCGACCTACTACGCCTCCGGCGTCGCGGGTTCTGCGCCCGGTGGCGGCATCGCCATCGGTGACCTGAACGGCGACAAGAAACCGGACGTCGTCGTCACCAACGAAACTTTTGGCGTCATTGTCTATCTGAACCAGGGCAGCGGCACCTTCGCCGTAAAAGGCACAGTCAACGGCGTTCTCGTTGGCGCCACGAATAACGTGGTGCTTGCCGACATCAATAACAACAAGAAGCTGGACATCATTATCCCCGACGGTGCCGGAGATGTTTTCACGTTCTACGGCAAAGGCAATGGCACCTTCACCGCTGGGCCCGCGTACCCTCTGCAGGCTCAGAACAACGGCGGCAATTCTCTGGTCGCTGTCGGCGATTTCAACGGTGACGGTACGCTCGACCTGCTCGATACCAACGGCTTAGAGACCAACACAGTATCGCTCGGCCGCGGCGATGGAACCTTCCAGACGAATCAGATTTACGCCTACAACACGAGTCTGGTAGCAAACAACATCGCGACCGCCGATTTTAACGGAGATGGATTCCCCGACACCGCGCAATCGCTGGCCGGCGGGAAGATTGGGATCAACCTGGGCAGTTCGCATGGCGTGTTGGGAACCGCGACGCTGGCGACGGCGAGCACTTGTGCCAACAATGCCGTCGAGTGGGTTGCCACCGGCGATGTGAATGGCGATGGCAAAGCCGATATCGTTGCCACCTTGCAGGACGCAACCTTCGCAGGCTGCCAGAACAACACCGTTGCCGTGTTGACCGGCAAAGGAACAGGAAAATTCAACAAGGCCGTGTACTATCCCACCGGTTCGACAGCCCAGGAGGGGATTGTTTACTTGGTGGACATCAACGGCGATGGCAAGCTCGACATCGTCACGGAGAATGCCGATGGCACCATCAGCGTCCTGCTCAACAAAGGCAACGGAACCTACAATGCGGGAACGCTGATCACCAGCATTGCCGCGATCAACTCGTTCCCCAACTATCTGACATTCGCCGATTTCAACGGCGATGGCAAGATGGACATCGCGGTCGCGACCAAAGGCAACGTTAGTGCCGTCTATGTGCTGCCGGGGAAGGGCGACGGAACTTTTGGCGCTCCCGTCCCGACTGCAACACCGTATTATCCGATCGCGCTGGCCGCCGCCGACTTCAACAAGGACGGAAAAGCGGACTTGCTGGTCACCACCACGGCCAACGGCTGCACAAATAACTACCGTGGCTACGCCTTCCTTAAAGGAAATGGCGACGGCACGTTCACGTCCGGCTCGCTCAACTGCTTGCCCTATCAGAGCCCCTTAATTCCAGTTGTCGCCGACCTCAACGGAGACGGGAAACTGGATGTAGTCATTCCCTACTACGGGAGCATTCCCACCGGTCCCGAGGTACTCCAGGGCAATGGCGATGGCACGTTCACCACTGCTCCGTTCTTGTATTCCGGACAGGCTGCCGGCAGCGCCGTAGTCGCCGACTTTAACGGTGACGGAACACCGGATATCGCAGTGCTAAACTCTGCCGCTTTTACCACCGACTACCTCACCGTGATGTTCAACAGCTCGCAGCCAGTGAGTGTTTCGCCGCTGAACGTGAACTGTGGAACGGTCGCGGTGGGCGCGAAGAAAGCCGAGACCGTGATTCTCACCAACAATCAGAAGACGTCGTTGGCGATCACCAGCATCACGCTGGGCGGCACGGACCCGGGAGACTTCACCGAGAAGTCCACCTGCGGATCCAGCCGCAAAGCGGGCTGGGACTGCACCATCACCGTAACGTTCAAGCCCACGGTCACCGGCGCGCGTACCGCGACTTTGAACATCAAAGACGCGGTGGGCACGCAGGTCGTACAACTCAGCGGAACCGGCAAGTAAATAAGAAGCGGGTGCCCCACCCTTCGTCTTTTGAAGGGTGGGATTCCACTCCTGCCGACCCTTCTTAGGATTTTGAAGTTGTTATTAAGGTATCTCTCGACCTTGTCCTGGAGTGAAGCGCTGGCTCATCCGATTCTCGCGGTGTGGGCCACACCAATTTCAAGGTAAAACTTTACCCGCAGCCAGTCTCCTGGGTGCAGGTGCCGGAGCGCGATTTAGGGGATTCGCGCTCCGGGTTTTCTTCTTTTCACATCGCGGGCGGATTAACGCCTACTTGTCGGTTCTGATTCCCGCTCCCACCATGACCAATCCATGCGGGTCATTTTGGATAAATAAGCCGGGAGTGTACATGTCCGAACCCGGAGGAGCCAATACCTGCCTCCGAACGCCCTCCTCCACCAACACTAACCCCTCTGGCGTATCCACGAGAATACCGCCTCCCCCGGTGGCCATGTTGACCTTAACCTCTGGTATTCCGGAATCCCAACGCCAGACCTCGCTTCCGTCGCGCACATTGAAGGCGATGAGCATGCTACCGCGAGTAGCAAATCCTAATTCTTGCTCTCCTAAAACCATTTCGTCATGCAAGTGACCTGCATATCTTGGCAACGGAAACTTATATGCCAGCTCGCCGCTTTCTGTGACTCGATAGACGAATTCGTCGGACAGACTCCCCGCTTTCTGTATTACCTCCCTGGGGGACGAGCGAATCGAAAGGAGAATGCCACCGAAGCCGTCGGGAATGATGTCTCCAGTCGGCGTTATGGCGCTCATGGGAGTCGAGAACGATAAACGATCTTGCTTGGATGCATCGACGATGGTGTCTCGGTGCGATCCGTCAGATTGAATACGCCACAGCACGAGTTGATCGTCGCGGGAAAAGTAGACCTTTTGCGGATCAACCACGGAGCCGTCCGTACACTTCTCAGTTCCTACGGTCCAGTGCTTCTGGGCAAAAGCGGCGTAGGCATCGCCATCGGTATTCACAAAGAGGCCGCTGGTGACTGTAGGCAATGCGTGTGAGATGGCGCTACCGGGAGCACAAAAAACTTTGTCGCCAGATCTCCGAACATTGACTTCATTTTCGTAGGAAGCCGGGATTTTCAGTTCAAACTTTTTGACCCCAGTGGACCCGTCCCAACCGCTCACCGTAGCCGAAGTCCCGTCCACCGATTGATTGATCAAGTGAACTAAGTTACTGGCGTTAAGCGCATACCCTTTGCGCACTCCCTCAAACTTGTGCCGCCAGCTGAGTTTCCCGGTCTTGCCTACCACATACAAAGTGTAGGAGTCGGAGCGAGTGACAGTTACGACGGCGCCTCCCATATTGTCACCGCACACCAGTTCGACATCGCCATTCGACTCTGGCACGGTCCACATCCAGATCTGCAGCCCGTGGTTGGTAAATGCGCGAACGTAGGTACCCTTGTCATTTCGGTCGAGAGTGAAAATGTCAGGTCCATCACTGGTGGGAGCAGCCTGCAAGGCTGCTGATTGGCGACCGGTGGATGGAACGGCCCAATGAGGGCCTCCGATCCACATCCCAGTCTCCAGCTTCCAGATCTTAATCTCCCGTGTGAGCGCCGTTCCCTCAAGCATCGCGACAACGCGGACGACTCCAGCAGCTTTCGGATAAAGAACGGCTTGCCCGAATTCTTCCTTGATTTCGGCAAGGTCCGAACTGTCGACAGACCAACTGCTGGAGTGAAACTCCTTGCCGCGGGCATCGAGGATCTGCAAGGGTTGCATCTCTCCGACCTGAACATTGATCACCATCGGAGAAATGTGTAATCCCGAATCTTCCTGTGCGGTGAGCAGAAGCGGGACTGCCAAAGCCAGGAAGAGAACGAGAGGAACGGAAAAGTTGCGAGGAACGCACACCGGGAAATTCACCCTCAACATTAAAAGACTGCATGGCCTTCAACAAATTACGGATGTAACGATTACCCTTCCAGCGCATCGGCAACTTGAAAATCTAGGAATCTGCGCGTAGTTGGCGGCACGTTCGAAATCTGGAGGCGTGCCCCGTCCAAAGCTCTGCTTAGGGCGAGGATTTTGACTGACTATCGCAGCGTGTCTCCCGTCTCGGGTGCGACACTTGGACGCAACCCGCAATCTCAGCTCTGCTTTTTCATCACAAACACGCTGTACGTAGCATCACAGACTTCTACCCAGCCATCGGCGACAATAGGGTCGACCTGTGTGTCAGGGGTCGCGGTGTGTCCGTCTCCCAAGACGGCCCTCGAAGGTGCATCCCCATTTGTCGGTGCTCTTTGAAAACAAAAGTTCAGTCGATCAGCGGGGTGTCAGCCCTGCCGCCGAAATCTTGCGCAAAACGAAAAAATGCGAGCTAAGTCCTTATTCCGGAATATTTTCCATATAAGCCCTTTAAACTCAAAGATTTTGCGGGAATTTCTCGCTAACCCTATGATTCCAATAGATAGGGGGGAGGGGGGTACCCATAAACGTTGGACTAATACCTTCGAAGTGAACAGGAAAACTGTCCACTCTCGCGCTCCGTCGGTAGCCCACCGTTGATTCCACGCGAGCTATGAAGCGGCGCTAAAATAAAGTCATGGTACCGGAATCTGGCGGCCGGTTTAGATTCAGCCTGAAGGGATCGGCGGGTCTCGTCGTCGCGATTTTAGTTGTAGCAATTCTGCTGATTGCGCTGCCAGCGTATCGCCTGTTTTTTCTGATCAGCGTTCTCATCGGACTCATCATCGCGGGTGGGCTCACCGTCTGGCACAGGCTGCATCCGATCGAGGATCAGGACGTCGAAAACAAACGTCCCCTCGGACTCTAGCGAACTTTTCAGCGAAGTTATTTTTTCTCCGCGCTTGCCATCCGCGACCCAAACACTGGAAACTGTCTGCATGCGGATTCTGGCCCGATTTATGCTGTCGGCGAGCGACCTGACGCACTTCCCTCCTCCGGGCGTGCCGGAAATCGCCTTTCTGGGACGGTCCAACGTCGGCAAATCGAGCGTGATCAACTCGCTGGTCGGTTCCAAGCTGGCCCGCACCAGCAACACTCCCGGGCGCACGCGCAGCATCAACTTTTACGAAGTCCGGCGAGCAGGTCAGCCCAGGCCCGAGATGCTGTTCGCCGATCTGCCAGGATACGGCTACGCCAAGGTCTCGCGCGAGATTTCCGCGGACTGGTCCCGGTTCGTGGATCCTTATCTCCACCAGCGCCCGAGTTTGGCGCTGTGTGTGGCTCTCGTCGATTCGAATATTCCTCCGCAGGAAAGCGATGGCCAGTTGCTGGAATTCCTGGCCGCCAGAGGACGGCCGCACGCGATTGTAGCCACGAAGTGTGACCGGCTGTCCGGCAACCAACTGCAGCAGGCTATGCGCGCGCTCGGGCAAGCTTATGGCGGAGTGCCCATCGTCGGGTTTTCGGCGAAAACCGGCGCGGGTAAAGAAGAACTCTGGCAGCAGATTCGCGCTTCCCTGTCGCAATTCCCTGCGGTCTAAAGTTTTTCCGAAATGTGCCGATCATACTTATGAGCAGCACCTTGTCGGAGGCGCCCGTGGACCCGGATATCTATCCCGCACAGCCTGGCTTGCCACAGGACCCAAGCAACGATGAGGAGACTGCCAACTATCTTCGGCGTCTAAAAGGACCCGAGGCGAAAGGTGCGCCCGCCGATAGTGATACCCAGCACGCCGGCAAAGTGGCGGCAGCCATGGTCACCCTCGGCCTTCGCGAGCGGCGCGCCACCCCGCGCCTTCGCTGTTCAGGTAGCGTGGAGTTTCAAGCCGAGGGCAGTGACGTGCGCCTGTGGGGAACTCTCACCGACCTCAGCCTGCGTGGATGCTACGTGGAAATGAGTACTACGTACCCCGTCGAGACGAAAGTGCGCCTTGTCTTCAAATCATGCGGCGTGCGGATTCAGACTGCGGGCAGGGTTCGCGCTACGTACCCCGCATTGGGCATGGGCATCTGCTTCACGGACATCGAACCAGCAGAACAACTCCATTTGAAGGAGCTCCTCGCGATACTGACTGGGCGCAGTTCCGTAAATCATGGGGCGGTGCAGGAGAGCCGCGAGCAGCAGGAGACCCTCATGAAGAGTACCCTCGAATCAGCCGACCCGAAGGCTGTTCTCGATGGGATTAAGGAGTTCTTTCAGAAGAACCATTTGCTCTCCCGAGACGAATTCCACGAGATCGCCAAACGGGTCCGCCGGATCTGAAGGCTCGCTTCGAGAGTGAGCGGCGGGCGGTACTGGGTCAATATGCGAAACCGTTAACCACCAAGGCCACGAAGGAAGCGACTGAGACCAAAAAAGCTTCGTGATACTTCGTGTCCTTGGTGGTTCAGGGGTTTTATCGGTTGCCTCGTAAAACTGATCCACTACCCAGCTGGCGGCCCGTTTGGCGGGCTCCGGAATGAAAGTTACTGTGGTGACAGCGGCCCAATCCCAGGCGGGCCATCGATCCGTTATCATTGAATGCATTATGGCGAAATATCTCGTGACCGGCGCTGCCGGCTTCATCGGGTCCTCGCTGGTGCGCGCCCTTTTAGAACGCGGCGAACAGGTCCGGGGCATCGATAACTTTTCCACCGGCAAGCGCGAGAACCTCACCGAAGTGCTGCACCGGATGGACTTCCGGGAAGCGGACATTCTCGATCTGGATGCGATGCACCAAGCGTGCGACGGCGTGGACTACGTGCTGCACCAAGCGGCCATTCCTTCGGTGCCGAAATCGGTGATCGACCCTCTGGGCAGCAACCGTGCCAACGTCGACGGCACAGTCAATGTTCTGATCGCGGCGCGCGATGCCAAGGTGAAGCGAGTGGTTTACGCCGCCTCATCCTCAGCGTACGGGGACACGCCGACACTTCCGAAGCATGAAGCCATGAGCCCGAACCCGATCTCGCCCTACGCTGTGGCCAAGCTGGCGAGCGAGCTTTACATGGTGTCGTTCTATCGTTGCTATGGCCTGGAGACGGTTTGCCTGCGCTACTTCAATATTTTCGGGCCGCGGCAAGATCCTTCTTCGCCATACTCCGGCGTGCTCGCGAAGTTCAGCATGCAGATGCTGCGTGGGGAACAACCCACGATTTTCGGCGACGGCGAAACCAGCCGTGATTTCACTTTCATCGACAACGCGGTCTCGGCCAACCTGCTGGCCTGCGTGGCTCCGGCGGCGGAGTGCGCCGGGCGCGTATTCAACTGCGCAACCGGCCGGCGGATCACACTGAATGAAACGTTCGCTGCGTTGAAACCACTCACCGGGTACAAAGGCGCGGCGAAATATGGTCCGGAGCGCAGCGGCGACATCAAGCATTCGCTGGCGGACATCACGCTGGCACAGAAGCATCTCGGATACAAGGTGCTGGTGAACTTCGAAGACGGCCTGCGCCGTACAGTGGAGTGGTACAAGAGCCAGGGGCAGCCAGTCGCGGTCTAAGGCGCGAAGGGGGAAACGCCGGACGCTGAGCTGCCGCTCCCTCCATCGCTCAGATTAGTGCGGCAAATCCGATCCTAGAGGGGCATGCCCTTTCGCAGACTGCTTCCATGCAATGAGTTGATCCAAGTCATAGCGGAATGGGCCGTAGGCGCGGAAAGTAGTCTCGTCGAAGAGCCGCACGGCGCCACACTTCAGGCACACCTGATAGGAATATCCGCGCCCCGCAACCGGCCAGCTCATCTTTCCGTGCCAGCACCCTCGGAAGACCATTACTGCGGCTCCTGCGAGACTGGTAGCCACTACTCCTGGCCACCACCAGTTAAGTTTCTTGTGTTTTGCTGATCTTTCGTGCAATACCGGGTCGAACATCACTTCTCCGTCTGGCTTTGGGCTTGTTTCTTAACGATAGGACGAAAGGCGGCGGAGGGCAAAATCTGAAGGGTCGTAGGGTCGGAAGGGCGAGTCGGGGAGTTGAAAGCGGCGAAACCCCATGCCGCAAAAGGACGTGTACTAATGGACATTGCGGCACCCACCCAAAGACTATTACGCTCACAGTTGAGGTGCTGTTTTTGCACCGCTGCCGTCTGGCCCGCTGATCTGCTTGAACCAAAAGCGGCAACGAGCCATCCGACAAGCCTGGCAACGATGAATCCAGGGGTTTCAGGATCCTGAACGCGCAAGATGAGTGCCAATCCAACCCGAGTTGACTGGGGCGCAACGGTGACGGCCGACCCCGGCTCGCCGCTGCAGGAGGGCAACCGCGTCCTCGAATCGATCGCGCAGCGGGAAGCCCTGTGCGCATTGCTCGCCTTCTCCGACCTCCACGAGCAGATACGGAACCGGCGCCTGGTCGCGGTCCGCGATGCCGATCGCGACTTGTTTGAGACGGAACGCTTCATCCTGGACGAAGTGCTGCAATTGATCTGTGACCGTGCTCAGGCCATCACCCAGGCAGACGGCGTCGTGATCGCGCTTGCGGAAAAGTCAGAAACGCTAGGATCGAAAACAGAAAGACCGAAAGTAGTGTGTCGGGCCTCCGCCGGACTCCTTGTCGTCGAGCGCGGCGTTCGCCTGATGGGAGAATCCGAGTTTCTGCAGGACTGCCTGGAATCGGGGGCTATTCTTCGTTGCGACGATTGCGACACCGACCCTCGAGTCGAACTGGACCTTGCGCACGCGATTGGAGCGCGCTCTAGCGTGCTGGTTCCGCTACGCGGCCGGCGCGAACAACTGGGTGTGCTGCAGGCGTTTTCAACAACGGCTCGGGCCTTCAGCGATCACGACATTCGCAGTTTCGACCTGTTCACGGAACTGGTTCTTTCCGCGCTCAAGCCGGAAGATCAGGATCGACGCATCAATTGGCTCTCGGAGGTGGCGGAAGAGGTCGTGCGGCCGAAACCACCGGTGGCAGCGCAGGTTGTGGCCACCGCGCCCGTCGACGTTCCCGAAATCGAGCCCGCTAAGGCAGTCCCAGAGACAGAGCCCACCCAAGCTCCCGTGGCCGCAACCATCTCCGCGCCCTTGGAGGCTCCACCTGCGACTCTTCCGGTACCAGACGTCCCTTCACCGGCACAGCCGTTCGTGTTTCACGCCGCCACTGTCGAGTCGCCGGAGTTCAGTGTCGGGGAAGAGCCCCTGGAGACTGGCGAGACGTTTGAGTTTGAAGAACATCCGATTGAAACGCCCCGAGTCCTACCCTTTCCTCATCGCTTTTCGCTTCCCGTCAATTCGCGCCCTGGCTTGAGTGTGGTGATGGGCCTGGTGGCGGTGGCGGGGCTATTTTCGGCGGGCGCGTGGTGGGGGATGCAGGTTCACGGAAAAACCGCCACCAAGATCGTAGCCGCAAAGACTGAAACCTCGCCGCAATCGGTAACGACACCGTCCCTGCCTCCGGCGGATGTTCTATCTCCTGGAGTCTCCGACAACTTGATGGATCCGGCGAAGGTTGGTTCCGATGCCTCGCCACTCACTGCCGTGGCGGACAACAAGCTGGCAGCGCTGCCGAAAATCACCGGAGTACGGCACTGGTCTTCGTCGATGGGAAGCACAGTGGTCATCGACATGGAAGACCAGGTTCCGTATGAAGTACATCGTCTGATGTCACCGGAGCGGATCTACTTCGATCTGCACGACACGGTTCTGTCTTCCGAACTGGATGGGAAAACGATGGACGTCGGCGACCCCTCGCTGACTCGCGTACGCGTCGCTCAGCCGGTCGCCGGCGTAACGCGGATCGTACTCGACACGAAAGATGGATCAAACTTCTCCGTCAGCATGGAATCGAGCCCCTATCGCCTGGTGGTTGAGCTGCGCGGCAATGAGAAAAATTTGGCGGCGAGCTACATGGCTCCGAACCGCACCGCTTCCAGGCAGACGTCCGTGAATGGGGTTCCGGTCCCGATGAAGGCGGCTCCGGTAGCGGCATTGGCAGCGAGAGCATCGGATGGGCCCTTGCCCGCGAGAAGCGGGAAATTTCGCATCGTACTCGACGCCGGGCATGGCGGCTGGGACTTGGGTACGGTTGGACGGCAGGGATTGCTGGAGAAAGATCTGGTCCTCGACGTAACCCAGCGGCTGGGCAAATTGCTGCAAACACGTTTGGGGATGGATGTAATGTTCACGCGATCGGGTGACAGCTACCTGCCCCTCGATCAGCGCGCTGATTTCGCCAACCAGGCACAAGCGGACTTGTTTGTCTCGGTTCACGCCAACTACAGCAGTTCGGCGGCGGCGCGGGGGGTTGAGACTTACTATACGAATCTGTTTTCGGCGCCTGGATCCAAGGAAGTCGAAAAGCACGACGATGGAACCTTCGCCAAGTTGACGCCGGTATCGTTATCGGCCGGGGGGTTGCACGAAAAAATCGACGAGTCGCGCCGGCTCGCGGCAAGTGTGCAGCGTGCTCTTTACGCCACGCTGGCGGAGAACAGCCCCGACATTCGTAACCGTGGCATCAAGGACGCCTCCTACGTTGTGCTGACTGGCACGACCATGCCTGCCATTCTTACCGAGATTTCTTTTGTGAGCAGTCCCACGGATGAGCGCAATTTGCAGAGCGCGGCTTACCGCCAGCAGATCGCGGAAGCGCTTTACAAGGGCATCGCGGGATACCAGCAATCGTCTTCGCACCCGAAAGTTGCGCAACTGCAAACGGCCGCGGCGCGGCGATAGGCTTGGGTGGAGCAGCGCTTCAGCGCTGCATTATTCCACGCAAACACTAGCGGCTTTAGCCGCTGAGGGGTTGACATGTCTAACCTCAGCGCCTAACGCCGGTTTTCTTCTTGCGCAGCCTAATGCAGGCCTGAAGGCCTGCTCCACCCTATCAAACGCCACTCACTGAAGAGGAGTACCATACTGCCCTTCTCAAAGAGATAACGCTACGCCTACCTGCCGAGTCGCCTGCGGTCGTTACCAGGCTTAGTTAGTTCCCCACTCCACCGTACTTCGTCAGCCATTTCAATTCTTCGCGCACCTTGATCTTTCCGTGCCAGGGATTCTTCGCGAGCGAGTGTCCCTCGCCGGGAAAGATCAGCAGGTCACTCGGAATATTCAGTTCGTGCAGAGCG
The DNA here is from genome assembly GCA_020073525.1 of Terriglobia bacterium. Lineage (GTDB taxonomy): Bacteria > Acidobacteriota > Terriglobia > Terriglobales > Acidobacteriaceae > Acidiflorens. The sequence continues at coordinate 105,863 of JAIQFA010000003.1, forward strand.
CGATCGAGAAGGTAGTCTTCCGCGACTGCTACCCTGATGTCGTCCGCCCCCGCGACCATGTGCGTCGGAGTGCGAACTTTATTGAGCTGGTAAATCGCGCCTTCGCTGCGATAGCGATCGGGAGTTTCCCAGGGCAAGCCGCCGAGAAAATACGCATCGTCGAAGGTGGTGTCGTCGTTGCCCCAGTTAGCAACGTGTTCGACCGCGCCGGCTCCGGTGACGGCAGCCTTGAAGCGCGCGGTCTGCGTGATCAGCCAGTTGGTCATGTAACCGCCGTAGCTGTAGCCGCCAATAGCCAACTGGTGGGCGTCCGCAATGCCGTCCTTCACGAGTGCATCGACACCGGTCAATATATCTTTGCCGGGCCGAGAGACAATTTCCGGAACAATTTGCAGCGCGAACTTGTCTCCGTAGCCGGTTGATCCGCGATAGTTGGGCTCGAACACCAGCCAGCCGGCCGTAGCGGCCAGGCGATCCCACTGATACCAATCAGCCTCGAAGTGGTTGCCATCGGCATCTTGCGGGCCGCCGTGGATGAACACAAACATCGGAAGGTTCTTCGCCTCAAACTTTCCCGGCGGATACATCAGCATGCCTTCCACGGACGTGCCGTCATCGGAGGTCCAGCGATAAGGCTTGGCCTGGGGCAGGTCGCGCTCGGTGAAGAGCTTGTTGAAAGAAGTGATGGGCCGCGCCTGCGCCAGTTTGTCGGGACCGTCGGCAATGTAAACTTCCGTGGGCCGTACGGTTGCCGAGTACGCAAATGCCATGCGGGAGCCTTGCGATGCCGCGGCGGGCGCCTCATAGGTTCCAGCCCATCCCTCGCGCCTCACGAGGGCGGCTTTCGGATTGGCCTGCGACACCAGTTGCACCTCGGTCCCGATGCGGCAGGAGCACACGACTGAGCCATCGGGAAGCGGCGTATAGCGCACGACTTCGCCGGGGTAGTCCGCGAACCAGCGCTGGACTTCCTTCTTGCCGGCCGGATCGCCGGCGTCTATCCAGTAGAGGCGCGGTTGCGGATCTTCATACTTCCCTTCCGCCGAGCCGAGGTTAACCTGAAAGAAGAGATGGCGATTATCCCGAGCCCAGTCGAGATTCAGTTCGACGCCTTCGTTGTGGGTCAGGCGGATGGGCGTGGATTCAGCAGGAGTAGAGGTGAGGTTGACGAGGTAGAGTTCGATGTCCTCGACCTTTTCCTCACGCTCGGACACCGACGAAGTGACGAAGGCCAACCGCTGGCCATCGTGCGAGATGCTGATTTGATCCACTCGCAGCGGTGTGCGCGCAATGGCGACCACCCCGGGCGTGGCGCCAGAATCTTTTTCCGCGTCGGAGGTCTCTTTGGAACCAAGCGCGGCGTGGCGTGCCAGGGCATCCACGAGGGTGAGGCGGAAAATCATGTCGCCACGCTCATCGCCGCGGTAACGGACAACGTCTTTCCACTCTTTTTTATGATCGTCGTTCTGCTGCTTGGTCCAAGGCTGGCGGGTGGCGAAGAAAATTGCCTTCGAGTCCTCGGACCACGCGAAGGCATGGACTTCTTCCTCGCCTGAGGTGATAGCGAAGGCCTCGCCGCCGCCGGGCGATATCAGGAACAGTTGGGCGACCTCTTTGTCTTTATCACCATCTTTGGCTTTGCTGTCTCTCGCTTTGCTGTCGCCTTCGTCTCCTTCTTTGGCATCGCCGGTTTTGCGTTCGGAGAGGAATGCGATCCATTGGCCGTCGGGCGACCATTGCGGCGAAGTTTCATGCCCGGCCTGCGTTAACTGGATCAAGCTCCCGCCGGCGGTCCGGTAGAGCCAGAGTTCTTTGCGGAAGATCTGCTGATCCCAGTCAGCTTTCTCCGTTTCGATGACAACGGAGTTGCCATCGGGCGAAACTTTCACCGTGGGGAAGCTCACCGAGTTGAAGAATTCATCAAGCGTGAGCTTGGGCTTTGCGGTTTGAGCGTGGGCCGAGGTCGAATGGGCAAATATCAAAACGGAGATCACGGACCCGAGGGAGACAAACAGGATTGATCGTCGCATAGGCCTTTCGCCAACAATTTTCAAGAACTTTGAGATATACACGTTACGCATAGTTAATGGCAAACATTCGCATTTGTTACGGTGCCGTCGGTTGAGCGTTGCGCAGCGCCTCCTCCAGCGTCTGGCTGCTGGAGACGGTTTGTTCCACGACGCGCCATCCGTCGTCGTAGCCACGGAAGGCGACGGTCGAGCGGTAACGCACTCCGCCGTCGTAAAGCGCAGCGCCCACCTGATTGATAGAGGTCCAATGCCAAATAAACTCAACATCGGCAAAGTTCCCCGCCTTGCTGATTCCGGAAACGCTGAGCAGTTCCCGGCGCGCCACCTGGATTCCGATCGGGCCATTGTCGGGCAACGCGCTCGAAATCAGGGGGCGTATCGTATCAACTCCGAGCGGAGTGAGCACCACATCCCAGCAGGGCGGAGGGTCAACGCCAGCAGGACACTTCTGCTCGGTGCCAATGATCCATCCGCGGCGCTGCAAGACCATGAAGTCGGGTGAACTGAAATCCTTGTTGGATACGGTGCCGGATCGAAGCCAGAAAACTTGCGGCGCCTTAAACGCGTCAGAGGCCGAAATTAAGTCGGCGGCTAGCCGGCGCGTCAGGAAATCGCGCGGAGAACAGCCCAACTCCAGACACAACGAGGCCGCCAACAGCAAGGTTTTTGCGGTGCGCATCAAGTTTATTGTCGTGAGAGGATTTTAACCAATTGCGCGCGCCTACGGTGTAGAAAAGGCGAGGCCGAAATCTGGCCATCAAATTTCTTCGACCAGCGGCCTGGGATCGGCGCGTGGCAGGCCGGGCAATCTCCCTGCGGAGTCAGGTTGTACTTTTCGATCGAATATCCACAGCGCTGGATCAGCAATTCGCCACAGTGATGGCAATGCGTGTCCTCCAGACCCTCCACCTGCCCGGGCAGATTGCCAGCGTAGACGTAGCCCAGTCCAGCGTTACGGCCGATGGCGGCAGCGCGCTGCAGGTCTTCGGGGCGCGTATCGGCGGGCGAAGTCATCTTGTAGTCCTGGTGAAAGGCGGTCACGTGCCAAGGGATGTCGGGTGAAACGCTGGCCAGAAATGCGGTCAGCTTCCGCAGTTCGTCGTCGCTGTCGTTGAAGCCGGGAATCAGCAGGGTGACAATCTCCATCCAAATGCCCATCCTGTGCAAACCGCGGATGGTGTCGAGGATCGGCTGCAGGCGTCCGCCGAGCTTGCGATAGTGACGATCGTCGAAGCTCTTGAGATCCACCTTGTAGAGATCGATCCAGGGATGGAGATACTCGAGCACCTGCGGAGTTCCGTTGCCATTCGAAACGTACGCGGTGAGCAAGCCTGCATGGCGCGCCTGGCGGAAAACCGCGACCGCCCACTCGCTGGTGATCAGCGGCTCGTTATAAGTGCTCACCACAACCTTTGCGCCTTGAGCCAGCGCGTCTTTGATCAGCAGGTCGGGATGGGCTTCGAGGGGCGGTGAGACGGCGTCCGCATCGCGCAGGGCTTGCGACGTGACCCAGTTCTGACAATAGGAACAGTGCAGATCGCAGCCCAGCATTCCGAAACTGTAGGCGAGGGCTCCGGGATAGGCATGGAAAAACGGCTTCTTCTCGATCGGGTCACACTGCACTCCGGCGACATAGCCGTAGGGAACAAAGAGCGTGCCACCGTGGTTGAACCGAACTTTGCAAACACCCGGCTGGCCCTCGGGAATCGGGCAGCAGTGGCCGCAGGCATAGCAGCGCACTCGATTGCGATCCAGCTTTTCCCACAGAGCGGGGTCGCCCTCGCAAACGCGCTCATTCAAAATGTCGCGCAGCGTGGCCACAATCTCATTCTACGACTGTCGGATTGAGTGTGTCTGTGATTTGTGAGGCCGCGTGCAGACGGAACTCCGCCTGCGGAGACGCGGCAAGCCGCGTCTCTACGGGAAATTAGTTGCCACTTTAGTTCGCTTCGGATTTCGCGCTTTGGCTATGGGTGTGGATCCAGGCTTCGGCGCGCTGGCGCGCGACGGAGACCTGGGCGCGGGTCATTCTGGAAGCCAAGCCTTCGAGTCGAGCTTTGCTGTTCTTGTCACCCCCGGCAAGCGCGATTTCCGACCACATGTAGGCTTTGGATAAATCTTCAGGAACTCCGCGTCCCGCCCAGTAGTAGGAGCCCATGGCCGACTGAGCAGCAACATTACCTTGTTCGGCAGCAAGTTGGAACCAGAGCATGGCTTGCGTATCACTCTGCGGAACTCCATCCCCGTCGTGGTACCGCACAGCCATCTGCCATTGTGCGTCTGCATCGCCCCGGTCGGCGAGTCCCTGCAATTCTGCCAGCGACTTTGGCGGCGCGTTGTGATCCGCCCCGCTTTGGTCTGAAACCGGCGAGGCCGCCTCGGCTCCCTTGACGAGTGACCGCTGCGACGCCTGCGATGAGGCCCTCTTCTCGATCATGGGCCCGACCAAGTAGCCGAGGACAACTGCCACCACGGCAAGCACCAAGCCGAGCAGCGCGCGATAGAGCAACCGGGACCGCGCTGCGGGCGCAGGCTCGGGGAGCGGCTCTGGAACCTCATTGGCCTCGACTTGCCCCGGGATCTGCCCCGAGACTTGGTCGATGGCGTCCGGCTCATCTTCCCATAGGGCCTCGCGCGTGGCATGGAGCGAATCCAGTCCCATCGCACCCACCTTAGAAGGCGGAGGCTGCGACACTTCTACTACCGCTTGGGGGCCGGGCGTCGTTTCGGGTTTGGGCGATTCCACCTGCGCCTTTCCACTATGGGTTTTGGGAATCATTTCGACCAGACGATCCAAAACCCTGGCATGAGCGTTTGTGAAACGGTGTGGATGCGGAGAGAAAATCTCCAGCAAGCCGACCACCCTGAAATCGGAGACGATGGGAGAGGCCATGAGCGAGCCTATGCCCAGTGCGCGACCGACTTCCGGATCGACGCGCGGATCGTTTTCCGTGTCGTCACACGAGACGAGGAGACCGCTGCGAACGCATTCTCCGGAAATGCCCTGTTGTATGTCCACCGGAGTTCCGAGCGGCGGAGCGGGTTCACCGGCTCGGGCTCGACAAATCATCTTGTCATCCGTGAGAAAGGCCAGGGCGGCGCCACTTGCCCCAGTGAGGCTCAGGACGCGTTCGGTGACAGACTGCAGCACGGCATCGAAGTCGTCGCCGATCTCGCGAACTTCGCGGCGAACCGTGTCCAACGAAGAGGGACTTTCGCTTCGATCAGCAATCGTGGTGAGAGTGCTCGGTTGATGGACCGGCAGCGGCTCGGCTAATTCTTCTTCCTCGCGGCGGGAGAGTTGCTCGGTTCGAGCTTGATGGTTAGAGCAGCCGATCAGCAGGTTGCCAAAGAGCCATTCTTTGAGTACTTGCTTGGCACTCTCGGGCAGCGCGGAAAAACGGATGCCTCCCCGGCCCGAGTCATCGCTCCAGATCACCTCGCCGGTGCCATGAATGAAGCTTCTGGTTTCCGGCAGATCGAGGCAGAGAGTTACTGCTCGGTTGGTCTCCAGGCGCTCGCTGGTTTGGACGGCGAAGCCTTCCTCGTGCAGGTCGAGCAATTCGCTCAGGTCCACGACCATGCCGGTCTGCGGGCCATTGAAACTGGCATAGACCGGGGTATGGAGTTTTTGGCGAACACAGCGGCGTCGTTCTCCGTTGGGAGCCCCTGCAACTGGATCCGGCAATCGGCGAATGCTCCGATCCATGGTTGCCACCATATTAACTCAGGGATTGTCGGGAAGGGAGCAAGATCAAACAGGGAGGCAAGCTATGGGGTCTTGTTGAACAATCCCTCGAAGTCTTGACCGCTGCTAGAGGTTGGCGGCCTGAAACGAGGCATCGCCTCGCACGGCCGGCACGAGGACCGCGGGCATGGTTAGAACTCGATCCAGCGCATCTGCCAGGGTAGCGGGAAATTCCGAAGTCAGGAGGTTGACGTCCAGTTGGAGGTCACGGTGGATATAGATGCGGTAGACCACGAATGAACCGCGGACTTGGTTCGAAGTTGTCACCAGGTCCAGCGTCAGCTTCCAGGACGGCTGGCTGGAAATCGCCATCATGTGAGGAAACTTGCTCCAGTGAAAGGCGCGTTTGGATTCGCCAGAATCCGATTGGTCGCCGTGGAGCGACTTCCATTGCAGTTCGAACGCGTCAAAATCGTTGTTGTCGAAGGCTGCGACGAGCACACTGCGCACTTGATCGAAATCGCGGGCCACCTTCAGTTCCTCAATCGCGCGACGTACGGCAAGATTGTTGATCACGATTTGGCGCTGGTCGATAGTGCGTTGCGCCACTCGCCGTAGTTCGCCGAACTCCAGGTAGTTGAGATGTTGCACCCCCAGCCAGATGCCGGTGCCCACGACCGCCAGCACCAGTCCCAGGGTGCTGCCCGTCGGCCAAAGCAGGAACAGGCTGAGCATGGCAAATATGGCGGAAACGGCGTAGAGCACGATCACCACTTGGCGGTGTGTAAAGCCCATCTGCAGCAGCTTGTGATGGATATGCTCGCGATCGGCGGTGAAAACCGGGCGCCCGCTGATCAGTCGCCGCATGATGGAAAGCAAGGTTTCCAGAATCGGCAATCCGAAGGAAACCACCGGGATGGCGACGGCCACGAACGTCGGCGCCTTCTGCGCTCCTGCCAGAGCCAGCGCGCTGAGCATGAAACCGATGAACAGACTGCCCGAGTCGCCCAAGAAAATTGTGGCTGGATTGAAGTTGAAGCGAAGAAACCCCAGGATGGCGCCGGCCAGCGTCACGCTCATCAGGGAGCCGAGCCAGGAATGGTTGACCAGCGAGACGATGAAAAACACCATCGTGGAAAACAAGGCCGAGCCAGCGGCCAAACCATCCAAGCCATCGATCAGATTGAAGGCGTTGGTGACCGCGACCACCCACAACACCGTGAGGGGCAAACCGACGAACCAAGGCAGAGAGTGGGAGCCGAAGATCAGCGGCAGATCGAGAACGCGCATTCCGCCGGCAAAAAGCATCGCGGCCGCGATGGCCTGCACAATAAATTTCACATACGGCCCGGCGCCGTGCAGGTCATCGTAAATGCCAAGACCAAAAATCAGGCAGGCCGGGACATAAATCCGGAGAAGCGTGGCGGGAGCAAGTCCAGCGACCAGCCGGGGAAATAGAAGGGAGAGCGCCAGCCAGATGCTCAAGCTGACCGAGAAGGCCAGGAAGATCGCGACACCCCCCAGACGGGGGAGAGAGGCTTGATGAACATGCCGCCCGCCTTGCGGCACAGAAACCCAGCCGCGGCGGGTTGCCAAATCTCGCACTTCACGCGTAGCCACAAACGACAGAGCTAGCGAGAACACGAATAACCCAAAAAACAGGATCGTCAAAATCAGAATTCCCTTCCGGCTGAAACACCCGGCCCTTCCCACGGAGCGCGCAGGGCGGAAGTTTCAGTCAAAGCTTTCCGACGGGGCTTGCCCATGCAGTAGCACCAGTGACGAATCTAATGTTGATTGTGGTGGAATGATACAACTCGTAGCCGCCACGATCAACTGTCCTGCTGCACTTCCGAGTAACTTTTTGGTTAATTTCTGATACTCGCCAAGGCCGGGAAACAGAGCGTTCTGCGCGGAAGTTACTAGGCTGCTTGTGTTAAACTCGTCGCACGCGTAAATCCAGGAGTTTTGGTATGTCAGGGTGGAATCGTCGCTTCCTTCTGCGAAGCGTACCTGTGTTTTTTTTCGGTTTGTGCAGCCTGAATCTTGTGGCCCAGACACCCGCCACGGGGGAGGCGCCAAAGGCCGCGCCCGTGAATGAAACCGTTGCACCCCAGGCACGTGGTCCGCTGGCAAATTCCAACGTGAAACTCGGTGTCGGCGATCTGATCGAACTGACCGTGTTCGGAGTGCCTGATCTCTCGACCAAGACTCGCGTCAGTGGCTCGGGGGATGTCTATCTTCCCCTGATTGATTACGTTCACATCGCCGACCTGACCACCGATGAAGCGCAGGAGTTGATCCAAAAACGCCTGGAGGATGGTGGCTTTGTCCGCAGCCCGCACGTTTCCATTTTCGTGAACGAATCCGCCTCGCAAGCCATCACGCTGCTGGGAGAAATCGCTCGCCCTGGAACATATCCTGCGATTGGTGAGCGCCGACTGTTCGACTTGATCTCGGCGGCCGGAGGATTGAGTGAAAAGGCGGGCCGCAAAGTGACCATTGAACGTCGCGGCGATCCGGGCCACCCCCTTGAGCTTCCGGTATCTTCCAATCTGGCAGAAAATACCGACAGCAACGTCGATGTTTTCCCGGGAGACACGATTATTGTTTCTCGTGCGGGGATCGTTTACGTGGTGGGCGATGTGCAGCGTCCCAGCGGTTTTCTGATTGAGGACAACTCTCTCAGCGTTCTCAAAGCCCTGGCGCTGGCTGGCGGCGGCACCAAGACCTCTGCGTTAAGCAAAACCAGGATCCTGCGGCAGACGCCGACTGGGGTCCAGGAAATCCATGTCAACCTTAAGAAAGTTCTCTATGCCAAGGCTCCGGATATGGCGCTTGTGAAAGGCGACGTTTTGTTCATCCCGGGAAGTGCGGGCAAAGTTGCTGCTTATCGTACTGCGGACGCCGCCATGTCCATGTCCACCGCCTTGGCAGTGGTCGCGATTCATCCTTAAGGACTGGTGGGGGGCAGGCGCCTCGCGAACTGCCCTGCGGGCGCACATTCCTTTCTCTTATGCGCCCAGCCCTTCCAGCACCGTGATATAGTCGCGCGCCGTTTTCTCGCGAGAAAGTCTGGTGACGATGTATTGTCGCCCGTTGGCTCCCATCCGTTGTCTTTGTTCGGGATTTCCAGCCAGTTCGACGATCGCTTTTACCAGTGCGCCGCTATTCTCTGGTTCCACAAAAACACCTCCACCCGCCTCTTCCACAATCTGGCGAGCCTGCCCATCGACCGCAACGATGACCGGTCGCTGGCACGCCATGTATTCGAGGAGTTTTGTGGGAATCACCGTCTTGAACAGGTCGGTCTTTTTCAGCATGACCAGGCAGAGGTCGGCAGCCGAAACATAAGCGGGAATACCTTCCCGCGGCTGCTGACCAAGGAACTGAATGTTGGTAAGTCCGCGCGTGGCGGCAAGTTCCACAATCCGCTCCTTCTCGGCCCCTTCCCCAATCAGTAAGAATTTGGCGCTTGGTAATGCGGTCTGCAGTTCTTCGGCGGCAGCAATCAACGTCTCCAAGCCGTGCGCGTTGCCCATCGTTCCGATGTAGCAAATCAGAAAGCGATCTTCGACTTTCAATTGTTTTCGGACTTCGGCCGCTGCCGGGTCGGGCCGGAAAAGTTCAGTCTCCACGCCATTCTCGACAATGGAAATCTTGGCCGCGGAAACATTCCAGTAGCGAATCAGATGGTCCTTGAAGGCTGGCGTCACGACAACGATGCGATCCGCACGACGGTACAGAAATCCCGCGATAGCGCCGAGCGTGCGATGGAGCAAGGTGCCTTCGCCGCCCGCTCCGACGGCCGCGAGCGATTCCGGCCAAAGGTCGCGAACTTCGAAAACGAAGGGGACGCGCTTCGAGAACGCCAGCCACCACCCCGCAAGCGCGCACAGCAACTGGGGAGAGGTCGCGATCACAACGTCCGGCTTATCCAGAACCAGCCCACTGATTGCTGCCGAGACGCAAAACGACGCGTAATTGCGGATCCTTTCGTGTGCTTTGCGGTTGGGCAATGGCCACAGCCACGTGCGAACGACTTGCACCCCATCGACGGTCTCGGTGTAGCGAAGCTGGCGCAATCGCGAGCGCCATTCTTCGGGCACGATACCGGTCGGATGATTCGGAAACCCGGTCAGGACCGTCACGTCATGCCCCATCCGCGCCCAATGCCGTGACAACTCCGTGGCACGCGCGGCGGGCGCTCCCATTTCAGGCGGAAAGTATTGTGAGACGTAGAGAATCTTCACGATCAGTATTCGAACAGTCAGTAATGCAACAGTTTGAAAACGCTTTTCTCGACCAGCGCACGGGCCCGATTGCTGCGACGCTGCGTATAACCGTCCCACCGTTCGGCAATCTCTGCAAAACGAGCGTCGCCCGTCAACCTCGACATCACGCGCAACTGTACGATATGCAACCGATGATAGAAAGGGCTGGCCAGCATTTTCAGGCGCGTTCCTGACTGCTCATACAGCGACCAGTACCCGGTATCGAATCGCGACAGATTGTGAACCAGAGTGTCGACTCCGCGATCGAAGATCTTCTTCGCCAAAGGGTCCGCGCATGCCAGCCAGTAGTCGAAAACGCCCCAGAGCGCCCACATGAATCCGTTCAGAATGTGCGTTGGAGGACTGACGAGATACTCTTCGATCCAGAGGTTTCTCTCCTCATCCTCAAAAAGCACGCCACCCTGGGCAATGGGCCGCGTCAAGGCGACAAACGCCTTCTCTGCCGCGCGACGGTACTTCTCGTCCCCAGCGCGTGCATGTGCGCGCAAGAGAAGTGAAACGCCCTGTCCCTGCGCGAGCCCCGAATACCATGGTGCCTTGAGCGTGTCGCGATAGTCCCAATCAAAGTGATGGTTCCAGACCCACACCCCGCTAACATTCTGTTCGAGGTTTGAGGCGAGCCACTCGGCGGCTTTGACAGTCTTCTGCCAGCGCGCTTCGTCACCGGTCTCGTAGAAACAGTTGTAGTTCGCCAGGCCCCACTGCGCAATCGCGATCGGGTTGTACTGCAGGCCGATCACTCCGTGGTAGTCGAGCATCGGAATGCCGGCAGGATCGTAATGGCCGGCGTAGTCGGCCTTCTCGCGAAACTTCATGTAGTACTCGCCAAGCCGGTCGACACTAGCCCTCGGATTGAGCTCCGGCACCTCATGCCAGAAGGTCAACTGGCTTCGTCCGGAACCGAGATATGCGCTGAAGATACGCCGGTAATAATGCCAACGCGTGGAAAGACTCATGTCGACTCGACTTCCCAGAGCGTGGTGACGAGATCGTCCGTCTCGACGGCGATGGTTGTCGCTGCCAGATAACGAGTGGCATTTTCGCCATCGGGCAGGAAGGCGTTGCCGTACTGGAGATAACGCATCGGCAAGGCGTCCTTCTTCCATCTAGCGAGCACATGCCAGTTCTTTCCGTCTCCGGAGCCGACGAGATGAACTTCTCGGCCGGGGTTCGCTGGGCTGGGTTCGACCATTGTCGAAAAAAACGTCGCTCCGCCAACCCGACAACCGTAGATCGAAGAGCTGGCGAGATCGCCAACCTGCTCGATGTTCCCTGTTCGATTCAGCCGATAGACGTGGTTCTTCTCAAGCGGCGTGTCGGTCGAAAGATACAGCCCGTCTTGCGTCGGAATCGCAGCTACGGCGCGGGCTTGCTGGTTCCCTGCCAGCACCACTTCCACCGCGCGAAGGTCGCAGGAAGCACGCAGCACTTTGCACTCCGCGCCTTCGTCTCCGGTCAGAATCCAAAGGCAATCGCCCCAGCGGTCGTAAACAATGTTGTGAACGTGCCGTATGCTTCCCGCCGGAAACGTGCAGGCAATCTGCCAGGTGCGTCCGCAGTCGGTCGAAACGTAGATGTGAACTTCGGCCCGCGCGCGATTGTCGAAATACTCGCCCCAGTAAATATTTCCCGACGGGACCGCGGTGACATGCAGGGGCCGCGTACCGCGGTAAACTTGATGGGTGACTTGAAATTCGTTGCTGCCTGGGGTCCGCGTTACCAGTGCGCCCGGAACCGCGCCTACTATCGTCTGGTCGTTTGTCGTACCACCGAGAATGGCCAGCGCATGAAAGCCATCGCGCACCAGTCGATAGCTGAGACTGTTGCGCGAGGTCACATTCCGCCACCACGCCGGATGGAAGCGCGCAACCGATTCCCATTGCGACGCACCGGCAGGCAGGCGAACAACGTCGTAGCCTCTGCAGGCGTAGAGAAAATCGTCCGCCCAAGTCAGTACGCGGATGCCACGATAGGCGGCAATGCGCCTGAGTTGCAATGTTTGCATGAGAGCCACGGTGCCGTCCCTACGGGACTCCATCATTGTCGATTCCGTCCCCGGGCTGACGCCCTGGGCTAACACATGTCGCCCCGGCGGGGCTTGGTGTCAACTGTCGATTTTGCACGCGAAAAAAGGGCCAATGGCGAGCACGTCCATCTTAGTTCGCTGGAAGCAATCGATGGCTTCCTGCGGCGTGCATACGATGGGCTCATTCTCGTTGAAGCTCGTGTTTAGGATCACCGGGATCCCGGTTTTCTTGCTGAACGTATGGATCAGATCGTAGTAGAGCGGATTCTCTTCTCGCGCCACGGTTTGCAATCGTCCGGTGTTGTCGACGTGGTTCACGGCGCACAGGCTCTTCCGCTTCTCCGGACGAATCTTGTACACGTGCAGCATGTACGGAGACGGATGATCGTGCTCGAAATACTCGTGCTGCGCTTCGGCCAGGATCGCGGGCGCAAAGGGGCGGAACCACTCCCGATGCTTGATGCGTGCGTTCAACACGTCTTTCATGTCTGGCAGGCCCGGGTGGGTTACGATGGAACGATTGCCTAGAGCGCGCGGCCCCCACTCCATGCGTCCCTGAAACCATCCCACCACGTTGCCCTGGACCATCTGATCGGAAACCGTGTCGAGCAGCGGCCCCCGCTCCAGTCGCTGATACTTCACGCCTGCGTTTTTCAGTGCGGATTCGATTTGCGGTTCGGAAAACTCTGGCCCGAGATAGGCATGATCCATCTGCTCGCGGCGCGGTTGTTTCAGCACCGAGTGATAAGTGTGGAGAGCGGCGCCAATCGCCAGGCCTTCATCGCCGGCTGCCGGTTGAATCCAAGTGCGCCGAAATGGCGTCCGGGAAAACAGTTTGCCGTTGGCCACGCTGTTGAGCGCGCAGCCTCCCGCCATCGCGAGATTCTCCTCGGGAACGCGCTTGTACAACTCGTTCGCAAGGTGGAAGAACACTTCCTCGAAACAGCACTGCATGGCATACGCCAGATCCATGTCGCGCTGTGTGATCTCGGCGTACGGCTCACGGGGTGTGCCAAAAAGCTTTTCCATCTTGTCGGAGAAATGCCGCGCCAGGCGCACCGTTCCGTCGGGCAGCACCTGCATTCCCTGACTGCTGCCCAGCGGCTTGAAGTAACTCATGTTGAGCTGGAAGCTGCCATTCTTGAGCGTGACAATTTTCCGAATCTCGTCAACATAGATATCTCTTCCGTATGGCGCGAGGCCCATGACTTTGCCTTCATCGCCATATTTCCGGTAGCCGATGAAATCGCAGATCATGGTGTAGAAGCTGCCCAGCGAGTGCGGCAGGAACACGCGGTCGAGTACCTGGATTTCAGAGCCCTCGCAGCGCGCCGTCATGGTGGAGACGAAATCTCCCGAGCCGTCGTAGCTGAAGCCCGCCGCCTTTTCCCACGGCGAGCAGTAGTACGAACTGGCGATGTGGGCGATGTGGTGCTCAAGATGGTGCTCCTGAAACTTCAAGGTGGAGGCATCGACATCGAGCGCCTGCGCCAGCAGCGAACGCACGTCGCGCATCGACTCTTTGCGCTGCCGCATTTTGATAAAATTCAGGACCTTCGCCGGATTGGCCAGCGCATACTGCACCTTCTTCGCGAGGTTGGCGTCGCTGTCCTGCCCCACGGCAACGTGCTGAACATCGGTGATCTTCGCGCCCGCCGCATCCAGACAGGCTTTCACTGCGAGTGCAGGAAAACCGCCGTAATGTTTGTGCCGGTTCAGCCGCTCTTCAGCGACCGCAAAAAGAATCTTTCCGTCTTCGACAATCGCCGCCGAAGAGTCGGCGTGAAACATATTCAGGCCCAGAATCAACATTTACGGCTCGTTCCCTTCTCTTGTCCCATTTGCTCTCCCGTAGAGACGGGGCTTGCCCCGTCTCCGGCGGCGCGGCAACGCCGAGACGCGGCAAGCCGCGTCTCTACAGGAAAATCAGCTGCTAGGGCGTGAACTTTTCCTGCAGGGCCGCAGCGACGAATTCGCCTAGCTGCACCTTCAGAAGCTGTCCGGTCTGGCATGCATTCTGCAGCCGCAGGGTCGCGAGCGTCGAGCCCACGACCTGTTCGAACGGAATTGGAGGCGGCGTCTTATTCCGAAGTGCATCCACGAATGCCTGCATTTCCGCCTTGTGGCCTTTGTCCTGTTCCCAGCGCGTGCGTGTGATTTGTTTGCGACCGTTGCGAACCAGTTCCAGACGCCGAAAATCTTCGAGGATCGCAATCGAGCCACCGCCGAAAACCTCCACGCGTTCCTTCGAAGCCGACTTGTCGCCGTTGGAGAGATAGGTGATCGTCCCCAGCGTACCGTTCGCGAACTTCAACGTCGCGACGACATTGTCCATGCTGTACTGCCCCGGATTGCCCACGGTCTGCGCCTGCACTTCGGTGGGACACGCGCCCGCGAGAAAGCAGAGGAAGTCCACAAAATGGCAGACCTCGCCGAGAATGCGGCCACCGCCTTGCTCTGGATCGTTCACCCAATGATCGGCGGGGATGAAACCCGCATTCACGCGGTAGTGGATGGCCAGCGGTTCGTGAATCTCTGACACAAACTGTTTCATCTGCACCGCCATCGGCGCGAACCGGCGGTTGAAGCCCACCATCAGCAGCGGAGCGTCTTCTTCGGTCGAAGCACCCACCAGGGCCGCCAGTTCGCCTTCATTCAAGCACAGAGGCTTTTCGCAGAAGACCGCCTTTCCCGCGCGCAGGGCGGCAAGCACCTGGGCGGCATGAAGATGATGGCGGGTGGCGATCAGCACTGCTTCGACGTTTGGATCCTGCAGGAGTTCAGCTTCCGAGTTCGAACAGTAGGCAAATCCAAATTTCTCGGCCGCATTCCGGCTGCGCGGCCCGGTCGCATTGCAGACACCGATGAAGGAGACGCCCGGAATCTCCTTCAGTGCGGGCAACAGCGTGTTCTGCGCAAAACTTCCTGCTCCCAGCACCCCCAGGCCTACGGAACCTGACTCGGTCGCAACCGCATTCACCGGAATTTTCTCCGACAGCATCGGAGTGATTGCCGACTCGGCTTCGGCATACGTGATCAGGACGCCCAGGAAAAACTCTCGCGTGGATCCCGTAATCAAGTCGTAGGCCTTGGTGCCTTGATCCATCGGAAAGCGGTGGGTAGTCAGCGACGGCAGATCGAGTTTCCCCTCCGCGATAAATTGGAGAAAAGCTTCCAGGTTGCGCGTCTCCGTCCAGCGCACATGACCAATCGGGTAATCTCGCCCTTTCTGCTCATACGCAGCGTCATAGCGGCCGGGGCCATAGGAGCGCGAAATCCGAAAATCCAATTCTTTCTCGTAATAAAGTTTGCGTTGCAGTTCCATGCCGACGGTTCCCACTGCGACCACGATGGCGCGATCACGCGCTAGCTCGGCCGCCAAGTTCACCGGTTCGCTGCTCGGAGTCTCCGCCGTAATCAGCACCGAGTCCACGCCCGCGCCGCCCGTTTGCTGAAAGCACAGATCGCGGAACTCGCGCGCGCCGGTGCACGTGGCTTCAGCGCCGCTCAAAGTGGCGAGATCGGCGCGCTGCTGCAACAGGTCCATGCCAAAGACGCGGCAACCCGCGGCTTTCAACAACTGAACGGTAATTTGTCCGAGCAGTCCCAAACCAATCACTGCGACCGTATCACCGAGGGCAACCTCCGCGGTGCGGATGCCGTGCAGACAAATTGCGCCTACTGTTCCGAACGCGGCCTCTTCGAAAGAAACTTGCGCCGCTGCCTGTTCGCTGTCGGGAATCTTCGCTACCAGCATGCGCGGCACGCAGGCAAACTCGGCATGCACGGCGAACCCCGCACCGGCACATGCGACGCGGTCGCCCACGTTGATGTCAGCGACACCATCGCCAACCGCAACCACCACTCCGGCGCTGCTGTAGCCCACCGATTGCGGCTGATCCAGGCGGGAGCGAACGGTCTGCACGGTGGACGCCAGCCCATCGCGTTGCATCTTGGCAATCACATCCCGCACCAGATCAGGACGCGCCTTAGCCTTCGCCAGCAGATTCTTGCTGGCAAATTCAGCTGAAGCGCGCTCCGTGCCGGCCGACACCAGCGACGCTGCGACTCGTACCAGCACGCAGCCCGGCAACAATTGCGGCGCCGGAACTTCGGCGACTTTTAACTCACCGGTGCGCGCGTCTTGTAAGAGTTGCTTCATGCAATCGTTAATTGAGGCGCGCCGATTTGCCGCTGCGCGAACGCTCTGGCGCCGCCATCGAGAAAAAGCTGCATCCAGATTTCCAGCGTCAGCAGTTGCCAGATTTGCATCGACCAGTCTTCCGTGCCGCGGCGGTGCTCATCGACGTACGCGCGCACGACTTCGGGACGGAACAGTCCCCGGCGCCGCACTTGCGTTTCCGAAAGCAGATCATCCACCATGGGACGCAAATCATGCGCCAGCCAGTAGTCGACCGGTGCTGCGAAGCCCGCTTTCGGCTGCCGCATGACCTCTTCTGGCAGCATACTACGCACGGCTTCACGGAAAATGTGCTTCGTCACCGGACGCCATTTCCCTTTCAGCTTCCACTCTGGCTTCACGTTCCAGGCAACGAATTCGGCCAACCCGCGGTCCAGGAACGGCACACGTACCTCGACCGACGATGCCATGCTCATCTTGTCGTTGTAGGTCAGGTTTAGCGTGGTCATGAAGATCTTAGTATCCAGATAGAGCATCTGGTTCAGAAAATCCGCGTGCCGCACTTTGTCGAACGCCGAGAGATGCTGGCCGGCAGGATTGCCGCTCGGGCCCTGCGGCGATTTTAGGGCATATAAGTCGGTCTTCTGCTGCGCATCCAGATACGTGCAGTTTCTGATGAAAGCTTCCGCCGGGCTGAGAGCCGCGCTGCGCGCCATCTTCTTCGCCAGACGTACGGGGCCTTTCAATCGCGTGCCGCGCAAAGATGGTAAACCCAGCAGAGCATGCTCGGCGGCGGAACGAGCGAAGCCCGGAATATGCCGATACTCTTCCGCCCACGCGTGCGCGACATGCTTGCGATATCCAGCGAAAATTTCATCGCCGCCAACTCCCGACAAAAGCACAGTCGCCTGTTTTCGGGCCTCGTGGCACACCAGATACGCGGTGATGATTGCGGGATCGGCCGTTGGCTCATCCATGTGCCAGGCCAGACTCGGCAACAGGCCGACCACATCGGGCTCGACCATGATTTCATGATGTTCGCAGCCGAGCTTGCGCGCCAGGCGCTGCGGCACGGCAGGATCATCAATTGTTGTCTCGCCCACGCGATACTTTTCGGGAAAGGTAATCGTGTACGTCCGCACCGGCTGCTTTCGCGCCATCGCCGCCACGATGCTCGACGAATCCAGCCCCGCGCTCAGAAAGGCCCCAATCGGGACATCGCTCACCATCTGCTGCTCGACTGAGGCGCAGAACCGCGCTCGGATCTCATCTGCCAGATCCGCTTCCGTCCGTTCGAAGCGATGTTCCGCGGGAGGGAACGTCAAGTCCCAATATTGTTCGATCTTGAACTCGCCGCCTTGCCAGAGCGCGTAGTGCCCCGCTGGAAGCTTGCGGATGCCCTCGAACATCGTCAACGGATCGGGCACCCAGAGGAATGTCAGGTATTGGTCAAGCGCCTCCAGGTTCATGCGCGCTTCGATTCCCGGCACTTCGAGCAGCGCTTTGACCTCGGAGGCGAAAGCCAACTTTCCGCCGCGCTCCGAGTAATAGAGCGGCTTGATTCCAAAATGATCGCGGGCCAGAAACAGCTTCGGAGACGTCCCGCGCAAGTCACAGATTGCGAGTGCAAACATGCCATTCAGACGGTTCAGGCATTCGACGCCATATTCTTCGTAGAGATGAACGATGGCTTCCGTGTCGGTGTGCGAACGAAAACGATGCGCGTTAGATTTGCCTTCGAGCTCACGGCGCAGATCGGCGAAATTGTAGATCTCGCCGTTGTACGTGATCCACACCGTGCCATCTTCGTTGCTCATGGGCATGTGGCCATCGGCGGAGAGATCGAGAATGGCCAGGCGCCGGCTTCCCAGTCCGATGTATCCACCATCGGGGAAACGCCGCTCCCAGAGCCCGGAGTCGTCGGGCCCGCGGTGGGTCTGGACGTTCGTCATCCGGACGAGCGTCTCCCGATCGCCGCAATTCACAAGGCCGCTGATGCCGCACACCGCCTCAGTTCCTCCCCGTCTTTAGTTCGTACTTCAGCTCGTAGATTTTGGCCTTGGAATGGAACATCTGCACCGCTTGAAATGTGCAGTAGATCAAGCCAGGCACGCCGTCGAGAAATCCCAGGCGAAAAATGTAGCGATACAGAAAGAGCAGAACGGGGGAGCCCGGCAAACGATAGAGATTTCGTTTGAGCCAGCGGCGGCGCTGCGCCTGCGTGCCGAACAGATCGGCGCTCACTTCTTCCGGAGCGCCTTCCGGCTGCAGAAGCACACGCGCTTCCCAATTCGAGTACTCATTGTGTTTCAGGATGTAGCGCGACAAGGAGTCGACATTATGGTGGACGAGCGAATTTCTCAGTTCCGCGGTAGGCCCGTCAACCACCACATGTTCGTGGATCTCGATGTCGGCCATCGAGGTATCTTGATCCTTCAGGCGGCATTCAAAACGGCCGCGCCCTTTGCGGAAGAGCGACAGTTTCCAGAAGCTGGCATCGCAATGTCGCAAGACGCGTCCGAGAAAGTACATCTGCAGCCGGATCGAGTAGCCATCCACATCGGGGTTTTGCAGCGCACGCCGAATTTCTTCGACCAGTTCGGGCGTCAGGACTTCATCCGCATCGAGCAGCAGAATCCAGCCGTAGGCGAGCGGCAGAGTGTCCATAGCCCATTGGCGCTTCTTGGGCCAGCCCCCTGCATAATGAAACTGGACCACTTTCGCGCCGTGCGATTGAGCAATGGCAGCCGTGTCGTCGGTGCTCTGCGAATCGACGACATACACCTCACCGAAACCGGCCAGCGACTCCAGGCAGCGCGGCAGGTTACGCGCCTCGTTACGGACCGGGACAATCACGCTCACGGGCAGCGTGGGCACAGCCGGGACTGAGCGCGACACCTCAGGCTCTGATTTTGCTTCGATCAAGTTCATTCCGTCGGAAGGTAAGGTCCTACTATGTTAGCTGAACTGCAGGCATTCTTGAATGTAAGATCGTCACGCAAGATTGCTGACGAAGGATCGTTCAACAGCGGTTCCCGCCCGATTTGGCCGGTCAAACGGGCGTGGCCGATCCACTTCACAGGTTCTGCTCGCACCAACGTTTTAATACGAACAGGGACCACGGACGCGACCAGGACGTCTCGCCCGCAAGAAAGCGAGTCCACACTTCGCGCACGGCGCTAGCACAGAGAGCAGTCTGATCCCAGTTGCCCTTCAGCAGCGCATCTTCTACCACTGGCCTCATCTCGCCCCGCAGCCAGCGCTCAAAGGGCAGCGTAAATCCTTGTTTCGGACGATTCACAACCTCACGCGGTAACTCAACGCCAAGACTCGCCAACAGCAGGCTCTTGGGCGAGTCGCCTTGCAACTTCCGATTTCCAGGGATGCGGAAGCAGGCCTCGACCAGCGTCCGATCGAGAAAGGGCACGCGCAATTCGAGACCGTGCGCCATGCTCATGAAATCGGAATCGCGAAGCAGCGTGTTGCGCATGTACCAGCGCGACTCAAGGTAGGAAACGCGATTGACTGGATCCAAGGTCGAACTCTGCGCGATAGACTCCCTTAAAATGCCTTCGAGCGCACTTTCTGAGTCTTTGCAGCCGTGGACCAACACTTCGCGGTCCTCGGCACCAAAGAGCGTCCGCACCAAAAAGTACGGATGTACAACCGAGTCATGCCCCTGGGCCAATTCGGCCAGTTTGCGGCTGCGATCTCCCTTGCCTGCAAACAGCGCTACGGAAGCGGAGAGCGATCGCCGCGCCAATCTTGGCAAACGTCCAAAACGTTTCGCAAGGGCTTCCATCTTAGGCACGCGACGGAAATTCGAGTAGCCCGCGAACATCTCGTCGGCGCCCAAGCCAGTCAGAGCAACCTTCACCCCCGCCGCCCGCGTCTTGGCAGAGACCAGATACGTATTGATGCCGTCGATGGTCGGCTGGTCCATTGCACATAGAGCTTCAGGCAGCACAGCAAGCGCGTCTCGCTGCGAAACGGGGATCTCATGATGGTCGGTGCCAAAGCAGCGGGCAACTTCTCTCGAATACTGACCCTCGTTGAACTCTTTTTCCTGGAACACTAGCGAGAAAGTGGTCGCGCGCACGCCGTTGTGGCTGAGGACTGCGACTAGAGCGCTGGAATCAATTCCGCCCGAAAGAAACACTCCGACCGGCACGTCGCTCACGAGATGCGACAACACCGCATCGCGCAGGATCGCGGGCAACGGATCTGCAGTCGCATTTCCAGACGGCTGCAGCGGATTCCAGTATTCACGGATATCCACCCTACCGTTCTCCACCGTGAGCACATGGCCGGGAGGAACGGCTTTGACTCCTTCGACGATCGTCCAGGGCTCGTACACCGAACCAAACGCCAGATAGCTCAAAGCCCCGGTAGGATCAGCCTTTCGCGGCACAAACCCCGTCCGCAAAAGAGTTCGCACCTCCGAGGCAAAAATGAATGTCTGCGCGGAGTGGTGGTAGTACAGCGGCTTGATTCCCATGGGATCACGCGCCAACAACAGCCGCTTGCAAGGCGCATCCCAGAGGGCAAAGGCAAACATGCCGCCCAGCCGCGTCAGGCAAGACTCGCCCCAAACGCGATACGCGGCCAGGATCACTTCCGTGTCGGAATGACTTTTGAACTCGACGCCGGCGGCTTCGAGTTCCTTCCGAAGTTCGCGGAAGTTGTAGATCTCGCCGTTGAAGACAACCCAGTTCCCGGTGACCGGATCCTGCATGGGTTGATGCCCCAGCGGCGAGAGGTCGAGAATCGACAATCTTCGATGGCCCAAGCCGATTTCCAGCGGCTCCGGTTGGGTTTCTTTCAGCAGTATGGTGCCGGAATCATCGGGTCCGCGATGCGCAAGCGAGCATGTGGCTTGCTCCAAAAGTGCAGGAGGGATCTGGGTTTTACGTGCCAGAATGCCAAAGATGCCACACATTGAAATGTCTGCTCGTTTCCTTTTCGAAACCCAGCGCCTGAAGGCGCGTTGATATCCTTGCGCTTGCGGCACGCCTGAAGGCATGCCCTGATACGAATCTCAGCCGCTCCTCTCAGTCACACCACGAACTGTTCCGGCTGTAACTTCATGCTCCGAGGATCGCCTTCAGTTGCCGCCGTCTGCGCGCCCAGGCTGGGTTGGCCAACCCTGAGTACATGAAACGGTATTGCGAATCAGAGTAATAGGCTTCGATCTCAGTTCGCCAGATCAGGTGGGGCGAGTCCTTGGAATAACTGGCCGTTCCCGGGCATGGCGTAAAGCAGAAGCGATGAGTTTTTCGAATCAAGTCCCATGCTTCCCGGTTGATCGCGTTCCATGAATATGGCCAAGCGAAGGCCTCCACGCTTTTGCGGGTCCAGGATGAAATCTTGGCGGCGCTGGCTGCAATCTGATGCTCCAAATCCGCTGGCGAAAGGCCGGCGAGACTTACGTGAGACAAGGTGTGATTCCCGATGGAATGTCCGCGGCGAGTCAGGTCGGCGAGTTGATCAGGGTTCATGGGCGTCCAGTGCTCTGCCGAATCGGAGGGCGCCAGGCCGCGGACATCGATCCTTGAATAGTAGAAGTCGCGCGCATCCCGCCCCGCAAGCCCGATAAACTCCGGCACCACAAAAAACAGGCCGCGCGCTCCCATAGATTCAAGCATCGGCGCCGCGACCGTATAGTTGCTGGCGCGGCCATCGTCAAAAGTAAACAGAACCGCGGGCTTGGGCCATTTGGGAGGCGTACGGGTGCGATCCCAGAGCTCAAAGAAAGTCTCGGGAGAGATGAGAGTAAAACGTTCCGCCACCCACTCCAACTGGCGACGCAACTGCCCGGCGTCGCGCTGAAGAGTCTCATGCATCTCCACCACCTGCACGAGAGGACCACCCTGCGATGCCCAGCGTTGACGCCAGAGCATCACTTCATCCAGGTGAAGACTCGCGGCCGTCTGTATTACGCTCGTGCGCAGGAAACGCCTCAAATTGGATTCCTCTCGCTGGGACGGGCAAATGCAATTACTTGAATGCCTCGACGTACAAGGAATGCGGCAGGTCGCGCAAATCGCCCGGCTCATAGGGAGGAACCTGACTCCCGTACAAGCGGCTCTTCCCTTCCGCTGATTCCTCGACTTCGCGGAAACCGGCTTGGCGGAGCACCTCGTCCATGTAAGTGAAATCAAAAGCAGTTCGGTGCTGCCCATCGCAAAAGACAAAATTCGAGAACCGGCCTCCGAGCGAATCGAAATGGCGCGGGAAGGAAGCTTCAAACCAATTGACCTGTTTCTGACTGTAGGCGGAAATCGCGCTTGCCAGGTTGGGCACGATCAGGCGGATCCCGCCGCCCGGCTTCAGCACCCGCTGGCAATCCCGCAGCAGCAACTGCAATTCATCCGGATAGAAGTGCTCGAACATATGCGTGGAATAAATCGAGTCTATGGAGTTCGAAGGAAATGGCAGCCCGTTGCGCACGTCCAACCAGAGGTCCAGCTTGTTAAAAAGATTCGCGTCCACATTTACGAAGCCAGGAAGGTACTTCGGACCACAACCCAAATGCAGATGACGGGCGCCGTTCGCAGGACGGGCGCCAGTCACGTACCGGCGCAGGTAGTAGTTGGGAAGGGTGGCCTTGGCAATACCCCAAAATACGATGTCTTTGTAACGCTGGTGAAGCAACCCATCCTCCGAGAGCAGTGATCGTCATTATAGTGGAAGGCTGTCGGGGATTGTCCGGTGGCCACGTCAGATAAGCCAGTCGCCGTCGGCCGGAACCAAGTATAAGTTGCGAGTTGGCAAAAATCCCGACTTGTCCAGGAACCAGCCGTTGGGCGCCTCGAATTGGCGACGCATGAATCCGCGACGAAGGAAAACTTTTTGCCGCGCTTCATCCAGACCGCGCAACACAATGGCATCCACGGTAGCACGATAGCGTTCCATCAGTGCGGCAACGATCGACGCACACACCTCGGGCTTCACGGCGGGATAGATATCCAAGACATTCAGCGTGCGGATTTGTCCGCGATATCCGCGCGGACGTTGATTGACAGTCACCAGCACGTCGGATTGGAGCTGCTGGTTTCGAAATGCAAAGACGGCGACGGTAGCGTCTCGCCCGGAGAAGTAGCGCCAGCGGATGTAGCGCAGATCGCGGTTGGCAGTTAGCTCGGGTGCAGGACCATGAATGGGCAGTTGCATGACTTGCTCGGCCGAAACCAGAGGAACCAAGTCTTCCGGCCGACCGCCTTCGAGTTTCAAGCGCTTGAAGGGAGGCACAAAAAGCGCGGCGGGGGCGCTGGCCATTCGCGCCAGCGTCTGCGGCGCGCCGCGGCGCCTGAGCCCTTCTTCGATCATGCCTCTCCAGCGCAGCACGCCGAACAACTCGTGATCGGAATACGGAATGGGAGCCGCCCTTTGCACTTTCCAAAACTTGGCGGCATCGGCGTTGGCGGAGTTTGCGAAGAGCGGCCACCTGCTGACTAGCTTCGCAAACCTGAAGAAGATCACCAAACCACCGTTGCGGCGATAGCGTTTATCGACGTAGAAACAGCTTGACCAAACAACTGGAAATGTTTGCTGCTGGAAGCGGAAGGTCTGCGGGACATACAGAATGCAGCCGACGAATTCGCCGTGGGGCAAACGCAATCCGCAACCGAAGGGAATCTGCGGGTCGCGCGCCGGGTTATCGAGCAGGAACCAGCGCAGATGGCTTTCTACGCTAGGGGACTCGCGTCCAGATTGAGATGCAATGAATCGCGCGAGTTCGACTACGTCGGACTCGGAAATTTCAACCAGCTCTGCGGGAGGAATATCGGGCTTCATAACGGATGCCCCGCGCCCGCGATCGCATCGCCGTAAATTTGTGCCAGGCGCCGCGCCTGATCCGACAAAGTTAGCCCGTTGAGGACCGTCTCACGCGCAGACGCGCCCAAACGCAAGCAAAGATCTTGCGATCGAAGCAAGATCGAGAGGCCCTGCGCGAGTTCGTCCAGTCCCTCGACTGGTATCAGCCAGCCATTGTTTTCGTGCTCGATGATTTCGTCAATTCCCTGCCCGCGACAAGCAATCACCGGCTTGCCGCAAGCCATGGCCTCTAGATACACGCACCCCAATCCTTCATAGCGACTGGGGAGCACAAACACCGAGCAGGCCCGCATGGCATTAGCCACGTCCGCCCGGCTCTTTCTTCCTTCGACCCGCACGCGCTGGGCAACTCCCAAGTCGCGGGCCAATGCTTCAATTCGAGCGCGGTCGCGGCCGTCGCCGATGATTCGGCAATGCAGCTTCGGAAAAGACGCTTCGATCTGGCGGATCGCCCTCAAGACAAGTTCATGCCCTTTTTCGACGTTAAGGTTGCCGACGATCAGGATTTCGTTTTCCTGCTGCGGGGGTGCCCCATTGGGCGCTGGCGAAAAGAAATTGGTATCCGTGCCGTTGTACACGACAGTACTGCGAACACCCTCCGGCATGCCGTCTCGCAGAAGGCGCTGCACTCTTTCGCTGATGCAGATGACCGTGCGCGCGGAACGATAGACGTCGATAGAAACCCTGCGCCGCCACTTGGCATGCATTCCGCCGCGAAAGCAAGTGTTAAACACATCGAGGCCGTGCACGGTCACGACAAATGGAATGTTGAGACGACGCGACAGCAAGACGGCGGCATGGCCGCAGGGCAGAGCGGAATGCGCATGGATGAGGTCAATCGGCCTCTCTCGGTGGAGTCGCGATACCTTGGCCAGCAACCGAGCATAGAGCCAAAGCCCTGCATTCGACAAACCCAGATTTCCGGGAACCTGCGGGTATCTCATCCACTCCGCTGGCGCAAATGAACTCGGCTCTTTCCGAGGATAGTGGATCGGGCTTACGGCAATGACGCTGGACCTGACCCCGAACTGCTCCAGCTGTTTGTTTGATTCCGCGATGAAGCAACCGCTGACTTCATTTTCTTTCGAGGGAAAGAACGACGTGAGCGTCAAAACGTGCAGTGCGGAATCCACCCCCACGGCTTGGGACATCAGTTTCGCTCACTCCCAGAACTGATCGTGCCCGTTACGGCGAAGTTAATTGGCGCAAAGGAGCAGGACGGCATAGCACTCAGGCTGAGGCTTCCTGTGGAGAGGTCTCTTCCTCGTTGACCCGAGGAGCCAGCGATAGCTCGGCATGCTTTGCACTGGCAAACCGATCCTTCAATCGTAAGAATTTTTCTTCAAAATACTTCCGCGAAAGATAGGAAACGCCGATGGCAATCCCTCCCGCGACGACAAACCTCAGCACGATCAGGCCGAAGTGATCGGAGGTTGGCTGTAACGAGGGCCAAAAATTCCGACACAGCTTGTCGTAGTTCCAAAAAACCAGCTGATGGATCAGGTAAAGCCCGTAGCTGATATAGCCCAAGAACCGGAGCACGGAATTATTCACATAGCGACGGGCGGCGCTCGTTCCCAGCAGCAGTACGAGCAACAAGAATCCCGCAAAAACCATGTCGATAAGCGTCTCCTGGAACACCGCACCAAGCATGCGCTCGCGGGTCAATATCCCGAAGGGACGTCCCACGCCAGCCACGGTGAACCCGCCGACCAGCAGAGTCCCAGAAAGAACAGCAATCATTTTTCGCGAGGCCGAGGTTCGAAGAAGAATGGCGAGCAGGCTGCCCGTCGCGAGTCCATCCGCCACCAACCACGTGTACGAGCCAAGCCCGTCAATGTGACCCAAGCGGAACGAGATGGCCCGGAGAACTGGCTCCAGCAGGCATATAGCTATGGTGACGATCATCAAGCGCCTTCGCGTCAGCTTGTAGACGAACGCCGGCCAGAAGATGTAGAAGTGCTCTTCGACAGCCAGTGACCAGAGCGGTGGATAGTCGGCGAAGATGCCGAACAATCCGGTGACATTCGCAAGGTAGACGAAGCTCAGGCCGAGGAAGGCCGAGGAAGCTTGATGGAGCAAGGCCAGAAGAATCAGCAGCAGGTAGTAGGCTGGCAAGATTCGCAACGCACGTCGAGTGTAGAAACGGCGGAAGTACTGCGGTTTTTCCCTGGAGTCGAGCAGAATACCGGTGATCAGAAATCCCGAGAGCACGAAGAACAGGTTCACGCCCAGCCAGCCGTATAGGGTCGCGCGCAAAAAAAGCTGCGGCATGCCACTGAAATGCAAACTGCCGTATTGCGTAAAGAAAGCGTGCAATAAGACCACGCCGGTTACCGCGATACCGCGCACGGAATCCAACTCCGGCATCACTGGCCGGATGAGCGGGTCGAACTTTGCCGATACTGATTCCATGGGCCCGAACCTCTTCAGCACTGCGTAAATCGAGCTGTCAAGAAACAGCGATGCTATCCCGCTGTTGTCTCACACTCTCTCTTGGCTTCGGAAGACAGTATTGTACCCGGTTCCGACCTTCCGACGCGAGGTGCGAAGCGAGGTCCATCTGGAGGCGCTGCGCACCAAAAGCAGGCCATCGCTGGACGTAACGCGTAAACCTCGGAAATCGACACTCAAAGCAGGGCTGAACCGGAGTTGAAGGGCTGATTTTGCCTCTCAGCCATCGGTTTCGCACTTTCCGACCGCACCAATTCCTCCGCCAGAACGACCAGTCGATCAACGTGCTCGCTCCAACTGAAGTCGCGCGCGCGTCGCAGGCCATTGTGCGAGAGCCTTTCCGCCAACTCCGTCGATTCGTGAATCTGCACGACCCGCTCTGTTAACGCCTCGGGCGAGAAACGGGGGAAGTAAACTGCAGCGTCGCCACAAATCTCGCGATGCACTGGCAGATCCGAAGCCACCACCGGCAAGCCGCTTGACATCGACTCGATCAGCGGATGCGCAAAGGATTCGGCATATGCCGGGGTTACGTAAATGTGGCAGGCGCGATAAAGATGATGCAGTAAGCGATAAGGAACTGTTCCGAGCTCTACGACGCTCTCGCTGCTCCGCAGGCGGCTCACCAAAGACGAAGCGGCTTCAGTTCGATAGGACCCGGGATTCTGGTCGGAATTTAATCGACAAGTGAGAAACAGCTTCACCTTCTTCCCGTTCAGACGTTCACTCAGAATCGGCAGTGCGCGAAATAGAGTTTCGAAATTGCGGTAGTAGTTGTAATGGCTTACAAAAAGCAGCCGGAGCACATCCTTCCCTTGCTCAAGCTGGGCTTGCGCCGCCGCCGGCAACGGCTCCGCATCGCTGGTAAAAGCGTCTGGGTCAAATCCGTGGTGTACCGCAAGTACCTTCCTGCCACTCCACCGGATCAACTCTTGGGCGAACGCCTCGCTCGGAGCCACAGTGATTTCAGCGCGCCCTATGGATCGCCGTGCCAGCCAGCCCTTGACTAACGTGTCCGCCCATATCGTGTAGTCTCCGCGAGCGCGAACATCATGCCGGAAATCAGCCGAAGTATAAAGCGAGTTACGCGACAGCAGTATCTGAGGGACGGGAGAGTTCCACGACGCGAAGTTGCCCGCGGAAATCAACACCTGGGCGCCGCTGCGTCGGATCAGTTTCGGCAGCGCCGTCTGCTCTCGAATAAAACGCCGGAACACCCCCAAGCTTTCCAAGGTTTCTACGAAGCAAACGTGCGGTAAGTCACCAAACTCCCGCCGAACTACCGGGCTTAAGAGCACCGTAGTTTCCGTATCTACCCTCCGCGCGAGATGTGGAATCACGTTGCGTAGATAGGTAAGGCCCCCACCGGCACTCGCGGCAAGGCCATTGATGAACAATCTGATCATCGATTGGGCGCGACCGCTCCAAAACCAACTGGCGACGGGCGCCACGCTCGAGAGGCGACACCGGCGACCGGAACCACAACCGCACTAGGAACAAGGTCGGCAAGTAGGAATGAGAAAACCCAGAAATAGACACAGGCATAGGAACCGACAGCAAAAAGCCAGTCTTCGAAGTTGGCATGGACAAACCCCGATAACACCACCATGGCCAGCGGAATCGAGTAATGGCGCGGGTCGGCGGTTCGATGCATCCACGCGCAGACTCTCCACACGTTGGACAGCGTCACCGCCAGGAGGGCAATGAAGGGCAACACACCAAACAGGCCTACCCACTCTGTGATCGTCATGTAGCTGCTGCCGTGCTCGCGCGCCGTTTCAGCGCTTGAAGAAATTTTTCCAAAATCCAATCCCGGATCTTCGCCCGTCGGACTCGTCCCATATCCTGTTCCGAACCACGGATGCTTCTTGATCGTGTCAATCGATTTTTGCCAAGGTGACAACCGCGAACCCAGCACGCCTTCTTGCCTGTGCCCTTTGTAGAGCACTGTATCCTCCAAATCCCCCACCTTCTTGTTCAAGGTCCCCGGTGCCAACATCCCCGTGACCGCAACCAGGAACAGAACCAGTGCCACCGCCTTTACCAGCAGTTTGTACTGGCGAAGGCACAGGCAGAAAATAAGGGTCACGAGCGAGATGGAGACCATCCCAGCACGTGCCATGCTGAAAAAAACCAGGTAGGTGCAAAGCAGCAAGGCCACCAACCGCCGCATCCTCACCACCGGGCCTTCACTGGTGAGCCACCCCCACAACAGGATGGGGAACAATCCAATGCTCGTCGCGCCCCCCAAGGAATTGGGATTACCCCAAATATTCAGGCCCAGACCACGGTAGCAGATCGCGGTGGCATAAACCGCGATCTCACTTGCCCAGATCAGACCGTGGAAAAAGCGGTCCTCCCGGCCGAGAACAGCCAAGCGCGCGCCCGCAGAGCAATAGAGAAACAGAAGCAGCAAGCTCGCTGCCTTGAGAGAGGACATCTGTATGTATTGGGAAACGGTCGCGGAGACAAACGCGGTGAGAACGCAAAAGAAAGCGATCACATGTAGCAATCCGAAAGACCCGCGAGGAGTCTTCATCCATACGACATAGCCAGCAAGCGCACCCGCCGCTAGCACGATCCAGCGTGCAGCTGTCCAAGAGCCTTGCAGAGGGATGTGCATGCCAGCCCAAACAAAAGCGATCATCAGCAGCACAAAAAAACGCTGATCATACTTCCATAGGCAGGCAATTACTACCTCAAACAAGAGGATCCCGCCCAGAAAAGTGAGGTTTCCGAAGTACTGTATATGGGTATAGACAATGTAGAGAGCCAGGCTCAAGCCAAGGACAACACCCGCCCACTGCATTGGTTTCAGGGAATTCATCGGGCCCTCGTAGCGGCGGACATCGCGACCGCAGCTAGACCGTTGGCGCATGCCTGCGCTGAGTAGTTCCGAATTCGTTCCAAACTGCGAGCGCTCATCTTCTGCCTAAGGTCGGGTTGCCGCACCAGCGAATTGATCGCTGTGCTGAGTTTCTCTGAATCTCGAGGAGGCACGACATAACCATTCCAACCGTCCTCGATCAGGTCGGATGCGCATCCGGCGACACTGCTTACGATGATCGGAAGTCCGCACGCCATCGCTTCGTTCACCACCAATCCCCACGCGTCACTGTGCGTCGGCAAAACGAGGGTTTCCGCGAGCGCGTACAGAGCCGCCAAATCTTCCCGCTGCGCGAACCCAGGAAAACAAACCACGCCAGGGTTGATCCGTTTGGCCCGCTGGGCCAGTTTCTCTCTCGAGACACCATCGCCTGCAAATACCAAGCCTACCTCAGATCGCACGCCGCTCTCTAGTTTGGCATAGGCTTCGAGCAGATCAATAACACCTTTTTCTGGAACCAGACGGCCTACAAAAAGAATGAACCTTGCGGGCAGCTTCAGTTTCTTTCGAAATTCATTTGCCCGGGCCTTGGCGGCTTCTGCCTGAGTTGCAAAGAAAGTGTTATCGACGGCATTAGGCGCGGTTGAGATGCTCGCTTCCGGAGACCCAAGCGACCGCAGATACTCGAAGGAAGCCTTCCCCGGCACTACGAACCGGTCACAGTGTCGCAAAAAATAGGCTTTCAGAGACTCGATCCATGGCCGTCCTCTGCGAGCGTCCTGACCGTTGCTCTCCGACCACAACACGAATTCAGCCCTGTGACGACGCGCCCATAGGAGCGCCTGCCAGGAAGCCGCATAGTTGTATCCGCCGCAGATGATCACTTGCGGCTTTATTTTGTTTAACGCGGACCACACTCCCCAGTTGATCAGGAAACTGCCTTTTCCCGCGCGCCAGCGCCAGGACGGCAGAATCCTATGCGAGAAGCAGATTTCGTTTTTGTAGACGCGCCATTGACGAAGTGCCTCATCCGTCTCCGCCAAGAACATCACGTGCAGATCCAGTTCCGCACGGCGCGCGAGATCGTTGAAAACCGGGATGCGGTAAGGAGCAATGATTTCGGTAAGAATCACAAGCCGCCGGCTCATTGTCGACATTCCACCCGACGCCCATCCAACTCGCATTCAACTCGAGGTTGCAGCTGTGATGCCGCGACATGGACCGGCCCAATCCACTGCGTGATCACCGGTCGCCAATACCCACGGGCGTCGAGCGATACCAGGCAACAAAATTCCGCAGACCTTGCTCCATGGACGTCTTTGGCGAATACCCGAGAAGGTGTTTTGCCTTGTCGATATTCGCCCATGTGATGGGAACGTCTCCGGGTTGTTC
>JAIQFA010000174.1 GCA_020073525.1 Terriglobia bacterium
GATAAGGATCTGCCGAGTTAGGGATTCTCCGCCAGGCATATTGAGATCGGGCTCCACCCACATTCCACCTACAATTTCCCAGCGCCCCTCCTTCACGCGCTGTTGGATTTCCTCGAACATGTTGGGATACTTCTCTTCCATCCACTCGTAGGTTCGTGCCGACGAACCGCTGAAGGCAAACCCCGGGTATTCGTGCATCATGTCCAGCGCGCTGCGATATGTGTTGCGCACCAGTTCGACAGTTTCCGTCCAAGGCCACAACCACGCCATGTCGATGTGCGAATTCCCCACGGCTCGAATTCGAAACTGCCTCACCCAAGGGCCAAGCTCCTGGAGTTTCGCTTGTGCCGTATTGAGTGCCGCATCGAAGCCGTTCTGGTCTCCCGCATTCAGCTTGGAAAAATCAATTGCCTGCACAGCTGAGTCAAGTTGTTGTTGCCGTTGCGAGTCGGGATAGGCGTCAAGAATCGGCTGCAGCGACAGGATCTCCAGCCGCAGCAAGTCGGGGTCGGGACGATTGGCGGCAGTCTCAATTAAGATCTCGCTTCTGCTAAGTTTTCTCGGCTGATCTCCGACCTCCAGTCGTACCGCGATGAGAAACCGCTGGTCCGGCTGGGCATTTGTCGTAAGTGCGATCGGTTCCAGAGTGTCGGAATTGCCGCGATAGACGTTAGAGCTGTTGGAATAGACCGACAGCATGGTCATGCCATCGCCTTGCAGTTCGAACGCAGCTTTCACGATGAAGCCCCGAACGTCGTATCCATTCAGATTCCGTGGAACGGTGAACCGGCAGCGAAATACCTGCACACCGCTCTTGAAATCCGCCCCCAAGCTAATCGGTGTCCATGAGGAATCGTCCAATGACTCATCTTCCGGGTGTGCTACGTCAGAGTGCCAGCGGCAACCGGACAACTGGACTCGCGTCAAAGACTGCAGCTTGTCGGTAACCTTCTTATATCGGTTGGGAGTGGCTGAGTCCTGAGCAACACCGAATTGGGAAGCGATCACGAAAAGGATCAATAGGACTGCGAACTTGGTTATCGAAGGAAGGGTTATTGGCTTCGCGTAAGCATCTTGCCGCACCACCGAAATATTCATTTCCACACCAAGGTTGCGATCGAATTCTCTTCCAAGGGAATTGCCGCCGAATTCAGCCCCTGATACAACTCGATGGTCCGTGCGGCGCCGGGATTCGTCAGCACAACCACCTTGTCTCCTCCCGGATTCTCAAACGCAATGTGCCCGAGATTTGCGGCTTGGCTCTGGGACTCAAAGCGGCGAGCGCCTCTCCGAATCGCACGAGAGAAATGCGCCAGCGCCCAATACTGACCGCTGCGAATAATCTCTTGCGTGTGCGGGTTGATGATCAGGATGCCCCCGCACGGATACGGCCCGATATTCGGTTTGCCATGCTCATCGGTCGCCATGTTCCAGGCCACTGCAGAACGGCACCAGTTGTTCAGAACGGCGGTGTAGGTTGTGGCCCATTTCGTCCAGTCATCCTGATAGTGCGGATCGTTATAGTCCGTGCTGCCTTCCGTGAAATGCAGCTCGGCTTCGGGGTGAGCGGCGTGGACTTTGCTCATCATGGCCGGTTCCCCGACGTAAGGGTGAAACGCGACGGAATTTGCATATCTGCGAAAATCAGGATCATCGAGCTGCGAGATGACGCGTCCCCAATAAACGTAGTTGTGATCCAGAATCCATATCTTGGTGGGCGTATTGGTCTTCTCGAAGAGCGGGCCCAGGTGGTCGATGATGAATTCCGAATCGCATTCCTGCGACCACGTGCACGCGGGCATTTGACCATGCTGATCGGTATCAATTTCATTTTGCGTGGTGATGGCTTGCACCGGCACGCCTGCGGCAGCGTATGCCTGCAAGAACTTCAGAAAATACTGCGCATACGACGAGAGGTACTGGCGGCTCATAGAGCCGCCCAGCATCGACTTATTCCACTTCATCCAGCCGGGAGGGCTCCAGGGTGAGGAAAAATAAAAGACGTCAGGATTGATCTCGCGCACCCGACGCAGGATCGGGAGAATGTATTCGCGATCATGGTCAATGGAGAATCGCTTGAGTTCGGGATCAGCATCTCCGTCGTCATAGCTGTAAAGGGTTGCCGCGGAATCAGCCGAACCGATACAGGTGCGGTTGACGTTAAGGCCCATCTCGGATGGGTGGAACATCTCGTGAAGCAGCTGTTCGCGGACAGGTGGGCGAAGTTGATTGATCACGTAGCAGGCCGCGTCAGAGAAGCAGCCGCCAAATCCCAAGATGTCCTGGAACTTGTTCCCTACGACAAGTTGAATCGAGTCAGGGGAAGGCGCTTTAGTTACTGGCCGCCATGGAATCGGTTGTCCCGCGGCAAACCGTTGCTTTCCATTGGTATACCAGACCGCGACTTCTGAAGCTGGCCGCCCTGCTCCGTTATCCGAAGTTGTATTGGCAGATTTCAACTTCGCCGAAATCACGGATGACGAGAACGAGGCACGTGCACTGGCCGCCCCCATGGTCATGGCTGACAGCTTGAGAAAGTTTCGTCTGGAACTCATGTTTTCCGCAGATTCTGCGAGTTGACTCGCGGTCGATGCGATTTACCTTGTCTCGAACATCAAGCTTGGTTTCTATCATATCCATCTGAAACCTGGATGATTCAGGTTGGTCCGCCTCGCGGTGGCGGACCCTCTGAGATTCTGAGAACAACGTTCCCGGCCCGCTAAAAGAGCAGCTTAAGCGAGAGCTGCATGATGCGGCCAGGGTTCGCCTGGGAAACCACGCCGAATGCTCCGTTGATGTTCCCACTTGGCGTAAGAAACTGAGCATGATTGAAAGCGTTAAACAGTTCGGCCCGGAACTCCAGATTGACTGCTTCCGCGATAGCGGTGTCTTTGAGAAGCGCGATGTCCCAATTGTTCAAGCCCGGCCCAGAGAAGAATCGGCGGCTCGCGTTTCCCAACGAACCCAGGGGTTCCACGGTGAACAGTGAAGTGTTGAAGTATGGATTTCCTGAGCGAGGATTGCTGATGTTTAGCGGGCCAGGCGTGTAGCTCGGCGTATCCACGGGGAGCGAGATCGCGCCTGCACTACTCGTGCCGAGAAAAGAGCGGTCGTCGGTTTCAACTAGGGTGACAGGAATACCGGTCGAGAACCTGGTAATGCCGCTTAAGCGCCAGCCCTTTACCAGCCTGCTCGGCCCGCCCAAACGATCGAAGGGCAGCTGGTAATCATAGCTAACTACAAAGTTGTGCCTGACATCGAAGGCAGACAGCGACCTTTGCCTCGGATCCAAGGGATTGATCTGCTCGCCATATCCAGAACCATTGTCGAGAGACTTGGAGTAGGTGTAGCCCGCCAGAAATTCCACCCGACGAAGATGTTGCCGGACGCTCAGCTGCAAGGAATTGTAACCGGACTTCCCGCCGGTGATGAAGTAGCCATCGCTGCTGAAGTTCTGGCCGAAAGGACCACGCGTGCCATTAATCGTGCCTCCCGACACCGGGTGGTAGACTCCATTTTCTCCGCCACCCCCGCAGGTGATGCCATCTGTGACTTGGCTGGGCTGACTGACGCTCAGGCAAAGAGCTTGATTGCCTGGGTTGGCCTCCAGCGATGACATCAGGTGATGGCCCTGCGTCCCCACATAGCTCGCAGTGAATAAGGTCGCCGGGCCGATCTGTCGTTGGATGGACAGTTGATACTCCTCGGTGTAGGGCAAGACATTTCGGTACCAGAAAGCGGGAGAGGTACCGATGGGCAAGTAGTTCGCCCAATTGATTACGGTATCCGTTGTGGGAAGAGCTACTGGAAAACGCTGGCCCTCGATGTTGCCGGTAGCGCGATCCACGAACGGAGTCACGAATTGTGGCGGCACAGGACTGCCATAGAAGATGCCGAACGGAGCATCTCCGATTTCGTTGAAGTTCGTGGCTCCCTCGAAAGTGCTGTAGAACATTCCCCATCCCGCACGGATGCTGGTCTTTCCTGTTCCTCCCGTCAACACTTTCAGCAGGCCGCTTTCTGAAGAAGGCGAATAGGCCAGTCCAATGCGTGGAGCAAAGTTGTTATATCGAGTTGGGGCCAGCGTGCTAGGAATGCCAGGATCGCCGGGGAACACCCATCCCGTGGGAGAGCCAGGGAACCTTCGAGAGTCCAATCCGGGTACCAGGGTCTCGAGTTGGCCATTCTTTTCCGACCACGGCCTGCTCACATCCCACCGCAGTCCGTAGTTGACGGTGAGGTTCGGCCTCACGCGCCAGCTATCCTGGCCGAACAGGCCGATATACCGCGAACGTCCGTAGGAAGGAAAACCCTGCCCTTGCGAATAGTTTTTAGGTGCACCGATCAAGAAATCGGCGAAATCCACTCCTGTTTCCGTACCGTCAAATGTGAAATCGCCGTTCGACCCGCCGTTGTATTCGGTTAGCTGGTTGTAACGGAACTGCCCTCCGAGAGTCAGGGTATGCGTTCCAATCACCCTGCTGAGGTTATCCGTGACCTGAAACGTGGTTTCGGTGACTCCCAGTGGCCCGCCGGACGCGCCAAACGAAAAGGTGTTGAAATGGATATTGGGAACGTGTGCGTATTGCGGAAGCGAAGGTGAAATCCCTAGAGTGTCCGGCCCTTCTTCAAAACCCAGCGACGCCGGCGTTACACCCGTGCCGCCGGTCGGGGTATGGATGAGGAATCGGAGCCGCGTAAGGCCGAGACGCAACTCATTTACCGACCAGGGGCTCAGGGTCTTCGTGTCTCCTATATCCACAACCTGGGAACGTCCGGTGAAGTCGCTGCCAAAGCCGGGAAGAAATATGTTCGGCACACTCTGGCGATACTGGTCAAAGAAATAGTAGCCCGTGAGCAACCCCAAATGGGAGTTGAAGTCCACCCGGCCGCTGGCCTTGTTGTCGGCGAGCCGTATCGGTTCGCCCACCGGGGTGAACTCACCATCCCCGGCGTTTCCCGGAGGAACGAACTGCAACAAATTCTGGGAAGGAGTAGTAAAAGCGGTAGTTGGGATCTGGGCCCCCGGAAAAACGCACTGGGCCGAGGTACAACCCGTGAAATAGTAAGGCTCGCCTTGTGTTACCGCGTATCCCAAAGTATCTGTGAGTTGCTGCGCCCATGCGGGCCCCTGCACCGTCCCGGTCAGGGAATCGCCCAGGGCCGAGAAGTCACCGGAACGCTCCGCCGTGGTTGGCACGGGGATTACCCCCGTACTGCCGCTCTGCCCGAGAACCACGCGGTTACCCTGATAGTCTCCGAAGAAGAACAACTTGTCTCGCACAATGGGGCCCCCAATGGTACCCCCAAATTCGTTCTGTTTGTGATCGTCTTTCGTTTGGGAAAAGTAATTCTTGGCATCAAAGGAACGGTTCCGCAGAAACTCGAAGGCGCTCCCGTGGAACTTGTTTGAGCCAGACTTCGTGATGACGTTGATTTGCCCGCCCGCATAGTTTCCATATTCCGCATCGAAATTGTTGGTCACGATGCGGAATTCGGCGATGGAATCCAGGTTTGGAATAATCCCCGTCCCGGAGAAGGCGAACTCCTGGACGGTGGTTCCATTCAGCAAGAAACCATTCGACGATTCACGCTGGCCGTTGACTGATAAGTTCCCGGCGTTCGCATTCAGGTCGCCTGAGATGGGTGTAAAGGTAAACCCAGTGGCGCTGAACTGACCTCCTTGCCCGCCCGCAAGGCCCGAAGAAACCGCAGCCACTCCAGGCTGCAGAGCCAAGAGATCGGTATAGTTGCGGGTCACAAGCGGTACCGCCGTGATCGTCTGCCCGCTGATGACCTCGCCCATCTGCGTGCTCGCGGTGTCCAATTGCACAACGTCCGTGGACACTTCCACCTTTTCGCTCACCTGACCCACGTTCAACTTGATGTTGAGAACTTTCGCTGAGTCGACATCCAACAGGATCGACGTCTGCCGAAAGGTATTGAAGCCGGTCTGCCGCACTTCGACGTCGTAGTGTCCGGGCGCCAGGTCCACAAAGGCATAGAACCCGTCGGCGTTCGTCTGGCGGGTGGTCACGATTCCGGTCTCGGTGGCGGTCGCTTGTATGGTCGCACCCGAAACCACGGCACCGCTTGCATCCGTTACGGTGCCGGAAATGCCGGCGGATACCTTGGCATGCATCGGCACGCTCAAGCACCAGACCACCGTCAAGACAGCCACGCCCAAGCAGAATTGTTTCACTTGACCTCTGGCAGCGCCTTTCGCCGTGCCTCTGCTGTGATTCCCGCACTGATGGTTCGATCTCATGATCCCTCCTGGGTGCTGCCGCCTGTTATTCATAATATTTTCCGGACGAATCTAAACGTTTATACGAACGGCTTTATATCAAGCATTGACGATCAGGTCAAGGTAAAAGTTTCTCGCATCCTGGCCGAGTGTACCCATATCCAAAGTCGCCCAGCAGAACAATCGATTTTCCCATGGGATCATGCGTGGAATCGTGCATTCGATAAGCTACTGTGGCCTT
>JAIQFA010000175.1 GCA_020073525.1 Terriglobia bacterium
AACCGGTTCAGAGTTTCCAGCACTCTTCCTCGCAAGCTCGAAGAACTCGGCCTTCCCTTGTCGACGATTTCGCGCCAGGCGGGCCTGCCCACGGGACTGCTCAACCAGGAAAAGATTCTCGTCACCACGGAAGAGCTGTTCGCGCTCTACCGCGGGATTACCGAAGTCAGCCGCGATCCGGCGATCGGGCTCAAGCTGGCCACCGAAGATCGCACGGAACGCTATGACCCGATCGCCATCGCGGCGCTTTGCACCCGCTCGTTTCGCGATGCATTGCAGCGCATGGCGCGCTACAAACAGCTGACCTGCCCCGAGAAGATCGAAATTACCGAACGGCGCGACGAATGCGCCGTGCGTTTCCATTGGCTGCTGGCCCAGGAACAGGAACCCGCCCTGCTCGTGGACCTCTGTTTCGCGTGGATGGTTGGCATCGCCCGCCGTGGCACCGGCCAATCCATCAGTCCCAAGCGAGTCGAGTTCCAACGATCCGAGGCGCATCGCGAGATGTACGAAGCTCACTTTGGATGCCCGGTCAAGTTCGGGGCAGCTCAAAATCTTCTGGTGTTTCGAAAAGCAGACTTGGACGAGCGCTTTCTCACTTACAACGCCGAACTGCTGGCGATGGTTGCGCCCCAGCTTGAGGCCGAGTTGACCCGGCAACTCGCCGAGGAGACGACCGGCGAACAAGTCAAGGGTGTCTTGAAGCGGATGCTTGCGGGCCAACGTCCAGAGATTCGAGAAGTCTCCCGGGAATTGCACGTGAGCACACGCACCTTGCAGCGCCGCCTCACCGAAGAAGGTGTGTCGTTCCAACAACTCATGGAAGAAGCCCGTCGCGAACTGGCGCGCCACTATCTCTTATATTCCTCGCTCGAATTGAACGAAACCGCATATCTATTGGGTTACGAGGATTCCAACTCATTTTTCCGGGCTTTCCAGCATTGGGAGGGCACCTCGCCCGGGCAATGGCGAGCTTTGCATGCGACCGCCGCGTGAGAGAGATGGCACGAACCTTAACCACAAGGTACACAGAGGAACACGGAGGAAAACGATCAAGTTCAGATTTCCTCCGTGCTCCTCTGTGTGCCCCGTGGTAATCAAGCTTCCTCGCGCGTCGGATACACCTCCGAACACTTTTCACGCATCCAAAAATCTTTGCCCCAATCACTATCGCCGAGGTTGAACGTGAAAACATCCCGACTCGCCATAGCCGCTTGCTTTGTATTCCTAGCACTCACTGCTGTCTCAGCCCAGACGCCGCCTGACGTGACCCTGACAGCAAACCCCGTTTACGAGAAAAACTGCGCCAAGTGTCACGGCAAAACTGCCGAAGGCCGACACTTCGGCGGGCCGTCGTTGATCGCCGAGAAAGCCACTGCCACCTCCGCCGACGACCTGCGCAACATGATCACCAACGGCAAAGGCCGCATGCCGAAATACGCCAGCAAACTGACTCCCGAAGAAATTGACATGCTCGTACAGCAGATCAAAGCAGCCAACAAGAAATAATTTGCTTCGCCGATGGAGAGACGGGCGTCCCTTCGGCAGGCTCAGGGCAGGCTCTCGCCCGTCGCCACTTGGCCGCATCCCGGTTCACACGTTACACTCTCGTCCGTGAACTCGGCTCCTTCTTCCCGTCTTGCCTGGATCGACTGGATGCGCGGCTTGGCTTGCATCCTGATGTTCCAAACGCACTGTTATGACGCATGGCTGGGCGGCGATGCCCGTAACGGCACCTTTCTCAAAGGATCGCAACTTCTCGGCACACTGCCCGCCCCGCTGTTTCTTTTTCTCGCCGGAGTTTCCTTCGCCCTGGTCACCGACAAACTCATTCGCAAGAACCTGAGCCCCGGCGAAATCACGCGCTCCATGTTCCGCCGCGGCGCCGAGATCCTCGCCTTCGGACTCCTCTTCCGCCTGCAGGAATATCTCATCGCCTGGGGATGGGCCCCGAAGTCCGATCTGCTGCGCGTGGATGTCCTCAACATCATCGGCCTCTCGATGATCCTGATGGCGCTACTCTGCGGCATCACCCTGGCCCTGCTGAAAGCATCCAGCGATTCGTATCAGAGCGCGCATTCGGCCGATTCGCATCAGGGGCCTTCCGGCGATTCGTATCAGGGTATGCCTTCAGGCATACCGAAAGTCGCTGAAAAACAATCCGGCTTTAGCCGCTGGCGCGCCGCGTTAGTGACCTCCGCCCTCGCCGCCGCGTCTCTGATCGCCCTGCTAACTCCGCCGCTCTACACCACCTCGCGCCCAACGTGGCTGCCGTGGTGGCTCGAGTCCTACATCAACGGATGCCACAACCTTGGCGCGCCGCAGTCCTGGCTCTTCCCGCTTTTCCCGTGGGCCGCGTTCGCCTTTGCCGGACTCGCCACCGGATTCATTCTGTTCAGCGACCAAGCCCTTAACCAAACCGCGAAAGCCCTAACCGCATTTGCGGCCGTTGGAGTCCTAGCCATCCTGGCCGCGCGCCTGTTCGACCACTCTTCCTTTCACCTCTATTCCAGCTACGACTACTGGCACACGAGCCCGAACTTCCTGATGACGCGTGTGGGCATCCTGTTAGTGATCGCCTTTCTGACTTATGCGTGGTGTCGCTGGGGCTGGGCCACATGGGGTTTCAGCCCGCTCATCCAACTAGGCCAGACCTCGCTGCTCGTCTATTGGGTCCACATAGAATTTGTCTACGGACGCTTCTCCTTGCTCCCGAAACGAGCCCAATCCATCTCCGGTGCGTCGCGAGGATTGCTGGAGATTTTCCTGTTCATGCTGCTGCTCTCGCTGCTGCGCACCAGAATCGACTGGAAGAGTCTTGGCTGGAAGAAGATGATCCGGAGAGTGCAGCCCGCGTAGGATTCAGCGAATGGAGCAACGGGCGTCCACGCCCGTCAGTTACTGTTTAGTACTGGTACCCCCCTCCCCCCCGGTCTTGTGGAATCATGGGGTTAGGAGGAAAATTTTGGGTCGGTCTTTGATTCTAAAGGACTTGCGCTAAGGTATTCCAGAATCAATGATTTACGAGACCCTTCGGCTTCGCTCAGGATTTCGGCAGCGGGCTCCCGCTTCGCTCACGCCCGCTAGATGCCTCAAGTTGTCAAAGAGCGCTGAAAATGGGTTTGGGGCAGCTTCGAGGGCCGTCTTGGGAAACGGGCACACTCTAAACTGCCCCAATCAGATTTTGATTATCGCGCACGGCGAGTTCGCTGTCTGTGATTCGGCACACAGCGGGTTTGTGATGAAAAAAGTCAGCGGCGGAATTGCAGAGACGGGAACGCTCGCGGCATCCCACTCATCGCAACGAACGCGATGAGTGGGGCACCCGGCCAGGCGTGAGATTGCGGAGAGTGGGGCACCCGGCCACGGCCAGATTTGCGGGCAGGAAGGGATCGCCTCCATCCGCGAAGTCTTCGACGACATCGCCGGGCAAGCGGAAAAGATGTACAAAACAGGAGTTCCGGTCGAGCAAGCGCAGCACCGCTACGTCGTGCCCGACAAATACAAGAATCTCCCGATTTGGTCCTGGGGCTTCACCATCGGGTCCGCAATCACCATCTTGTATGCGGAATGGAAAGCGGGTTTGTGATGAAGAGGGTCACGGGCGAGATGGCGGAAAGTTGGAATGCTCGCGACATCACACGTCTCGAAAATCGCGGGACGGGGGGCACCCAGCTGGTTACAATCAAGTAAGTCGCGCGGAGGGGGCCTTCCCCTTTCACTCATAAACTATCGAGGGTGCCCCGTCCTTGTCGCGTTTTCTGCGACAGGGCGGGGGTTTTGACTTCCTATCTCCACCACGACTCCCATCTGTTCTCGCTTCCGCGCCGTCCACTGCGACTCAATTTCCACCACCCCTTCAACGCCAGAAACGTAATGGCGAAAACTGCTCCACGCCCAATTCTCTGGATTCCGCACCAAGCCGCGCTTCACCGGATTGCGATGCATGTAACGCAACTTCTCGATGCGCTTGGCGTCGCTCCACACATTGAAGTCGTAATACCGTGGCTGCCACAACAGACCGCCCTCGGGCGAGCGCAAACGTCGCGCAACATTTTGCTTGAGCATTTGCAGTGCGACAGAAAGCTTGGCCCGGTCTGGCTCACTCATCAGCAAATGAACATGTTCAGGCATGACCACGTATCCGGAGACGTAGAATCCATACCATTGCCGCGTCTGCTCGAAAGTTTGCTCGAAGACGTTGCGGGCTCGCGCCGTGCCGAGAAGCGGAGCGCGTCGATAGCAGCTAAACGTCACAAAGTGCAGGCAGCGTGCTTCCTGATAGCGCTTGAGGCCCCACGGCATGACAGCATCGTAACCCCAGAGCTTGGATTGCTAAGGTGGCAGTCGATAATATTCTTCATCGTTCTTCCGCAATTGGGAAAGTCAAAGTCCCCGCCCCTTCGGCTTCGCTCAGGGCAGGCTCTGTCGCAGAAAATGCGACAAGGACGGGGCACCCGCGGGAGTTGGATTGGTGGAAAGGGTGGGCCAGCCCACAACGACTATAGAATTCCCATTCACAAGAGTCATTTTGTAGGCGAAAAATGTTTCGGCGACTGGCACTGATTGAGTGCCTAGGCCTAGAGCGGAGGCCCAAGTTTTTACATTGTCCTCAATATTCTCGGGGGTGATTTCCGTCTGATGTTTGGCGGGTGGCCCTGCCGATTGCGTCTAATTCACTCCGGAGGGTGGCCCGTCCAAGCTCCGCTTGGGCGGGGATTTTCTGCCGGCGGACGCAGGCGCACCGTAGGAAAGATTCCGGCTCGCTCCCTTTGCCGCGCCGTCCACTGCGACTCTATCTCCACCGCGCCCAACTCCCCGCTAACATAGTGGCGGTAACTGCTCCAAGGCCAATCCTCCGGACGTGCCACCAATCCACGGGCTACTGGATTGCGGTGAATGTAACGCAGCTTCTCCACAAACTTACGTTCGCTCCATACATTGAAATCGTAATAACGTGCTTGCCAGAAGGGATCGGGCGCGCGCAACGCCAGTCTGCGTGCGACCGACTGCTTCAGGGATTGCATCGCTTGCGCCAGCGTTCCGCGCTCCGGCTCGTTGACCAGCATGTGCTCATGTTCCGGCATCACCACGTAACCGTAAACGCAGAGATCATAGTTCCGGCGCACTTGTTCGAGTGCGGATTCGAAGGTTTGCCGCGACGCGGCGGTTCCAAACTTTGGCTGCCGGTGATAACAACTGAACGTTAGAAAGTGAAGCTGACGGGTTTGTTGGAAGCGTTTCAGTCCCCAGGGCACAGCCAGAGTATCTCTCCCATGCCCCCTCGGGTCTGTGATCGACGAACTACTGATATGTGCGATTTACGGTCAAACGGCCCCGCCCAAGTCGGAGCTTGGACCACCCTCTGGAATTGACTAGATGTGATCGGCAGGGCCACCCGCCATCACAAAAGACCAACCCGCCGTGAGCGATTCCTTAAGAATCGTAGCCGGGGCCGCCAGACGCTCCGCACTCTTTCCACAGCTTTTCCCAATTCCAGATTCCGGACGTCACCTCTTTCGACAACGGGAATCCGAGCTGATGCGCGAGCATACACACCTGCCCGCGATGGTGGGCTTCGTG
This sequence comes from Terriglobia bacterium, assembly GCA_020073525.1. GTDB lineage: Bacteria > Acidobacteriota > Terriglobia > Terriglobales > Acidobacteriaceae > Acidiflorens. The sequence continues at coordinate 5,584 of JAIQFA010000175.1, forward strand.
AGAAAGCATGTAGCACAGCATTTCCACGCCAACCGGCCAGGGCCGAGCCCAGCCGTCTCTCAGAAACTTCTCGACGCGGCCTTCGTCCTCACAACCGCCGAGCGCTTCCGCGAGCATCTCCGCGCAGCGAGCGGCGCTCTCGGCCAATCCCGCACGGGCCTGCTGCGGCGTGCAGTGTGCGCGGTTGAGCTGTCGTGGAACCTTCAGGTGCGGAGCGGTAAGCCGGACCCACTTGCAGCGGACATTGTGCATGTGGGTGAAGACGGCCGCAATGGTGCGGACCCTTTTCTTGCCGGGGTTCTTGCCGGGCGGTTTGGCTCTCCAGGCGGCAGGGTCAAGATGTTCGATAAGAACCTGGTTCATGCGCTCATTGGCGGCAAAGATCTGGACTGCGGCTCGGCCGAGTTGAGTGTGAACACGGGGTTGACGATTGGTGGATTGACGCGTCCTCACGGCTCCCTGCTCCTTGACCCATAATACTTCCGGGCCGCCGGCCACTCTGAAGGGTGCCCCGTCCTTGTCGCGTTTTCTGCGACAGGGCGGGGCCTTTGACTTTTTTTCATCACAAATCCGCTGTGTCCCCATCACAGACATTCAACCTGCCACGCGTGAAACTAGAAATCTGATTGGCCAGGGAAAAAGTGTACCCGTCTCCAGAGACGGCCTCTCGATCCCGCCCGAAAGCCACTCTCAGCGCTCTTTGACAACACGAAATCGGTCGAACCGGCATCCCACGTCCCGAATCGGAACCGAAACGAAGCCTTAGTCCTCTAAGTCCTTATTCCGGAATACTTTACATACAAGTCCTTTATTTAGAATACTTTAGCGGAAATTGGGGGGGGGGGGGGGGGGTTACAAACCCCGTCA
>JAIQFA010000053.1 GCA_020073525.1 Terriglobia bacterium
CTGCTCGAGCGCAGACAGCAGCTCGCGCACTGCACCGTCGAGCGCGGCCGGAGAGAAATCATTCAGTTTGGGGACTGAGTACATGAGATCTGAGATTGTAGCGCCGCCGTCTCGGCGGCTGTCGTGCGGGCATCCCGCCCGCACATGCGAGGGCAAGATGCCCTCGCGACAGCCGGCAAGGATGCCGGCGCTACCAAAAATTGACGGCTGAATGCTGACAGCTACTCTGCCGCTGCGTTCGCCTTCTTCGCCTGCTCCGCCAGACTGCCGAATCCGGCCGGATCGTTGACCGCGAGATCCGCCAGGATCTTGCGATCCAGTTCCACGCCGGCTTTCTTCAGTCCGCTGATGAACTGGTTGTAGTTCAGTCCATTCAGGCGGGCGGCGGCGCCGATGCGGACAATCCAGATCGACCGGTACTGGCGCTTCTTCTGCTTGCGGCCCGAGTAGGCAAATTTCAAGCCGCGGTCGACGGCTTCTTTCGCCGCACGGTAAAGTTTTGATTTAGTTAGGAAATACCCACTGGCGCGTTCTAGAAGCTTTTTGCGCTTAGCGCGGCGTTTGGTTCCGCGTTTTACACGAGGCATTGCTGTTCTCCTTTTTTGCTGCGACTGGCGGCTGGAGGTAAGGAGGCTTCTACCCTAGGGGATTTCTGAAGCCCGACCTCTTCACGCGCCGCTGCGGTGCATTTCGCTCCGCAGACTTGGTTGTCTCATACTCGTTAAGGACAGGCGCGGACGCCCGTCGCCGTATTATCCCTCTAGTACGGGATCATGCGCTTCACTTTGTGGAGATCCGCATCGCTTACCAACACGGAGTTCCCCAGCTTTTTCTTGCGCTTCTTGGCCTTCGAGGTCAGGATGTGGCGGAGAAATGCCTTGTGCCGCTTCACCTTTCCCGTCCCGGTTTTCTTGAAGCGCTTGGAAGCGCCTTTGTGTGTTTTTAGTTTAGGCATAAATAGCTCTCAGCTGTCAGTTGTCAGCTCTCAGTTACACCCTCAGCGTCACGAAGCACAACGATCCCACCATGAGCGATCGCACCAGCAGATTTTACTGATGGTTGAAAGCTGCCTCTATGCTGTCTGCGCGCCGCCTTGCGACGCGGGAGGAGGTCCGGGCTTCGGAGGAGCGTGCGGCTTTTCCTTTGCTCCGCCTTCCTTCTTGTTGGGCGCCAGAATCAGGTGCAGCGTATTGCCTTCCTGCCGCGGCCGGAATTCCACCAACCCTTTCTGGTCGACGTCCTTAATCAGACGTTCCAGAATCTGCCGGCCCAGGCTTTGCCGCGTCATTTCGCGTCCCCGGAAGAAGATGGTGGCTTTCACCTTGTCTCCTTCGTCGAGGAAGCGCAGCACGTGATTCTTTTTGGTTTCGTAGTCGTGATCGTCCACGTTGATACGAAATTTCACTTCTTTGACCGTAATGGTCTTCTGCTTCTTCTTCGCTTCGCGCTCGCGCTTTTCGTTCTGGTACAGGAATTTCCCATAATCCATGATGCGGCAAACCGGAGGTTGCGCCGTCGGGGAAATCTCCACCAGGTCCAGGTTTCTTTCGCGGGCCATCTTGAGCGCCTCGAAGGGAGGCATCACGCCAATCTGTTCCCCTTCGTCCCCGATCACGCGAACTTCACGTGCCCGGATGCGCTCGTTCATGCGGATAAAACGCTTGTCGATACCGTCCTCCGTCTGCTGATCTGACAGGAAAGATGCTTGAAAAGTATAGCATGGGGCTGGCCAGAGTTCCCGTCCTGCCGCCTTCTGGTACTGGGTCAGTTTCACGATGCAATCGACAAAACCCTGAACCGCCAAGGACACGAAGTATCACGAAGGCTTCTTGTCTCAGGCGCTTCCTTCGTGTGCCTTCGTGGCCTTTGTGGTTAACGGTTTCGCACACTGACCCAGTACCCGCCTTCACCTGCTGCACCCAAAAAAACAACGGGCATGCGAACAACCTCAGCTCGCATGCCCGCTCGGGTCAGATCTTAGAGACAATTGTACCGCTACTCTTTTTCTCCCGTGTTCGGATTCAAGAACAGCGTTCCGTTCTTCCGGATCTTGCTGAAGTTAAACATCTGATTGATCGGACTGGCGATTGTATCGAAGGAGCCCTGACCGATGCGTTGTCCGCCCAGCCAGTTGTCTTCGATGAAGCGGGTGACCGAAGTCTGGTCGGTCACGGTGTGGTCGACGAAGTTCTGCCGCGCCCACGGGGAGACGACCAAAAAAGGCAGTCTTGGACCATAACCGCAACGGCCCAGAGCATGGGTGTTTGCCGGGTTGACGCCAGGCAGCGCGGTCGCCGCCGTGCCGCAAGCCCCGGGCCCGGTCAGAGCATCCAGCGGGCCCGTTGAGGTATTCACGATCGGTCCCATTTGATGGTCGTACCATCCGTCAGAGTCGTCATAGAGGATCACGACCGCCGTGCTGCTCCAAGTCGGCAGTGTTTCCAGGAAGTTGATCGTGTTTGCCAGGAAAGTCTGCTCGTCGATGGGGTCGGAGTATCCAGCGTGGCCGTCCTGATAGGCTGGCGCCTTGACGAAGCTCACGGCGGGCAGATTACCAGCGGCAGCGGCGGTGAAGAAATCGCGCGTATCGTATTGGTGGTTGGCAGGGCCGGCGTTTCCGATTTCGGCAATCGAAGCAGGCCGGGTGTGGGCGTAATTGGCCGTGGAAGTGTGATAGTTGAAGAACGAGTGGTGGGGAATGTAATCCGATGTGGACACGCCGTCGACCGCAGCAGAACTGCGCGTACAACCGGTCGAGCCGTTGGGATTCACGACGGTCAGGTCGAAGCCGCCCATGAACGAGCCCCAAGTCACGCCGGCCGCGCTCAACAGATCGCCGATGTTCTTGCTGCCCATAGTTACCTGGTTGCGGCTCGGAGCGGAGCAAACGTCGCCGATTGGATCGGGATCGCCGATCACGGTCAGAGAACCGTCGCTGCCTCCATTCACTTCATTGCCCGTCCCATTCAGCGTCGCGGTCACTCCGTTGGTCTGACCGGCCACCAGATTCAACAGGCCGGGTGTCGATGGCCCGAAAGTCGTACCGTAAGAGTTGTCGCTCATGGCGAAGTTTTGGGCATAATTCCACAGGCCGGTGACCGTGTTGCCGTCAAAGTACCCCATGACGATATTGCCGCCCGAGCTGGCAAATTCTGGAAACAGATCCATCAGACCAGCATCGAACGCCGCTTGCTCCGCTTGGTAATTGTGGTCCTGATCGGGCGTCACCGCTTGCGAGCGATCCAGACGGAACGGGTTGGAGGCGGCCGAGCCATTGGCCGGATTCAGGTTGGGGTTGAAGTTGGCAAGAGCGGTCGACAGCCCGTTAACCGCCGGCGTGTTGGCGGCTGCTTTGAACTTCGGTTCCCCTTTCGGATTCAGCGCGTTGGGATAGGTCCCGAAATAGTGATCGAAAGAAACGTTCTCTTGAAAAATCACCACCAGGTGCTGAATCGGGGTCGCGGTGGCGGTTGCCGCTTGTTTGGCTTGCGGTTTGGGAGAAGAGGCAAAAGCGGGAGTAACACTGGGTCCCACGGCAATGGTCATCGCCAGTAACGACGCCATGACTCTCCTGAGGTTGGCAAGGGATTGCTGCTGTTCAGACATTCTGAGTTCTCCGTTTCTTCGAATTGCCCGGCGCAGGGTCCCACAGGCCTGCCACGTGGCGAGAAACTGCAAGAACATTAGGCGGGATATGTTTCTCTACGATGACTGCAACATTAAGGAAAAATGAAATCAGAATCGCCCCGAGGGACTGATCGCCGCCTGCCGCGAGATGCGGGCAGGCGGCGATTTGGGTGTCGATTTGTTAGTGCTTCAGAACAAGTCCGACATCACGCTCACGTTGGCATCGCAAGCGTGATTCAGACAAGGTAACTCAAGACCCGACTCGATGGACTTGAGCAGGGAGTAGTGAGTGTAAACCTCGCCGCTTTGAATTTCGTGAGCGCCGTAGTTCGTATCGATGATCGCAACCACCCTGTTGATAATCGGCTGGACCGCATAGTCGTTTTCATCCCAGATCACAACAATGGCGCTGTTGCCGCGGGTCCACGCAGGCGAGCCGTGAATCGCTGTAACAATTTTCTGCACCACCTGATCACCGAGAATGATCAAGGCTGGGTTGAGTCCCGACTTCTTGCCGTTGCTGATGGGATCGAAGTTACAAAAAGCCGTACTGTTGCCACGCCCGTGCTGGTCGTTGCACTGATTGGGAACGATGAGTGAGAAAATCGGCACTTTGCCAGAACTCAGATCGCCCCACAATCCGCTCAAACCATCAAACCCCGCCATATTGGAATAGCCAACCAGCGGATTCGTGCCTTGCTGCACGTTTTGAAAGTACACGAACGGGTTATGCTTGGCCGCATAGAGTTGAACGACATCACTCTGTGTCAGCGGCGGGGTCAATTGGGGGTTGATTTTGGAGAAGTCCGTGTTGTTGGTGAAGCTGCCATCACTGTAGTTCACCGTGTCAGGCCCGGTCGGTGGCAAATTTTCCTGATAGGTTTTCCAGCTTTTTCCCGCGGTGGCCAACTGATCGGCGATGGTCATGCCAAGCGTCGGCTCTGCCGGGATCGACAACTTCCCGTTGATGTTGACCTCGCACGGCGGCCCTTGGACTTCGTTGGTGCAATCAAGTTTCGGCGTAGGTGCGTCGGTCCCGCTGCCCGCGATCGGACAAACGTTGGGGCTCGGTGGATTGTCAGTGTTGGCAACCCCAGACGCGAGATTCGTCGCACACTTCGCATTGTGCCAGTCGGGAGCGTTGTCGCTGAGCACTCCGAAATTCGAGCCTCCCACCACTTCCAGATAATTCGTCAAACTGGGATGGGCGACCGCGAAGTAGTTGGTCGCCAGATTGGCGGATTTGGCATATTGGTTGATGAACTTGGCGTTCGGATTGTTGAGAATCTCGCTGTAGCCGTGGTTTTCCATCATGATCACGAAGACGTGATCAAGACGTGGAATTCCTTTGGGCACGGGCCCTTGCTGCGCCCACGCAGAACTCACGAATGCGGCAAACAGTCCAAGAAACGCGGCTTTTTGTTTCATGTCGTTACCCTCTCTTCCCTAAAGCACCGTGACGCCAACGCAGACTTCCGCCTGCGTGGCGCCCCAGACTTTTGAAATGTGAAATTTGTCCGACCTTTCGGAGAAGTAAAGATAGGGTAGGTTTATTACGCGAGTATTTCTGTCAGGTTAATTTTGTGTCAATGTGAGCGCGAAGTCATCAGGCGACGGCCACTTTTGCGGTTCGCAACCGCCGATACAGCCGCAGATAGTCGTCCACCATCCGTCGCGCCGTGAACCGTTCACGGGCCCGATTGTAAGCTCTGGTCCCGTAGAGGCGTGTGAGTTCCCGGTCTTCATCCAGTTGATCGAGCACTTCGCTAAGGCTCTCGGCATTATTGCGTTCGAAGTACAAGGCCGCGTCGCCCCACATTTCGCGATACACCTCGGTGTCGTTGGCCACCAGCGCGCAGCGCGAGAACGCAGCTTCGATCGATGCCAGTCCCGTAGGCTCGTAGCGAGAGGTTGCCGCAAAGATCGTGGACTTACTGTAAAGAGAGCGCAGTTGCGATTCGGTCTGTGCTCCCTTTACCGAAATCTCGTGTTCCCCGGTGGAGACGCGTACATCGGCGCGGATCGGCAGAGGTGGCGCGGGAATCGGGCTATCCGCCCCCACGATGCACACCGGCAGTCCGTGGGTGTGCTGGGTCAGCAATGCCACCTGCTTTCCCGTATCCCACAAGCGCCCAATCGCCAGCACCGATTCTTCCTTGGCCACAAACGGATTGAAGTAAATCGGATTGCGTCCCGGCGGAATGACATATCCCTCAAAAACGTCGCCGTAGGCAGCTCGCAGCGTCTCTTCCATCCAGCGGGAAGTGGTTACCACTCCTTCCGCTCGCTGCATGCCCGCGATCATCGTTTCGCGATACCACTTGATCCATGCCGAGGCGGCTGGCTCATGTCCGTGGATGCTCAGCCACCAAGTGATCAGATCGCCGTGCGCAACGACTAGTCGCGGCGTCGGCACCGGCAGGGCTCCAAAACTCAACTGATTCAAATGCAGGAAATCGGGACGCGTGTCGCGGATGATCGCGCACAAATAATCCTGGGCCGCCTGGAAATCGTGTTCACCTTCCTGCATCCAGTCGAGACGAAACGCGGTGGGATAATATTCGAGGCCGTGCAGCCCGTCCATCCAGGCGGACTGATGAGGAAGTGGAATTTCTCCAAAACTGACGAGGGTGACCTGCGCTCCGTGGGTCACTAGGCCCGAGACGAGTTCGCGCGAGTAGGTCCACACTCCGCTGAACGTGTCAGCCGTTACCAGTACGCGCACAGAACCCCCGGGTGCGAGGGCTGGGAAGTGACCCTCGGCCTACTTACCACTCAGTTTAGGGTCGAAAGCCGTGCCGTGGGAAGTGTTTTCTTGTGTGGAGGCGGGGCTATGCCCCGTCCCCACGAAGACCGGTGCCGGAGCGCCCACCCTCTTCATGTCGAATCCGCCCACTGCGTCATCGCCCGCTGATCCCCTATCCGCACCACCTTCGGCTGCACCAAAATCCGCATCGTCCACAGGAGGTCGTCCAGTGAGGTCCCAAACCCGAAATGAGCATCCACAAATGCCAGTTCCGTCGACGGCAGAGTCGAGCGGCCAGAGATCAGCACCACCGGAACATCCGGCACCAGGAACTTGATCTCCTGGGCCAACTTGGAGCCCGACATCAATGGCATTTCGTAGTCAAGAAGTGCCAAATCAAAATAGGTTCTTCGGCAAAGCGAGAGCGCCTCGAGGGGGTCATTCTTGGCGATCACGCGGAACCCGGATTCTTCAAGAACACTGGTTAGCAATCGGCTGGATTTGGGATTGTCGTCAACATAAATCACCGTCGTTCTGTTCTCCATCACAAACCTCCGTTCCTTTTCCCAAGAACGCGACCCAACCTCGCCCTTGCGAATACTTTGGGTAGAGATTTGTAAATTGCTCGCTGTCTGGGGCGGCTTTCCACCTTGCCGATCCCACGGAAAGAGGCTTAGAACCATGTCCGCCGTCTATACTCACGATAAGCTTCGCCAAATCGTTCGGCGAGCACGCGTTCTTCCACGCGGGCGCGCCAAAGTTGCACGCCGACCACCAGGGCGACATAAATGTAGAGAAGCAAACTATGAAGGCATAGAGCGATCGCGAATAGGGCTAGGGTAGAAAAGAAATAAATGGGGTGGCGAATTCTGGAATAGAGACCGTGCGTTACGAGATGTTGCGCCTGGGCGCTGAGAGTAAAGGATTCGCCAAGATTGAGCTTGGCCATGAGCCACAGGACGAAGGCTGGGCATCCGATTAGTACCGCTGACAGGCGTGCTTTGCCGTGGCAGTGCCAAACGGCAAAAAGGAATAAACCCAAAAGGAAAACAACATCTCCATAGAGGAACCACCAGGACCTGGCCGCTGATTGCCTGGTGGGAGGGGTACTTTCCACCGATTTGTTCGATGTGCTCGGAGACATCCTTAAATTGGATTGGCTCTGATGAACTATATTAGTCCCGGAACGCGTCCCAAGTCCTGTTTGCCCCCTAATCTCCCCTCTTGCTTCGCAGCTTAACTGCGAGCTTCCTTATCTCTTTTTCCCGCGCGATATTCACGATTCCTTTCGCATTGTCGTAAAGGCTTTCGCGCAAGGGCCCGCGGACCAATTCTCATCTCGGTAGAGTCCGTCAGACGACGATATTTGCGGTGAGCTACTTCTTGATCTGCGACGCTAGGTTCGTACGCACCCAAGTATCGGCATGGGTGATAAGAAACAAGCGTTTATATGGCTGGAGAAGGCATATGCCCAGCACGTCAATGGCATGACCGTTCTGAAAGTGGACCCTGGCTTAGATCCACTACGCAGCGATCCGCGATTCCAGGATCTGTTGCAGCGCGTCGGGTTGGCGCAGTGACCAACCACAAGATTGATCTTCGTCCCTTGGCTGGGGCATTCCGCAGCGCCATCCATGGAATTGACGACCAGCGCGACGAAGCGATCTTTAGCTATCTTCCCGAAGTCGGCATGGAGCAGTCGTCCGCCGTCTGGAACTTCCTGGCAACGAATTCCGGCAGCATCTCTTCCAGCTTTTGTGAGAGCCAGTCCTGTAGTTCAGATTTGCGCTCTCCCGAAAGAGACACAAAGCGAACCCCGAGATGGCCCGTCTTCCACCAACAGATTTTCGATTCGACCAAGAATGGTACGTTGTGTTCCGGTAAGGTGAACTGGACCTTCACGTCCTCTCCGGCGACGAGCGGAACGAACGTACTCACCGCCATGCCCCCCTCGCTGAGGTTCACGCTGTAACAGCGAACGTCCGCCGCATTCTGTCTCACGATTTTGACGGGAATAGCAACCGGGCAACGGAAATAGCGCCGTCGTTCTCTCAGTATCAATCCGTAAGCAGGCTTCAGCGTGCCGCGGATTGACTGCGTAGAAAGTGGCCTTTCGAAGACAAAACCCGTCCTTTTGTGGAAGGCTGCCGTGGCTCCTGCATCACTGCCGCCGATAGCAAACGTCACCGCCGTTCGGTTGGATGGAGACAGACGCGCCTCGTCCAGAATCACTCCGAACTGTTCCCCCAGCTGGAGATCAACGATAACGGCATCGAACTTTCGGCGATTCAAAAGATGAATAGCCACGGTCGCATCCTGACAGACATCAGGCGAAATCGACAATTCTTGTAGAGCATGGCTGAACTGTTGCACTGCAACTGGATCAGCGGATACTAGAAGCGCAAGTCCGATCGACATAGTGAAATCCCCACCTCGTAAACGTCTCTTATCACGATCATTTCCCGCTAGCGTGTGCAAGTGCGAGGCGTTCGGGATCGCCGCCTCGCAGTTTGTCGGCAACTTTGTCCACGGTTAAAGGCTTGCTGAAATAGTAGCCTTGGATTTCGTTACACCGATGGGTCCGCAGAAATGACATCTGCTCTTCGTTTTCGACCCCTTCGGCAATCACTTTCAGGCTCAGGCCCTTGGCCATGCCGATGATGGCGGCTGTAATCGCCGCATCATTCGGATTCGCGGCTACATCTCGGATGAATGAGCGGTCGATTTTGAGCTTGCTGACCTGAAACTGCCTCATGTAGCTGAAGTTGGAATAGCCAGTCCCGAAGTCGTCAATCGCCAGCGTCACCCCCATGGACTTCAGTTGCTGAATCACGGAGACAGTCACTTCTGCGTTTGCCAGCAAAAGGCTTTCCGTGAGTTCCAGTTCGAGGTAGTGGGGATCAAGGCCAGTGTCATGGAGTATCCTCCTGACGAGTTCGCAGAAGCCCTCCCGGCGAAACTGGACCGCCGATACATTTACAGCAACCGACACTGCGGGAAGCCCTTTGTCCTGCCATTTCCGGGCCTGAGAGCAGGCGGTCCGGAGTACCCATTCACCAATCGGCACAATCTGGCCGCTGTTCTCAGCAATTCGTATGAATCTGTCGGGTGGCACAAGACCCAATTCCGGATGCTGCCAGCGGAGAAGCGCTTCCAACCCTGTGATCCTCCCAGTCGCGATCTCCATCTGCGGTTGGTACACCAGAAAAAGTTCGTTTCTTTCGAGTGCCATTCGCAGGCCGTTCTCCAGGCTCAATCGCTCGACGACCTGAGCATTCATGTCCTGCGTAAAAAACTGAAAGTTGTGCCGTCCATTGTCCTTGGCGCTATACATGGCGGCCTCGGCATTCTTGATCAGGGTTTCGCCGTCCGCACCGTGTTCGGGGAAGATGCTGATGCCGAGGCTGCAAGGAATGCTAAGGGAGTGGCCTTGAACCACGAATTTGGCAGCCACTGCATTCATAAGCCGCTCAGCAGCAACCGCTGCGTCGGTGATGTCCTTTACACTGGTGACCATAATCAGGAATTCATCTCCGCTGAGCCGGGCTACAGTGTCCTGTTCACGCGCCCATCTCTTAAGCCGTTCCGCAACCTCCTTCAGAACAAGGTCGCCCACGGAGTGCCCGAGCGAGTCATTGATGTTCTTGAACCTGTCGAGGTCGAGGAACAGAAACGCAACTCTGTCCTTTCGCCGACGAGCACCCGCAAGCGCCTTGGACAAGCGATCCTCAAGAAGGGTCCGATTGGGCAGCCCTGTAAGAGCATCGTAGTAAGCCAGGAATTCGGCTCGTTCCTCGGCGAGTTTGCGGTCTGTGATGTCGCGAAAGTACCAGATTCTGCCCCGATGGCGGCTTTTTGAGTCGACGAGAGGCGCAGAGTAACGGTCGAAAACCTTTCCGTTCTTGAGACTGAACTCGTCCCTGCTCTTTTCATTCCGATGGCTATAGAGATACTTGACCCTCTCGATGAAAGCGTCGGGGGCCTCGATTCTAGCCATCACGTGCTTGAGCACGATCAGATCGTCTCGTGTGCTCAGCAGTTCATCCGGTATTTCGAAGTGGAGCCCAAATTGCTTGTTTGCCAGAACAATGTGATTGGACTCGTCGACGGCTAGTATGCCATCAATTGTCGTCTCAGCTTGCGCCTCGAGCAGCGCAGTTTTGAACAACAGCGCCTCCTCCGCTTGCTTGCGCTCAGTGATGTCTTGCTTTATGGCAATGTAGTATCGATTGGCCGGATTGCGGGCATCTCGGACCATGGGCGTGATCGTCATCTCTTCGGTGTAGGTTGTTCCGTCTTTTCGCCGGTTGACGATCTCGCCTTGCCAGACTTTGCCTGACGAAATGGTTGACCAGAGCTTGGCATAATAGCTTTCGGACTGCTCTCCGGATTTCAACACGCCCGCGTTCTTGCCCAATACTTCTTCCGCGCTGTAGCCAGTCATCGTCGTAAACGCCCGATTTGACCAGACGATTGTGCCTTCGTGGTCTGTGATCACAATCGCGTTTGCGGCCGCTTCCAGAGCGGCTGACTGCAAGGTCGATCGCTCCTCGGCGCGTTTACGGAGAGTGATGTCCCGAGCAATCGTCGAGGCTCCCGTAATTCGACCCGCCGCATCCCGGATCGGCGAGATGGACACGGACATCTCTAGTACAGAGCCTGCCTTTGTGAGTCGCTGAGTTTCCAGGCACTCGATCGGGAGGCCGTTCTGGACCCGTTCCATGAGGGCTCGCATTTCAGCTTGCCTTTCGGAGGGCACCAGCAAGGATAGGTTTTGATGGACTGCTTCCGCCGTCGTGTAGCCATACATCTTCTCCGCCGCTCGGTTCCAGCTTGTGATCATGCCCGCCAAATTTGTGCCGATGATGGCATCCTCCGAGAACTCCACGATGGATGCCAGCCTCTGGACCGTTTCTTCAGCGTTCTTGCGTTCCGTAACGTCACGCGCTGCGATCAACTCCGCTTCGACTCCATGAAAATGCAGGTCATGACCGATAATCTCGACATCGATGATTGCACCGTTTTTCTTTTGATGTCTCCAAATCGTGGGTTCCTGAAGTCCTTGGACTGGGTTGCGGGTGGCTTCCAATAGATCAGGAATGTCCTCCTCCGGCCTAATGTCGGCGATGGTCATCGTCAGAAATTCCCGGCTTGAAAAACCGTATTGTCGAGACGCTGCTTCATTCACTGCCAGAAACTTAAGAGTCTTTCTGTCAAAAACCCACATCGGAATCGGATTGCTGTCAAATAGAATCCGATACCGCATTTCTGATTCAGCTTTCCTTCTGAGAACCGCGAAGGTAACAACGGCAGCGGCAAACATGGTGAAAACAATCGTGATGGTATGAGAGGTCCAGATGGGTGTTGTCGGATAAAGAGCTTGCTTCGCTGCTTCAAAAACGAACATGATGCAGCCAGTAGTGGCTGCCGCTTTGATCGCTCGCATGCGGGTGCTTGACGCGGCGCGATTTGGAAGGACAAGTTGTCTAAATCTCTCACGACCTGACGCGAGAGACAGCGCGATGGTAGCGCCGCGAAGTGCCCGTATGAGACGGTATCGCATAGACATATTCAAAACCAAACGTGACGGATTGCGGCCACGGCGTTTTTTCTTGGTGTCTGGAATATGGACCGTGCGTCTAGAAACTGGACAGACACCACCGTCGACTCATGACTAGCCCGATTCACACGGACCCTCATGAAACCGCGGTTAAGTCTTTGCATTCAATGATGTGGTCAGACTTTTTCCAATGCACTGCGCTCCAATCACAAACGACGGTAAAGTCAGATGAATGCAAGGGGAGGGCCATTACTGGAGCTTCGCCACAGGAATGATGGCTAGTCAGTGCACAAGTGCGGGGATACGCCCAACAATGACGCGCGTCGCGCGCTTAACTTCGACGCAATTGATGCGCATGTTACCGATGAAGTGTCCTTCGGAATGTACTCCGTCGAGGAGAAGTGTATTAGGCTGGAAGTAATTGGAAGGACACTTGTGAATTGTGAAGTAACAAGCAGCGTTGTGGTTTCTGACCGATTGAATACCGCGATTGCCGACCTGCGGGCTTTGCAGGGACTCTTGCTCTCCGGCGACTTCGATCCTCGCGTGCTGAGTGATTTTCGCGATGCACTGAATCGAGTTCGCAACGTCGCCTGGGCGGCCCAACAGTCGGTAGCAGCGCAAGTCTCAGGCTGTTCCACAGCTGTGCCCTCTCTGCTGGCTGCCGAACGCATCCGCGCTGCCTATCAACTTTGTCGCGCCATCGACGAGGATTTGGACAAAGAAGAAATCGAATTTCAGCGAGGCCAACTTTCCGAACTTCACGCGGCGGTGGCAGAACTTGCTGAACGGCTGAAGTCCAGGCTTTGATACTGCCGTCAACTGGAAGAGTGTCAGAGTTGGTGGTGCTATCCACGCAACTGTCAGCGATCGGAGACGCGAGACGGGACAGTCCCGTCCCCCGCCAGACGAACGGTCAGACGTCTGCAACCCGTTCGGCTTACGCTGGCATGTCCGCGCTCTCCAACTGCATCCGGAGTTTCTTCACCAGTGCGTGCATCGACTCCAATCTTTCGTTGGCTGCTGCCGGCAGGCCCAGGCTTTCCATGGCCAGTTCAACGGACAGCAGCAGCGCCGTGACCGTGGTATTCAGTTCGTTCTGGAACTTACCGACCGCCGCCTGGCGGGCCGCAACTTCCTCGCGCCGGCGGCGCTTGATGGCGGCCCGGACTTCCCTTACCAGACGCTCCATCCCCGTCAGCGCCAGGTTGACTTGCACCGGGATCGCTGTGCCCATGTGCTCGATTGTGTCCGCAGCTTCATCCGGTTCGGCTTCGAGCAGGAACTGATCAAGCACCACCGCGAGGAAGCTTTCCGCCCGCAAGAAGGTGGTTGCCTGGGCGAGACTTCCCGTCACCATGATCTTTTCGCCCGTCGCTTCATTCAGCGCCTCGGCCCACTCGGAGGCCCGCTCGCTCGGTGTCACCAGAAGAATCATGTTGAACTGATGGGCAACTTCCGGGCCAATTGTCGGAGCCTGAAAACAAATGAGTTGTGGACTCCACCCTCTCCTTAACCTCCCGTTCTGGCATCAGCCTCAGTCCAACAAATCAGTTTTGGGACTCGTACTCCTTCAGCTTTCGGTACAGCGTGGTCTTGCCAATGCCCAACAAGCGCGCCGCCACCATCTTGTCTCCGTTTACTTGCGCAAGCGCGTTCAGAATCGTCTGTTTTTCCAGTTCCGCCATGGGCACGACGCCATTGTGCGGCTGGCTCATCGCCATCAACTCGAGCGGCGCGCTGTAGATCTGGGTGGGAAGATCACGCATCTGGATCTCGTTCGCGCTACTGAGCGCGCACGCCCGTTCCAACGAGTTCTCCAGTTCGCGCACATTGCCCGGCCAGTCGTAGTTCAGCAGCGCCTTGAGGGACTCGTCGGAAATCGTCTTTTCGCTTCCCATGTCTCGTCCGATGCGCTCGAGAATATGCGCCACCAGCAGCGGGATATCCTGCCTCCGCTCGCGCAACGGGGGAATCCGCAGCGTGAGCACGTTCAGCCGGAAAAAAAGATCGCGGCGGAACGTGCCCTCGGCCACTGCATGTTCCAGATCGCGATTGGTGGCGGCCAGTATCCGCACATTGATTGGCACTCGCTTCACGCTTCCCACGGGACGAATCTCCTTCTCCTGAATCGCCCGCAGCAGCTTCGCCTGCAAGTCCACCGGCAGCTCCCCGATCTCGTCGAGAAACACCGTACCCCCTTCGGCGATCGCCAGCAGTCCATCCTTGGGATGGGTCGCGCCCGTAAATGCGCCGCGCACATGGCCGAACAGTTCGCTCTCGATCAGGGTCGGCACTAGCGACCCGCAGTCCACCGGAATGAAGGGTTTGTTGCGGCACGGGCCGGCCAGGTGAATGGACTTGGCGACCAACTCCTTGCCCGTGCCACTCTCGCCCAGTATCAGCACTGGATGCGCGCTCTGCCCCGCCTTGGCGATGATGCGGTACAGTTTTTCCATCTCCGGAGCGCGCCCGACAATATTGCCGAACCCCTGCCGCGATTTGATGGTCTCGCGCAGCACGCGGTTCTCCGTCTTCAGTCGCAGATGCGCCGCCACCCGCTCCAGCAGCAGGCGGAGTTCTTCCATGCTGAATGGTTTGGTGACGTAGTCGTAGGCGCCATCTTTCATCGCCTGCACCGCGGACTGCACCGTGCCGTAGCCGGTCACTACGATCACCAGCGCCTCGGCACGATGCTTCTTGATCATATGCAGCGCTTCCACTCCGTCTTCCCCTGACAGCCGCAAGTCAAGCAGCACGGCATCGGTGCTGGCGCTATCGAGCACCCGGTAAGCCTGTTCGGTAGACTCCGCCACCTGCGTGTTGAATCCGAGCGATTGCGCCACATCCCGGCAGGCTTCCCGAATCGTGCGGTCATCGTCCACGATCAGAAGGTTGAGAAAATTTGCTCCTTCGATTTGTACAGGATGGCTATGGCTGAGGGGGGCGACGGCGGATGCAGTAAACATGACGAATCTCCCTGACTATCCAAAACTGTCACGATTAATAATGTTGAGACGGGGCTTGCCCCGTCTTCCGGAGCGACGGCATAACGAAGACGCGGCAAGCCGCGTCTCTCCGGATCACTGCCCGCGTTCACGGGCTCTCCATAGTCTCGACCACGCGTTCGAGCAGAGTCTTTCCGGAAAATGGTTTGCGCATGAACTTGAGCACGCCCGCGCTGGTGCGGACGAGCGCTTGCTGGTAGCCGGAAATCAACAGAACTTTCAAGCCCGGCTGTTGCCGCAGCAACGCTTCCGCGAGTTCCTGCCCATTCATTCCCGGCATGGTGCAGTTGGCAATCAGCAGATCGACGCCGCCGGAGCGTTCCGCGAAGACTTTCAGCGCTTGTTTCCCGCCAGAAGCGGGCAAGATCCGGTAACCGGCGTCCCGCAAGATATGCTGCATCGATCTGCGCGTTGTGGCATGGTCGTCCGCCAGCAAAATGGTTTTGCCGCGGGATTCATGAACCGCCGCGTCCACTAGCGTCCCCGACGGCGGGACGGACCGGTCCGGAGACGCGTCGATTCCCGGCAAAAATACTTCAATGCAGGTACCGCGTCCCGGCTCGCTCTCGACTTCGATCTTCCCATTCGCTTCGCTGACGATGCGTTGCACCGTCGCCAGGCCGAGCCCCGTGCCCTTTCCCGGATTCTTGGTGGTGAAAAAAGGCTCAAACAGCCGCCTGCGAGTCCTCGCATCCATCCCGCAGCCGTTGTCTTGCACCTTCAGCGACACGGCGCGCCGTTGTCTCGCGGGCTCAACTTCACCGGGAAGTTCCACCACGCGCGTGCTCAGCCTGATCGTTCCTCCCTGCGGCATTGCGTCGCGCGCGTTCAGCACCAGGTTCATGAGGATCTGTCGCAGTTGAGCCGCGTCCGCGAGCACCAATCCCGCGTCGGAGTCGAGTTCAGATACCAGTTCCACCTGCTCGCCGATCAGCCGCCGCAACAGATTTTCCGTGGACGCCACAATTTCGTTGATCAGGATCGGGTGCGGCTCTGCCGCCTGCTTGCGCGCAATGGCCAGGAGTTGCTGCGTCAACGCTGCCCCCTGCTCGCCCGCCATGCGGACTTCTTCCACGTGCTGGCACAGTAGGCTCCGCTCCAGCCCGATATTCTCCAAGTGAGGGTTCTCCAACGCGGCGCTGAGCAGGTCGCAGTACAGCAGGATGCCGGTCAGAAGGTTATTGAAGTCGTGTGCGATTCCCCCTGCCAGGCGTCCGATCACTTCCATCTTCTCGGCTTCGCGCAGATGTTCTTCCACCTGTTTGCGCTCGGTTGCATCTGCGAGCATCGCAATCAGGAAGGCGGCCTGGTGTCCCCCGCCGCGCCCGAGCGACATCGTGAGATGTCCCCAGAACTCGGAACCGTCCTTGCGCCGGTAGCGCTTTTCCGTTTCGACCGATTCGCGCTCGCCCCGCATCAGTTCGTCCAGGAATCGATGTTCTGGCGAAAGATGGTCTGACGAAGAATGTTCTGACAAGAAGTTGCTGTCATCGAGATCAGGGCCAATTTCCGCGCCTTCTCCCGGATGGAACTCGCCAACTCTTGCTCCCTCCAATTCTGGTGAGCTGTAGCCGAGCATTTTGCTGAGCGCGGGATTGGCTTCCAGAATCTGGCCGTTGAGCTGGCAAATCGCGATGCCAACCGCGGCCCCCTCAAACATCGCCTGGAAATGCCGAGTGCGCTCGTAGCGTATCGCAGGAAATTGGGTGACTACGTCCATGCCAGCACCACTCCTCCAATTCAGCGTTCCGCTCATTCATCGCTACATCCGCTCACGGTCGGAAGAAGCCGCAACGAGCACGGGTAGCGTAGAACCGTCGCGATTCCAAGCTGGGAAAAATCGGCCTCCAATTTTTCCGCGAATGAACCGCGCAAAACCTGATTAGAGAAAGTGTAGTGGGAATGCCATCGCCGCTAAGTGCGGGCCATCACATCCAATTTGTGATGATTTCGGGAGGGCTTGGGCGACGAAAAAGGAGGGAATGAAGACGTCGGCGCCATTGCCGGGATGCCAATACGGGAGAGCAAAACCGCCCCAATTCGGAATCCACTCCCGTAGAGACGGGGCTTGCCCCGTCTAGCTCAGGCAAAAGAGCAATCCCGCACAAAGGGGAGTAGATATGCGACAACAAACTCCCTGAGACCGTCTAGAATATGCCGGAGAGTCCATGCCCTCCTATACCGTTAGCACCGCCGTCGTTTTGCTGACGCTCAGCTTCCTGTGCGCCTGCGCCCGCCCGCCCGCGGAAAATGCAAACTCCCCCAATTCGCAAAATCTCCCCTTTGACCGCCAGCGCTCGACGGGCGTTTCCCCCAGCCAGTCACTGATTCCCTCGACCACAAAATTGCCCGAGGGAACCCCCATCCCGATTCGTCTCCAGAGCGCCGTTTCGAGCGCATCGTCGCACGCCGGCGACACCTTCCAGGCAATCATTGACGAACCCGTCGTGGTCGACGGCCAGACGCTCGTCCCCCCGGGAACTCCTGCCACCGGCCGCGTCCTCGAAGCCAAGCCCTCCCAACGCTCGCTCGAACCCGGCTACCTGCGGATCGTCCTTGTGAGTTTGAACGTGGATGGCAAGCCGGTGATGATCGAGACCTCCAGCATTTTCGCCAAAGGCGGCTCGCGCGAGAGTAGAGCCCCGGCGACCGGCGTCGGTCAGAAAGATGTCGTGTTCAGTGTGGATCGCCGTCTGAGCTTCCGCCTCGCTCAGTCCGTGGATTTACAATAGTCGGATCAACGCCGGTTCTTTGCCGGAGCAGCGTCACCGAAAGGGAGCCAGATCATGCTTTGGACCATAGCCGTAATTCTCGTCATCCTCTGGCTATTGGGGATGGTTTCTTTTCACGTGCTGGGCGCGTACGTGCATCTTCTACTTTTACTCGCAATTATTGTGGTGCTCATCAGAATCATCCAAGGCCGCAATCCGATCTAGTTCCCGTTCACCAGTGGACCAGATTCTCGGGGTCTTCTACCAGGACCACGTCATATTTCTCCAGCATCGGCATCAGGACGTTCTCCAGTTCGCTCTTCCATAATTCCCCTTCATAGAACTTTGCTTTCATCGGCTCGCGGGAAGCAAGATCAGGAAAGCCGCGCATAAAAAAGAAGGTATCGGGATCTTCGATGGAAAGAAACGGACCCAGGATTTTCATTCCGATTTCCGCGTGTGCCGGGATCGACTTGGCGAAGAATATCTCAAGGAACTCGGCACGCTTGCCGGCTTTGGTTCTGTAAGTGCGCATTTCGATGATCATCTGCAACCTCGTGGCGGAGTTCAGCGCGCTTTGTCAGATTCATCTTTCACTCGCGTGAATTGTTCGATGAAGTTTACTCGGCTGACAGTCGTGGCATGCCTCGGCTCGCTTATCGCCCTCCCGGATTCGCTGGCGGCTGCCCCTTGCTCGTCGGCGGAACAATTCCATTCATCCGCAAATACTCCACCATTTGCCCATAGTGATCTGATGCGTGCGCGCAGCTGAAGCTCGCCATCGCCAGCCGCGTATTCATAAACGGTATGGGCGGCTTGACGAGTGGAGTCACGGCATTCCTCGCTGTGAGCGTCGCAAATGCCTTGTGCCCGAGCGCGAACGAATCCCTCAAATATTTCAGGATCTGCTCTTTGGTCTGAATATCGTCCGGCCCGTTTGTCGTCCCTGCGAGAGTCACGCCGGCTGGCGGAGCCTGCCCGAGGATTGCGCTATAAAACACGAAATTCGCCGTCGCCACGTGCTTCACTTCTTGCGCGAACGTCCTCACTCCCTTGTATTCGCCGTTCGTGGGCGCGAACGAGTACTTATCCTCCGGCATCGCCTCCGCCGCTGGCACAAATTGATTCTCTACAATTCTCATTTGTGTTTCCATCACCGACGCGATCGTCGGCGCCGGCTCTGCCAGCGGCTTCGATTCGTCATCCTTCATTCGTGTGAATTGCTCGACGAAGTTTACTTCCCAGGTCTTGCCCCCGTCCTCGGAGAATGACTGTTCAAAATGGCACGAATTCGGAGCAATCTCCGAGAAGACAAATCGAACAAGAATGGCTCGGCCATTGAATGTTTCCTGGTCGTAAAACTCGCCGCGTCCATTTTTGAACTCGCCAATCGTGGGCTGGGTCAGGATCCCGTCGTGGCTGTTGGCAAAATTGAAGCTCCACTGGTGGGATTGAGGATTGTATAGGCGAAGAGACAAGCCTTCGAAGTGACCGGCCGTGCCATCGACTTCGACTTCGACCAGATTGGCGCGGCCGTTCCAAACCTTGCGGACGACGGAAGTGCCTTCATATTCGGCCCAAGTGTGGGAGCCAGTTAAGGGATGGACGAGGCGCGACAGGTGATTTGCCCAGACGCCAATGTCGAAGTCAAAGTCATGTTGTCCATCTGGTTCCGTAGGATTTGGAAGGTTGGCTCTGGATGGCTCCTGCTGTGTGATTTCCGGTTCGTCTTTGACCCGGGTGTCGATTGCGATCCAATTCACTTCCCAAGTCTTGCCTCCATCATCGGAGAAGGCCTGTTCAAAGCGGCACGAATTCGGAGTGATGTCCGAGATTACGAATCGAACGAAGATGGCGCGGCCATTCAGGGTTTCCTGGTCGTAAAACTCGCCGCGTCCATTCTTGAACTCGCCGATCGTGGGCTGGCTTAGGGTGCCGCCGTTGCTGCTGGCAAAATTTAGGCTCCACTGGTGGGATTGGGGATTGTAGAGACGCAGGTTCAGACCTTCGAAGTGACCTCCCGGGCCATCGGCTTCGAGCTCTACGAGATTGGCCCGGCCATTCCAAACCTTTCGGACAATGGTAGTGCCTTCATATTCGATCCAGGTAGTGGAGCTAGTGAGCGGATGCACTAGGCGCTTGAGGTGAGTTTTCCAAGTACCAATCTCGAAGTCAAAATCGTGCTGCCCATCCCGTTCTGCGGCGGCTTCTTGAGGTTTCGCTGCCGTTGAATTCGTCTGTGCTGGTCCCGGAACCGAGCAAGCGAGAAAGATCAGAGTACCAGCGAAGAAACAGCCCCGAACTCTCTTGCGTCCTCCATATCCCTTTCCTGTCATCTGCAGCCTCCGTCCGCATGCTTGCGCGGCGAGCGCAAAAAAACAAGAATGCACCTTTCGGTAATTCAGTTACCTTATGGTTATGGAACCCCGTCCTGACGAACGAAGTGCCGACGTACCGCAACTGGCTGTGGCAACGAAGTGCCCGCTGACAGCGGCGCTGATCGCCATTGGCGGCAAATGGAACTTGATCTGTCTCTATTGGCTCGATTCCGGTACGCGCCGCTTCAACGAACTGCGGCGGTTGATGCCCGACATTTCCCACAAGGTGCTGGCCGCGACGCTCCGCAGTCTGGAGCAGGAGGGGCTGATCTGTCGCACGGTTTATGCTGAGGTCCCGCCTCGGGTTGAGTACCGAATCTCTGGCCACGGAGAAACCGTGCGCCCGATTCTCCAGTCGGTTCGAGTCTGGGGACAGGAGCACCTCGAGTGGAAGCGACTCGAGAACGAGACCGAGCAGTCCAAGCAGGCCTGATTCGTTCCGAGTTCAGGCCGTCATCTCCTCGCCCTCTTTCTCCTTACGCTCCGCTTTCACCGATACTGTGGGCAGTCGCAAGCGGAAAGTCGTTCCAGTTCCGACGATGGATTCGAACTCCACCGAGCCATAGTGCCACTGCATGATCTGATACGTCTGTGCCAGGCCGATTCCGCTTCCACCTTTATCGCCTTTGGTGGTGTAGTATAGTTCGAAAATCTTCTCCTGCGCTTCGGGCGGAATACCGCAGCCCTGGTCCGTCACTTCGGCGAGAATCATTTCTTCATCGCGTCGCACCTTGAGCGTCAACGTGCCTCCCTCGCTCATCGACTGCACACCGTTCAGCACCAGATTCAAAATCGCCTGCTTCATCAGGTCCGCATCCACGCGCACCATCAGCGGCTCGTCTTCCGGGGGCAGTTCCTGCACCACACGCACGCCGTGGCGCGAGGCATCGGGTGCGGCTAGCGTCGATACATTCTCCAGAATTCTCCGCAAGTCCACGTCTTCCAGCCGCAAATCGCGCGGACGAGTGAAGTCCACCAGGATTTGCACCACGCGGTCGAGACGGTGAATTTCGTTGCCAATGATATCCATATGGCGGCGTGTGTCGGGATCGTCCTGCTGCAGCTTGTTTTGCAGTAACTGCAGGTGCAGCACGATGGCGTTGATGGGGTTCTTCACCTCGTGGGCCACGCCTCGGGTCACCCGTCCGCTGGCGGAAAGACGGCGTGAGACCTCAATCTCGTCCTCGATGCGCCGCACCGACTCGGCATCGCGCATGGTAAGCAGCGCGCCAATCGGCGTGCCTTTTTCCTGAATGAAATCGAGCGACACCTGGACCCGCCGGCCATCGACAGCATCGAATTCGTACTGCGCCAACTGCCGCTGCTTCTGAAAGGCGGGTAGAACCACCGCGCCCAAAACTGTTCCATCGGAAAAGATTTCCTCCGCGGTATGTCCTAAAATTTCGCGGCGCGGGCGCCCCAGAAATTTTTCCGCCGAGGCGCTCACCAGCACCACCCGCGAATCACGCGTGAACAGCATGAGCCCGTCCTGCAGTTTGGTCATGACCTGCTCGACGTTGTCTTTCAACGCGGAAAAAATCTCGTTGGTATCGCGAATCTGCCGGCCCAGGTGCGCGATTTTCAGCGACACCAGCCCAACCTCGTCCTCCGAACCGGATTCTTCTTCCGGTAATAGATCTCCCGCACTCGCGCTGTCGAGGTTGCGGCTGATCGCCTTCAGTGGACCAAGCGCCACATTGGAAACCACAGCCGCCAGAACCAGCGAGCAAAAAATCGCGACCACCGAGAAAAAAGCCGCCTGCTGCAGTTTCGGAGTAAGTTCATTGCGTAGAAAAACCGTGTTCACGCCAACCCGAACACTGCCAAACGCTCGCCCATCGAGTTCGAGTCCGACGCGTACGTCATAAACGATGGCGGGTCCGTAGATCATGCGGAGTTGGCGGCGGAAATTCGCGTCGTGCAACACGTTTAGAGAAGGGCGCTCGGGAACCAGTTTGCCGTTGAACGCCGGATTCGTATCCAGAATCGCCACTCCGTTGGGATCAACAACGGCGGCATCGTAGATGATGCGAGAGTTAGCGACCACCGATTCCAGCATGTCATTCAGGTTGGTATCGGTCTGCAGATAAGTTGTGATGGCGGCCCGCATCGCCTTGGGATCGCTGGTGTCGATGCGCGTGCTGGTCAGATCGGGCACCGCTTTGGACGCCGTATATTCCAGTTGGTTGGTGAGTTGGGAAGCGGTTTCATCGGCCCACAGCAAGCGCTGGGTCAGCAGTTGCGACAGGTAGATCCAGGAAAAGCCGACCACGAGCGCCGTGAACAGTGTGGTGATCACGAGCACGATGATGAATTTGCGGCTCATTTTAAAGTAGAGACGCGGCTTGCCGCGTCTCCGCGTGCAGCGCATCCAAGTGGAGACGGGGCAAGCCCCGTCTCTACAGAAACTGTTTCCTATTCCTCCGCCGTCAGCACCGCATCCTGCGGTCGCCCGTACTCTTTCAGCTTGTTATGCAGCGTCTTCAGGCTGATACCGAGGATCTCCGCGGCTCGCGTTTTGTTGTTGTTGGTCGCCTGCAGAGTTTTCAGGATGAGCAGTTTCTCCGCTTCCCCGACCGTCGTGCCCACGCCCAGATGCACGGCATCAGGATCATTCACCACCGGCCGCACGCTCTGGCCAAAGCCCGGCGGCAAGTGCTTGGTTTCCACCAGTCCGCTTTCGCACACGATTACGGCGCGCTCCAGCGTGTTTCGCAACTCGCGCACATTGCCCGGCCATGAGTAACTCTGGAAAACATTGAGCACCGCTTCGCTTACGTCTGCCACTTGGCGATCATGTTTCCGGTTCATATCCGCGAGCAGGCTCTTCACCAAATCGCGGATATCTTCCTTGTGTTCGCGCAGCGCCGGCATGTGAATATTGAAAACGTTGAGCCGGTAATAAAGATCCTCGCGCAGTTCTCCATTGGCCACGGCATCGTCGGGCACTTTGTTGGTGGCGGCCAGCACGCGCACGTCCACCGAAGTTTCGACCTTGCCGCCGAGTCGACGCAGTTTGTGGTCTTCCAGCACGCGCAGCAGTTTTGCCTGCGTGCCCACCGGCATCTCGCCAATCTCGTCGAGCAGCAGCGTGCCGCCTTCGGCCAGTTCGAAGCAGCCGGTGCGGCGTTCCAATGCCCCCGTAAAGGCGCCTTTTTCGTGGCCAAAAATTTCGCTCTCGATCAGCGTTTCCGGAATGGCCGCACAATTAATCGGGACAAAAGGTTTATTGCGCCTCGGACTTAAATCGTGAATGGTGCGTGCCACCAATTCCTTGCCGGTGCCGCTCGCTCCGGTAATCAAAACCGAGGCCGTGCTCGGAGCCACCTGTTCGATGAGCCGGAAAATTCCCTGCATGGCAGCGGACGCGCCAACCAACTGCCCGAGCGCTCCTTTGTCGCGCAGGCTCCGCCGCAGCGTTTCGTTTTCGGTACGCGCGTTCAGGATTTCGCCGATGTTGGTCAGGATGGAGCGGAGCCGCCGGAAGTCGATGGGTTTCTCGATGTAGTCCTGGACGCCCAGCCGGCCGGCATGAAATGCCGTATCGGTCGCCTTCTGGGCGGTTACCATGACCACCGCAATCGACTGCGCCAAGTCCGCCAGTTTCTCCACCAGTTCCATGCCGCCCATGCGCGGCATCTTCACATCCGTGATCACGATGGACGGAGAAAAGTTCGGGATTTTTTCGAGAGCTTCCACGCCGTCGGCTGCGGTGTCTGTGCGATAACCCCAAGAGGAGACCAGTTCGGCTAACCCGGTTCGTTCGTTCTCTTCGTCTTCAACAATCAGTACGCGTTCCTGTGTCATAGGCCCCACCAGCATTATTCAGGGAAGCGCGCCGCCCCGCAACCCGGCTCAGGACGGGCGAATATCAATTTGAGATCACTTAAGAGGGGTGCCCACTCCAAAATTGCGACGAATCTAGCCACTACTCACTCTTCTCTCTTTTGCAAAAATGGCCGATTGCTGTAGAATTCGATGTTCCCAGGTGCAGCCTATCTGTGCGTGCCGTAAGGCTTTGTTGATTCCCCAGTTCTACTAAATATCTTGTTGTGGATTCGATTCGGAGGAACTCAATGTCACTCTGTCACGAAACTTACCGGAGATGCGCGAGTCTCGCGCTCGTCCTGGCCCTCGTTCTGATTGCGTTACCAACTTTGCTGAACTCACAAACAGCACCCGCACCCAAAGCCATGACGACGCAGTCGTCGGATGATTTTCCTAAGGTGGAGTTATTCGTCGGCTATCAGTGGTGGAACCCGGGCGGCAACATTCCCGATACAAACACCCCGCCCAATGCTATCAAGCTTCCGTCGGTCACGCAGGGCTTCGGCGCCAATTTGTCCTACAACTTCACCAAGATGCTCTCTCTGGAAGGCAATTACGGTGGGAACTGGGGAAGCAACCGCTACGTTGCTAATAGCGCCTTTGCCGTTGGGCCGAAGTTGACCTGGCGCGGCGAGAATGTGAACTTTTTCCTGCACACTCTGATCGGAGTCGATCGGTTCTCGCAGAGAGATCTCGATGCCACCAACGGCATCGCCGCGATTCTGGGCGGCGGTATGGATTTCAAGATCTGGAAGCCTCTCTCGCTTCGGCTCTTTGAAGCCGACTACCAGCTCCAGCGCGTGAACTTCTCTGGCGATGTCCCGGCGAACGATAGCGCATTGCGGCGCCAGACCTTCAACGGAGTCCGCCTGACCACCGGTTTGGTGTTCAACTTCGGCGGAGCCCCCGAAATTCCAGTAGCCGCGGCTTGCTCGATCGACCGCAGCGAAGTTTTGGTCGGCGAGCCCCTGCACGTAACCGTCGCGCCCAGCAACTTCAATCCCAAGCATCCGCTCACCTATACCTGGGCGAGTTCCGGCGGCAAGATCGAGGGCAAGGATACCGGCGCTAGTATCGACACCAACGGCGCGGCCCCTGGCAGCTACACTGCCACCGCGACCGTCACCGATGCTAAGTCCAAGAATAACGGTGTGGCCAGTTGTACCTCTAACTTCACCGTGAAGCCGCTGAATCCTCCCCAGATCTCTTGTTCGGCGAATCCGGGAACGGTCGAAATCGGAACCTCCTCGACTATCACTTGTACCTGCAGCAGCCCTGACAACGCGACTGTCACCGTGAGTAACTGGACCTCCAGCACGGGCAGCGTAGCCGGCAGCGGCAATTCCGCAACCCTTACCACGACCGGAGCTTCTGCGGGTCAGGCTACCGTGAATGCCACCTGTACGGATTCCCGCGGCTTGACCGCCTCGACTTCTAGCTCGGTGACGGTGAACAATCCGCCGCCACCACCAGCGCCAGTCGTGGACAAGGTGCTGGAGGCACGTCTCGCGCTCCACAGCGTGTATTTCGTGACTGACAAACCGTCGGTGAAGGCCCCCAACGCCGGCCTGGTTAAGAGTCAGGAGCAAACCCTCGAGTCGCTGGCAACGGACTTCAAGAAGTATCTTGAGGCCAAGCCGGATGCTCACCTCACCCTCGAAGGACACGCCGACGTGCGTGGCTCCGTACCTTACAACCAGGCACTCTCCGAGCGTCGTGTGGCCCGCGTCAAGAGCTTCCTGGTCGAGCAGGGTGTCCCCGAGGCCAACCTCGACACCAAGGCTTTCGGCGATCAGCACAACCTGACCGCAGCCGAGGTGAAGTCGGCGGTCGAGGCGAACCCCGAGCTGACCAAAGAAGAACGGGCCAGGTTCCTGCGCAACCTGACGGTCATCAAATGGGCGAGCAATCGCCGCGTGGACGTCACCTTGAACGTTGCTGGCCAAACTGAAACCTCGGTACGGCAGTATCCGTTCAATGCCGCGGATTCATTGACTCTGATTGGCGGCAGGGAAGCTGACAGAAAGGCCGCAGCGGCAAAGAAGGCCCCCGTGGCAAGGAAGGGCACGAAGAAACCGACGAAAAAATAGTCACCAGTAAGGTTACTTCGCAAAACACAACGGAGGAAGCGAACCCGCTTCCTCCGTTTTTTGGCTTTCTGTCGCTCGCTGTCTGTTACTAACTCAATCCTCCTGAACGGACATCCAAGCATGCCCATCGAGATCGTCTGAAAAGCTTGGCACGGCACAACGCGACGGTCTGGCGCGGGGGCCATGTGTCGCACATACCGGGAACCCAGTCCGCTGCTAGAGTCAGATGTAACACGTGCTTTTGCCTTCCGCCTACTCTTGCGTTCTTGGCAAGGGTGGGAAACAATCCAGTTGGCCCTGTTATGCGACTTGCCTGTGGACTCGCGATCGCGCTTTGGCTGAGTTTCCCGGCCGAGGGAATGGTCCGTCAGCAACAAGACCTAGCTGACGCGGCAAATTCTACTGGACAAACTCACGCGCCGCCTACGACTCCAGAGGAGAAGGCCCCAGTAGACGTTACTCCGGCGCCGGAGAAGAAAGCTCCGAACAGCGCGTCCAAGGAAAAGCAGGATGCTACGTCAGCGAAGACTGGTTCGGCGAGCCGAGCCACGAAGCGCCGCAAGCGCTCGGCGCCGGCCCCAGCGCCCGACGGTGGTCCGCGCAAGGTTGTGGTCCGCGAGGGTGGAGCGAGAGAGCCCGCAGCGCAGATTGCGCCCGGCATGACTCCCGCAGAAGCCGCCCGTCAGCGCCAGGATGCTGAACGGTTGCTGGGTGCGACCGACGACCAACTGAGACAGCTGGCGGGAAGCACGTTGACTGTGCGCCAGCAGCAGACAGTGGGTCAGATCCACAACTACATGGATGGAGCGCATTCGGCCTTGAAAGAAGGCGATGTGCGGAGAGCGAATACATTGGCGGAGAAGGCGCACTTGCTAGCGGATGACTTGGTGAAGCACTGAAGTAGCGTCCCGCAAGCTCAAGAAGCAAATCGAAGTTGTCATCCTGAGCGAAGCGAAGGACCTGCTTTTTTGTCAGTGCACCACACAGTAGACCTTTCGCTCAGCCCTACAACCCACTCTACTTTCGTCCCTCCCGCTTCTGCGCCACGACCAGTCCACGCGGAGTGGGCAACAGCACGGCTGAGATCAGGCCGTCTTGTTCCAGTTTGAGTGCGGCTTCGCGGACGATCTTCAAATGCGAACTTGCGTCGTGCATCAGGATCAAGCCAAAGGGATTCATCTGCGGAAGGAAACGGCGAATCTCCTGCTCGCGAATCGGCATATCGCTGTCGCTGAAAAATAAATCGATGGTGCCGTCGACTTTCATGTCGAGGCTGGATTCGTTGCGCAGTTCGATCCACTGGGCTAGTCCGGAAGCCTGGATTCGCGCCCTCGCGTTCTCGTAGATCTCGTAATCGAACTCACAGGTGATCACGCGCCCGCGTCCATTGGCTTTCAGTCCTTCGGCAATCCAGAGCGTGCTGATGCCGCTGAAGGTTCCGGTCTCCACCACCAGTTCGGGCTTGATGGTAGTGACGATGGTGCGCAGGAATTCAAGCACCTCGGCCTCGGCGGTCATGGAATCGAACATGTGCCAGCGTTCGGGGTGCGGGCACTCGGGCGTGGCGCGGTGATATTCCGGCTGCAGTCGGTCGCCGGAGCGCTCGATCTGGCGCAGGATGCGGCGCTCCTGTTTTTCTTTCCTGAAAAGGCGGCGCAGGCTGAGAGACATAGAGTAGAGAAGTGTACCGCAGGGGAAAGGTCTCAGGTGTTAGGTCTCAGGTGTCAGGAAAATCTCAAGAGTATCGGGATCCATGTTTTTCCTGAGACCTGAGATCTTTTCTACTCACTGGTGAAATAGTCGATCGTGACTGGATTCTCAAACAGCGAGTAGTCGCGCGTCACCACCGTGATACCGCTGTCGGTGACGAAGTAGCGTTCGCGGTCGGCTTCCGTATCGTAACCGATGGTAGTGCCTTCGGGAATGTGGACGTCGCGGTCGATGATGGCTTTGCGGATGCGGCAACTGCGTCCCACGTTCACGTGCGAGAACAGAATGCTGCTCTCGATTTCTGTATAGGAGTTGACGCGCACATCCGGGGACAGCACGCAATTCTGCACCGAACCTCCGGAAATGATGCATCCGGAAGAAACCAGCGAATCAAGGGCGCGGCCCGTACGTCCGCTTTCCGCAAACACGAATTTTGCCGGCGGATACTGTCGCTGGTGCGTGCGGATGGGCCATGCCTCATCGTAAAGATTGAAGACCGGAGATACCGAAACCAGATCCATATTGGCTTCGTAATACGCTTCCAGCGTCCCCACGTCGCGCCAGTAAAGAGCCTCTTTCTTGTTTTCGTCGACAAAGTTGAAGGAAAAGACGCGGTAATCCCCGAGCATTTTGGGCAAAATATTCTTGCCGAAATCGTGACTGGAATCGGGATCCTCGGCATCTTTGAGCAGCACGGGAATGAGCACGTCCGTGTTGAAAATATAGATACCCATGGATGCCGAAATTTTCGTCGGATCGTAGGGGGACCGGATATCCGTGTGCTTGGGTTTTTCCAGGAAGTTGGTGATGCGATGGTCGCTGTCGATATCGACGACGCCGAAATGGCGGCTTTCGGCGGGGTCGGTCGTCAGGGTAGCCACAGTGACGTCCGCGGCGGCCTCCCGGTGCTGCTTGAGCATGCGCTCGTAATTCATTTTGTAGATGTGGTCGCCGGAGAGGATGATCACGTACTTGGGCTGCTCGGAGCCGATGGAGTAGATGTTCTGATAGACGGCATCGGCCGTCCCCATGTACCAGTTCTCGCTGACCCGCTTCATCGGGGGCAGGATTTCGATGAACTCGCCGATTTCGCGGCCGAAAATGTTCCAGCCTTCGCGAATCTGGCGATTCAGCGACAGCGCCTTATATTGCGTGAGGATAAACACGCGACGCAGGCCGGAGTTGACACAATTAGAGAGCGTGATGTCGATGATGCGGTAGATGCCGCCGAAGGTCACGGCCGGTTTGGCCCGGTCGCGGGTGAGCGGATAAAGACGCTCGCCGGCGCCTCCAGCGAGCAGGATTCCGAGCGTATCTTTCATTGGCACACCGTCATCGGCACAGCTTGAGATGCAGCGTGCAACGCGAACGCTGCCCCGGGGTCAACGCGAAATACTAGCACACGGTGGCGCGTTCTGGCCGGGCGCTGGGCGACACAGGAAAGGCGACATGACTGGCGTGCCGCTCGCACGGTCGGTTTTTGACTAGACGCTCGCGGACAAGTCAGTTCTCCTCAGCCGCGCCACATAGAGATTGAACTGAGGGCTGAAAGCCGAGAGCTGAGAGCTGAGAGCTGACGGCTTGTCAGCAGTGCACGATCTTGTCGCTCTGGATGCCGCGGGTAGCGTTCCGCGAATCCACCACCAGCTTCGCTTCGCTGACAATCTTCTTGTAGTCGTAGTCGGTGTGATCGGTGACGATCAGTACGCAATCATACTGCCCGAGCTTGTCGAGCGGCGCGCACTTCATCTGCAGGTCGTATTTGCGGCCGCGGCCGACGAACGGGAAGTAGGGATCGTTATAGCTGACCACCGCGCCCTCTTTCTGCAGTAGTTCGATGATAGTGAGCGCGGGCGACTCGCGCAGGTCGTCAATATCTTTCTTGTAGGCCACGCCCAAAACCAGAACCTTCGATCCGTTGATGGCCTTTTTCTGCTGGTTGAGCGCGGAGATCGTGGAGGCGATCACGTGGTAGGGCATGGCCACGTTGATTTCGCCCGCCAATTCGATGAAGCGGGTGCGGAAATCGAACTCCTTCGCCTTCCAAGAGAGATAGAAGGGGTCGACTGGAATGCAATGTCCCCCAAGACCCGGCCCGGGATAAAACGGGTGGAAGCCGAAGGGCTTGGTGGCGGCGGCATCGATGATCTCCCAGATGTCGAGGTCCATGCGCAGGCAGAGCATCTTGAGTTCGTTGACCAGCGCGATGTTCACGCAGCGGTAGATGTTTTCGAGCAGTTTGGTCATCTCCGCGGCAGCGGGCGACGAAACCGGAACCGTACGCCGGAAGATAGAACCGTAGAGCGCCGCCGCGATTTCGCTGGCCTGCGGGTCGAGTCCGCCGATCACTTTCGGGATATCGTGACGGGCCACCTGGGTATTGCCGGGGTCCTCGCGCTCGGGTGAGAATGCGACCCAGAAATCGTTGTCGCCGGCTGCTCCCTTGCGGGAAGCATTGAAGCCGCCCTTGTTTTCCTTCTCAAGAATCGGAATCAAAACTTCTTCGGTGGTGCCTGGGTAGGTTGTGCTTTCGAGAATGACGATCTGCCCAGCGCGCAGATGGGGCGCTACGGAGTGAGCCGTGTCGGTGATGTAGCTTAGATCGGGCTCGTGATACTCGTTGAGCGGCGTCGGGACGCAGATGATGATCGCGTCCATGGCGGTGATCTGCGAGTAGTCCGCTGTAGCCTTGAAACCATTCTTTTTGGCTGCCCCAATCTCTTCCGGCGTGATGCGGAAAATATAAGTGCCGCCATTGGCCAGGGTATCGATTTTTCGCTGGTCGATATCAAAGCCGGTGACCGCAAATTTCTGCTCGCTGTAGAGCAGGGCCAACGGCAAGCCAACGTAGCCGAGGCCGATGATTCCGACTTTGGCTTGGCGTGCACTAATGCGGCTTTTCAAATCAGTAAAGAGAGAAGAAGCGATCAGTTGAGTATTCATAAGCGCACCCGACGATTCTAGCATCGCAGGTCGCGGCTAAGTCGCGGAATCTGCGGGGTATCGTGCGATTATCGCGTGATATTCACCACGATTTTACGGGGCGATTGCGATCTTGATTACTGCCGTAATCGAATTCGCCCACGCAACGGTTTCCTTAGTAACATGCGAAGTACGGTAACGCTCCCCGAATGCGATTCTTACGATTGCTCATTGTGTTGTTCGTGGTGGTTGTGTTGGCCGCGCTCGCCAGCCGCGCCGCGCGCTTTCTGGTAGTGGACCAACCGGAAAAGTCCGATGCCATCGTGGTGCTGGCTGGGGAAACCAACGTCCGTCCTGCCCGCGCTCTGGAACTACTGCGTCAGGGGCTGGCAGAGCACGTGTTGCTGAATGCCGAGACGCGGGATCGGATCTACGATCAGCAACTGGTCGAGATTGCCCAGAAATACGTGGACGGCCTCGCCGAAGCAAATCGCGTCTCGGTATGCCCGATCGTGGGATTTTCCACCTTCGCGGAAGCCGATGACGCAGCTCGATGCCTGCAGTCGCTGGGCGTACATCGGGTGCTGATCGTGACCTCCGAATCTCACACGCGCCGCGCCTTGATGATCTTTCGCCATCGTTTGCCGCAATACCAGTTCAGCGTTGCCGCAGCCCGCAATCCGGCGCAATTCGGCGAGGCTTGGTGGACGAACCGCGAGTGGGCCAAGACCACGTTCGATGAGTGGTTGAAGACGCTGTGGTTTGAAGCGGTGGACCGCTGGCGGTAGTCAAAATGCAGTTCTCAGTTCCCAGTTCTCAGTGTCGTCAAACATCAAGCGCGATTCCTGGTGTAAATTTACTGAGAACTGAGAACTGGTTCAGGAGGTTTCATGTCGCAAGTTACGATTACGGTGCGCAAGAACGGTCCTTTGCGCGTAGACGACCCCAACGGTGTTGTCGAGATGGTGGACGCCGATGGCAACAAGTACGACCTGACGGGCAAGACGGCGTTCTCCCTGTGCCGTTGCGGCGCGTCCGCCAACCGTCCTTTCTGCGACGGGAGTCACAACAAAGTCGCCTTTCAGGCGCCCGACACGGCGATCAAAGTCGGCTAGCCAGAATCGTGTGTGGTGACGGGGCTTTGCCCCGTCCAAGCGGGGCGCAGCCCCGCTTCCACGCCATCATGAATCCGGTCTAGTGTCGAACTGGCAACCGGGGAGGCGAAATTGCGTGCCTTGATCTTTCTCCTGATCTAGCATGGTCATGGACGAGTGTCGCCAGAGCCGCCGGCACTGTGCTTAAATCGACGTTTTCAGGCCGAAGAACTTTTTGCCTGCTAACTTATGGGTCCTTCGGAAAA
Organism: Terriglobia bacterium; assembly: GCA_020073525.1. Classification (GTDB taxonomy): domain Bacteria; phylum Acidobacteriota; class Terriglobia; order Terriglobales; family Acidobacteriaceae; genus Acidiflorens. The sequence goes on from JAIQFA010000053.1 coordinate 31,941, forward strand.
ATCCCAGCACGCGATTCGGCGCAGCACGCGTCTGCCGCTGGAGGTTCCGGTGCTGGTGACCAGCCTCAACGCCGCCGCGCCTTTTTCTGAGCAGTGCAACACCACCCTGGTGAACGCCCACGGATGCGGCCTGATCGTTCCCCGTGCCATTACCCACGGCATTCAGGTCCGGCTGGAAATCGTTTCCGCAAAACGCCACACCACGGCGCGGGTAGCTGAGGTGGTGCCGCTGGGCGGCGATCCTGAGACTTGGCTGGTTGGCCTGGAACTCGATGTTCCGGGCAACTTCTGGGGCATCGAATACGCGCCGACGGATTGGAGGGTCGAAGAAAGCGCGGCGCCCGCCACAGAGCAGAAACATTTAAACCAAGAGTCAGGCGAGGCGGCGAAGCCGGCCCGTTCGCGCCGCTGGCGCCTGACCGACATCAGCCTTGGCGCCTGCTACCTGGAAACGGCCACTCCATTTCCCGCCGATACTCCGGTGCTGCTGAGTATTCGGGCATTGGATACGGAGTGTTTGCTGGACGGAACGGTGCGGGTATCGCATCCCCAAACGGGCATGGCAGTCGAGTTCACGGGAGCGCCAGCACACGAGCAGAGACAGAAGGTGGAAGGACTGATCGGCCGGTTGACGAGCAAACACGAGGTTCCGAAGATCTTCGTCGGCCGAAAGGAAGGCCAGCACGCGGCGTCGGCTCCTGTGCCCGCGGCCGTGCCAGATCCCGAATCGCCCGACCCGCTTCTGGAACTGGTTCGCTCCGGACCGTCATTGACGATGGAACAGTTTCTCAGCGATTTGCGAGCGCAGCGACTGGGCAATCGTCGTGACCCGCGAATTGATCTGGCATTGCCCGTGCTGCTCAGCGGGAACGACGTCAGCGGCCGTCCGCTGGATCAGAGAGTGATGACAATCAACATCAGTCGGCGCGGAGCCCTGCTGGAAGGCATCCACGGCGTGCTGAAGCCGGGCGACGTAGTTTCACTCGCCCGCTTACACAAGAAGGAACAGTTCCGCGTAGCCTGGGTCGGAGAAGAGGACACTCCGGCGGCAGGTCAGATCGGGGTTGCCGCGGTTGATCCGAATACTTCGTTTTGGAGTGAGGTGCTCGAAGCGACAGCGCAGTCCGGGCTGGAGGCGGCCAGCGTGCGCGCGAACGACCGCGGGGCCGGCGGCGAGACAGGGCACTAGCCCCGGCGGAGTGATACACTGCCTCGCCAGAGGGCTTTGTGTCAGACGACTTTGGGTCACGGGATCGGGCATTGGGGATGGGCGCGAAAATTACGCGCCGCGATTTTCTGAATGGAGTTGCGCTAACTGCCGGAGCGGCCGTCATTCCGCCCGAGATGTGGGCCGCGGCCGCCGCTGATCTGGAAGCCCAGGACGTTCCCGGTTACTATCCTCCCGCCAAGACCGGCTTGCGCGGCAGTCATCCCGGTTGTTTCGAAACCATGCACAAAGTCCGCGACGGCGCTTTCTGGGAGGATGCTCCCAAGCCCGTCGATACCGGGGAATCCTATGATCTGGTGATTGTGGGCGGAGGCATCAGCGGACTCGCCGCGGCCCATTTTTTCCGCCGGGCTGCGGGCGACAAAGCGCGCGTCTTGATTCTCGACAACCACGACGACTTCGGCGGACATGCCAAGCGCAACGAATTCCGCGCGGGCAGCCGCACCATCCTGGGGTTCGGCGGCACTTATTCCATTGAAAGCCCGTCCCCGTACAGCGCAGTCGCGAAGGCGCTGATCGAAGAGCTTGGCATTGATGTGCCTTCGTATCCCAAGTACGTCCGCAAAGATCTCTACCGTTCGTTGGGTCTGAAGCGGCGCATTTTTTTCGATAAGGAAAGCTTCGGGACCGACAAACTGGTCGCGAACGCCGTGCGCAACGGAGCAGACGAGAGCGGCCTCAGCGACGAGACCGGTGAGGCGGGCTTGCGAGAATTCCTGAAAGAAGCTCCGCTCTCGGCCAAGGCCAAGGAAGATCTTCAGCATTTGCTCACCGAGGAGAAGGACTATTTCCCCGGTCTCAGCTCCGACGAAAAGAAGGCGCGCCTGGCCCGCATGAGCTATGCAAAATACCTGACCGACACGATCGGCGTCGGCGACGAAATCGTGAAGTTGTTCCAGGCCCTCCCGCATCCGCTGTTCGGTGTCGGCATTGATGCGGTCGCTGCGCAAGACGCGTGGGGTCTGGAAATGCCGGGATTCAACGGCCTCAGGCTCGATCCCAAACCGGGCCAGGGGATGAACCGCGACGCCATCCGCAGTGACGAGGCGGAAAAATATTTCTTTCACTTTCCCGACGGCAACGCTTCAATCGCCCGCCTGTTGGTGCGCAAGTTGATCCCGACCGCGATTCCCGGAAGCTCCGCCACCGACGTGGTGCTGGCGAAGGCCGACTACGCAAAGCTCGACGAGCGATCTTCTTCGACGCGTATCCGGCTGAACAGCACTGTGGTCAAGGTGAACCACAAAGGCGATCCCGCCTCGGCGAAAGAAGTGGAAGTCAGCTACTTTACCGGGAACAAGCTCAAAACCGTGCGCGCCGCCAACTGTATTCTCGCCTGCTGGCACGTGGTCATTCCGTACATCGCGCAGGAATTGCCGGACGCGCAGAAGGAAGCGCTGGCTTCGGCGCAGAAAGTTCCGCTGCTTTATACCAACGTCCTCTTACGCAATTGGAGCGCCTTCCAGAAGCTCGGCACAAGTGCGATTTATGCGCCCGGCATGTACCACAGCAGCGTGAATCTCGACCTTCCAGTCAGCATCGGCGGCTATGAATGCACCGCGAAGCCGGATGAGCCCATTGTCGTGCACATGATGAAAGCGGCGTGCAAGCCGGGACGCCCGGCGCGCGATCAGCACAAACTGGGTCGCATCCAGCTCTATACCACGACCTTCGAAACCTACGAGCGCAACATCCGCGAGCAACTGGCACGGATCTTGGGCGCGGGTGGATTCGACCCGGCGCGCGACATCCTGGAAATCACGGTCAACCGCTGGCCGCACGGCTACGCGTATGAATACAATTCGTTGTTCGACCAGTTCTGGCTGGAAGGCGGCGAAACGCCTTGCCAGGTGGCGCGTAAACCGTTCGGGCGGCTCGCGATCGCAAACTCGGACGCGGGCGCATACGCGTACACCGACTGCGCCATCGATGAGGCGTACCGTGCCGTGCAGGAAGTTCGTAAGTGTGGAGTGTGGCGCGGGCGCCCCGCCCGCGCTACACAAGCTAAGGAGGCTCCCACATGCCTGCCCGTTCTTCAAAGCGATCGAGAGCAACTGTAAAGCCACAACCCAAGGCGGATCGTCCGTTTGCCCCCGGCTACGGCATTGTCGGCCCGGAAGACGGCAAGGGCCTGCTTCCCTGGGGGTGGGTTGCAGGCAAAATGAACCCCTGCCGGACGTTCTGGCTGGCCACGATTCACCCCGATCACGGGCGGCCGCATGTGATGCCGGTCTGGGGAGTCTGGCTCGACGACGCTTTCTTCTTCTCGACCGGACGCAAGTCCCGCAAAGGTCAAAACCTGGCCGTGAATCCCTCATGCACGATCACCAACGATGACGGCGAAGAAGCGGTGATCGTCGAGGGTAGGGCATCCCAGCTCGAAAATGCGACCGAGTTGGAGCGCGTCGCGAATGCCTACAAAAAGAAATACAAGATGGATCCCCGGAGCATGGGAGAACCGCTCTTCCGCGTCCGGCCAAACCGGGTTTTCGGTTTTGTGGAGAAGAGCTTTCCGCAGTCTGCAACTCGCTGGAAACTATAGGCGATAGTAGTACCCCCTTTTAGTAACGAGATTAGGGGTTACCAGGAAAGCTTGAAAAAAGATCGATTTGGTGGTTGCCGTTCGGCAGCCAATATGGAAAAATGACGTGAGTTTGTAGACCTTTCTCCCCCCCGATTTTTTCCGATACGACATCCGTGCGATGAGGAACCCAATGCCTGATCACTTCTTGCCCGCTGCCTTGCCAAACCCGAAAGCTGAATCTGCGAATCGTCGAGGAGGAAGCCGAAAGCCGGTTGCAACTTTGGCTGTTCTTCTCTTCGTCTTCTGCCTGGGGTTTTCTCTGGCTTGGGGGCAGAACGATGTTTTGACCCAGCACAACGACAACATGCGATCGGGCCTGAATCCCAACGAGACCCTGCTGACGCCGGCGAACGTCAACGTCAATCGTTTCGGAAAGCTTTTCTCGCAGAGTGTCGACGGCATCATTGTGGCACAGCCGCTTTATGCCAGTCAT
>JAIQFA010000054.1 GCA_020073525.1 Terriglobia bacterium
TCGCGCCGCCAGATGCTGCTGGGCTGGCACTACATGGATTACTACAACCGTTCGTACGGCATGAATCAGTACCTGGCCAGCCAGGGCTACGTGGTTCTGTCGGTGAATTACCGCCTGTGCATCCAGTATGGGCGCGCTTTCCGCGAGCCGGAGCACGGCGGCTGGCGCGGCGCTTCCGAGTATCAGGACATCGTGGCCGGGGCCAAGTACCTGCAATCCTTGTCCTACGTGGACGCCAAGAAAATCGGCCTGTGGGGCGGCTCCTACGGCGGCTTCCTTACCGCCATGGGGCTGGCGCGCAATTCCGACATCTTTGCCGCCGGAGTCGATATGCACGGCGTGCACGACTGGTCGGCGCGCATGAATCGCTTCGGAGGCGGAGGCGGCGCTGCGCCCGATCAGCGCGAAGCCATGCAGTTGGCCTGGCAATCGTCGCCGGATTCTTCCATCTCAACCTGGAAGTCTCCGGTGCTGCTGATTCAGGGCGATGACGACCGCAACGTGGACTTCACCCAAACGGTGGACCTGGCGCAGCGTCTGCGGGCGCAACACGTCCCGTTCGAACAACTGGTGTTTCCCGACGAAATCCACGATTTCCTGATGTGGAAGAGCTGGGTGCGCGCCTACCGCGCCGGCGCAGAGTTCTTCGACCGGGCGCTGAAGAAGGGCGAGACCATCGGCGGGAGCAACTAGAGATATCTCGCAAATCGGCCCCCACCCTTCGCCAAAACCGGGCGAAAGGGTGGGCCACCCGACCGAATCGAGGAGAACGGATGAAGAAGAAAAGGTCGCTGGGACTGCTTCTGCTGCTGCTCGCAGTGGTCGCTTTCGTTCCGCTGACGCGGAACCAACGCTTCGCCGCTTACCGCACGGTTGACGTGGTGCAACTGCTGGGATCTGGAGCGTGCCTGGGCGTTGGCTTGACGCTGGTGGTCTTTTCGCTGCGCAAGTCGTCTGACTAGGAGGGATGCCACCCGCCGGAGGTTGCAGGTTAGGCTGAGCGCAGCTAGATTAGGTGCGAGAGTTGGATCGGTACATGAAAAGGACCGTCCCGGTGGAATCTGCCTCTGCATTGATCGACGAGAGGATCAAGGAACTTGGGGACTGGCGCGGGAAGACGCTCGCGAAAGTGCGCGAAATCATACACGCGGCAGACCCTGAGATCCTCGAAGAATGGAAGTGGGTCAAGCCGACAGCGCCGGGGACTCCCGTCTTTTCCCACGGCGGCATCGTCTGCACGGGAGAGACGTACAAGAACGTCGTCAAGATGACCTTTGCCAAGGGAGCTGCATTGCAGGACCCTTCCGGTCTATTCAACTCCAGCCTCGACGGGAATGTCAGGCGCGCCATCGACATCCACGAAGGCGACAAGGTCGATGAGGCGGCCTTGAAGGATCTCATCCGCGCTGCCGTGGCGCTCAATCTCAAGGGCAAAAACAAGCCGAAGCCCCGGCGAACATCCCCACCCTAAATTTCGCAAAGAACGCGAAATTTAGAATGAGGCACCCGACAAGCGGGCCGACTAGCTTCATCGTCCGGAGTGCCCAGTGGGCGGCACGGCTGAAGCCGTGCCCTTTCAAAGCAAAATCAAAAACGCGGGAGAGATCGCTCCCTCCCGCGCTTATCTGAAATACATATCCGACTACAAGCTCTACTACACCAGCCCCTGATCCAGCATCGAGTTCGCGACCTTCAGGAAGCCCGCGATGTTGGCGCCGTTCACCAGGTTGCCGGGCGTGCCGTACTTCTCGGCCGTTTCGTAGCAGTTCTTGTGGATGGCGATCATGATCTTGTGCAAACGATCATCGACTTCTTCACGGGTCCAGGACATGCGCATGCTGTTCTGCGACATTTCCAATCCGGAGGTGGCAACGCCGCCAGCATTGGCAGCCTTGGCCGGTCCGTAAAGGATCTTGGCATCGAGGAATGCCTTGGTGGCTTCGAGGGTGCTCGGCATATTTGCTCCCTCGCAGACAACCTTCACGCCGTTCTTAATGAGATTGGCAGCGTCTTTCGCGTTGATCTCATTCTGAGTGGCGCTCGGGAACGCGCAGTCGGCCTTGATGTTCCAGAGCCAGTTGTGGTCGAGCTTCTTGTCAGTGGCGCTGTAGATGGCTTTCTTGAATTTGTCAGTGTACTCCTTAATGCGGCCGCGGCGGTTATTCTTCAACTCCATTATAAAAGCGAGCTTGTCGCGGTCGATGCCGTCGGCGTCGTAGATGGCTCCATCGGAATCGGATAGGGTAACCGGCTTCGCGCCCAGATCCAGCAGCTTCTCGACGGTGTATTGCGAGACGTTGCCGCTGCCGGAGACCAGACACACTTTGCCTTTCAACGTGTCTTTGCGGCTCTTCAACATTTCCTCGGCGAAGTACACGCAGCCGTAGCCAGTGGCCTCGGGACGAATCAGCGAACCGCCCCAGGCCAGGCCCTTGCCGGTCAGGACGCCGCTGAATTCATTCCGCAGCCGCTTGTATTGGCCGAACATGAAGCCGATTTCGCGGCCGCCCACGCCGATGTCGCCGGCGGGAACGTCCGTGTCAGGGCCGATGTGGCGGCAGAGCTCGGTCATGAAGCTCTGGCAGAAGCGCATGACTTCGTTGTCGCTCTTTCCCTTGGGATCGAAATCCGAACCGCCCTTGCCGCCGCCCATGGGCAACGTGGTAAGCGAATTCTTGAAGACTTGTTCGAACGCCAGGAATTTCAGGATGCCGAGATTCACCGAGGGATGGAAGCGCAGTCCACCTTTATAGGGACCGATGGCGCTGTTCATCTCGATGCGGAAGCCGCGATTGACTTGCACTTTGCCCCTGTCGTCGAACCAGGGTACGCGGAACATCAGAACTCTTTCGGGCTCCGTAATCCGTTCCAGGATCTTGGCTTCGTGATACTCAGGGTGGCGTTCTAACACGGGCCTCAAGGACTCGAAAACTTCCATGACGGCTTGATGGAATTCTGGTTCGGCTGGGTTTTTGGCTTTGACTAGGTTGAGAATCTGATTGGTGTAGTCCGCCCCAGCGTTGACTTTGGGCGGTTCCATGACAGGACTCATAGACGTGCCTCCGAATTTTATGTGGTGACGATTTGTCAAAAAATGCAGGACACCGCAGACTTGCGGCTGTGGTGATTAGATGCCTGGAGGGGAGGCTCTGCCGTGACAGGCATCACCCCGTTTCGTGACGGTCGGGTGCGAGGTTTTGTACGTAAAACACCACGCGCAGGGCATGGGAAACTCCCCAAAAAGCGCCCATTTGCGCAACAACAACGACAAGGTTACTTCTTGCCGGCCGGTTTTACAACCGCCACCTTGGCCGTCACCTGCTGGCCTTTTTCCATGCCACCGACGATGACCAGGCCGCGGTGCGTAACCAGCAGGCCGCGATGATCCATGGTGGGCTCGGGAGTGTTTTCGCTGACCGTCTCCCACGCGTCGGTGTGGAGGTTGAAAGCGAAGGTCACCGGGGACGGCTCCGCAAGCTGCCCGTTATAACCAATTCCGTTGTAGTTATAGGGGTTGTCGGTTCCGCCCGAGAAATAGATTCTGCTGCCCTTTTTTTCCAGTGGCCCCGCCCCGGCGGCGATACGATAGCGCGCATTGCCGGGATGCGCCGGGAGCTTCGTCCATTCAATCTTCGTAATATCGCCCTTCTTGGGAATCTTGCCCATCCAGCATTCGCTCGAAGCGATGTACTTAGGATTGGCACCGTTCGGATTCTTGTAAGCGCCATCCACATAAACAATAGTGTCGCCGACGATGGCGCCCGCATGACCAAACACGGGAGTACCGGGAATTGGCGTGCCCTGCAGCCACGTGTCTTTATCGGTATCGTAAATCTGCACGTCGCGGACGGCGTCGCCCTTGGCCGACGACCATCCGCCAATGAGGAAAATGAAGCGGTCGCGATAAAGGCCGACGACTGCGTCATCGACGGGCACGGGAATGTCTTTGCCGCGATAGTAACGATTTTCAACCGGGACAAATACGTTCAGGTCCGATACGGTTGTCTCTCCACCCTGCGCATCGACGACATAGCCTCCGAAAATGAAAACCTGGTCGTGGAGCGCTACCGCCGATGCCGCCAGGCGTCCGGCCACTCCCGGCACAGGGCGTCTTTCCGTCCACTTGCCGGTGTCGAGATCCATTTCGTAGGTGCTTTTGGCAATGGCGTCCCAGGTCTTCTTCGGACCAATGCCCATGAAGGAATAAATCTTGGCTCCGCCTTCGTCATGAGAAATGGCTACCGCATTGTTCGAGACCGGCGCCGGGAGCGGGCTAAGCTTGGGTTCCGAGGCGGCACGAAGACGGACAACTAATAAAAGACAGATAAATACCGGCAGCAGTTTGGTCGAAGCAGATTTCATCGCGCTGAAATGATAGCAGCCCCGTACGTGTGGTGACGGGGCTTTGCCCCGTCCATACCGAGCAAAACTGGGCTGTTGCTTCTGGTGGCAGCAAATCCAATATTCCGATTTCGAGGAAGTATGGGTCAGAACCATGTACGTTTTCGGTACTCCCGATACGCCTCCCCAAACTTTGCTTCGAGCACCGCGGCTTCCCGTCGAGCGCGGATGATCTGCATGGGAATGAGGACGAGGAAAATGGCCAACCATTTAGGCTGCCCGGCCATCAGAAGCGCCCCTAAAACAAAGACCATACCGGAGACATAAATGGGATTACGGATCCTCGAATAGACGCCGGTGGTGACGAGCGCGGTCGCCTTGGGAACCACAGAGAAGGAGCGACCCAGGGTGTAGCGAGCGAGAATCACGCCAGCCAGGCCGATCAAACCGAGCAGAAGGCCGGCCCATCGCACCGGTCCCTCCACTCGCTCTGCCGCGTGAAACAACGCGCCGAGGCTCGCCAGTCCCACGACGAGCGGCAACCAGACGCGCCGAATCGTTGCTAGATCCATTTTCCCTCCCTATTCCACGAACTCTTGCCGCACGGCGTGAATGTAATCGGTATAGGCTGGCGCAACTCCGGAAGCGCGCATCTGCAAAGCGATTTGCCCACGATGATAGGCCGAGTGAAAAAGCACGTGCATCAATATATCTCCCACGCGGCTTGACCAGAGTTCACCTTTGCTGTTGCGGTATTCGACTTGGTCGTCGAGCGAGCCTGGCGCAAATTGGTTTGCGACCCGGGCGAGGTAATTTCGCCACGCGGTAGACATTTCGTCAGCCAGCACCAGGCAGCCGTCAATCGTCGCAGTGGGCCACACCGGCATGCTCTGGCTTTGCTGCAAGATGCGTTCGAGCCACAACTTCTGCGCCGAAAGAATGTGCGCCATACGTCCAACCGTATCCGCGGAAACCGAACCGCTGGCACGCATCGCGGACAGACACTCGCGGTTCGCCCAATCGTCATAGGCAAACATCCGAAGAAAATCTTTGCCGTGCATGGAAAGCCCCTTTTCGACAGGACCCGCCGCGCCGCAAAGCAGGAGGCGCGTTGCGACTGGCTTCGCAAAGACGATACGATGACAGACACCACGATGACAAACGGTGCCACGTCAGCCACGGCGGAGCTTCAGCGGCTCAACAGCAGGCTGATGGAGTATTATCGCCGCCACAGTTTCACCGCAGCGGCCAAAGCCGGTCCTCAAATTAGGCCTTTCATCGCAGCGCTGAAGCGCTGCGCCACCCAAAATCTGGGCTCCGTAATTGTTCTCGCCGTCTCAGTGGTTACCGCTTCACTCTGCATAGTGTGCATGCCCAATCAAGCACAGGCGCAGACTCAGACGCAAGCCCAAACCCGCCAGCAACTACTCCAGGAATTGGAGTCGGGCCAGTTGCGGGATGCCGTCCTGCTGGGTCAGCAGGCGGTTTCGCGTTGGCCGCGCGATGCGCAATTCAGGCACTACCTGGGCGTGGCTTATTTCAAGACCGGCGATATCAAGCAAGCGCAGGAACAACTCACGCGAGCCCGCGAGCTGGACCCGAAAGACTCCGCGACACATTTTGACTTGGCGCTGGTGTTCTTGAGCCAGCCGGATTACGTGGCAGCCGCGGACGAACTTCAAGCGGCGGTCCAGTTCGACCCTTCCAATGCGCTCGCCCACGTGCTGTTGGGTCGGGCGTATCTGAATTCGAATCGCAGCCTGCAGGCGGTCGAAGAATTCAAAACCGCTCTGAAGCTCGACCCGGCAATGAAGCTCGGGCACTACCATCTAGGATTTGCCTACTTCAGTCTCGGACGGAACGACGAAGCCATCGTCGAATATAAAGAGGAGTTGCGCCGATCGGGCGAAAGCCCCGCCGTAGTTTACGCCCTGGGACATTCGCTGCTCGCGAGCGGAAAGTATGATGCTGCCCTGACCTATTTGCGGCGTGGCACAGAACTGGACGCACGCAATTCCGACGTATGGTACGACCTGGGCAAGGCGCAAGCGCTTCTAGAACAGTGGACTCAAGCTGAGGCGTCTTTGCGGAAAGCAGCGGAACTGAACCCAAAAGAACCCAGCTCGCATTATCAGTTGGCACGCGTCCTGGAAAAGCTCGGCAGGACCGAAGAAGCTCGCAGCGAACGAGCGCGCTTCGCGGAACTGAAGAAGGCGCAACCGGCCACGGCGGGCATGGCCACTGGGCGCGATCAATGACGCAATCAATAACGATGCGGTTATCGAGGAGAGGCCTGCGCGTCACGATGGCAGCGGCCGCCCTGGTGGTGGTACTGACAGGCGGTTGGATTTTGCGCGGAGCCGCGCAAACAACTGCGCCGAAGAAAACTCCACCGGCAACTAAGCGTCCGGCCACCCGGCCTTCGACTACACAAAAGCCGGGCACCAAGACTCCCGCCAATTCACCGTGGTTCGTTGACGTCACGCACGCCGCGGGCATCGACTTTCACCTGAACTGCGGCAGCCCGGAGAAGCTTTACATCGTCGAAACTCAATGTGGTGGCGCCGCCGCGTTCGACTACGACAACGATGGCTGGATGGACATTCTGCTCGTGGATGGATCTTCCATCGAGGACTACCGCGCCGGCAAGTGCCATCCGCCGCGCCTCTATCACAACAACCACGACGGCACCTTCACTGACGTCTCGGCGAAGTCAGGCCTGAATTTTTGCGGCTGGGGATACGGCGTGGCCATCGGAGATTTCGACAACGACGGCTGGGAAGACGTCTACATCACCGGCTTCCACGGTTCGGCGCTTTACCACAACAACCACGACGGCACCTTCACCGACGTCACCGCGAAAGCCGGCATTGCCAACGCCGATCGCTGGGGAACCAGTGCCGCCTTCGGCGATTATGACAATGACGGCAACCTCGATCTCTACGTAGCGAACTACGTCGACGTCGACATCAATAACCTCCCGCAGTTCGGCAGCAGCGTGTTCTGCCAGTACCGTGGCATCCCGGTTAATTGCGGGCCGCGCGGATTGAAGGGCGCGCGCGACCGTCTCTACCACAACAACGGCGACGGGACGTTCACCGATGTCACTGAGAAACTCGGCATCGATCCCGCAGACTATTATGGGCTCGGTGTGCTGTGGCTCGATTACGACAAAGACGGCTGCCTCGACCTTTACGTAGCCAACGATTCTTCGCCGAGCCTGCTTTATCACAACAATTGCAGGGGAGGATTCACCGAAGTCGGCGCCGAGGCCGGGACAGCCTACAGTTCCGACGGCCACGAACAGGCGGGCATGGGCGCTGACTCTGCCGACTACGATCGCGACGGATGGCCCGACATTGTGAAAACCAATTTCTCCGACGACGACAACAACCTTTATCACAACGATCACAACGGCGAGTTCACCGACGTGGCCGGAGCCGCGGGCATTGGAAGCATCAGCAATCCTTATCTGGGTTTTGGCGCGAAGTTTCTCGACTACGACAACGACGGATGGCCGGACCTCTTCATCGCCAACGGGCATGTAGACCCTCAGGTCGAGGGACAGTCTTTCGGTGTGGGCTATGCCGAACGGCCATTTCTATTTCACAACCTGAAAAACGGAAAGTTCGAAGAAGTCGCCGAGAAGGCGGGCGGCGCACTCACGAAAAAATATGTTGGCCGCGCCGCCCTGACCGCGGATTTCTGGAACCGCGGCCTTCAGGACTTGCTGTTCACCAATCTTGAGGGTGCGCCGGTTCTGCTGCGAAATGAAGTTCCCTCACCCGGCCACTGGCTGCGGATCAAAACCATGGGCAGCAAGTCAAACCGCGATGGCTTCGGCGCAAAGGTAGAGATCACTGCCGAGGGCGTAACGCGCTATACAGAAGTCCGCGCCGGAAGCAGCTTTGAGAGTTCGAGCGACCCACGCGTCCATTTCGGCGTGGGCGCAGCGACTCGGGTCGACGCGATCATCATCCGCTGGCCAAGCGGGCAGGTCGACAAAGTGGGACCCGAGTCGGCAGACCAGGAACTGGTCATCCAAGAAGGACGCGGCGTCATTCAAAGAAATCGCTAGCTAAATCCTGAAGTGGCGTCAACCGCACGCCGTTGTGACCTTCGACGCAGGAGACCCCACAGGTCACCGGCAAATGTGATGAATCTACGGAATTTGGTAGTTTAGCCCACCGTGATCTTCAGTTACTCATAGATGCAGGGGCGAATCGCGCCGTAAGTGTTTGAAACGTAGGGAAATGCAGTTTGGAGCCACAAGTGCCTCACTACCGCAAAAGTACTATCTGTTGTCGTTTCGAGCTAGACGGAAGTGGGTTTCGGAATCATCAAGATAGGTTGACAAAACACTTGTCAAGGTTCAGAATTCTGCGCACTTCGCAGTAGCAAGAAATGCACTACCCACCGCTGATGAGTTCTGGGCTGGGGGGATTCTAAGAGTTCGACAGGCAACAAGGATTAGCAAGACAGGTTCGCAGCAGAGTTTTTCCGTGCATGCGTGCACACCACAAAAACCACGTGCCACAGTTTCCAGGGGGTAGGTAAAAATGAAGAGATTGCAGTTTTGCCTCGTAGTATTTGCCGTGCTGGCTCTGAGCTTCAGCGCATTCGCGCAGGTACAGAATGGCCAGTTTACCGGTACCGTGACCGATCCAACCGGCGCCGCCATCGCGAACGCCAAGATCTCGGTTACCAATCCGGCGACCGACTTGAATGTTTCCACGACGACAAACTCCAGCGGTAACTACGCGGTGAAGGAGCTGCCCATCGGCTCCTACAAGCTGACGGTGGAAGCTGCGGGATTCAAGACAGTGTCCAACAGCGGCGTCCAAATCAACGCTGGCACCATTTCGCACGTGGACTTCAAGCTGCAAATCGGTAAGGCTTCGGAAGTGATCGAAGTGTCAGGCGAAGCTGCCGCAGTCAACACCGAAGATTCCAAGCTGGCCACTACCGTCAGCTCTACCCAGATTAATAACCTGCCTCTCAACGGCCGCAACGTATTTGACCTGATGCAGTTGAGCACGGGTGCTGTGAACGTGAACGGTGTGGACTTTGAAAACGGCCACGGCACAGTGGTTAACGGCGTGCGTGAAGACTTCAACGGCTTCCTCATCAACGGCGTGTCCAATAAAGGTTTGAGCGGCGGAGTGGTCAACGTGCCGATTGAGGACTCGGTCGAGGAATTCCAACAGTTGCAACTGAACATGTCGGCGCAGTACGGCAACAGCGCGGGCGGCACCGTCAACCTCGTGACCAAGTCGGGCACCAACGCCTGGCATGGCAGCGCTTGGGAATATCTCCGCAACGATGCGACCGATGCCAACCAGTTCTTCCTGAATCAGTCGGGGATTGCGAAGTCTCCAGTGCGCTTCAACCAATTCGGCTTTACGCTCGGCGGTCCTATCATGAAGGACAAGCTGTTCTTCTTCCTCTCCATGCAGGGAGACCGCTTCAAGTCGAACGGCAACCCGATCAATATCAATCAGGAATCACAGGCTTGGCGTGATGCGGTTGTCAATGCAAATGCAGCGTCCGGATTGAACTCGACAGCGGCGCTGCTGTACAGCACCTTCCCGACGCACAATCCAGGTACGACCACCGGGCTCACGGCGAATACCTACTTCCCCCTCCAACCGACAACAAATACTCCAGACTATACCAACGCTGTTTGCCAGAACACCGGGATGTTCGGGGGCTATACGCAGTTGCAGCGTCAGAAGCTAGTTTCGATTTTTGGCGTCACGGCGCAGGACATAGCCAATATCAACGCAGATAATGCGATCTCAGGCAACCCCCAATGCACCAGTATTCCCTCGATCCAGACAGGCTCACTGATGAACGTGACTGGAGGTCGCGATGCGTCGATCCAGGAGAGCAGCGTTGCCACCTTCGGTACTCAGACGCAAACCCTCGGGGGCAATCTGTTCAACGGTAACGAAGCTTCGCTGCGATTGGACTACAACTGGAACGCCAACAATCGCTTCTACATCAACTACAACTACAATCGGCAAACAGACAAGTTTGGTCCTTCCAACATTGCCGCGACCCGGGGCTTCGGTCAACCCACGCGCAATAACTTCCCTGCAGGCACATTGAGCTTCGTACACAGCTTCAGCCCGTCGATCCTGAACGAGTTCCGCGCCGGTTACTTGCAGAACAACACCGACATTTCGGTCAGCATCGGCGGCGTGCCCCAGATCCATTTCTCCGATCCCAGTTCGGTGGGGTTCGGTTCCTACAACGGCTACCCCCAGAACTTCAAAGAGAACATTTACACGTACTCCGACATGGTCTCGATCGGCCACGGAAACCACAATTTCAAGATCGGTGCCGATTTCCGCCGCAACATCGAGAACAGCGAGTTCAACGTCGGGCGATCTTCCTACTACTTCTATGACCAGGTGGGTTTTGCTGCAGACGCGCCGTACTATCAGGCGGCGGGCGTGGATCCCGGGATTTGCAAGTCTCCCTGCCCGGTGTCGTCGTATAACCCCGCTCCCGCTTCCCAGCTAAGCACCAACATTCGGCATTGGCGAAACTTGGAGTTCGGCGCTTACTTCCAGGATGACTGGAAGGTAACCAAGCGCCTCACCCTGAATCTCGGCCTCCGCTACGACCTGTATCAGCGTCACAAGGAAGAGGCCAATTACGCCACGACTTTCATCCTAGGCCCAAGCACGGCGAACCCGCAGATCCTGGGCCCGAGCAATGGCCTGCTGAACGAGCTGTTTAACGCCAATAACCCCGCTACCTGTGACCCTACCCGTCTTCCGCTGGCGCAGTTGGCGGGCGGTTGTAGTGCGACTGCGGGCGGATTTGCTCCTTCTGCTTCTCTCGGCCAAGGCGACCACAACAACTTCGGACCACGTGTGGGCTTTGCCTGGGATGTCTTTGGCAATGGAAAAACCGCGTTGCGCGGCGGCTTTGGCGTAGCTTACGAGGGTACCCTCTACAACCCTCTCTCCAATTCCCGTTGGAACCTTCCCTACTACTCGTTTAACGGGATCCAAGGGGGCTCTGATCAGCTTGCGGGTTCCGATGTGATTTACGGGCCAACAACCTACAATGGTACTGTTTACGCTCAAGATCCAACGAAAGTGCCTACCTTTACTGGAAACGGCTCGAACCCGGGAAACTCGGGGCCTCCGTCCCAAGCACAGAACCATGGCAACATCGAAGGCTGGGATCCAGGCAACCCGAACCTCGCGCTCCTCACGGGAATCATTTTCCCGTCTGGAGTTCGCGATCCTTACGTTTACAACTTCTACCTCGACGTACAGCACGAAATCATGCCCAAGACTATTATCGACCTAAAGTACGTGGGCACGGCCGGACACAAGCTGTTCCGGGCCGAGGACGTCAACCGCCAACCCGGGTCGTCCCTGCCGAGTGGCGTCACAGTTACTGACAGCTTCGGTAGGACTTTGACTGGGCTGGGCGGACGATTGAACGGAAACTACGGACGTCTCCGCGTCTGGGAGAACCAGGTAAACTCCAACTACAACTCGCTACAGGCCTCGCTGAAACGCCAGATGTCTCACGGCCTGCTCTTCAACCTGGACTACACCTACAGCCATTCGATTGACGACGGATCAACCTGGCACAGTGGCGCCACGACTGCAAACGGCGCCGCTGGCGGCGAGGGGTTCACGACCGATCAGACGATCCCCGGCTTGGATCGCGGCAACTCGATCTATGACATCCGTCACCGTCTCGTCTTCAACTATGTTTGGCAGCTGCCCGGACAGAACCTGAAAGGCGTGGCGGGGGTGATCGCGGGCGGCTGGAATCTGAACGGCATCTGGCAGTTCCAGAGCGGCGCGCATTGGGAGCCCTTCGCTTCCTCTTCATCACGCCTCAGGGAACTCGCTCTTTCCGATTCTACGAACAATCCAAACGGTCATTGCGAGGTAACTAATACCTACAACGACTTTACCTCCGGCAACTGCACCAATTACGGTGGCGACTTCAACTTGGACTCGGGGAAGAACGACCGGCCGAACTCCACGGTCAGTGGCTACGCTGGCGGCACCCACAGCACTTGGGCCAATGGCCTCTACAACTCGGGTTTCTCGTTTTCTAACTTCTCGACACCGTGCTTGGGCTGCTCCGGAACCCTTGGCCGTAACTCTTTTGTCGGTCCGGGGAACTGGTTCGCAGACATGACTCTTTCCAAGACCTTCAAACTCACGGAACGGGTGAGCATGAAGTTCGATGCGAATGCCTTCAACGTGTTCAATCGCGCGAACTTCGTCCTCGCAACCGCAGGCGGAGGGGCAAACAACAAGTATGCCTCCCCTGCGCCTGCGAATGTCATCGGCGGTCTTGCTATGGCACCGATTGGCAACTTCGGTCAGGCGGCTGGCACTCTGAATGCTCGTGAAATGCAGTTCGGCGTGAAGTTCAGCTTCTAGACGAAACTGGCTGTGTTCAAAGGCTTGCTGCCGATCTCCGGCAGTAAGCCTTTTTTCCTTTGTTGTGGCATCGTTCTTGTGGGGTGTCCTATGAAGAGAACATGGAGCGCTCTGGTGTTCTCCGCGCTTCTGGCCTCCCTCTTCATCCCCAATCAGCTCTCTGCTCAACAAAACCAGCTCGGAAAGATTATTGGCAATCTCCGGGTTGTAAGAGGGGACTTCCCTCCGCACGCTGTCCTGGTAACGCTGGAGATGCGCGGCGCTCCGATTGGGAGCGCATACTGCGACGACCAGGGTCGCTTCGGGTTTTATAACTTGGTAGCTAACGAGTACCGGGTTTCGGTCAACGACGATGCTTACGAACCCGCCAGCCAGACGGCGAATGTGAACCCGGAGACCGCCCCCATGAACTTCGTGCAACTCTTCCTGACTCCCCGCGCCAACGCCAAGAAAGACCCTCTCCCCGGTCGCGTGGAGGGCAGCAATCCGTACCTGATCGATCCTGCCGATTACAACCGCCAATTCCCCAAGAAGACCATCAAGGAGCTTGACAAGGGCGTGGAGGCCGACCACCAGGGCAAGACGGACGAGGCCATCCGGCATTACGAAAAGGCTCTCAGCTATTCACCTGAGTTTTATCCCGCACGCAATAATCTGGGGACCATCTATGTAGGCCGCCATGACTTTGAGGCAGCCCGAAGCCAGTTTGAAGCTGCCTTGAAAGCCAATCAAAACGACGGACAAGCCTATTTCAATCTGGCCAACGTGCTCCTGCTAACCCAGCATTACCCGGAGGCTGAACACGAGATCGACGAAGGACTCCAGCGCCGCCCCGATTCTGCCTTCGGCAAATTCCTTCAGGGCTCCATCTACACTCGCACAGGGCGCCCCGAACTCGCCGAAAAAAGCCTGCAGAACGCGCTCCAACTCGATCCCAAGATGTCGCAGGCCTATCTGCAATTGGTTAATCTGTATCTGCAACAGAAGCGCACGGCGGAAGCAATCACCCAGCTGGAAGCCTATCTCAAAGCTTTTCCTGATTCGCCGTACTCACCGAAAGCGCGAGAAACGTTGAAGCGACTGCAGGGAAATGCGAGCTCCAGCCCGCAATGAGGCTGCCCCTCAACCGGCTCGCCTAAATTCCTGATGATAAAATTTCCCTACTCTATGTTTTTGCCACGCCGTCTGCTGTGCCTTCTTTGTTTGGTCGCGAGTGCGATGGCCGGCACCGCCGCGCCTCCGCCTCCCAACGTCATCCTGATCACGCTGGATACCACGCGCGCCGATCGCATGGGCTTCCTCGGCTCAAAACGCGGGCTGACGCCAAACCTCGATGCGCTCGCCCGGCAGTCCGTGGTTTTCACTCACGCCTACTCCCAGATTCCACTGACTACCGCGTCCCA
Source organism: Terriglobia bacterium (assembly GCA_020073525.1). GTDB lineage: Bacteria > Acidobacteriota > Terriglobia > Terriglobales > Acidobacteriaceae > Acidiflorens. The sequence continues at coordinate 14,174 of JAIQFA010000054.1, forward strand.
CGCCACCATTCTCACGGGCACCTATCCGCAGTTTCACCAGGTCAACGATTTCGGCGTGCCGCTGGCTGAGGACTTGCCTTACGCTCCTTACATCTTTCGCGGCAACGGATACCGCACGGCAGCTTTTGTCGGCTCTCTGGTCCTCGACCCGGCAACGCGGTCGGCCCCTGGCTTTGAGCGCGGGTTCGACACCTACGATGCCGGCTTCCACCGGCGGCGCGTGGGAGAAGACCGCTACCAGGCCATTGAACGCCGCGGCGGCGAGGTCATCGGACGCACGCTCGACTGGCTGACCACCCACCGGGAAGGGCCATTCTTCCTCTGGATTCATCTTTACGATGCGCACGATCCGTACGATCCTCCGGAGCCGTACAAGACGCGCTATGCTTCAGCGCCCTATGACGGTGAGATTGCTTACGAGGATGCAGCAGTGGGCAAATTTCTCAGTTGGCTGCGCTTGCGGGGGCTTTATGACGGCGCACTGATCGCTGTCATGGCGGATCACGGCGAGGCCTTGGGCGAGCACGGAGAGGCTACGCACGGGATCTTTCTCTACGATGAAACCATTCACGTGCCGCTGCTCTTCAAGCTGCCGGGCGGGCGGTCCGCAGGAACGCGCGTTGATACCCGAGCCGGGCTTGTCGACGTGCTGCCGACCATCTTGCAGGCTTCGGGCATTGCCGTTCCGCAGGAGGTGCAAGGCGAATCTTTACTTCCGCTGTTGAAACCCGCTCAAGCCGGCAAGGCAGCAACAGCGGCCAGTAGTCCACACGAAGCGCCCCATGATCGTCCGGCCTACGCCGAGAGCGACTATCCGCATCGCACTTTTGGATGGAGTTCGCTGCGTTCATTGCGTACGGGAAAGTATTTGTACATTGAGGCGCCGCGCAAGGAACTCTACGACCAGTCGACAGATCCCAAGGAGGAGCACAATCTGTCCACTGCCTCCGCGGCGGTGACCAACACCCTAGCTGCCCAGCTCGAGTCGTTCCGGCAAAAGACCAGCAGCACGAAAGAAGCTCCCAAAGTGAGCCCCGATCCCGGACTCCAGGAAAGGCTGGCCGCCTTGGGATATGTGGCAACCGACAGCACCTCGTCGAGCATGCCTGGAATCAAGGACACCGGCGCCGACCCCAAAGACAAAGCTGAAATCGTGAATTTGCTGCACCGTGCCGAAATGTTGAAAGAAGAAGGCCACTTTCAGGAGGCAGCGCCGCTGCTTGAGCAGGTGATCGTATTGGAGCCGAGCCTGCCCATCACCTACCTCCAACTGGGCACGGCTTTGACTTCACTGAAGAATTACGAGCAAGCGGTGCCGGTGCTGCGCAAGGCTGTGGAAATGCGCCCGGACTTGACGATTCCGCGATACCAGTTGGGTTCGGCGTTGTTCGAAACGGGAGATTTCGCCGGCGCGGCAGCCGAGTTTGAGACCACCGTGGCGCGTTCGCCGAACTGGCCCGAAGCGCATCTTTCGCTGGCCACTGCCTACGCGCGAGCTGATCGGTTGACCGACGCTATCCCGGAATACGAGAAGGTCATCGAACTGCGGCCGAATCACTACAGCGCGCATTTGCTTCTGGGGCGCGCTCAGTTTTTGTCGGGAAATGCCGCGTTAGCCGTGCCAAACCTGTTAAAGGCGGCGGAGCTTCAGCCGAAATCGCCGGAGCCGCACCGCTTTCTCGCCGACGCCTACGCCCAACTGGGACAGCAGGCCGATGAGACGCGGGAACGCGCCGAAGCTCAGCGTTTGCGAATGAATATCAAGCAGTGAAATGGATATGCTCGCGTAGGGGCGGACGCCTTCGTCCGCCCAGCGGAGCGGAGCTCCGCAGTTTCGCGGCGTGCATCAGCGTTCGTGGTGAGAACAAGTGAGTCTCTGCGTAACTCAGTTCGCAGGCACGAACTTACAGAACGCGGCGTCCAGCCTGCAGGCTGTCGCGTATTCCTCGTGCGCAGCTTTCGTTTGATGCAAGAGCTGACGCGCGAAGGCCAGGTTGAGGTGAGCCTCGGCCAGGTTCGGATCAAGCTCGATCGCACGCTGAAATTCGCGGACTGCCTTTGAAGTCCGATTCGTGCGGTTGTAGCAAATGCCGAGGAAGTTGTGCAGCCGCGCATCTTCCAGCCCGAGTCCGATCGCCTTTTCCAGGTGCGGCACTGCGGCGCCGAAGTTTTTCTGCTGAAACAAAAGCATCCCCAATTCGCGCTGGCCAGCGGAAAAATTGGGCTGTATGGCAATGGTCTTCTCATATGCGGCCTGCGCGGCGGTCGGGTTGCTCCCGGCCTCCAGCAAGCCGCTTTGATACCAGGCCCTATAGTTCTGCGGATTACTCTCCAAGGCCTTGCTGAACCATTTCTTTGCCTCGTCCACCCGACCAAGTTTCGCCTGCGCTCGCGCGAGTCCGGTCATGGCATTGTCGAAGTTGGGATTTAAGTTCAGGCAGCGCTGCAGTTGTGTGGCCGCCGCCTCCCAGTTCTGCCGCCGCAAGGCGGACTCGCCTAGAAGGAAAGGTATGACGTAGATTTGGGGGTCCTTCTGCTGGACTTCGACGAGAAGCGCCTCTGCCTGATCGTCATCCTGGCGCTGAAAAGCGTCTTGCGCCTTCAGGATGGAATTAAATTCCCACAGCTTGTCCTTCGGATCGGCGAGCCCTTGCTTGAGCGCGTCGGGAGAAACTGCAGCACGAAATCCGAAGTAGCCCAAGGCTCGCAATTTTTCTTGTGCGTCGGGACTCAGGTTTCCAGCGCCCGCATCCTGGCGTGCAAAGGGATTGTGCGCCAGCAGTGCTTGCATCTTTTCCCGGAGCACTGCCACAGTGGCGGGTTGCTGGGCGGCAATGTTGTGAGCTTCTCCAGGATCGGTTTCGAGATCGTACAACTCTGGCTTGGGCGATTCGATGAAGTGAAAACGCTCGCTCTCCAGCGCATGCAACGGACTCCAGCCAAAAGAACTGAAGGGATAGAAGGTTTCGCTGTAGGCCGGATCCTTTGCCGGCGTACTCCCCGCCTGCTTCGTGTCGAACAACGCACGCGACTGGAACTGCGCGCGTATCGAGTCACTCGCATCGTTCACGCCCGCCAGTTGCAGAAGCGTCGGAGCCACGGCCGCGGTCTCTACGGGATCGCGCCGCCTGCCAGCCGCAATGCCGCTTCCGGCGGGCGGTTTCACGATCAGCGGAACGTGCACGGTGGCGTTGTAGACGAAGAATCCGTGCTCGTCTTCGCCGTGCTCCCCCAGAGACTCGCCATGATCGCTGAGTGTGACGACCAGCGAAGAATCATAAAGGTGGTTCTGTTTCAGCCAGGCCATCAGGGTTCCGAGTTCGTGATCCGCGTATGCAATCTCGCCATCGTAGAGGTGCCCTTTGTACTCCGTCCGATAAGGTTCCGGAGGGTCGTACGGACTGTGCGGATCGTAAAGATGCAGCCAGAGAAAAAACGGCCGCCGCGGAGTTTTCTTCAACCAGGCGATGGCATGCGCTACGCTTTCCCCAGCGCGGCGATCCACCAGTCCGGCATCCTTCTTCTCGAAGGTCTCCGCCGAAAATGCATCGTCGTAAAAATCGAAGCCGCGCGCCAGTCCCCAGCTCCGGTCGAGAACAAAGGCGCTGACCACGGCTCCGGTGGCGTAGCCTGCCTTCTGGAAGGACTGCGACACGGAGCGGAATTGTTGCCCCAGCGGCTGGCCGGTGAAATCCTGCACCCCGTTCTGGAAAGGGTAGGTGCCCGTCAGGATGACTGCGTGCGAAGGCCAGGTCAATGGAACCTGCGAGATCGCTCGCTCGAACACAACGCCGTCGTGAGCCAATGCATCGAGAGTTGGAGTCTTGACCGTCTGCGCTCCGTAGCATCCCACGCGATCGGCGCGCAGAGTATCGATGGTGATCAATATGACGCTGGGTTTCGTAACGCCGGATCGCGGCTGCGGTTTCGTCTGCGCTGGCTGGCTCGCGCCGACTTGCGCGAACGCCACGCACCCGGCGGCTATCTGGATCACGATCCCGAATGCGAGGGCCGGCAAACAGCATGAGAAGCGCTGAAACATGCGTCTATTGCGGCGCCAGTCGCTGCGCGCGCCGCGTCTCCTCGTCTGCCTCCGCCGTGAGTCCCTTGGCGGCCAGGGCCTTGGCTAATGACTCATGCATGATGGACTCTTGCGGCGCCAACTCCACAGCGCGGTGTAACTCCGCAACGGCTTCGTCAAGCTTGTCCTGATACAGCAGGGTCTCGCCGAGAGCGCGATGTCCACGCGCTAGCTCCGGATCAATCGTAACCGACTGCCGGAACGCCGCAGCCGCCGGCGCCAGTTGCTGCTTCTGTAAGAACGCCACTCCCAGATTGTAGGCGGCCTCGAAGTTGGTGGCATCCAGTTGCAGGGTCCGCTGCAACGTCGCGATCGCCGCATCCATTTGCCCAGCGTGAGCCTGCGCCATGCCGAGATTAAAGAAGGCCAGCGCGTAGTCAGGACTGAGCTGAACGGTCTTTTGCAGTTCGTCGATCGCCTGGGGATACATCTTGAGGCGATAGTAATCCAGTCCCTGCAGATAGTGCGCCGGAACCGAGTTGGGCTCGACTGCGACTACTTTCTTCAGATTGTCGAGCGACTCTTGAAAGCGCCCGTGCTGAGAATCGGCCATGGCATCAGAGATCAGTTCATAGGTGGCCACGCGGTCTTTCGGATCCGGCAAGTCGCGGCTACTGATAGTCGGATCGCTGCCGCCGGAAAACCCTGCGTACCCCAGAGCCTTCAGCCGCTCCATCAACGCCGGATCCAGCCCGGTTTTTTCGGCCATTTCCTTGCCCGCGCTGTACTTGCGGATCATACCGGCCAGCTTTGCCCGCATCTCCTCGGCTACCGCTTTCTTTTCGGCGAACAGGTTATGAACTTCGCCTGGATCCTTCGCCAGATCGTAGAGCTCAGGCTTGGGTGCATCAATAAAGTGGTATTTCGTGTTCTCCGAGCCGCGCAATTCGCTCCAGTTGAAGTGAATTCGCGGCAGAAAAGTCTCTCCATAGAGAATGCGGTCGCGGTCCGATTGAACATAGCGAGCCTTTTCGTTTGAGTCTCCGCGAAGTTCGGGAAGGAGACTGCGTCCTTGTACCTGTGAAGGAATCTCCGCCCCGACAGCGCCGAGCACTGTGGGCATCAGGTCGACGAGCGAAACCGGGTCGGCAACCGTGCGTGCCGCCGCCTGCTCCGGCAGCCGGATGATCAGCGGCACGTGCATCGTCGCATTGTAGATAAAGAATCCGTGGGTTTTTTCGCCGTGCTCCCCCAGGCTCTCGCCATGATCGCCGCACAACACGATCACCGTGTTCTTATAAATTCCTTTCTCTTTCAAAAACCGGATCAGCCGCCCGACCTGTTCATCCGCAAAAGCGATCTCGCCATCGTAGGGCTGCGCCGCATATTCCTTGCTGTAAGGCTCGGGTGGATGATAAGGAAAATGCGGGTCGTAGAGATGCATCCAAAGAAAAAACTTCTTTTGCGAATTCTTCGCCAGCCAATCCAACGCCACATCGGCCACGGCGTTGCCAGGGCGCTCCATTTGGTCGAGGTTCGCCTCATCCAGGCGGCTGAATTCAAAGTGGTCGTAATAAAAATCGAAGCCCTGATTCAATCCAAATCGCGAGTCGAGAACCGCCGCGGCGATCACCGCTCCCGTCTGGTACCCGGCCTGCTTGAGAACGGACGCCATCGTGGGCTCAAGCGGGCTGAGCTTATTGCCGCTGAAATCGTGCATGCCGCTCAACATCGGATAGGTCCCCGTCAGCATCGAACTGTGCGAGGGCAGGGTTACGGGGACCACCGCGAAGGCGCGCTCAAACCGCGCTCCCTCCGCAGCCAGGCCGTCGATGTTCGGCGTCTTGATCTGCTTGTATCCATAGCAGCCAAGATGGTCGGCGCGCAGCGTATCAATCGTGATCAGAACCACATTCAGCGCCGGCTTTGCGGGCATTTGCGCCGCTGCAGAAAACGAGGCGAGGACGATCAGGATGAAATTCAGGCGGCGAAAAATGGACACCATTGGTGAGTTCAGTTTATCGCATGTTGCCGCATGCAAGGCGCGTTCGGCACAGGCTCAACGCCGCCCAAAGACTGTGATAGGCTGGGCACCTATGCAATGGCTGGCCACTCGTCTAGGGATCATCTTCGTCCAAATACTCGTTGGGATCGCCCTGCTTGGAAGCACGGCCTCCCCTCAGACCACCGCCCCACGAAGCTCTCTCCCCGACGTGTACCTCATCACCCTCGACACGCTGCGCTCCGACCACGTCGGCTGCTACGGATACAAGCAGGTCGAAACCCCCGCACTCGACGCGCTCGCCGCCGACGGTGTCCGCTTCACCGAGGCCTTCACCCACAGCCCAATCACGAACACATCGCACATTACGATCCTGACCGGCCTCCTGCCCAGCGTGCACGGCGTCACCGACTTTGCCATTCCCCTCGCGCCGCAACATGTGACCGCCGCTGAACTCTTGAAGAAACAGGGCTACCAGACTGCAGCTTTCATCGGAGCCGTAATTCTCGACAGCAACACGCTCGCTCCCGGCCTCGATCGCGGCTTTGATTTCTACGACAATTTTCCGAAGACGGACAGCAAAGACGCCGAAGGCAAGAATAAGGAGCGCTGGGGACGAGTCGAGCGCCGCGGTATGGAAGTCGTCGAGCACGCCGAGGCATGGTTTGACAAACACCGCACCGGACCGCACTTCGTCTGGGTGCACATGTACGATCCGCACGACCCCTACGAGCCGCCGTCGCCATTCTCGGAGAAGTACAAAGACCATCTCTACGACGGCGAAATTGCCTACACCGATTCCGCGGTCGCTCACTGGATTGCCTACCTGAAAAAGGCCGGCGCCTACGACAATGCCATCATCATCGTCACCGGCGATCACGGCGAGGGCTTGGGTGAACACGGGGAAGAAACTCACGGCCTCTTTCTTTACGACTCGACGCTGCACGTGCCTCTCATCCTGAAGGAGCCGGCCGCTACCCATCACGGCACTGTAATTGATGCCCAGGTGCGAACCACCGATATCCTTCCCACAATTCTTTCGGCGACAGGCGTAGCCGCCCCAGCAGAGCTGAACGGGGAGTCGCTGTTGCCTCTCGTCAGCGAGAAACAGTCCGCCAATCGTGCCCTCTTCGGCGAGACTGACTATCCGCTTCGCTGGGGTTGGGCTCCGCTGCGCGCCTTGCGCAACGACAACACCAAGCTGATCGAAGCTCCCCGGCCCGAACTCTACGACCTGCAGGTGGACCCGAAGGAGCTACAGAATCTCTATGCGTCCGACGCCTCCAAGCTGCCGAGCATGCAAGCCGAAATGGCGAAGTGGAAGGCGAAGCTCCCGCCGCAGAGCAATCCCGCCAAGCCTGGAGAGACTCTGCCCGATCCCAAGGACAAAATCGAAGTGCAGAACCTGCTGCACGACGCGATGCTGGCCGGTGACGACAATCGATCGAGTGACGCGCGCCAGTTTTTGGAAAAAGCTCTGCAGCTCGACCCGGCGTCGCCGACCACGCTCCGCCAACTCGGCGAGCTTGAACTCGCTGCCGGAGATTTTGCCAAAGCGGCCGTCCACTTGAAGCGGGCGTGCGATTTGCGTCCCGACGATTCCACTGCCGCGTTCGAATTGGGCCAAGCGGCAGAGAAGTCCGGCGATTGGCCGGTGGCGCGGGACGCTCTCGAATCGAGCCTGAAGCTGGCGCCCAGCCAAATGCCCGCTCGGCTCATGCTCGGCCACGTTTACCTGCAACTGAAAGACGCCAAGAACGCGGCTGACCAGTTCGAGGCCGCGCTGCTGGTAGATTCCGACAACAGCGAAGGCCGTCTGGGACTGGCCGAAGCGCAAATTCAGCAATCGGATTTTGCCGGGGCTTTGCCCGATCTCCAAGCGTTCGCCAAGTCGAATCCAAAACATTCTGCAGCTCTGCGCTTGCTAGCGCGAGCCTACCGCGGACTCGGCAAGGAGCAAGACGCCAAGCGCGTCGACGACCAAGTCGCAGCATTGGAAAAAAAGTGAAGCGACTCCTGTGGTGACGGGTTTGTGTGGGGACGGGCGCCTCGCCCGTCCAGGCCGAGTGAAGCTCGGCAGGTTCTCGCGGGCAGCGTCTCTGGTGGTGGCTGAAATTCATCCACTACCGCGCCTCTGGATTTACATTCCTTTCACATTCCGGTTCTATGCTAGCTTCGTGGTAGTCAGTGGTGCCGATGCCTCGAAAACCGCTATCCCCATCACGCCCGAAGCGCCGTTCTCCTTCGGCGCGATCTCGAGCAACGGAAGCTCGACCGGCTCAGACCCGCGATGAAGATTTGGCCCAGGATGAATTGACGTCTCTCGTCGTCCGGGGCTGCCTCATCGCGCGCGACGCAGTCTTCAATGTCAGGGACTTTCTTGCGGATGGCTCGCGCCTGGCATTTCTCGCGATCAAGGACTGCGAGAAAGAACTCGACCAAATTGAGCGCAAGATTGACGACCAACTGCCCGAAGCCATTACTCGCGTAGGGGAAGCCAAGGCGCGTGAGTTGCTGGCATGTCTGAAGTTCATCACCGACCTCGAACGCATCGGCGACCTCGCCTACAGTGCGGTCATGCAACTGCAGTCACGCCGCGAAAAGCTACCCGCAGCGGACTCCCGCCAACTCGTGGAGATGGCCTCGCTGCTCCGCGAGATGTTGGAACAGGTGCATCAGGGATTCCTCAAGCGCGACCTGTCACACGCGCAGAGCGTTCTGCAATCCGATCCGGAAGTGGACCGCTTGTGCCATTCCTTGTTTCACAGACATTTGGCCGAGCCGAACAGTCCGACTGGCCAGAAGAATTTCGACATCCTCCTGTGCGCCCAGGCACTGGAGCGCATCGGCGATCACGCCAAGAACCTGGCGGAAGAACTCTATAGTTTGGCCGAGGGCCGCTCCCAGCGCCACATTGCCCGGAAGCTCTCGACGGCCTGAGGTTGGCTCGTGTAGGGATGGGCGCCTCGCCCGTCCATGCCGAGCGCAGCTCGGCCTCGCCTCAAGTTTCCGCAACACCGCAACTTTGAAGTGCCGCCGGTTTCGTATCAGGGCATCGTTTTAGCGATGCCGAAGAGTCTTCGAGATCATCCCCTTTAGGGGCTGGGCGACGTCAATGAAAATCATGCGATACCGTCTCCGCCCGCGTCACCCGAAGCGGCGAAACTTTTTCCGCCCGAACGTGGATCACGTTGTCCTGATTCTGCAAAATTCCCTCGACCATCAGAAAGCGTTCGGAAATCAATAAAACGCGATTCTTCTGCAACAGATCGGGGGTAAAGATCGCGTTGGCAATCCCTGTTTCATCTTCCAGGCTCATGAACATCATTCCCTTGGCCGTCCCCGGACGCTGCCGGGCAATCACGCATCCGCCGATTCGCAATCGGCGCCCATTTGGCAGATATGCCAGATCGGAAGCGCGATAAATCCCCATCCTCTTCATCTCTGCCCGACGGTACTGCATAGGATGAGGACCAACCGTCAGCCCGGTAGCGCGAAAATCCGCCACTAACCGCTCTTCGTGTGTCATGGCCGCGAGCGGAGACTCCCCATCCATCTCCGGCAACTCATCCAGCAACGGCCCCGCCCATCGCACTGCCCGTTCCACCTGCCAAAGCGCATCGCGGCGATTAAACACCTTTTCACCACGGAGGCACGGAGGAAACCTTTCTAGTGGAATTGCCGCGGAGCGAAGACTCACCGAACAAACAAGTCCACGATGAATCGGAAGCCCCTGATTGTTCTTCCTCCGTGTCTCCGTGCCTCGGTGGTGGAATTCCAATTTCATTCAACGCCCCAATTTCCGCCAGCGTAGTCAACTCATCCTTGCGCAACTCGGGCACGCGGCGAGCCAGATCCTGCACCGAAGCAAATGGCGCCAAGCTGCGCTCCCGAACCAAAGCCTGCCCAGCGGGCTCGCGCAGCCCGCGAGCATATTTCAGCCCAAGACGAACTGACGGCTGATGGCTGACGGCTCCAGCGTGCACTTCCAATCCGACCGCGTCACATCCATCGGCAGCACTTTCAATCCATGCCGCTGTGCATCCTTTACAAGAGTCGAAGGATGATAAAAACCCATCGGCTGATTATTCAGCAGCGCCAAAATTGCAACTCCAGGATCACGAAAGCTTTACGCCACCTCTCCAATTGAAGATCGGCCTCACCAAGTCCCAGGCCCAGGGAGACCGAGCAAGATTTTGTTATAATCACAGTTCGATTCATCCCCCCGAGGGGCGCTATCGTCTAGGGGTTAGGACGGAAGATTCTCAATCTTCAAACCCGGGTTCGATTCCCGGTAGCGCTACCAAATCTCCTCCACACCGACCGCCGAGTTTGGTTTTTTCTTCCCAGATACTCACCAACTATCTCCGTTGGCTAGTCCCAAAACGGCTGATTCGAATTGAACAGTTTCCTTCTCTGTTACCGGTGGATATTTTTTTACCAGCCCGTAACTTGCGGTAAATATTCGGCGACTATATTCGCTTCAACCCACTACCGTCGATCGTTGTTAGTCCTTTTGTCGCTGGGGCCCTCGCACAACCCATTTCTGGAGGAATCGTATGCAATTCAAGGATTTGCTTCGCGGAGCCAGCTTCGCGGCCATCTTGGCTGCGTTCAGCATGGCTGGCGCTAGTGCCGCTTTTGCGGCGTCGCAGCTCGTCGTTCTGCCCACCGGCGCGACCATCACGCCGGATGCGGCACCCGGATCCGTTTTTCAACCGCTTCTCGTGAATCTGCCCGATTATCCGAACCGCGCCGTCGACGGCGCTAAAACTACCGCGATCAGCCCTGATGGCAAGACACTGCTCATCCTTACCAGCGGCTTCAATAAGCTCCGAGATGCCAATGGCAAAGTGCAGCCTCAGGATTCCAGCGAATACGTGTTCGTGTTCGATATTTCCAACCCCAGCGTGCCGGTGCAGAATCAGGTCCTGTTCGTCCCGCGAGCCTTCGGCGGCCTGGTCTGGGGCCCGGATGGAACGAAGTTCTACGTGGCCGGCGGACCCGACGATAACCTCCACACTTTCGCCTTCAGCAATGGCCAGTGGGCCGAAGCCGGCACTCCACTCTCGCTGGCCCATGCGGGCGATGTTATGAACAAGGAAACCTCGGTCGGTCCGACCGCCGCTGGTGTTGGAATTACCAGCGATGGCAGCATCGTGGTTGTGGCCAACTGGGAAACGGATTCTGTCACTGCGGTTGATGTGGTACACAACGTGATTCTTGCGGAGTACGATCTGCGGCCGGGCATCATTGATCCGGCGCAATCCGGCGTTGCGGGCGGCGAATTTCCCTTCGGAATCGTAGTAAAGGGAAACAACACGGTTTACGTTTCCAGCGCGCGCGATCGTGAAATCGATGTTCTCAACCTGGCCTCGGGCGTCCTCACCTTGACGAATAGGATTCCGGTGAAGGGAAATCCAAACAAACTGATTCTCAACAAGGCTCAGAGCGAGTTGTTCGTGGCCGCGAACAACGCCGACGCCCTGGTTATCATCGACACCGCGTCGAACAAGGTCGTCGCGCAAGTCAATTCGAGCGCTCCGATCGGAGTTCTCGGCAAGGGAAATATCATTCCTAAGGGCAGCAATCCCAATAGCGTGAGCCTGTCGCCTGATGAGAAGACCGCTTATGTCACCAACGGCGGCACCAACGACGTGGCGGTGGTTGACCTCACGAAGAAGCAGCCCGCAGTTGTCGGATTGATCCCCACCGGCTGGCAGCCCAACTCCTCCAACGTGAGTCCTGACGGATCCACTCTTTATGTCGTGAACGGCAAAAGCAACACTGGCCCGAACCCACTGAACTGCCGCCTTATTCAAGCCGGCGGCAACTATGGTTCGGCTTGTCAGAATCCCCAGGCTCAGAATGGCTCGGGCAACGAGTACGCGTGGGGAAATATGCAAGCCGGATTCCTGGTCTTGCCGGTGCCGAACGCGATCAATCTCTCGCAGTTAACCGGCCTGGTCGCTGAGAACAACGGCTTCAACCTGCAATTGACTCAGCAGGACATCGCCACCATGCAGTTCCTGCGCCAGACCATCAAGCATGTCATTTACATCGTGAAGGAAAATCGCACCTACGATCAGATCCTCGGCGATCTGCCGGTTGGCAACGGCGATCCCACGCTCACCCAATTCCCACAGCCCGTCACTCCGAACTTCCACGTACTCGCCACCAACTTCGTGGATTTCGATAATTTCTACGACACCGGCAACGGCAGCATGGACGGCTGGCAGTGGTCAACCGCCGGTCGCGCCCTGGATCTCGAAGAGAAGAGCCAGGAAATCAATTACGGAAAGGGCGGCTCAAATTACGACAGCGAAGGCACCGCTCGCAACGTGAACGTCGGACTGGGCACGGTGGCCGAGCGTACGGCGTGGCAACCGGCCTATCCCCAAGATCCCAACCTGCTGCCGGGTGTTCACAACGAAGTGGCCGCCGACGGTCCGAAAGGTCAAGAAGGCCTGGGCTACATCTGGGATGCCGCTCTTCGCGCGCATCTGAAGGTTCGCAACTACGGGTTCTTCCTCGACCTGGGACGGGGTTTCCAGATTGACGTGAACATCACCGATCCTTGCTCCACCAAACCTAAGACGCAGGTAGCTTTCCCGGCGCATCCGTCGTTGATCAAAATCACCGACCTCTGCTTCCGCGGCTACGACAACTCCTTCCCGGATTTCTTCCGCTACAAGGAGTGGGCTCGCGAATTCGATAAGCAGGTCAAGGCCAATACCGTGCCTGCTCTCTCTTTAGTCCGCTTCTCCCATGACCACTTCGGCAGCTTCGGAACGGCCATTGATGGCGTGAACACTCCCGAACTCCAGATGGCCGACAACGACTACGCGGTGGGTCTGCTCGTCGACAAGATTGCCCACAGCCCCAACGCCAACAACACCCTGATTTTCGTGGTCGAAGACGATCCGCAGGACGGCGCCGATCACGTCAGCGCCAACCGCAGCAACTTCTACCTCGTGGGACCGTACGTGAAGCACGGTGCCGTGATTTCCACTCACTACGCGACGCCGAGTATTCTGCGGACGATCGAGGAAGTTCTCGGCCTCGAAAATCTAGGCGTTCATGACGCCGGCCTTCCGCCAATGACCGACGCCTTCGACACCACGCAATCGAGCTGGACCTACTCCGCGTTTCCGGCGCAGATCCTGTTCACTACACAACTCCCGCTGCTCAACAAGGACAAGGTCGATCAGGCCAGCCTGCCACATCCCACGCACGACGCTGCCTACTGGGAAGCGAAGACCAAGGGCTTCGACTTCAGCCAGGAAGACCGCGTCGATCCCGACAAATTCAATCGCGTGATCTGGGAAGGTCTAATGGGAGACCGCCCTTATCCCACTCAGCGCTCGGGAGTTGACCTGCGGCAAAACCGCGAGCAACTCCTGCGCAACACCGCTTCCCATCCTGCCGCCCAGGCACCTGCTGCCAGAGTCGGGGGCGGCGAATAACCTCCGGGCCACCTACACCGGCTTTAGTAAGGAAGAGGACGCGTCGCCAGACGCGTCCTCTTTTGTTTGCGTTGGTTTTTCCTGAACGCTTCAGGTCTGTGCTTCTGCTTTCGCCTTCACCTGCTTCAGCATTGCCAACCGGATCAGCCCCGAAAACGGTCCTACCAGCGACCAATAAGCACCGAACTTCCACCGCGCTGCTCGGCCGAAACACTGGATCCTCGTCTCGGTGGAGAGAACCGTAATCCCGGTCTCTGATAATTCCCCAGGTAGTCTGAAATTCCATGCCGCCTTCGCGAATCCCGGACGCGAAAACTCCTCGAAGTTGGACGCCGTGAGATCCATACAACGCCCGCCTTCTGGTCGCCAGAAACGTCCCGCGACTCCGATCACAATCTCGTCCTCTGGAGATTCGTCCAGGATGACGAAGCCTGTTCCCTGGAGCCGCTGCCGCAGGTTGCCAGGCGCACGATTGCGCGGCAATCGTTTCCCGGTCCTCAGTGCCATCAGGACACGCATTACCGCCAGCTCACTGAAGTCCGCGTGCAGAAGGCTTTCATACACCACCGATGGCGATGCGTGGATGCGGATTTGGTAGGCAGCGCGGAAGTCGCAGGCTGACAGAAAGTCGTCAATTCGCGAGCGTACTTCGGAAGATGGTTTCGTCACTGCCAAGATGCTATGGCGGAAATGCGCGTGGCACAAGCCCGAAACTAGTGCCGGCAAGCGGAACAGTATCCGCCGACTTCAAGCCGCGCGACCAGAATGTGGAAGCGGCAATCTCGCTCCAGTTGCTTCTTTAGGGAGTCAAAAGTTTTGCTGACAAATTCGGTGATCTTCCCGCACCGCAGACACGCCATGTGAATATGATCCGGACCCAACTTGCGCTCGTAGTAATGGCCTTCACCTTTCAGATGCATCAGGTCAAGCTCATCGATCAAGCCTTGCCGCTTCAGCAGTTCGAGCGTCCGGTAAACCGTGCTGCGATCCACCGAAGCGTCCACCGTCCGTGCCCTGCGCAGGATCTGGCTGGCATCCAGATGTTTGTTCGCGGTTTCAATCACGCTGAGAATCGCCCGGCGCGGACCCGTCATGCGAATCCCACGTTCGGCAAGTTGCATCTGCAAACGCCCGGGAATCTCGGTTTGTGGAAGCGGCATTCGTGGTCTCCAATCTCCAGTCGCAACTGATCGCAAAGAGGATGCGACGAATTCTTAGCGCGCACATTGACACTGCGTGAAGGCGCACTCTACCCTGAAATTGTAATATTTGTTGCGACTCAGTCGCAACAAGAACTATTCCGAATAGGAGAGACGATGGTCGTACGCTCGATTACTAACCTTGTCCGGCTGAACCTTCCCGGCCTCATTCTTATTGCCGTGATTTTCTCTGTGCTTTATTGCGGATCCTCCCGGGCTCTGGCGCAGGAGAGTCCCTACATCGTGACCTATGACCATTACCTCGAAGAACCTGGCAGCCTGGAGGTGGAATACTTTTCGACCTTTGGCACGCAGCGCGGCGGCAACGACTCCCATGCCTTCTGGACAGAGCTTGAGTATGGCGTCACCGCGTGGTGGACAACCGAGTTGTATCTGGACGGGCAGACGACTTTCCATGACAGTACGGTGTTCACGGGATTTCGATTGGAAAACCGGTTTCGCCTGCTGCAACGCGAGCACGTGGTCAATCCCGTGTTCTACGTCGAGTACGAGCAGATCAGCGGGGCAGACAAGATTTTGAAGGAGATCGAAGGTCACGACGTGGAGTCCGACTTCGCCGAATCGAATGCTACATCGCGCAAGGAGCACAAACACGAATTGGAGCTTAAGCTTCTGCTATCCAGTACGTTCAAAGGCTGGAATGTGGCCGTGAATCCCCTGGTTACCAAGAACCTGTTGCCGAGCGAGCCTTGGGAATTCGGATATGCTATCGGCGCAAGCCGTCCGCTGACGCTCAACGCTTCACCCAACCGCTGTAATTTCTGTCTGGAGAATTTTGTTGCTGGAGTGGAAATGTACGGAGGCCTGGGCGACACCCAGAGTCCCGGACTGCATGAAACGTCTCACTACCTCGCACCCGTGCTCGCGTGGAATCTGCCGTCAGACTGGAGTTTCCGTCTTTCGAGCGGTTTCGGCCTAAATGACAACAGCCATCGCCTCTTGTTGCGTTGGGGAGTTTCGCGGGAATTTTCCGGCTTTGGCGAGATGGTCCGGGGATGGTTCGGGGGTCGGCCATGAGAGCGCCGCTCGACCTGTTTTGCCTACTCAGACGCGTCGGTCTCGAAAGTGTCGGCATGATTGTATTTGTGATGGCCATCTTCATGAGTTCGTGGGCGCTGGCGCAGAGAAAGAACGCGAGTGCAGGTGAGATCAAGCAATCAACCTACGCCGCCCTTGCAGGGGTTCCCGAGGAAGCCCGAGAAAGGAAGAATCCTTTCGAAGGCAATCCGCAGGCCGTGGCTGTGGGAAGAAAACTGTTTGAACAACACTGCGCCGAATGTCACGGAAAAAAAGCGGAGGGCACGAGGAAAGCCCCGAGTCTATTGCGGGAAGAAGTGCAGCAGGCGACGCCAGGCACGCTGTTCTGGATCCTGACCAATGGAGTTGTCCGCCAAGGCATGCCAGTATGGTCAAAGCTACCGGAACCACAGCGCTGGCAGATTGTCACCTTCCTGGGATCGTTGAGCGCACATCCGATGCATGCCAATCAGTAAGGCGGCAAGCCCCAATCCCCGAACACAACTACCACGGAGACACGGAGGCACGGAGGAAACCAAAGGATGGGAAAACCTTGGGTCTAACAGATTTGAAGGTCTTCTCTGTGCCTCTGTGCCTCCGTGGTGAGGTTTTGGTTTGTGAACAACCCGGAGTTCTCTGCTTACAGATGAATTTGGGACACTGCCCATCGTCCACGACATTTGAACAATTCGGATTTTCAGGCATAATGCGCAGTTACCAATTTCGCAAATCCTGCAACTGGGTTGCTAGAGGTTTCATGGGCCGAAAACAGTCTCCTATTCTGAACAACAACAAATTGAAGTTGGGCTTCTTCTCTCCGAACTGCTCGGGTGGCATGGCGGTCACGAAAGTTCCCGAACGCTGGGTGAATTCCTGGGACAACAACATCCAACTGGCAAAACTTGCCGACGAAGCGGGCATTGAATTTCTGCTGCCCATCGCGCGCTGGATCGGTTACGGCGGTGAAACTGATTTTCACGGCAGCGTGCTGGAGACGCTCACCTGGGCCACCGGTCTGCTCGCAAACACAAAACGGATCAATGTATTCGCCACCGTCCATACGGCGTTCATTCATCCCGTGGTCGCAGCCAAGCAACTCGCCACCGCTGACCAGCTCGGCCACGGCCGTCTCGGTCTCAACATCGTGGCCGGGTGGAACAAGCCCGAGTACGACGCCTTCGGCATTGATCTGCCGGAGAAGCACAGCGACCGCTACGCGCTCGCGCAAGAATGGTTCGATGTGGTCAAGACCATCTGGAACCACAATGGTCCGTCCGATTGGAACGGCAAGTTTTACCACCTGAAAGGCGTTTACGGATTTCCCCGTCCCTATGACGGCATTCCTCCCATCATGAACGCGGCCGGATCGGGTGAGGGCCGCGAATTTGCCGCGCGCAACGCAGACTTCCTGTTCGCGATCTCAGTCGATCTCGAGAAATCAAAAGCCGAAGTGGATGCCATCAAGGCAACTGCGACCAAGTTGGGTCGGAACACCGGCGTCTTCACCCTATGTCACGTGGTTTGCCGTCCGACAAAAAAAGAAGCCGAAGACTATTACCGTTATTATGCGCATGACCACGCCGACTGGGGCGCGGTCGACAACCTGATGCGCCTGCAGGGCATGCACGCGCAATCGTTTCCGGCAGAGGCGCTGCAAATGCTGCGCGACCGCTTCGCTGCCGGACACGGTACCTATCCGCTGGTCGGCGACCCTGACACCATCGCGAAAGAGATGGAGAAGATTACGGCCTCCGGCTTCGCGGGGACGACTCTGAGTTTTGTGGACTACGTGAAAGAGTTTCCCTATTTTCGCGACGAGGTCATTCCACGGTTGGAAAAAAAAGGGCTGCGTGAGAAATTTACGGCGGCGGGCTGAGGTTCGAACAACATGACGCAGCCATCCGGCTCCAGCCCAGAGAAGACGCTCTCCCAAGCAACCAAGGATCGCCGGGCCACGCCCAGCTTTTTGCCTGACCCGGTGCCGGAGAATGACCTCAAGAAGATTCTTGACGCGGGACTCTCCGCGCCCAGCGCCTACAATCTTCAGCCCTGGCGATTCGTGGTAGTGCGCGACGCGGAGCAACGCGCGCGCTTGCGACAGGCAGCCATGAAGCAGCCCAAGGTAGAAGAGGCCCCGGTGGTGATCGTGGCGTGCGCCGATCTGGAAGGCTGGCGCCGTGGCGATCTCGACGAAGTCATTCGTCTTGCGCAGCACAACGGTTACGGCGACGAGGCTCGCTACGCCAGCACGCGCAAGAACATTTCCAGTCTCTTCGACTCTGCTCCCGGCGCCGCCGGTGGATTGGCGCCCGATTTCGCGGTGTGGGCCAACCGGCAAACCATGATCGCCTTCACCACCATGATGTGGATGGCAGAAGTGCTTGGCTACGACACCGCGCCCATGGAAGGCTTTTACGAAGACCAGGTGAAAGCGGCGCTCGGCATCCCGGCCCACGTGCGGGTGGTCGCGCTCCTTGCCATTGGCCATCGCAAAGGAGAAGACAAACTCTTCGCCGGACGCTTCGCCATGCAACGCACCGTGTTTGCCGAAAAGTGGGGGAATCCGATTCCTTAGTGCATTGGTGTGGGGACGGGGCTATGCCCCGTCCAAGCGGGGCATAGCCCCGCTTCCACACGTGAATATGGTCTAATCTCATTCCTGAGTGAATCAGAAATACGACGTCATCATTCTCGGAGCGGGCGCTGCCGGCCTGATGTGTGCCATCGAAGGCGGCAAGCGCAGGCGGCGCGTCCTGCTGCTCGAACGCGCAGATCGCATCGGCAAGAGGATCTTGATCTCCGGCGGGGGCCGCTGTAACTTCACCAACCTTCACACCGCCCCCGAGAATTTCATTTCCGCGAATCCACATTTCGCCAAATCCGCGCTCGCCCGTTACACTCCGTCCGCCTTCATAACCCTGGTCGAACAGCATCGTATCCCCTACCACGAGAAAAAACTCGGCCAGTTGTTCTGCGATCGAGCGGCCAGCGATATCACCGCGATGTTGGAGCAGGAATGCCGTGACGCCGGAGTAGAAATCCGGCTCAACACGAAAGTGAGTGAGGTGCGCAAGAACGAGGAGCTTGCGGACGGCATGTTCACGGTGCAAGCCGAGGATGCCAGTTTCGTTGCACCCCGCTTGGTGGTCGCAACCGGAGGCTTGTCAATTGCGAAAATCGGCGCCACCGAGTTTGGCTACAAACTGGCTCGGCAATTCGGTCTGAAGATCGTGCCTCCGCGGGCCGCCCTGGTTTCGCTCGTATTCAGCGAACGGGACCGCAAGCGCTGGTGCGATCTGGCCGGAGTCTCCACCGAAGTGATTGCATCCACTCGCAGCACGAAGCAGATCTTCCGCGAGAATATGCTTTTCACTCATCACGGCCTCAGCGGGCCTGCGATTCTCCAGATCTCATCCTATTGGGACGGCAAGAGGCCGATCCATCTCGATCTTGCGCCCGGCCGCGATCTCGCCGCCGATTTGCGAGCGCGCGGACCTCGCGACGAGTCCAGTTGGAAAGCGCTGCTGAGAGAGGTTCTGCCTCGCCGGTTCGCGGATCGTTGGCTCGAAACCTACCCTTTGGCCGGCAACTCCGATCGCGCCTTGGCGGACGCCGATCGCCAGTTGCATGCGTGGGAAGTGAAACCGGAAGGGACCGAGGGCTACGGAAAGGCGGAGGTCACCGCAGGCGGCGTCGACACAGACGAGCTCTCGGCCAAGACCATGGAGTCCCGAAAAGTGCCCGGCCTTTTTTTCATCGGAGAAGTAGTTGACGTCACCGGCCAACTCGGCGGCTTTAACTTTCAGTGGGCCTGGGCGTCCGGATTTTGCGCCGGACAAGCAATGTGAGGATACCAAGGAAACAATCGGGATAATCGACGCGTCGGTATTAAACTGCCGCGCCTTCCTTCATGAACGGCATCTGGGCGATGATCTCCGCGGCCCTTTCCAGTTGCTTCATGTCTTCCCCGGTGAAGTCCGCGCCCGCTAGCGAAGGGTCCAGCCCTTTGCGCGAAATCTGCACGACTCCGGTCACGTTTCCGGAGAGCACCACCGGAACGGACATGATCTTCTGAATCGGCATCTGCTCCTGGCTGCGATCTTCTTCTTCCGCTTTGATTTTGACGGCCTCAAACAGGCTGACATGCTTGATCCGCATGAAATTATTCGACAGAAGAGGAGTGCGAGTGGCGGCTGTCCGCGCGGCCACCGCCGATCCGCTCAGCGGCAGGACACCTGCCGAGCGTAGTTCCGGCGGGAACACAAATCGCAGGCTACCCTTTTCCAACCGCAGCAGGGCCACTTCGCTGCGCCGTACGTGCAGAATCTGGGCAAGTTTCAGGCAAACCCTGTCGGAACTCGGAGACTCCGAAAGCATACTTTCCAATTCGCTGAGGCTGGCCTTGGCGGCCTTAGCAGCGGAACCATGATTGCCAGTCGATGACATAGTTGGGGCCATATTCCTAGTCCATCCTGCGTGCAAGGGCAAGTTTTCGACAAGTTACCGGAGTACTTTTGCCGATTTCCGGTGCGAATAGCTACTTTTTGTCCCTGCCCAAAAGGGTGCCTTTTTTTATACGCGTGACAGAATTGGCGGCACACTTCCACAGGCGTTCGCGCTATAGTTGAAGCATAACTCAACGCAAGTAGTCGGATAGCGGCTATCGGGATTTCCTATGTCGCTTATTCAATACGTCAGATCATTTTTGGAATTAGGTACCTGTAAGGAGTACAGCATGGCTCGTAAGACAACCGGAATCACCACCCGCAGCAAGAAAACCGTAGCCTTCGTTCCGCCCGCCCCCGTGGAGCTCGCACCGGAGACTCGCAAGAATGGCAACACGGCTAACGTCGCTCCTGGCAATCTCGAGGAAGAGATTCGCCGCCGCGCCTACGAACTCTACCTGGAGCGCCGAGCGACCGCGGGTGCCGGGAACGGCGACGAGAACCAGGATTGGCTGGTTGCGGAGCGTGAGATTCGTTCTCGCCAGGGTGGTCAGGACCAACAGTCGGCGTAGCATCCGGGCGGGTTCCGCCTTTTGGAATGCACGCTACTGGCTTTGCGCCGGACGCGGTACGACCGGCGGTCGAGCCCCGCTGCGAGTCCTGGTACGAAAACCGGCCAGCCACAATCGCGCGCGGTCAATATAGATATAGACCACGGGAGTAGTAAACAGCGTCAGCATCTGGCTCACGATGAGCCCACCCACGATGGTGATGCCGAGCGGGCGCCGCAGCTCCGATCCCGTGCCGGTGCCCAAAGCCAGAGGTAAGCCGCCCAGAAGCGCCGCCATGGTCGTCATCATGATCGGGCGGAAGCGCAACAGGCAGGCCTCGCGAATCGCCTCGGTCGGAGACTTCCCGTGTTCGCGCTCGGTGTAGAGCGCGAAGTCAATCATCATGATGGCATTTTTCTTGACGATGCCGATCAGCAGGATGATCCCAATCAGCCCGATGACGTTGAGCTCGTTCTTCGAGATGAGCAGAGCCAGCAGCGCGCCCACGCCAGCGGAAGGAAGCGTCGACAGGATTGTGATCGGGTGCGCGTAGCTCTCGTAGAGGATGCCCAGCACGATATAAACGGTCAGCAACGCGCATAGGATCAGTATCGGCTCGCTCGAGAGCGAGTCCTGGAAAGCGGCGGCCGTTCCCTGAAAACCTGCATGGATCGTCGCCGGAAAACGAATGCTGCGCTCGGCGTCTTCAATCACCGTGGTCGCGGCTCCCAACGAGACACCCGGGGCCAGGTTAAAAGAGATGGTCACCGAAGGATACTGCCCCTGGTGGTTGACGGCGAGCGAAGTGTTCGATGGCCCGAAGTGCGCGAGCGACGCCAGCGGCACCGCCGTTCCGTTTCTTGCGCGCACATAGATGCTCTGGAGGGCGTCCGTGCTGTGGGCAAACTCTGGAGCGACCTCCATGACCACGTGATACTGGTTCAACGAACGGTACATGATCGACACCTGGCGCTGGCCAAAGGCATCGTAGAGTGCAGCATCGATATCGGAGGTGGCGACTCCCAGCCGTGCCGCCGTGTCGCGGTCGATGATCACGCTGGCTTGCAGTCCTTTATCCTGCTGGTCGGTATTGACATCCCGTAACTGCGGCAGCGAACGA
>JAIQFA010000176.1 GCA_020073525.1 Terriglobia bacterium
GGTGTCGAGGTCCCACCCGGTCGACCCAGGCTGCTGGTTCTCAAGCACGATCGGATTGCTGCTCTGGGCGCCGACCGGTGCCGTGGGCAGTGCGAACAAGACAACTGCAAGAGTAACCAATGGGAGGACTTTTGTTTTCATAAGTGAGCATCTTTGCCGACTCACCTTTCTATCTCAATAGAACGGAGGATTCACATTTTCCGGTACCCGGGTTTTAGTACCGGCTGCCAATTCGGTATGACCGTCCTGCCTGCTTGGTCGTAATGATTTGCAACGCGCGGAGGCAATTGATGGGTACAGACGGGGTCATCCGAAAATCCTCGTAATATGATCAGCGGCCACAATCCATGACTGTGGAACTCCAATAGGAGTCAGAAATCGGGTTTATGGCAAATTGTCAAGCCGAACTGAAGCAGCTACAATTTAGCAGGAATGCTTGGAATCGATTGGGGACGCGGTCGATCCTGAGGCATTTCAAAGATGACTCTGATTAGGCTTGGCCTGAAACGCAAAAAAAGCCAGGCGTCCAAAAGAAGAAATCGCCACCGGCACCGTTTTGCAACTGGCGCAGATGGTCGATTCATGGATAAATTCGCCAACGTGCTGGTCTTTCGCGTCGCTGACAAATGCTTCGCCGGTCAGATGCCGAACGACTCCGGCGCGGTCGTCGGTGCGATGGTGAACGTGCTATTTGCGAACGAACCCCAAGAAGTATTGGAACTCATCGTGCCGTCACTGTTCGCCGCCGTGAACAGGTATCTGGCAATGCAGTACTTCCAGTTCCCGTTGTGACCGTAACCGTTTACTTTCACATTGACGATTCTGTGGGCTATCGCCGTCGCCGTGTTCGCTATGGATGTTTGACGTCAGCGCTTATTCGGCTGGCCGATTTTCGACACGACTTGGATCAAAGAGGATCAATCGGTCGGGTCCGGGTCGAGCTTGTCGTATCTCGTTCTCGCCAATCCAAAATACATTTGAATCGCAGAACCCAACTCGGTTGAAATCGTCAGCTCCCATGTTTGGTCCCTGTGGGAGAATGTCAAGCGGCTGGACTTGGATGTGCAGCAAATTGTGCTCTGCCACGGCCATGGTGTAGTGTCGATGGACGTGCTGAAGCAGTGGACTACAGGCACTGTTCAAGATGCGCCAGTTCAGCCGCTGTATTGACGTTTGGGTTTTCGTTTGGTTGGCGGTTTCAATTAGTATTTCTTCAACTTCAGTTACGAGGTGAGCCGGTGCCGAACATTTCTAAGGACAACGAATCTTTCGGGTTTGTTTCGAACGAGCGTTCAGGCACGCGTGGCTGGCTCAGCCGGAGAGAGCTTCTCCGGAGCGCGGCGGGCGCAGTGCTCGGTGCGGCGGGCGCAGGCCTGTGCAGCGCGGTCGGAGCAAGAGCCCAGGTGCAGGGCACCATGGCCGAAGGCGGCACACTTCCGTTTCGGCTCCCCATGGGCGCCATGGATCATCTCGACCGGAATCAATACATCCACAACATGGAAATTCACTCCCACTTGCCGGATGCGGGCAGCATCACGGTCGGAGGTGGCGAGCCGCTCACGACGATGTGGGCGCGAGGTGCGCAACGCCTGATTCCAGCGTCCGGTGGCTTCATCGACATCAGCGACGGCCGGAAACCAGTCGTCGTGAACAAAGGCTTGTGCAAGGGATTCGTTTCGAGCGTCGCCTACAACACCAAACTGAAAAAGTGGATTTTGATTAATTCAGCGGGATCGCCCATAACCGACCCAAATCCGCAGTATCCGCACGGACAATATGACCAGGAGTATCGCGACCGGGTTGTCGCCTTCAAAGGACCCAAAGGAATTTGGAACTACGACATCACCGACCCGACCAAACCAAATCTGCTCGAACTATTTAGCACCGGGGAAAGCGGACAGGGCACCCACATGAACTTTTATGACGGGGGCCAGTACGCCTACCTTGATTGTGGCTGGGATGACCAGCTACGCATGGAGGGCGGCGAGCATCCGTTCAGTCAAGCCCTGATGATCGTCGATGTCTCGGACCCTGCGCACACCAAGGAGGTGTCCCGCTGGTGGGTTCCCGGACAACGATTGGGAGAAGAGGCGGAATACAGGAAGTATCCGTTTGCCGGGGACCACGCCGCGTGGACGTCGAACCACGGAGGCGCAACTGTGCCCAAGCGCGTAGAAGACGGAGGAACGATCGGCTACACAGGGTTCGGCCATTTTGGGATGTTCATTCTGGATCTGAGCGACATCAAGCACCCAAAACCCATCGGCCGGGTGACTCATCCTCTCGAAGGAATGGGCGGCATCCCATACCACACCGTCTATCCCATTATTTCGGACGCGAAGCACCCTCACCTGCAGGATTTGGTTATCGGCGTGTTCGAATCGCTGGAGCCAGATTGCCGGGAGCCATTTCACACCAGCTATGTCATCAACGTGAAAGATAAACGGAATCCGAAGATTATCGGCTTATTCCCGCGCCCGGCGGCGCCCGCAGACGCTCCCTACTCCGATTTCTGCTTTGCGCGCGGGCGCTTCAGTTCGCACGACATCCAATCCTGGCTGGCGCCCGGCCTGATGCGGCCTGAGTTCGTTGCGCTGACATACTTCAACGCGGGAATTCGCATCTATGACATTTCTGACCCTACCGATCCGAAGGAAGTGGCTTGGTTTGTGCCGCCCCGCGACGGCAATATGCCCGAACATGGAACCGTGCAGGACTTTAATAGCTGGCATCGCGGTACCACGGAAAATGTGTTCATCGAGTGGGACCGGAATTTGATCTGGGTGACGACGCACGAAGGCTTGTACTGTATGTCGACGCCGTTTCTCGGCAAGCCGATTCTCGAGCCTCGCAAGGTGCAGAAGTGGTCGGTTGCCCACTGCAATGTCGGGTGGGACGAACAGACTCCCAAGAGCGTGTATTTCGGAAGGCCGCTCAGCCAAATGGGCTAAAACGTCGAAGTGCCGTTTTCGGAACGCGGAATTGGCCCGGAACGCTAGGCTCGTGATCAGATACTGTCCCTTCCATGCAACGGATCATCTGCCGATGCGCATACTACAAGAATTGCCTTATTGCTGATTGCATGGGCCGCATTACCGCTCCTGTTTGCGGGGGCGCAACAGACCCAAGCCGGTCCTGAGGGGGGCGCCTGTACTCCCAGAACTGTGCCCGGTGTCATGAGTCGCACAACCAAGCCACGCACGTGCCGGATCGCTCTAGGATTTGCGCTGACTGCGTGGATTGCTCTCGGCATTGACTTCCCAGATTCCGACCGCAGATTCTCTCGTCTCGCTTGAGATATCAACCCCAGTAGCCACTAGAGCACCGCAAAAAAGTTGAACCCTAAACGCAGCAGCGGACAGCTCACTTCTATTCTGGCCAAGTCCCGATAAGTTCTATAAAAGGGGAAGTCAAGAAAAATACCTCTCCTGCGGCCGGATATTTTCTGACTCTCCAGCCCGTGCGATCAAGGGAGGTTTTGTTCTGGCCTAGCGCCCCAGAGACTCGGTTCGTCGCGCGATGCGGCGAGTCGATTTGGTTTTTCCATCCCGGCGGTTTCATCCCACGGCGGTGACGACGCCATTCGGTGTTTTGAAACTGACAAGCAGGACGGTTGTAGGGTGCCAACCATGGTTCTATTCGAGACTCGTGGTCTATCGCTTTTTCGGGTTGTCCGAGGGGGCATAGGGTCGTCTCGGGGGCTCGGTGCCCAAGGCACGCAGGGCCTAACTTATCAGGTTGATACTCTCCCTCGAACCCGAGCGTCTCAAGAACCGACTGGCCACCACCAGAGATAATCCAGAGATGGAAAGGGCTCTGTACGAGGCGCTCAAGCTGCCTGTTGTTTCAGATATTCGGCGTCGAAACCAACTCCTTTCTTCCAGACGATCAAAGTGATCGCCGCGATCTTGCGCGCCAGGGTGAGACGAGCCATCGACGGTTTCATTCCTTTGGCGAGCAAAGCGGTGTAGAAATCCTGAAAGGGTCCTGCGGTGACGCTGGCCAAGGTGGCCGTACCCTTGAAGATGTTTTTCAGATCATGGTTATGGTTGGCATTGAGCCCACGGGTGGCCAGGAGTTTTTTGGAACGCTGGAGTTGCCCATCCAGGAAACGGTATTCGGCACTGGTTCGAGTCGCCAGGGCCAGACCGCTGTAGGCCCAGAGTTGCCGCTTGGTGCGGAAACGATGAGGTGTCTGAATCAGAGCAATCAGCAGCGCCGCTCGAATCGGGCCGATGCAGGGAATCTGGCGTAGCAATCGAGCCGCAGGATGTTTCCTGCTCTCCGCCAACAGTTCCTGCCTGGCGCCCTGGCGCAAGGACCGCAGCACGTCGAGTTGCTGGTAGAGTCGCTCGGCTCGGCGGCGGACGCCGGCTTCGGGCAACTTCTGCAGCCACTCGGCACGATGCCGCGGTGTGTAGACGAGCTTACCGGCACAAGCAATGGCCCAGCTTCGATACACCGCCTTGAGGCGATTCATGACTTGGCTGAGATCTTTGGTGACCGTCAGATAACTGCGTGCCAGTTCCTTCAAGGTCCGCACGCCGTTCTCTCCATGGTAGACCGGTGAGAGAAGTCCACTGCGCAGCAGCTCAGCGAGCTTGCGAGCATCGATGCGGTCATTCTTGTTCCCGACTTTCAGCAGAGCATTCTTTCGCGGATTACACACCAGCACTTCTGTGACGTGGGGCTTGAGCAAGTCGTGCAGCCACGCCGCGCAAGTTCCTTCTTCCAAGGTCACATGCAAACTTCCGCGCAGGCCGTGAATAAGCTGGAGAATGGTGGTCGCTTTCGTTTCCAGAACGCACTCCATCACCAGCTTGCCGGTCCAGTCCAGAACTGCTGCGGAGATCGTTGCTTGATGAACGTCCAGCCCAATATACTTAGCGTCATTCATGAGGGTGCTCCTCTCTGTAGGCGTTGATGCGAACGATCAAAACCTACTCTAAAGGGGCGCCCTTTTATAATGCGTCCTCTTATCGGAATGTGGCTTTGGGCTCACGGGGGCGAAATGCCTTTCGTGAGGTTCATAGCAACGGACGCTCACTTGCCTATCAGCGCAACCCGCCAATCCATGCGTCAATCGCGGCGAGCAGTTCACCTCGGCCCACACGTGCGCTATCGATCGGTGGCAGCGGGAGCGGCTGATACGTGACCCGTGGAAAGTGGACTCCGCCTAAGATGTTCTCAATTTGAGCGATCTTAGAATTGTGTGGACCCGTCAAAGACGGCCCTAAATCCGCATCCGCCTTGGTATCCCGCTGCACGGAAACAAACGCCTCACGGAACCGCTCCAACGCCTGACGCAGGTTATCCCGGGATTTCATATACTGCCGCGCGGCTGTTTGGCTGTTCTCAGTATTCAATTCTGCTACACCCTGGTCGATGGACCATTGAATGTGTTGCTCAAGGCTAGCGATCTTGGCGGGAAGCGGTTCGATTTCGAGAAACAACTCTCGAACTCGCGGAAGCACATCGAGGCCTTCGCACAAAGCATCTTCGCGTTGCGCCAAAAGGGCCGCGTGTTCGCGCTGAGCGTTGGCGAGCCGAGTGCGCAAGTCTATAACCTCGCGTGCAAGTTTCAATGTTTCGTCCAGAAACGACTCCGTTCTGGGTTCTACCGTTTTCTTGTCACCCGCAATCATCGTGTCCTCCTTCATTCGCTGAAATGTCTATATCAACACCTGAAACTCGGCCCATGTGAACGAAAGAAAAATTCTTCGCGCTCCTTTTCCGTTCTCGGCGTTACGTCGCCTGACGACCCGAACGGGATGAATTCGATCATCGGCTCGCGGAGCGGCGGCTCCGAGAACGCCTGGTGCACCGCCAGCATAACCGCCCTGCTTCTGTCGTCGTGGCCGCGCTTGGCGCGAATGTCGCGGGAGCCGCCTTGCATTAAATAGTCGGCTAACCGCTTGAATTCGTCGGCGAGCCCCGCTTGATTCGGCAGGATCAGCTTGCGCTGCGCGAAGAGTGCGCGCGTCACGTCGGCCAGCGACGCGCCGCTCATTCCACCCGTCATCACGCGCTCCATTTGGAATTCTGGCGAGCCGTTCACGGTCGGGATCGACGCCTCGATGCCGCCGAAGTCGATTTGATCGGAGGCGATCCGGCGGATGCGGTACTCGCGCGCCTTCTTCCAAATCTCCGGCAGAACGTCGGCGTACCGCAGGCCGAACACTCCCGGCTTCCACTCCGCGCACCAATCAACGACGACGACGTCGCCTTCGCGATGTGCAACGGCAGCGCCGAAGTGGTCGCGCTTTCTCCCCGGATCGAGGCCCATGACGTAGAAATGCTCTGGCGAAGGCGGGAAGAACGGCATC
>JAIQFA010000177.1 GCA_020073525.1 Terriglobia bacterium
CAACTCAAAGCGCGCGGTGTCATCGGCGTCGGAACCGTGAATCGCATTGTGTTCAATGTCGCTTGCCCACTTCTTGCGGATCGTGCCCTCTTCCGCACTGGCTGGATTGGTGGCGCCCATCAGCTTGCGCAGATCGGCGATGGCGTTTTCCTTTTCGAGCGCCAGCGCCACAATCGGTCCACTCGACATGAATTTCGTCAGCGAACTGTAAAACGGCCGAGTCGCATGGACGGCGTAGAACTGCTCCGCCTGATGCTGCGAGATTTCCAGCATCTTCATGGCCAGAATGCGAAAGCCATTCTTCTCGAATTGCTCGATGATGTCTCCGACCGCGTTCTTCTTCACCGCGTCGGGCTTGATGATGGTCAATGTACGTTGCAGTGTTTTCATAAATTGAAGTCTCCGATGTAGAGACGCGGCTTGCCGCGTCTCCCGCCGCGTGCAAAGAAGACGGGGCAAGCCCCGTCTCTACACCTTCACTCCCAGCGCGGCCGCGAGCGTCTCTCCAATGTCCGCCGGCGATTTCGCTACCTTCAGGCCGGCTTTTTCCATGGCGGCAATTTTCTCGCTCGCCGTGCCTTTGCCGCCGGAGATAATGGCTCCGGCATGGCCCATGCGGCGTCCGGGAGGCGCTGTCTGGCCGGCGATAAAACCCACGACCGGCTTCTTCATGTGCGTCCGGATGTATTCCGCCGCGATTTCCTCTGCGTTGCCGCCAATTTCCCCGATCATGACAACGGCTTCGGTCTGCGGATCGCGGTTAAACAGTTCAAGCGCATCGACAAAATTCGTGCCGATAATCGGATCGCCGCCAATACCGATCGCCGTCGACTGCCCGATTCCGCGCTGGGTCAGTTGATGCACCGCCTCGTAAGTCAGCGTCCCGGAGCGCGACACGATCCCGACACTGCCCTCTTTGTGGATCGCCCCCGGCATGATGCCGATCTTGCACTTGCCTGGTGAGATGATGCCCGGGCAGTTCGGCCCGATCAGGCGCGAGCGCCGGTTCTGCAGAAACTCCCACGCGCGCACCATGTCCAGCGTCGGGATGCCCTCGGTAATGCAGACAATGAGCTCGATCTCGGCGTCGGCCGCTTCCATGATCGCGTCGGCCGCGAACGGGGGCGGCACGAAGATGACCGTTGCGTTTGCGCCCGTCTTGTCCGCAGCTTCCTGGACGCTATTGAATATCGGCCAGCCTTCATGAGTCGTCCCGCCCTTGCCAGGAGTGACGCCGCCCACAATCTGCGTGCCATAAGCCGCGCACGCTTTGGCGTGGAAAGTGCCTTCCCGCCCCGTCAAACCTTGCACAATTAATCGAGTTTTCTTATCAGCCAGAATTGCCATAATTGCTCGCTTTCAAAAATTCTCTTATGTAGAGACGCGGCTTGCCGCGTCTCTACACTAAGCTCTCGCTGCCGCCACCACTTTGTCGGCGGCGTCCTTCATGGTCTCAGCCACCGTGAAGTTGAGCCCCGACTCCATCAGGATTTTCTTCCCTTCCTGAACATTGGTACCTTCCAGTCGCAGGACGACTGGCAGCTGCAAGTTCGTCCTCTTCGCCGCCTCGACCACTCCGGAGGCCAGCGTATCCACCCGCAGAATGCCGCCAAAAATGTTGATCAGCACGGCGCGCACATGCTTATCACTCAGCAGAATTTCAAACGCGTGCGCCACCTGCTCGGCGTTTGCTCCGCCACCCACATCCAGAAAATTGGCCGGCATCCCGCCCGCATACTTAATGATGTCCATCGTGGCCATGGCCAAGCCTGCGCCATTGACCATGCAGCCCACGCTGCCGTCCAATTTGATGTAGTTGAGGTTGTACTTCGACGCCTCCACTTCCAGCGGATCTTCCTCGGTAATATCGCGCAATTCGCGCAGGTCCGCATGCCGGAAGAGGGCATTGTCGTCAAAGGTCAGCTTGGCATCGAGCGCGAACAGCCGTCCATCGGTGCAGCTGATAAAAGGATTGATCTCCACCAGCGAAGCGTCCGTCTCAAGGAAGGCGCGGTAAAGGCTGGTCAAGAACTGCACCGCCGGATTGATCTGCGCCGCTTTCAGTCCCAACGCAAACGCAATCTTGCGCGCCTGGAACGGCTCCAGGCCCATGCCCGGATCGATATATTGCTTCAGAATCTTTTCGGGCGTCTCGGCGGCTACCTGCTCAATTTCCATGCCGCCCGCAGCCGACGCCATAAACACCGGCTTCCCTTCGCCGCGGTCGACCAGAATGCCGAGATAGAGTTCCTTCTCGATCGGCAAGGTCTCTTCGACCAGCAACCGGTGCACAATGCGCCCTTCCGGCCCCGTCTGATGCGTGACCAGTTTCATGCCCAGCATCTTGCCGGCAATCTCGCTCGCCTCCTCCACCGACTTGGCGATCTTCACACCGCCGCCCTTGCCGCGTCCACCGGCATGGATCTGCGCCTTCACCACCACTCCCGTGGCGCCGGAGCCCAGAATATCTTTCGCCGCCGCTTCAGCTTCTTCGCGCGTCGTCGCCATCACGCCGCGCGGCACGGCGACGCCATACTTCTTCAGAATTCCCTTTGCCTGATACTCATGAATTTTCATAATGATTCCTAAGTCGTGTGACTCGATTCCAACCTGGAAGAAACTCGCTTGCGGCTTGAAATGCAGTCCAGCAAACTCTTGATTCTATAAGACGCAAGCACAATCGGCAAAGCAGGTAAGGCACATTCAACGGTGAGGACGATCACGTCGCCGAATTCAGAAATCTGCATCGTTTGCAACGCCGCGGGAGTCTCATCCGGATATGAAGCTCGTCTCCGTCAACGTTGGCCTGCCCCGTCTGCTCTCGTGGGGCGGCGCCACATTCAAAACCGGGATTTTCAAGAGCCCCGTGCAAGGCCGAGTAATGTTGCGGACAACCAATCTAGATGGCGACCGTCAAGCTGACCTCTCCGTGCATGGCGGCCCCAATAAGGCCGTCTACGGCTATCCCTCAGAGCACTACGCGCCGTGGAACGCCGAATTGCCCGACCCTGCCCGCACTTGGGGAGCGTTTGGCGAAAATTTCACAACCGAGGGCATGCTGGAAACGATCGTGTCCATTGGAGATCGTTTCCGCATCGGCTCTGCGGTGGTCAGGGTGACGACGCCGCGACTCCCTTGCTTCAAACTCGCCGCCAAATTCCGCAGAGACGACATCATCGAGCGCTTCATCGCCAGTGGCCGTTGCGGTTTCTATTTCTCGGTCGTCGAAGAGGGAGAAGTCGGCACCGGTGACGAGTTCGAATTCTTCGGACGGGAAGATCCCACCCTCACCATCGCCGAAGTAAACCGCCTTTACACCGCGAAATCGCCCGACCGCGAGACACTGCAACGATCGCTGCAGGTTAAGACCCTGCCCGAAAGTTGGCGTGAGCGCTTTCGAGCCCGGCTGGCAGACATTGGCTGACCTGCCGCCCACGCAAATCCCGTTTGAAACGTATCTCGTCTCTGCTGTAGCTTGGATCTTGTGATCCTCGACGTTCTCCATCGCATCGCCGTTCATCGCCAGTCGCTTTCCCGCGAGGAGGCGCACGCCGTGATGACCGAGGTCCTTACCGGTCAATGCTCCGACGCGCAAATTGCGGCGCTGCTCGTCGCGCTGCACATGAAAGGCGAGACGGTGGAAGAGATCGTTGGATTTGCCGAAGCCATCCGCGCCGCCGCCATTCCACTCGAACTCCACGCCAACTCCATCCTCGACGCCAGCGGCACTGGGCGTGACGCGCTCGTCGATACCTGCGGCACCGGCGGCGATGCCAGCGGCACGTTCAACATTTCGACCGCCACTGCCTTCGTGGTCGCCGGAGCCAGAGTGCGCGTTGCCAAGCATGGCAATCGCAGTGTGACCTCAAAATGCGGCTCCGCCGATGTGATGGAAGCCTTGGGCGTGAACATCAACCTGCCAGTGACGAAGATCGCGGCCTGCTTGACACAAGTCGGGATCGCATTTCTCTTCGCCCCAGCCATGCATTCGGCGATGAAGCACGTGCAGGCCGCTCGCCGCGAGTTACGTTTGCGCACGGTTTTCAACCTGCTTGGTCCGTTGACGAATCCCGCGCGCGCCACCTGCCAGGTGGTCGGCGTCTATTCCGCCGATCTAGTCGAGAAGCTTGCCGAAGCACTCAGCATGTTGGGACTGCATCGTGCCCTTGTCGTCCATGGAAGCGACGGCCTCGACGAGATCACCATCACCGGCCCCACTCGCGTCGGCGAAGTCCGCGACGGCCAGGTGCACACCTACGAAATAACACCCGAAGAGTTCGGATTGCAGAGAGCAACGCTGGAAGACATCGCCGGTGGAGACGCCGTGTGCAACGCCAGCCTGATCCGCGAAGTACTTGCCGGGAAGAAATCTGCCCGCCGCGACGTAGTCCTGCTCAACGCCGCCGCCGCCCTCGTCGCTGCTGGACGCGCCAATCATCTGCGTGAGGCTGTTCCGCTGGCAACCAATGCCATCGACTCGGGCGCTGCCCTGGCAAAGTTACATGCGCTCGTCGCTTTCACCACAGCCGAGGAGGCGCGGCATCTGACTTGATACCGTCGGGTTTCAAATGCGAAATTACGCGATTTCACAATTACAAAATTACTTCACCTCAACCCGCTCCATATACTCCGCCACCTGCACATTCCATCCAAGTTCTCTCTTCATCCGATCGCGCAGTTGCGACGAAGCCACCGGCTCGCCATGCACCAGGTAGGTGACGCCCGGCTTGTTAGCGAACGTCCGCAACCACTCCAATAGCTCCGGCGGATCGGCATGATCGCTGAACTGTTCAAGCGCCGCGACCTGCGCGCGGATCGGCACAAAATCGCCGAAGATCTTCACATCGGGCGCGCGACCCTTGATGATGGCGCCGCGCGTGCCCGGCGCCTGGAATCCGATAAAGATCACCAGGTTCTTCGGATCAGGCAGCCGCTGCGCGAGGTGATGCAGAATTCGGCCCCCGGTAACCATGCCGCTCGATGAAACGATGATCGACGGATAGCGGCTCTCATTAATTTTCTTCGACTGCTCTGAGGTTTGCGCAAAGGTGAAGCCCGGCCACTCGATCGGCGAGCCGTATTTCTTGATCAGATCGGCCGCCTGTGGCGTGTATTCCTCCGAGTGCTTCAGGAAAATTTCGACCGCCTTGATCGCCATCGGGCTATCGCAATAGACCGGCAAGGATGGAATCTGTCCGGTCTCCATGAGTTCTTTCAGTATGAAAAGGAATTTCTGGGTCCGCTCCACGGCAAACGCTGGAACGATCACGCTGCCGCCGCGTTGCGCGGTTTCGCGAATCAGGCGCGCGAGTTCAGGCCTGGGATCAGTGTCGGGATGCTGCCGGTTGCCGTAAGTCGACTCCATGACCAGTACGTCGGCAGTCTCGTTTTCCTGCGGCCCGGAGTGGACCACCTTGCCGGGTGCAATCTCGCTGTCGCGCACCCGGCCAACATCGCCGGTAAATAGCAGCCGGCGAGTCCGTCCGTCCACCTTCAGCGTAACTTCTGCCATGCAGGAGCCCAGAATGTGCGCGGCCGGCACAAAGCGGAACGCCAACTCCGGGCTCAGTTGCGTAGTCTGCCCGACCGTAACCGGCTTGAAGAACCGCAGGCAATCCTGCGCTTCTTCAAGCGTGTACAACGGCAGCGCGGGATCGTGCTTCGACACTTTTCTCTTGTTGTAGAACGCGGCATCTTCTTCCTGCAGGTGTCCGGAATCCGGCAACACGACGGAGCACAGATCGATGGTCGGTTGCGTGGCGTAGATCGACCCACGGAATCCTTCTTTCACCAGGCGTGGAATCCAGCCACAGTGATCGAGGTGTGCATGCGTAAGAACAACGGCGTCAATTTCACGCGCCGGGACCGGGGTGTCTTTCCAGTTGCGCTCACGCCATTCTTTCTGTCCCTGGAAAAGTCCGCAGTCGATCAGAATCTGGATACCCTGCTTGCCGCTCGAGTCGTAGGTAGTGTTGATCAGGTGCTTCGAGCCGGTGACAGTCCCGGCAGCGCCAAGAAACTGGATGTAGGGCAAGCTTCCTCCGGAAGTCAGAATGCAGAAGTCGGATTGTAGAAGTGAACCGTGAAGTTCGATTTTACCTCTGCAATTCCGGGCTTTTACTTCTGCATTCTCACTTTTAACTTCTGACTGTCGTTACTGCGTGACAATCTTAAACACATTATTCGTCAGGTCACTTTCCGGAACGCTGCCGTCGTTGATCCTGATCTCGGTGGGTGTACCTTGCAATTCAACCCGCGTGGTAGCCGTGCATCCATATAAGATTCACCAGCCGCCAGGTTG
>JAIQFA010000004.1 GCA_020073525.1 Terriglobia bacterium
GTCCTGCGGCATGAACACTAGCCGCCCCTTCACGCGCTGCGGGAAGCCTGCGAGGATTTCGACTTTCTCCGCCCCGCCAGATGCCGACGCTAATTCTGTATAGACGCGCCGCGGATCGCTCTTCGCAAACTCATGCGGCCCGCGAATATAACCAGCCACCGCCGACGATGCGACCACCTCTGGACTCGCCAGGTAACACTTTGCATCGCGCGAGCCCATGCGGCCTTTGAAGTTTCGATTCGTCGAGGAAATCCCAACCTCGCCTGCCTCGAGCAATCCCACGCCCAGGCCAATGCACGGCCCACAGCCCGGCGGCAGCGGCTTCGCGCCCGCATCCAACAACGTCTGCCAGGTGCCTCGCTTTTCTGCTTCTTCCTGCACCCACTTGCTGGCTGCGCTCAAATAGAATTTCACGCCTGCGGCAACTTTCTGACCTTTGAGCACCTTCGCCGCCGCCGCCAGATCTTCCAGCCGCGAATTCACGCACGAGATCAGATATGCCTTCTGGATGGCTACTTTCTTCTTTTCCATTTCCGCGAGTGACTGCATCGCTTGCACGGTGTCGGGGCCCGAGACGTGCGGCGTCACTTGCGCGAGATCGAGCGTGATCCTCGCGGCATAGATGGCATCCTTATCCGGAGCAGGGGGATTCTTCTCCCAACTCTCAATGTCTTTTTCTGAGAACCGCTCGATGCCCATCGCTTTGAGCCGCTGCCGAACGCCGCGCATATAGGCGATGGTGGCCTCGTCCACCGGGAACCAGCCCACCAACGGACCCCACTCGGTTGTCATGTTCGAAATCGAAAGGCGGGCGTCCATCGAGAGCGATGCCACTCCCGGACCCGTGAACTCGACCGCCGCGTTCAGGCACTCGTCGTGGTTATAGAGTCCGCATAAAGTGATGATGACGTCCTTTCCCGTAACACCGTCCGGCAACTTGCCTTCGAGCACAACCTGGATCGACCGCGGAATCTGCCACCAGAATTCGCCCGTGGCCCAGACGGCGGCGCCATCGGTACGAACAATGGGAGTGCCGATCGCGCCCAACGCCCCGTACATATTGGAATGTGAATCCGAGGCGACCACGAACGAACCCGGGACGACATAGCCGCGCTCGACCATGATCTGGTGCCCGATGCCCGATCCGGCGGGATAGAAATCTACGCCCTGCTCTTTGGCGAACGCTTCAATCGCGCGGTACTTCTTCAGGTTGGCTTCATCGTGATTCTGGATGTCATGATCGAGCGCGAACGTTAGCTGCTGGGCATCTTTCACCTTCTTCGCGCCGATGCCTTTGAACTTACTCATCACCGCCGACGTGTTGTCGTGCGTCATGCAGCGGTGCGGATGGATGGAAAGGAAATCCCCGGTGCGAAGCGGCCGGGTGGGCCCTTCGGTCATGTGTTTCTGCGCGATTTTCTCAACGATCGTTTGGCCCATATAAAACCTCTTCTGGCACTGATTGTGCCAGTCTGGGTGCGTGAAGACGGGGATCTGGCACGCCCCAGCGGGGCAGAGCCCCGCTACCACACGACACAAACCTCAACCCTTCCGCTTCAACTCAAACCCCAAATACATCATCTGACCGATGTGGTGATGCAGGTGAGTCGCACATTGCAGCACCATCTCGAATCGGTCGCGCGCGTCAGCACCCACCGCCGCATATTCCTTTGACCAGTCGTCCGCTGACTGGCTGTTGATCGTGGCGAGCACCATCTCAATCGCCTGATCAAATTTCTTCAATACTTCGGCTTTGGACGGTCGCGTCGCATCCGAAAATTCCAGCGGACGATCCCTCACATAGCCCGTCCCGGCGATCTGCGCTCCTATGTAGTAGTTCAGATTGCCAGTGAGATGAAGGATGAGGTGGCCAAAGCTGTTGCCGAAGGCGAAGGGCTTGGCCCAGAACTGCTCGTCGCTTAGAGGCGACGCCAGGTCGCGCACTACGCCTGCCAGTTTCTTGTAACGGGCGCTTAGGTCCGATGCAATCGTCTGTTTTAGATCCGTCATAATTTTGCCCCGGCATGGGCCAGTAGCCGGACTTCGTCCGGCTGGACGGACGAAGGCGTCCGTCCCTACGTGGTCCGTGCCTAGCGGCGCTTCTTACTTGCCTTCTTGACGGCTTTCGCTTTCGGCTTCTTCATGTCTGCCTTCATTAACGCCATCAGCTTCGTGACTGACGCGCATTTCTCCAGATTCCAAATCGCGTCAATTAGCTTGTCCTGCGCTTTCGCCGACAGCACGCCTTCCGCCAGTGCCCGGAATTTTTCTTCGATTTCGGCATCGGTCAGCGGATTTCGCGGATCGCCTTTTGGATAGTCCAGCTGCTTCGAGAATTTCTTGCCGCCCGTGGTTGTGATGTTCACAATCACGCGCTGTAGCGCCGGGAAGACTTTCTCGATCTCGGGATCGGCTACGACTTCCACTTTTTTCAGCTGCGCGCGGATCGTCGGGTCCATGATCTTCTTCATCTCGAACTGGGCCGGCGTTACCTGCCGGTCCACCAGGGCCGCCGCAATTACGTAGGGCAGCGAATGATCGGCAGTCTCTTTTGTATGCGGATCGTATTTGCTCGGATCAGAAAGAATGTCGGCCGCGCGGGCCAATGACCGGATCTGAATTTTCTCCACTTGATCCGGATGCAAGTCGTTGCTCTTGACCAGATCAAGCACCGCCGAAATCGGAGCGTGTGTCAGCGCTTCCGTCGGGAAGAATTTCATCCCGCACTGCGTGATCCGCCATGACTCGCCGAGCCCATCGGTCAGCAGGTTCTGTTTCCACTCCGGACCGTAGCAGTGGACCAACCCTTCCTTGCCGTCGATCACGTGTTCGGGGCCGCTGTAGCCCTTCTCGGCAAGCAGCGCGGCCAGAACACCGCTCTGTGTGGCCATCGGATCGACGGTGTTTTTCATCATGGTCAGCTTGCCCGCGGTTACCGCGCCCATGGTGCAATGCCGTGAGGCTGAGATTCCGATCGCATGCTGAATCTGTTCCCAACTCAGATGCAGTGCGCGTCCCGCCACAATCGGCGAGACGAATGCCGTCAACGTCGCGTGATGCCAGCCGCGCTCGCGGATCCCTGGAAAAGCCGCCTCGCAAAAGCGCATTTCGAACTCGTGGCCGAGCACAAATCCCACAATTAATTCCTTGCCATCGCTTTTGGCGCGCTCACAACACGCCATGGCAGCCGGGAAAATATCGGAGGGATGAGACGGGTCCTGTTTCCAGTAAATGTCGTTGTAATCCATGCAGCGGATCATCAGGGCGTTCGCCAGCGAGGCCGAAACTGCGTCCATCTTCTGACCTGTGCCGATCACGGTCGCGGGCCCGCGCCCGGCAATCTCTTTCAGGACTTCGAGGGCAATGATGACGTCGTGCTGCTGATATCCGCCTAAGGCGCATCCGACCGAATCGAGCAGGAAGCGCTTGGTTTGGTAGACCGCGTCCTGCGAGAGCTGCTTGTATGTGAGCCCCGCCGCCCAGCGGGACATGGTCGCGGTGATGGTTTCTTTGGCTGTGCCTTGTATCCCAGTGGACACGCTTTTCTCCTTACATCTCTACGTATGAACTTCTAAACAGCATTAGTGCATCCCTCTTCTAAATTGATTTGTCATCCTGAGCGAAGCGAAGGATGACAATTTTGAGAAAGAACTCACACGATCACTTCATTTTCACGTTCTTCGGATTCTTGAACGGTAGAAACGCCATGAAATCGGCGTGGTGCACGATGAACGCCTCGGTGGTGCGCTTCACCAGATCACCTTCGGCGGCGTGCGCGGCAATGATGTGGCAGACCGCGTCCGGGACACCGCACTCCATCGCCAGCGCGACTCCGGTAAATGGATGCCGCAAGGCTTCTCCGCGCTCGCTTTGCCGGCTTTTGCCGTCCGGACCGATCTCATACTCCAGCAATTTGCCGACGTCTGCCAGGATCGCGCCGGCAATCACCACGTCGGTGTCGATCGGCAGGGCTCGGCCCATGAAATTCGTCATCGCTTTCGCACTGTCGCGCGCAATGTGCACCACGCAGCGCTTGTGCTCCATGAAGGTGATCGGACAATTCGGAACCAGCAGCGTAAAAGGAATCTGATTCAGATCATCAGGCTTCAGCGGGCTGCGCTCCAGCGCCTTGATCCAGGCTTGCGTCACCTGCTCACGCAGTTTGGGATCGCTGATCCATTTGATTTCCGGCCACAGCCGTTCGACGGCCTCCCGCATGGGCAGGACCTCCTTACAGGACTCAATAGACTATCGGAGTCTAGGACATGCGTCGAGGGCGCAAGACACCCCAGAATGTGACCTGAAATCAGCGGCGGAGACGCGGCAAGCCGCGTCTCTACAGAGGATCCGTCTCCGATGCCAATTACTTCTCGATGGGCAATAATTCGATGCTGCAACCGGAGGCGCTGCAGGTGAGTTGTCCGCGGCGAACGATTTTGACCGACGACACGTCTGGGAACCTTACCGGGAAATCCTTCTCCCGAAGCTGCTCAGACGCGGAACGCAGGCTTTCGTCGCCGTCAACAAACTCGGCGCGCTCCGGACGAGGCGAGCTGTCAAATACCAGGTTGAACCGCGCTGAAACCGGCTTGCTCGTGATTGGAGCGAGCTTCACCGTTCGCGCTTGCACCAATTCCGCTGGAGCCTGCTTGATATCTTTCTCCACCGCGCTGGGATCGCTAGCCAATTTCGCCAAGCGCGTCCGCGAATCCTGCACATCACTCCCACCCGCCGCCACAGCCAGCGCGTACATATGACGCGCCTTCTCGGCCTGCCCTTGCTTTTCGAGGACCTGGGCTAGGCGGTTGGCAACCGTGCCCGACTGGCTCAGGAGCCACGCCGATTGCAGAAACTGCATGGCTGGCAGATTTTCTCCGCGCTGAAATTTTGCCCATCCCATGCGCGCCCATGCCAGTGCCACCAGCCGCATCGACGAAAACGCGGACGGGCCCAGCCGGTCCAACTCGCCCGAGTCGAACTGACCTCCAATGTCGTACAGCACCTGCTGCGCATCGTTTTCGATCTGCGCCGGGTCAATATCGTTCGTCGTCTTCAATGCCGACGCGAAAATATCCTGGCCAGGATCTCCGCCCGCGCTACCTGTCAGTCCCTTCATCAGCTCTTGCGCTTTTTCTTTCTCCCCCAATCTTCCGTACACCTGCGCCAACGCCATCTTGGTTTCCGAATCATCCGGAGGAATCGCGGCGGCCGCTTCCAGTTCGGTGCGCGCGTCGGCATCGCGCCCCAACTGTGCGAGCAACACGCCGAGATTCTTCAGTGTCGTCTTGTCGTAAGGAGCCGTTTCCAGTTGCTTGCGGTAAGCCGCGATCGCCTCGTCAGTCTTCCCGGTTTGCTGCAACTCCATCGCCAAGTCGCCATTCGCGTGCTTATGATTCGGATCGAGCTCAATCTGCTTGCGAAACGCCGCGATCGCCTCCGCATGATTGTTCGTTCCGGCGTAGGCGAGCCCCAGGTCATACCATCCGTCTTTCAGACTTGAATCCCCGTCCACCGCACGCTTTAGCAGGTCAATCGCCGTGCGGTAATCCTTGCTCTGCAGCGCTTTCACTCCCGCCTTATGCAGCTCCGCGGGAGTTCCTTCCATTTTCGATGCCGCCTGCGCCCCTTGCCCGGACGGCGTCAGGATGCTGCACGACAACAGCTGATCTTCGTCGCCGCGCGCCGCATTGCGAAACGATTCATAGTCCGCACGCCGCGCCGCCGCCACCTCGTTCGTCTTCACAACCAGTCTTCGCTCGCCTTCTAAAATTCCCTTGTTCAGGGAATAGGTCGAGGAATAGTCGCCATAATCGCGCGACATTCTCACGGCCGTCGGCGTGCGCACCGTGTAGTTTGCGGGAAACTGCAAGCGGACGCGGTAGTCTATTTCGCCGGCAGGCCCGATGTTCAGAGGCTCCTTGCTTTTTTCCGATTCTCGAATCGCCGGCAATCCCAGCGGCGGGATGGGACGAAAATTTACGCTGGTCGAGGGCACCACAAAATACCGGTCCTGGCGCAGGCGATACTTCAGATGAAAGGGCTTGCTCGTGTCCTCGATGGGATCAATCTGAACGTCATCGACATCGCCCGGCAGGCCCCAACCCGCAGTGAGCACGTTTACCAAGTCCTTCCAGCGCGCCTGCGGAAGTCTGCGGAAACCGGCTCGCATCGGCCAGTCGCGATCTCCCTGAGCATTGACTTCCAGCGTGGCATCGAGCGCGCCATACTCACTAAATTTGCCGTCGAGCGTGAAATGCATGAAAGTCTTGACCGGAGAATCGGCGGGCGTCCGCTGCAAGCCTCCTTCTGCGTCTTCTGACGCCAGCACCGCCTGCTTATTTCGCAACTGGTAAAGAATCAGCCCAAAGGGAGTCACCTCCGGAGTCGTATCGAGCCAAATGAGTCCCGGTCCCAGTCGCGCCGCCGTGATCACGTGATCGAATTGCGCGGGTGAGGGGACGTCCGCATCCAGCTTGCGCGAGCTGTCGATCAGCACTGGATAGCTTTGAATTCCCTCCGCCCGCAGCATTGCGGAGAACAACGTGTGCTTGTCCTTGCAATCGCCGTAACCATTCTGCAGAACGTCGGAAGGCGAATGCGGCTGGTAGCGCCCGATTCCGAGCGAGATGCTGACGTAACGCACATTCCGCGCCACGAAATCGTAGAGCCGGCGCGCTTTCTCGGTGGGTGTGTCCGCACCCTTGGTGAGTTCGTCAGCTTTCTTCCGCACGCTGTCGTCGATCGTCATGCGTTCGCCCTGCAGCTTGGCATACCACTGCGCCACCTGCTTCCAGTCGGTGAAGGTCGTCAGTTGCACATCCGGACCGGTTGCCTCGTCTTCATCTTTCTCTTTGTCACGCTCTGGCTGGATGTCTTTCACTACCCACGTGTAAATGCGCCGGTCTCCCGAGTCCTGAATCTCCGGTTGCCGCTTCGGCGTCTTGAGTTTCACGTCGCGTGACTTGGGAACATCAAGTTCCAGC
The DNA here is from genome assembly GCA_020073525.1 of Terriglobia bacterium. Classification (GTDB taxonomy): domain Bacteria; phylum Acidobacteriota; class Terriglobia; order Terriglobales; family Acidobacteriaceae; genus Acidiflorens. The sequence goes on from JAIQFA010000004.1 coordinate 6,984, forward strand.
CGGTCTTCGTTGACCGCGATGCCCTTGGGAAAGGTGTACTCGTACCAGAAGTTTCCCGCGGCGAGCGGGGTGAGAACCCGCGTCACCGTGCGGTATTCCAGCGTGTCGCCGGGCTGCAGCGCGGTCACGGAAATATGCCGCTGGCGGTAGTCGCTGTACATGGGAGCTTCTTTCAGCACATCGGGAGCAAAGTCCTGCGCGGTCGAATCCGGCGTGACCACCACCTGGCCATCCGGCTTGCGCACGCGGACATACTCTACTTCCAGTTTCTCGGTTGCCGATGAGTATCCGAAAACCAACTGGCCGAAGTCTTCCACGCCTGCCTGGCTCTGGATCCGGACCACGGCCTCCGTCTCGCGAACTTCGGTTCCGTCGTTTTCAAAGCGGGCGCGATTCAGGATTCGTTCGAAGACCGCCGCCTCTTCGGCGTTATTCGTTGTCTTTTTGGACGAAGATGAAGACGGGGGCTGCGCCAGAGCGTCCGCGGCCATTGCGACGACGAATGAGCAGACGAGTAAAAAGCCAACCACGACGCGTGACACGCGATAGGACATATTGCAGTTCTTTTACGCTGTGCCCAGCGTAAAATCAAACGAACGAGGATGAATTTCAAGAAGACAATCTGGCTTGCGGCGATCTTGCTTGGCTTCTGCGCTGTACTCGCCGCGCAGACCACGCCGCTCGCCGTGGTCGATGAACCGCTGCCTGCAAGCGACGCAGGCGTGGAATTCCACGTTCTTCTCCATGCCACCGGAGGCGCTCCGCCCTACGTCTGGAGCGTCGCCAGTGGCGAACTTCCCGAAGGAGTCACGTTTACTCCAGAAGGCCTTCTGGGGGGACGTCCCACGAAACCGGGATCTTTCGCGCTAACCTTAAAAGTCGAAGACTCGGGCCGTCCCGCGCATACCATCAACAAAGAGTTCCGAGTCGTGGTCGTCGCGGCTCTGTTGCTGGAATGGCTGCAACCTCCCAAGGTTCGCGACAACCGGATTGACGGCTCCGTCCAGGTCTCTAATGGTTCGACGAACTCCTTTGACCTGACGGTAGTCATCGTGGCAGTCGCCGAAAACGGTCGAGCGACGGCCATCGGCTACGAGCGTTTCGCGTTGAAGCCCGGCACTACCAATGTTCCAATTCCGTTTGGAAACACGCTGCCCTACGGAGGGTATGTCATCCACGCCGACGCCATCGCCGAAATCCCCGCCAAGAACGCCATCCTTCGCCAGAGGCTGCAAACGCCGCAGCCCTTGCAGGTCGTGCCAGCACCATAGCGATCATGCCAGCGACGTTTCTTGCTTTTTGGGGGCTCTTCCGCTAGATTTCATCTTTCCCTGATCTGACGAGCGGGCATGCCGAAACTTGCCTGCGGGAGTATGTATGAAGCGGAGCTATATTGGGCTCGCCTTGTGCGCGCTGGTGGCGGTGGGAGCAGTGCTGAGCTTGCCGAGTTGCGGCCACGATCAAAAGCTGGTGAGCCTTCAGATTCAACCCGTCTCCTTTACGTTTGGGGCACCGGATCCTACGTTGACCGAACAATTCACTGCCATCGGAACTTATATCCATCCCCCCGCGACCAAAGACATTACCAGCCAAGCGACTTGGAAGATCGACGATGGCATGGTTACGATGACGACCCCGGGCTTGATGTCTCCAGCGGGGAACCTCTGTGGTGGGGGGAATATCTCGGCAAGTGCTCCTGAAGGCACGGGCGGAGCGAGCAACATCGTAATTGGCTATGCGACGGTGACGGTAAATGATCCCGCTGACCCAAACTGCCCGGGTGGTGGCACGCAAGCCACGCTAAGCGTACAGATCTCGCCAAGCGGGACTGGAACGGTAACCAGCCTGACGGGCGGTATTAACTGCCCGTCCGTTTCGTGCATTGCCGTGTTCCCAGTAGGAGCTTCGGTCGGGCTGACAGCCCAGCCCATTTCTCCTCATAGTTTTTTGAGTTGGGCGGGATGCACTACGTCTTCGCAAAATAGCTGTACTGTCACCATCCCGACGGGCGGAGCCAACGTAGTAGCGACGTTCCAATAGAGGTGCGAAGAACCCTGCCTGCCGCTACTCATCCGCAAGTAACTTGCCCAGCGTCGGCTTGTGTCTCTCCGGCTTGGTCTTCTTCGCGGCGACAAGCTGCGAGGGCTTGGGGCTGCCGACCCGCTCGCGGGCCATTTCGCGGACAACCTTCGCGGCGGAGAAAACCTTTTTCTTGCGCTTGCTGGGCATGGTCGTAATCTCCGCATCTTCGCACATTCGATTCGCAAAAAGTGCAATAATCTAAAGTTGGCGTGAAGCCCCACTCATTCGCAAAAGGGGCGAATGAGTGGGGCACCTGCTGGGCCACGCGAAAGCTGAGAGCCTAGTTTGAGAGCCTAATTTTATGGATGAACGCGAATTTTTTGACGAAAAGGCCGATAAGAAGCCGGCCAATTTGAGTTGTCCGCATTGCCATCAGTCGGCGGAGTACGAAATTCAGTGGCTGGTGCGCACGAAGAAGAAGAGTCTGCCGCCGCGGGCGGACGATCGCGACCGCGCGAAGTTCGCCAAGGCGCAGTCTTATATGCTGCGGCGCGACGACGTGATGATGTGCAAGAACATGCGCTGCCGGAAACGCTTTGAGATCACAGGCGTGCAGAGCGTCGCGTTTTTGCAGTAGGCTTTTGCGGCGTACACCCTTCGCCAATTGCAGCCCAAAAGCAACTCAATCGACAAAACGCCGTTGCCATAATTCGCCCATCACTTTCAGGCCACGCAGTCTCCAAGACACTCCGCGAAATAATATCTAAGGTCAAGACTGTACAGCGAATTTTCCGCCAGAATGCAGAATTTGCAGACGCCGGCACAGAGAATTTGCACCGGTTCATCGCAATCCGCTGAGGGCGCCAGAGTTGCACCGGTGGCAGAGTGGTTGCACCCTCTTTTCTGGTGGGCTATCTGCTCACCGCAGGAGGTTATCTGGATATGGCAATCAAAACGAGACATTTGGGGTTCCCCGCTTCCTTATCGTCGGTGCTTGCGTTGGCAGTACTGTTCGGGACCGGCGTGCTGGCAAGTGGACAGACCGGACAAACAATGCCGCCGCAGACCGAGCCGCCTCAGACCAGGCCACCCCAGACGGCGCCGCCCCCAAACCCAGTGCCACGCCAAGACGATGACGTGACGACTCGGCAATTGGCAGACATGGACCACTTTCTCGACGGTCACCCTGAAATCGCCGAGCAACTTCGCAAGGATCCTTCTTTGATCAACAACCGGGAGTTCGTAGAGAACCATCCGGCGCTGCAGGAGTATTTGACGAAGCACCCGGGAGTTCGCAACGAACTGCAAGAGAACCCCAACGCGTTCATGCGGCAGGAGAATCGTTACGACCGCGCGGAAGACCGACGAGAGGGCGATCGTGACATCACTCGCCGAGAATTGGCAAGCATGGACCGATTCCTGGACAGCCATCCAGAAGTTGCTGAGCAAATCCGTAAAGACCCTTCGCTGGTCAATAACCGTCAGTTCGTAGAGAACCATCCGGCGCTGCAGGAGTATCTGCAGAACCATCCGGGAGTCCGCGAGGAGGTCAAAGAAAATCCGAACGCTTTCATGCGCCAGGAGGAACGCTACGACCGGCGCGAGGATGACCGCGATAACCGAACCAGCATGGTGGATCGAGACAATCGACTTGCTACTGGCGACCGTGACCGACGTATTGCCACCGGCGACCCTGATGATCGTAGCCGCACGGGTGAGCGCAACGTGGTTGATCGCGACAACCGCGGTGAGTTGACGAGCTTTGGTCAATTCCTAGGCGGTCATTCGAATGTTGCGGCCCAGCTCTCCAGGGACCCATCCTTAGCCACCAACAAGGAGTACCTGGCGAGCCACCCGGAGCTTGAGCAATATCTGAAAGCTCATCCAGCGGTGACACAACAGCTGACGCAGAACCCGCAAGCGGTCATGAACTCGAACGTGGTGATGCAGCAAAGCAATACCACCGGCGCAAAGTCTTCCATGCCGAAGACGAAGCCCAACCCCAACCAGTAGCGAAGCTTGGTGGGACGCAGAACTGGAGGCCACAATAACGGCCTCCAGTTCTGTATTAGGGTTCGTCCGAAGTGAGCATTCGATGGAACAAGCTAAAGGGAGATTCTTATGAAGTTCAAAACGTCACTTGTGACTGCGTTGTCGCTGGTTCTGTTTGTTTCCTCCATCGCGGAAGGCAAGAAGAAGCATGGCCAGCGAGGCATGTTGGAGAGCATGCAATCCGTTCCGTGTGGCGCCAAAGAGAGGGGTCTCGCGGGCCTTGGGAGCGTATTCGGATCGGTCGGAGTGGAACATGTGAACTCACACGAGCAACTGTGTCCGCAATATTTGCTCCGAACTGACGAAATGGATTACCACATTCGCCCCATGGATACGAAGCACGCAGTGGTTCTTCCCGTCGGCCATGAAGCTGAATTCAAAATCAAGAAGGATCGTCTCTTCCTAAAAGTCCCGGACGGCGACAAGAAGTTGCGGGCCTACCAGGTGGTCTCGATGCAACCGGTGAGCTCCGAAAGCATCGAGAGCAGTGCGTACCGGCCACATCCAAGGGAAGCAGAGTCTCGGCCACCAAACGGAAACAACAAAGTGACCGGCCAAGCGACCACTGGGCCTCCCCAGCAGTAGGGGAGCCAACGATTAGAACGCGATCTTTAGGGCTAGGTCCTGACCTATGAACGGTTGGCAACCAGCGCCGCTGCGAGACGGCGCACGCTGCTCAGGAGCTGGCCCAGTGTTTCGGAGGCCGGAGCAGAGAGGGGTGACGGCCTTGTCAGCGGGGCGTCGCTGTAACCCTCCCGCACCATTTCTTCCGCGGCGGCGGCGAAGCGCTTGGCACTTGCATCCTCCATAGTCAGAAATCGGAAGGCTTGGGCGAGCGGCACACCATCCGCGCCGGTCTGAAGGAATTCGATTTGTGCGCAGACTTTGCCGTAAACAGTGTTTAGAGCAATGTCGCCCATGGTTCCATAGGCAATCGGGCCCTTGGAGAGGACGGCGGAACCTCCAGTGAGCGAGAGGCGCTGCAGCACGCCTACGAAGTGGGCATTCTGGATCGTAAATAATGCGCGCTCGCTATTAGGAACGCGGATGCGCGGGGCGCGTTCGTTCTGACGCGGTTTCTGGGACTTCTTCACAATGACCCAGCATCGCAATCGGGGAAGCCGCGGTCAAGGTTACCGCCGTGCATGAAATTCCCAGGCCGGAGTGCCGTCCCTTGCGGGACTCGATCTTTCCCACTTTGCGTACCCGGCACTTACGTGCCGGGCTTTCCTATTCCGCCGCTTCGCGGCTTGAGCATTCCTTTTAGCGATACCGTCTTCGAGGCGAGAATCCCTTTCAGGCCTGGCCACATCTCTCGGCAAGAATGCCACCCTCCCTCCACTCGTTTATACTAGTGAGTTTCGCCAGCAGCCGTTAACGCAGCAAGGAGTCGATCCGTGAAGATTCTGGTTTGCATGAAGCAGGTGCCGCAGAAAGACGCCCCGCTGAAGCTGAATGAGGCGGGGACGTGGATCCGCGAAGATGTTTCCTACGAAGTGAACGAGCCCGACGCATTTGCGCTCGAAGAAGCCTTGCGGCAGAAGGAAAAGCACACGGGCGAAGTGGTGGTCATCACGGCCGGTCCGGCGCGTGCGTTGCAGGTATTGCGCGAGGCGCTGGCCAAAGGTGCGGACCGGGCGATCCACCTCGAAGACGACGCCTTTGTGGGGCTCGATGCCTACAACACCGCGCGAGCCATCGCCACCGCCATCAAGGATGAGAAGTTTGACCTGATCTTTACCGGCCTGCAATCGGATGACTACGGCTATGCGCAGACCGGCGTGATTTTGGCTGAAATTCTGGGATTGCCGCACGCAACCATCATCATGCAGATTGAAAAGAATGACGCCGGCATCCGCGTGAAACGGGAACTGGAGGCCGGGTTCTTTCAGTTTGTCGACATGCCTTTGCCGGCGGTGTTGACGATCCAGTCGGGCATCAACAAGCTCCGCTATGCGACGCTGATCGGGATCAAGCAGGCGAAGAACAAACCGCTGCGCAAGGTAACGTTGGCGGAAGTGCAGTCGGCCATGGGCGGGAATCTGCAAAAGATCGAGAAGCTGTATGTTCCGCAGAAGTCGAAGAACACGGAATTTCTGGAAGGCCCGCCGGCGGAAGTGGCAAAGAAGCTGGTGGAAAAACTGAAAAATGAAATGCGAGTAATTTGAAGTGCGAGTTCTCGGTTCTCAGTTCCCAGTTCTCAGTCAAAGAGCCTGGGCCGTTTCTGAGAACTGAGAACCGGGAACTGAGAACTTATTTATGGACACAATTCTCGTAATCGTGGAACAGCGCGAAGGAAAACTGAACCGTGTCTCGTGGGAGACGATTGCCGCCGGACAGGCGATTGCCGCCCAGACGGGATGGACGCTGGAGGCCGCGGTTGTGGGCTCTGGCGTGGCTGCAATCGCGGGCGAAGTGGCGGCGAAGAAAGTTGCGAAAGTTTACGACGTGGAGTCGGCCAGGCTCGAACCTTACACTCCCGACGCATTCGCGCATGCTTTGAAAGAATTCCTGGGCAAGCATCCGGTGAAGCTGGTGCTGATGCCGCATACCTACCAGGTGCGCGATTTCGTGCCGAAGCTGGCAACGGCTTTGCAAACCACCGCCATCAGCGACGTGATCGGGGCCCGGTACGAAGGCGGAAAACTGCTCTTTACGCGGCAAATGTTCCAGGGAAAGTTTGCGGCTGACGTGAGTTTTGCGGGCTCGGGGCCGTGCTTCGTGACGTTCCAGAACGGCTCGTTCCGCGCTGACAAAGTCGAAGCGGGCGCGACGGCGGCACCAGTGGAGACGGTCAAGGTCGACGTTCCGGATAGCGTCGTGCGCAACAAGCCGCAGGATGTGTTCAAGGAAGCGAAGCAGGCAGTAGATCTGACGCAGGCCGAGATTATTGTGTCGGTGGGGCGCGGCATCAAGGAGCAGAAGAACATCGAACTGGCGAAACAGTTGGCGGATGCGCTGGGCGGTGAAATCGCGGCATCGCGTCCCATCTGCGACAACGGATGGCTGCCCATGGACCGGCAGATTGGATCGTCGGGGCAAACCGTGGCGCCGAAGCTGTATCTGGCTCTGGGAATCTCGGGAGCGATCCAGCATATCGTCGGCATGAAAGGCGCCCGAAGTATCGTGGCGATCAACAAGGATTCCGAGGCACCGATTTTTGAGATTTCGGACTATGCCGTGGTCGGAAATTTGTTCGACATCGTACCGCCGCTGATTGAGGAAGTGAAGAAGGCGAAAGGGTAGAGGGCAGGCCCCAAGGTTTCAGAGTTTCAAGGATTCTTTCCCAAGAGCCTCGTATCAGGGCATCGCTTTAGCGATGCCAAAACACCTTCGAGAATAAAGTGCCCCTTTAGGGGCTGGTCCGTTCACGCGGACAAGAGTGTCCGCGCCACACAAATCTTTCCTAAGAAAGGATTCCGGAGATTACGAGCCGGCGGCAAATCCGCCGAGGTGCGCCAAGGTCAATCGTAGGTATTTGTAGGGATTCACCGGGGCGTCGTTGATGCGGACTTCGTAGTGGAGATGGGGGCCGGTGGAGCGTCCGCTCAAGCCGACGTAGCCGATGGTGTCGCCGCGGTGGATATATTGTCCGGCGGCAACGGCGAAGCTGGAGAGATGGCCGTAGCGGGTGGTGATGCCGTGACCGTGGTCAACCATAACGGCGCGTCCGTAGCCACCCAGGAAGTCGGCGAAGGTTACGGTGCCGTCCGCAGGAGCAATCACAGACGAGCCAACGTTGGCGGAAATATCCACGCCGGAGTGAAACGCGCCTTCTCCGTTAAACGGATCGATGCGTTCGCCGAAAGAGCCCGTCACCTGGCCTTCCACCGGCCAGAGGTTCGGAGCGGAATTGGCGCGAACCCAATCGGCTGTAGTCGAGTTCCTGGTCAAGCCGAGCGAGATGCCGACGCTGGCGGCGCCGGTCAGCGCGGTGTGCTTGAGCGCGTAAAGCTGGTCGAGTGACGAGTTGACCTGCGCTTCTTGAATCTGTTCGGTCGAGGCAACGACCATCGCCGGATCCGACTTGAGGCCGTAAAGCGCGGAAACCTCGCTGGCCAGCGAGCCGAGCGAAGCGACCTGGATGTCGCGTTCCTTGGCGACTTGTTCCAGGCGCGAATAGCGATCCTTGAGCTGAGCTTGTTCGGTACGGAGCTGGTTGTAGTGCGCGACCTTCTGCAGCATCCGGGTATAAGAACTGGCGATGCCCGTGAGGCAGAGGGCACCAATCGCTGCCCCAGCCAGGAGGATGTAGAGATACTGGACGGGAATCGTGATCTTGCGAAGCTGACCAGCTTCGTCGCGGGCTACGAAAAATATGTAAAAGCGTTTACGCAATTTCCTACTTCCGGCAATAAGATTTGCTTCGGAATCCTGCCAGAGCAGAACTGTCATGCTCGGGCTCGGAATCCTGATTCCACCAGCCGCAGCAGGTGCAGACTGGCTTTCTTCAAGAACCACGGAACCAGGCAAGCCGAAATCCAGTTTCTCTGCAACTGATTCTTGTTGCAGCACTTGGTCCGGCAAATGATCTGTGAACGGCGAGTTAAACGGTAGCAAACCTGATCCCCCCTGTCAACCTCAGTAGGCCCTTTTGGATGGTTACCAAGGCAGGGTGGTTGCGCTGGCCAGATGGACAAATTATCGCGGCAAGGGGTCAGGTGACGCCTAGGCCGTGCCAGGGTACGGCCTCGCGGTATGAAAGCCGGGTATATTGATCCGGATGCCACTCCGCGAAAAGAATCTAATCCAGAAGATCCGCCGCTCTGCTCCAAAAGGGCGGGCGCTGGTGACGGGCATCGGAGATGATTGCGCGGTGCTGCGCCTTCCGCGGCGACACGAGTTGTTGGTAACTACCGACTTCACCATCGAGAAGGTGCATTTCCGGCGGGATTGGCTCCGCCCTGAATTGGTGGGTTGGCGCTGCCTGACGCGCGGATTAAGCGACATCGCAGCCATGGGCGGTGAACCGCTGGCGGCATTCTTATCGCTGGCCGTCGCCAAGGACGTTCCGCAGAAGTGGGTGGATCGGTTTCTGAAGGGACTGCTGGAACTGGCGGAAGAATTCGAGGTTCCCCTGGCTGGCGGGGATACGGCGCAGTCGGCAGGTGGAATTCAGGCGGACATCGTGGTGGTGGGCTCCGTACCAACGGGAAAGGCCGTGCTGCGCTCGGGGGCAAAGGCGGGCGATCAGATTTATGTGACGGGGGAACTGGGAGGCTCCGCTGCGGCACTGGCTCGCCTGATGGAAGCGAAGCCGACCGGGGCAGGATACTTCCGGCGTTTTCGTCCGGAACCACGAATTGCAGTCGGCCAGTGGCTCCGCCAGCACGGAGTGGCTTCGGCCATGATTGATTTGAGTGACGGGCTCTCGACCGACCTCGAACATATCTGCCAGGAAAGCCGGGTGGGGGCGGAGATCGAGGCGGAGGCGATTCCGCGGGCGCAGGCGGAGCGAGGGAAAAAGCCGGTCGCGCTCGAGTTGGCTTTGCATGGCGGTGACGACTACGAGTTGCTCTTTACGTCCGCCGCTGCAGTCCCGCAGGAAGTGGCGGGAGTTCGAGTAACGCGTATCGGGCGGATCATGCGATCCTCGGGGATGCGGCTGATTGGAGCTGACGGGAAATCGCGGCCGCTCAAGGTTCGAGGGTGGGAGCACTTCCGGGGGAATTTGTAATTTAGCTACTTTAGTTGCCTGACTAAAACCTCAGAATTCTTAACCACAGAGGGCACAGAGGAACACAGGGGGAACCTTTCTTGATTCCTCCTCTGTGAACCCCCGTGCCCTCTGTGGTTCAAGCTTTTTGCAATCATCCAATAGGTGACTTTCGTTACCTGCCCGTAGTCACTCCGCGAGCCTAGAGTAGACCCATGCGAAAAGTATCTTTACTCCTGGCGTCCATGGTCGCGGTGTTGATTCCGGCCTTCGGGCAGGGGCCAGCGGCTCGTAAGATCGACAACGAATTTCTACACCAGCAGTTTGGCCCAGAGTTCACGCTGGTGCAGGAGATTGGAGCCGTGTTCGGCGACCTGAATGGCGACGGCGTGGAAGACGTGGTGATTGCGGCACGTTGCAAGAATCCCCTGCTCGATCAAGCGTAACACAATTACACCGTGATCGATCCGTACTATGACTTTTTTGGCTACGGCGACCCCAAGGTGACAACCACGTTCAGCGAGCCTGATCCGGTGCGGCGGGGCCTGATGGTGCTCATCATTCATGGCGCGGGGCCGGATGGCTGGCGTTCAGCAACTCCAAAATCGAAGTTCGTGGTCGTGAATTTGCCGTATCGGACCTTGTCGGTGCGCAAGATGAAGTTGCGCAAGAAAACCATCGAAGCGGTCTACATTGAAGAAGCGGGCGAGACCGGAGAGAGTTCGGCGCTGTTCTTCGACGGCAAGAAGTTCAAATACGTGCCGATGGGCGGGAGCATGCAGTAACGCTTGAAGTCAGAAGTAAGAAGTCAGATTGCAGAAGTGAAAGCGCCCGTCGGATCCCCGACATTTCAGTCTCTCGGCGCGTTGAAATCTGGATTGCGGCACCACCGCCCGATTGTAGTAACCTTCGTTCTGATTGCCTCACAATTTGAAATATCGCGTTCTCGCGGAGGGGCTGGTGGTGTGCCGGCTTGCTTCCGATGCTCCTCTTCCCACTTGGGCGCTGGAGGGCGGGTTTTTCTGTGTGGTGCGCACCCACGATGAGCTCTCCCTTGTCTGCATGGAGGACATCTGCACGAAAAATCGCATGCCGGAGGGAGCGCTCGCCGAGCATGGGTGGGCGGCGCTGAAGCTCGAAGGGCCGTTTCCGTTTTCGATGGCCGGGGTACTGGCATCTTTCTTGCAGCCGCTGGCGGAAGCGCACATCCCAATCTTTGCGATTTCCACGTTTGACACCGATTATGTGCTGATCAAGCGTGAGCACGTGAAGCAAGCAGTAGTGGCACTGGGCATTGCGGGACACACAAAGGCCAGCCAAGAGGCGGGATGAAAGGGTGGCCGAATTGCCATTCGACCCCGCTTTTCCGCCAAATACTGCGGCGAATTGGGCAATTAGCAGCATAGTGTGGTGAAATAGGCGAAGGTCAAAATGGCAACCAAGGCAGTAGCATTGCGCCGCAAACTGAAGACGGCGGAACGGAACGCTCATGGATTGTGGCAGATCCTGAAGGCCGTGGTGTCGACCGATCATCCCCTACTGGCGCATCTGATTCCCATTCGGCGCTGTAACCTGGCTTGCACGTACTGCAACGAGTTCGATGATTTTTCCAAGCCAGTGGCGACCGACCTGATGTTGCGGCGTGTCGATCTACTGGGCGACCTCGGCACTTCCGTGGTCACGATCAGCGGCGGCGAACCGCTGCTGCATCCGCAACTGGATGACATTATTCACCACATGCGGAAACGCCGGATCGTGTCAGGACTGATCACCAACGGCTACCTGCTGACGGCGGACCGCATCCAGCGGCTGAACCGCTCGGGCCTGGAATGGCTGCAGATTTCGATTGATAACGTCAATCCCGACGAAGTTTCCAAGAAAAGCCTGAAGGTGCTCGACCGCAAGCTGCAACTGCTGGCGGAGCATGCTGAATTTCACGTGAACATCAATTCCGTGGTGGGCAGTGGCGTCAGCCATCCTCAGGATGCGCTCACCATTGGCAAGCGCGCCCTGGAACTGGGATTCAGTTCGACCATCGGAATCATTCACGACGGCTCGGGGCAAGTACAGCCACTGAACGATGAAGAACGGCGCGTGTACCACGAGATGAAGAACCTGGAGAAACGCAGCTTCACGCGCGTGAACGCGTTTCAGGACAACATCGCGCTGGGCCGCCCGAACCAATGGCGCTGTCGCGCCGGGGCGCGCTATCTCTATATTTGTGAGGACGGATTGGTGCATTACTGCTCGCAGCAGCGCGGGTATCCAGCCATTCCGTTGGAGAAATACACCATCGCGGATGTGCGCCGCGAGTTCCATACCGAAAAGCCGTGCGCCTCACATTGCACGGTCTCGTGCGTGCACCAGGTATCGGTTTTGGATGCATGGCGCGCCCCGCAATGGCCAGCGGCGGCGCCGGAACCTGCTGGTGGACTGGTGAATATCGAGTAGTCCAGGTAGGGAGAGCCGCCCTTGGCTGTCCGCTTTTCGCGCTCACCAAACATACTAAGGATGCAAGTAACCTACCAGTCGAGCTGCGCTCGACCTGGACAGCCGAGGCGGCTGTCCCTACGTATGCAATTTAGAACGTTGTAGCCACGGAGAAGCGGAACGTTTTTCGTGGCTCGAGAAGAGTGAAGCGGGACCCCAGGGTTGAGAGCGTGGTGGCGTAGGTATAGTCCCCAGCGGCGCCGGCCGGGAACATGTCGCGAGTGATGGGCACGGGCGGCGTTGCGCCGCCATCGAGGCGCAGAACGTTGTAGGCGTAGTAAATCCGGAAGGGTGCATTGACGATCGGAAGCATGGTCTGCAACTCGAGTCCGGTGGACATGCGCGGAACCCAGTTGGTGCCGGGAACCGGGCTGAGATTCCTCGGAATGTTGCCGATCTTTTGTCCGCCTTCGCAGGCGTAGGCGGAATTGAGTTGCGGACAGCCAAACAGCGTGTTCACGAGCGTGTTGTACTGCGTGGGGTTGATCTGCAACTGCGACGTGCGCAGGATGGGATCGGCGCCGATATCGACGAACGGTGCAATCGCGACTGGCCCGGCGATGGTGATGCGGTATTCCAAGTTGCCATTCAGACTGAGATCGCCCCCAGGAGTTGTAAGTTGCTGGAACGGAACCGGAATAGTCCAACAGTTACTGACGCATGCTCCCGAGGCATTCGTCACCACCGGGAACCTCGGATTGGAAGGAACGAACGTTCCATCCGAGTTCCTCAACGCAATCGACTGGGCGCTGGGCAGGTAGGCGATGGGAGAGATGGTGCGGATATCGAAGCCGCGGATATCATTTTCACCACCGAGATAGGCGCGTTCGAAGGGAGGCGCAACAATCCCGCCAAACCCCGTTATGAACGAAGCCTGCAGGTTGTAGCCGAGGGCATTGCGGCGCTTTTGCATGGGGAAAAACTGTTTGTACTGAACGATGGGGCGGATGGTATGAACCGTGCCACCGAGGCCAGCTAACTCCCCGCCGATAAAAAAGCTCTTGCCATGATGGGGCGCGTAGGCCGCATCGAGGGTGTTCATGGAGAAGCTGGGCGTGATCTTACTGGTAATAATGCCGCTGAGCGCGTTGGGGCCGGAGATCCCGCTAAAGTTGATATTCTCGAACAGCAGCTTGGAAGCGTTGCTGACCGCGACCAGCGAGGAACGGTCGAACGAGTAGCTGATACCCAAGCGCTTGAAAGAACGGTGCAGCGGGTAGCTCAAGCTCAGACTGAAGCCAGTACTGGATTGCGAGTAGTCCTGCAGGTTCTGCAGATAGGCTGCCGGCAGGTTCAGATTCTGTCCGGTGGCAATGGCATATTGCCGCGCTTCGTTAAAGTTGGTCTTCCGCAGATACACGTTGAAACCAGCCTGCATGGGCCGATCAAACAGGTAAGGCTCGGTGAATCCGAAACCTATGTCGCGCTGGTAGGCGCCGATGCTGGCGTTCACCGAAAGCGTCTCGCCCAATCCAAGAAAATTGTTGGTGCTGTAATTGATGCCAACAAAGGCGCCGGCCAAGCCGCTGACTCCACCCTGTAATCCGATCTGGTTCTTGCCCTTCTCATGGACCTTGAGCGAGAGATCGACGGTGCCGGCTTTCTCGTCGAGGTGGCGTTCGGTGGTGTTGGGATCATCGGGCTTGAGCTGGTCGAAATAGCCGAGCTGGTTCAGGCGCAACAGGCTGAGTTCCCAGTAACGCGAGTTGTAGATCTGGCCTTCTTCCAGCGCAATTTCGCGGCGAATGACTTTATCGCGGGTGGTGGTATTGCCCTGGAATTCGATGCGGCGCACGTAGAACTGTTTGCCCTCGTCCACGTCGACTTCCAGATTCACGGTCTTCTTTTCGTCATCGAACTTGGTATCGGGGACAGAAGTAAAGTTGATGTACCCCGCCTCGCCGTAGGCTTTGCGCAGGTTCTCCAGGCCCTTGGCAATCTTTTCGCGGCTGAAAATGTCGCCGTCCTTCATCGGGAAAAGGCTGCGCAGAGCGGCCTGACTCGAAATCGCCTTGTTGTTCTTGAAGGTGATGGTGCCCAGGCGGTAGCGCTCCCCTTCCTCGATGGGCATGGTGATATCGACGGACTTACCCAGCCCTGCCTGAAGCCCGGGGATATGGAACCCTGTGTGTCCGGTGTCGTGGATCTCGGTTTTGGGGTCGTCGACCAACACCTTGAAGTAGCCTCTATTCTGGAACTCGGCGCGGACGCGTTCGGTATCTTCCTCGAGTTTGGTCGCGTCGTAGGTCTTGGAAAAGATGTTTTCCAGAAAGATCGAGTGCGGGATGCCAATCGGCTTGAGGTTCTTCATGGCCGCGCGCAACGTGCGGTCATTGACGTGTTTATTGCCCCGGAAGCGGATGCGTCCAACCTTCACTTTCGGCCCCTCGCGGATGACAAAGGTGATGCCGACAGCAGCGGGCGGAATAGGGTGGACTTCGGTCCGGATGGTGGCAAACTGGCGCCCGTGCTCGGCGAGCAGTTGCTTCAGAGTCACTTCCGCTTTCTTGATCTTGGTGGGATCGTACTGGTTCTCAACCGAGAGGCCAACCTTGCGTTCCTTGAAGCGATCGAGCACGTCGCTGGTGGAAACGGCGTTGAGGCCAGAGTAGGTGATCTCGCGAATCGTAGGCCGCTCTTTGAGGTAAATGTGGATGATCCAGCCTTTGGCGTTTTGTTCGCGCTCAAAGCGGATATCCTCAAAGTAGCCCGTGTTCCAGAGCGCGTTAAAGTCGCGTTCGATGGCGGCGGTGTCGTAGACGTCACCGACCTTGCTGAAGATGCGAGCTTTGACCGTCTCGGCGGGAATACGGCGGTTTCCGTGGGGGATAATGCCCACGATCAGATCCTGCTGGGCGAAGACGGGAGCGGCCAGAAACAAAAGGGCCAACAGAGCCAGGATGCGATTCCGGACGAACCCATACCTCCAAGCTCTTATGGAGGAATGAGATGGAGACCAAGAGGGGTCTCTCTGCGGGCCCGTGTTGTGTCCGAGTCGAGGGCCACGCACAGGGATAGCCTGATGATAGCGATGAATCGCAACTACCTCGAAGAAATAGAGTTAGGAAAACGGTAATTATACGGTAGAGAGCGAGAACCGTCCAAGGCAGGGGACGAAATTCACTCCAGGAGTCACGCCCGCAAAAGCTCTACCTCAACACAGACGGAATAAAACGTCGCCGCGTTGCCCATGTCAGTAAGTATTTCTGAAGTTAGGACGTTAATGTTGCCGCCGCTGGGAGAGAATCGTGCCCAATCGAGTCGCGCCGCCACGACTCCGGGAGGCACGGAACCATTCTTTTGAGAACTATCGACCCGGGCCTGCAGAACGATCTCCCCCCGCTGGTTGAAGGCACGAATGCGGTCGCCATTGCGAACGCCTCGGGCCTCGGCATCGGTGGGATGCATCTCGAGATCCCCGAGCTGCGTTTCCATCTTGCGAACCGACGCGACGTTAGCGAACGTCGAGTTGAGATGATTGTCGGGCTTGCGGGCGAGAAGTTCGAGCGGGAAGCCGGTAGCTTTCGAGCCATGGCGCGATTCGTCGGGCGGCGTGAACGCGACGACCGGATCGAGTCCCTGACGCTGCAGCGTTTCGCTGTAAAACTCGGCCTTGCCGCTTGGCGTTGGGAAGCTGCCCTGGGCGAAGGGCAAGAATGGTGTCGTGATTTCTGCCGAGCTTCGCTCGGCCTGGACGGGCGAGGCGCCCGTCCCCACACGATTCGGGACGGCAAAGTTCAGGCGGATACGATGTTCGCGCTCCAGGCGCTCACGGGTTATCCCTTGGAGCCACGGATTGGGCGCTTCCAGCGCGCGGTCGATCATGGAATCCACCGTTTCGCGGAAACAGTCGTCATCAAAACCCATGCGCTCGGCAAGGGCGCGGAACAACTCGACATTGGACCGGCATTCGCCCACCGGGTCTATCGCCTGATTGGAAACCTGGAGGTAGTAGTGGCCGTATGCGGTCTGGAGGTCTTTATGCTCGAAAAAAGTGGTGGCGGGAAGCACGATGTCCGCGTAGTCGGTCGTGTCGGTGAAGAACTGCTCGTGGACCACGGTGAACAGGTCGGGGCGCTTTAATCCGCGCACGACTTCGTTGTGGTTGGGACAGACTGCGGCCGGATTCGAGTTGTAGACGAACAGCGCCTGGACCGGCGGCGCGGTCAGGGAATTGAGGGCGGTTCCGAGTTGGACCATGTTGACCGTGCGCGCGGGGCGCCCCCATGCTTTCAGCATCAACTCGGGCATTTTGAGAGCTTCGCTATTCAACCCGAAAGAGCCGCTGAGCGACATCTGCAATCCGCCGCCGAGTTCCTTCCACGACCCGATCAAACAAGGCAACATGGTGACCGCGCGCATCGACATGCCGCCGCGTTCAGAACGCTGAATGCCGTAGTTGACGCGAATCACGGACGGGCGCACCGTGGCATATTCGCGGGCCAGTTTGCGGATGTCGGCGGCGGAGATGCCGGTCCAGTGGGCGACTTTTTCCGGCGGATACTGTTGCGCGCGAGCCTTCAGGTCTTCGAATCCGACGGTATAGCGAGAAACATAGTCGGCATCGAAAAGATTTTCGTTGATGATGACGTGCATCAGACCGAGAGCGAGCGCGGCATCGGTGCCGGGATTGATTGGCAGGTACCAGTCGGCACACTTCGCGGTGCGCGTGCGGTAGGGATCGATGACGACTAGTTTCGCGCCTTGGCGGCGAGCTTCTTCGATGAAGGGCCAGAGATGAACGTTGTTGCCGTGAATATTTGAACCCCAGGCAATGATGTAGCGCGAATGGGCAAACTGTTCCGGCTCCGTGCCGAGTTTGATACCAATGACCGACTTCAGGCCTTCTTCGCCGGCGCTGGAGCAGATGGTGCGCTCCAGTTGCGAAGCGCCCAGGCGATGAAAGAAACGGCGGTCCATGGAAGCGCCGTTGAGAGCGCCGAGAGTGCCTCCGTAGGAGTAGGGGAGGATGGCTTCGGCACTATATTCGGCAACGATGTGGCGGAAACGATCAGCAATTTCGTCCAGCGCTTCGTCCCAGGAAACGCGCTCAAAAGCTTGTGTGGCGCGGACACTCTTGTCCGCGTCGGCGGCGTCAGCCGCCGGTCCCTTCGCCTTCACTCTTCGCATCGGATAGAGCACGCGATCCGGGGAATAGACGCGGTCCAGGTACTTGGCGACTTTGGCGCAGAGGAATCCGCGGGTAACGGGGTGCTCGGGATCGCCTTGAATTCTGGTGGCGCGACCGTCTTCGATGGTAATCAGCACGCCGCAGGCGTCAGGGCAATCGTGCGGGCAGGCAGCGTGGACTACGCGCTTCATTGTCAGATTATAAAGTCAATTGGCGTTGGCGATGCCGCTGGCACTTTCGACAGTAGAGAAGGGGCCTGCCGCTCCTTGGGGACGCGGCGGGAGACGGAGCAGAGCCCCGTCACCACACAAGACTACTTGAACTCCAGAACTTCCTTCTCTTTGGCCTTGCTCATCTCTTCCATCTTTTTGATCTCGTCGTCGGTGAGCTTCTGGATTTCGTCGAGTGCGCGCTTCTCGTCGTCCTCGGCAATCTTCTTGTCTTTCATCGCCTTCTTGATGGCTTCGTTGCCGTCGCGGCGAACGTTGCGTATCGCGGTGCGATGCTCTTCGAGAATCCGGTGCAGGTGTTTGACCATGTCCTTGCGCCGTTCTTCCGTGAGCGCTGGAATGGGTACGCGCACCAGTTTGCCGTCGTTCATCGGGTTGAGGCCGAGGTCGGCGGCGCGGATGGCCTTTTCGATCACGCCAAGCTGCGACGCATCGAACGGCTGCACCGTGATCATCTGCGGCTCAGGGGCGTGAATCTGGGCAATCTGGTTGAGCGGCATCTGCGACCCGTAGTAGTCGACCGAAACCGTGTCGAGCATGTGAACGTTGGCTCGCCCGGTGCGGGTGGCGGCCATTTCGCGGCGGAAGTCTTCCACCGCTTTCTCCATGCGCGTCTTGAGCTGTCCGAAAACTTCCTTCAGGGCAGGATGAGCCATAGCTTGGGGGGCTCCTAGAATGAACAAGATTAAAACGCTCGATTATAGAGGATGTTAAAAGGCAAAAGTCAAATTGAAGAAGTAAATGGGCTCGAACTTCTTCAATTTGACTTCTGACTTTTGACTTACGCTAAGCGCTAACAAGCGAACCGATCTTTTCACCCAGCACTACGCGGCGGATATTGCCGCGCTGGTTCAGGTTGAAAACGATGATTGGGAGATTGTTGTCCTTGCACAAGGAAATTGCCGTCGAGTCCATCACCTTGAGTCCCTGCTTGAGAACATCCATGTAGGTGAGCTGCGAAAACTTCTTGGCATCCTTCACCTTCATCGGATCGGCGTCGTAGATGCCGTCGACCTTGGTGGCTTTGAGGATGGCATCGGCTTTGATTTCCATGGCGCGCAACGAGGCGGCAGTATCGGTCGAGAAATAGGGGTTGCCGGTGCCGCCGGCGAAAATGACCACGCGCCCCTTTTCCAGATGCCGGATGGCGCGGCGCCGGATGAAGGGCTCGGCAACCTGATTCATCTCGATGGCCGTCTGTACGCGGGTGTAGACGTTCTGCTTTTCCAGAGCGTCCTGTAATGCCAACGAATTAATCACCGTGGCCAACATGCCCATGTGATCGGCGGAAACACGATCCATGTTCTTGGCCTGGTCGGCCACCCCGCGAAAAAAATTGCCACCGCCGACGACGATGGCCATCTGGATGCCGAGGTTGCGCACGTCTGCAAGTTCAGCGGCGATTTCGTGAATGCGGGTGGTGTCGACGCCGAAGCCTTGATCGGCAGCAAGGGCTTCACCGGAGAGTTTGAGCAGGATGCGTTTGAAGATGGGAGTCGGAGTCGGCATGAAGAGAGCAGGTCCTTCGCTTCGCTCAGGATGACAATCGGCGGCGAGGCCAATCGTCTGGAAGCAAGCATAAATCAAAAGGGGCGCCTAAGCGCCCCGGAATGACTCGGCGGCTACTTCGCAACCGGAGCCGATGCCTCACCACCCTCGTCCGGCTTGGAGCTGACGAAGGCGACGGTAGCAGTCGCGTCGCCGACTTTGAAGCGGGCGAAGCGGCGCACGGCGATATTCTCGCCGAGCTTGCCTACCTTGGCGGCGATCAGCTGCGAGATGCTGATGGTCTGGTCCTTGATGAAGGGCTGCTCAAGCAGGCAGACTTCTTCGTAGAACTTTTCCATCTTGCCGGCCACCATTTTTTCGACAATGGGAGCAGGCTTGCCACTGGCCGCAGCCTGAGCGCGATAAATATCCTTCTCGCGCTCGAAGGCTTCCGGCGTAACGTCTTCTTTCCGGACAAACTTCGGGTCGCTCGCCGCAATATGCATGGCGATGTCGTGGACCAGTTCCTTGAAGTCTTCGGTACGCGCGACGAAATCGCTTTCGCAGTTGACCTCGACCAGCACGCCAATCTTGCCGCCGGCGTGAATGTAGTGGGCCACCGAACCTTCGCTGGTCACACGCGTCGCCTTCTTGGCTGCGACTGACACACCTTTTTTACGCAGCACGACGATCGCCTGTTCCAGATCGCCTTTGGCTTCTGTCAAGGCTTGTTTGCAGTCCATCATGGGGGCTCCGGTTTTTTCACGGAGCTCTTTTACCTGTGCAGCAGAAATGTTTGCCATAGTCGTGCTCATAAAAACCTCAGGTTTCAATGTTTCAAGGTTTCAGAGTTTCAAGGAGGGTCAGTCGGAGGGCCAATCAGAGTGCCAAATCAAAGATTGAAACCTTGAAACTTTACAACCTTGAGACCTGCTCTTATAAAACTCGACCCGCGCACAGTTGAGCTGCGCGGGTCAGGTGTCGTTCTTGCGACTTCCAAATTCAGCCCCTGAAGGGGCGATTAATTTCGCAAGCTGTGCGGTATCGCTAAAGCGATACCCTGATACGAAACTAGATACAAAAACTCGGGCTAGAACCTGCGCGTCTCCGCTTGTAGTTCGTCGACGTCTTCGGTGGCCGCTGTAGGACGCTTGCGCGTACCCTTGCCCAGCACATCTTCCATGCGGATGTCTTCACCTTCGGGAGCCGCTACGGGAGCGGGTTCGCCGTCAGCTGGGGCTTCGGCAAACACTTCTTCCACACCGGGAGCTTCGGCCGCCGGTGCGGGTTCTGCCACCGCTTGAATATCCGCCATCTGCTTGTCGTCCCGGGCGTGCACGCCCTCGGCAATCGACTCCGAGATTTTCGACGTGAACAGGCGGATCGCCCGCAGCGCGTCGTCGTTGCCCGGAATCACGTAATCGACTTCGCTCGGGTCGCAGTTGGTGTCGACCACGGCGACCACGGGAATGCCCAACTTGCGCGATTCGCGCACCGCAATCTGTTCTTTATTGGAATCGATGACGAAGATCGCATCCGGCAACCGTGTCATGTTCTTGATGCCGGCGAGATTCGCCTGCAGGTGCTTGCGCTCGCGCTCGAGTTTGATCACTTCCTTCTTTGGAAGCAGATCGTAACGGCCATCGGTGGCCATTTCGTCGAGTTCCTTGAGCCGCTTTACGGATTTCTGTACGGTGACCCAGTTGGTCAGCAGTCCGCCCAGCCAGCGCTGATTCACGTAGAACATCGAGCAACGCTGCGCCTCTTCGGCGATGGCGTCCTGCGCCTGGCGCTTGGTGCCCACGAAGAGGATGATTCTGCCCTCGGCGGCCAGGTCCTGCACAAATTTCGACGCTTCCTTGAACATCTTCAGCGTCTTCTGCAGATCGATAATGTAGATACCGTTGCGTTCGCCAAAGATAAACTCCTTCATCTTCGGGTTCCACCGCTTCGTCTGGTGCCCGAAGTGAACGCCCGCTTCGAGCAACTCCTTCATTGTAATGTTCGCCAATCAACCTCCTCAGTTGGTCTGCATCCGGACACTCACAGGCCCCGGATTGCCATTCCCGTCCACCCCGCCTCAGGGGAGGTGGGGGGATGAATTTAACACGTAAAACAGCTGTCAGCCATCAGCTCTCAGCCTTCAGCTAAACCCAAAACAAATCTTTACCGCTTCGAGAACTGGAAGCGCTTGCGGGCGCCCTTCTGTCCATACTTCTTGCGCTCTTTGGCTCGGGGGTCGCGGGTTACCATGCCCTCGGCTTTGAGCTGCTTGCGCAGTTCCGCATTGAACACCATGAGAGCGCGCGTGATGCCCAGGCGCACAGCATCGGCTTGTCCAGCGATTCCGCCGCCGTTCACACGAGCCAGTACGTTGAAAGTCGCCGCGCTGTCGGTCGAGACCAGCGGCCGCTTCGCCGCGATGCGTTGCGAGGGCGTCACAAAGTACTCATCGAAAGCCTTGCCGTTGACCTTGAAATCGCCGCTGCCGGGACGAAGAAAAACCCGCGCGATCGCCGTCTTGCGGCGTCCAGTTCCGTAGTATTGAACGATATCTGCCATTTAAGCCTTCAGCACTCAGCCGTCAGCATTCAGCTAACCCAGGTGCTTATCACCTTTCAAAGTTTTGTTAGCGTCGGCCTCCTTGGACCTGAGACCTGACACCTTAGTTCTACGCAAACACCTTCGCTTCGGGCTTCTGCGCCTCGTGCGGGTGCTTGTCGCCTCGGTACACCTTCAACTTCGTAAACATCTGCTTGCCCAGTTTGTTCTTGGGAAGCATGCGCGACACGGCGTCTTCAATGATCAGCTCCGGCTTGCGCACCAGCCGCTTCTTCATCTCTTCCCCGCGAATTCCGCCGGGATAGCCCGTGTAATGGTGATAGATCTTCTGATCCGCCTTCATGCCGGTGATCTTGATCTTCTCGGCATTGATGATGACCACGTGATCGCCGGTGTCGATAAACGGCGTGTACTTGGGGCTCTCTTTGCCCATCAAAATGCGGGCCACGCGCGAGGCCAGGCGTCCGAGCGGAAGACCGCTCGCATCCACCACAAACCACTTCCGCGTAATATCCCCTTCTTTGGGGAAATAGGTTGACATCGGAAATCTCCCAGAAAATTAAAGAACGCGATGAAGACCGCTGAGTGCCCTAATCAATCTATCCACGCAGAAGGCGCGCTAGGTATTCCAGGCGGGCAGCCGCAGGACTTCCAAAGACATTTAGGATAGCCCAGCACCGGCGCGCTTGTCAACGAAGAGGTTCAGCCGGTAGTGGGTCAGTTTGGTTTTCCACAGGTAAGGGGCTAGGATGTTAGCCCTCAAGCCGCGACCCGTCTTCCGGCCAAAAATCAGGCGGCTCCGTTGGAGAAAACGCGTGACTATTGCTGCTGGCTACCTTTGTGATACCGGGGTCATTATCTGTGCGGACACGCAAGAATCTATCCAGGGATTCGTCAAAACAAGCACTGAGAAAGTAAAGTTGTTCTCGGGTAGTTCCTACACGGTTGCTTTTGCTGGCGCTGGGGGCAACAGCGTTCAAATTGACATGGTGGTGCAGGAGATTTGCGACGAACTTAAGGAAGAAGAACCGCCATCGCTTGTGGGCTTTAAGGTTCTTTTACACGGTGTCTTGGACCGTCTGTTTCCTCAGCCCTATTATCCGAAAAACGATCCCGAAGTAGAACTGTTATTGGCAGTGAGGGAAAATCAGCAAACACACCTGTTTGTAGTCTTTGATAATGTCTTCGCCGAATCTACCGAATACGACTGTGTTGGCAGTGGTGTGGTGCTGGCAAAGTCCATGCTCCAACAGCACTGGAAACGTAGCTATTCTCTAGTAGAGGCGTACATCGTATCGGCTTATGTATTGTACCATGCGAAGAGATGGGTTGATGGATGCGGCGGCAAGAGTGATATTTTTCTTTTGCCCAATGGAACTGAAAACGTCACGCGTTTAGGAACCGACGAAATTAAGAGCCTAGAATCATACTTCGAACTGTTTGATTCTGCATTGCGTCCGTTGCTTATCGCCTGTCCATCTGAACCGCGAAATGACGCCAGGTTTAAGGATCAACTTGCAGATTCCAATCGAAACTTATGGGCAGCGCGAGCCATGTTCCAAGACTTTGAACAGGTATTTAAGCGACTAATGAAAGAAGCGGGGATAGATGGAGAGAAAATGTGGGCCGAAGTCACTGAGTCTGTGGATCAACTACTTAAACCGCCATCTCCGTTCCCAGTGCCTTCGCCACCAGATTCTTCTCAATCACAGAAGCCTTGACCACAGGCTTTGGCAGTAACGCACACAGTTCCTCTATACTCCAAACGTGATCGGACAATCCCGATTCCATCGCAGGCGTAACGCGCAACGTCTGATGCACGCGGCAGTAGTTGTAATACATGTAGTGCAGAGCAACGGAGTGGCGGTGATTGTCGGCTTTCTTACTAAATCCGTTTGTTAAGCGCGTAAACCGACGCATCTGCATTCGCATTGTGAGGTTCTGGCGCTCTACGAAGCTGGTACTCACATGCTTCGGATCTGGGTCGCCGCTGACAACCTTCATGTCGCAGCCAATGCACGTCGCGGGAGAATAGCGCGTATCGTTCTCTGACGGAGCACCGTAGATTTTCTGCAATTGCGCGTAATCAATATCGGCTCCGAAGGCGTTCTCAACTGCATCTAGATATGCGCGGTGGCCGTCCGTGGTGATCTGCACGCGGTTCCTAATTCGACTGGCGCAATCTTCCATGAACTCTTTCGCCCATCCGCCGTCGCGTCCGCCAACTAAGTACGAGACAACTAGTTTCGTATCCGCGTCGATTCCTACCCACGTCCAAATATCGCCCCAACCTTCCAGTTTCTTTTCCGCTCTGACGTTCTTCGCCTTCGCTCCGACGAAGCACCAGATTTCATCTGCCTGCAAACGGCGCACCTTGAGATTGCGCACGGTGCGATTGTGGTAGCCAGCGCAGGCGCAGCCGATGTCAGCCAAGAGTTTTACGACTGTGTTCTTGGCGACTCCGGTCATGCGGACAGTGGCGCGAATCGAACAGCCCTCAATCAAGCAGCTAATCACTCTGGCTTGGACTGTGGCGTCTAGGCGATTCATATTGACTTTTATACCATAGCCGCTTTAGCATGTCAAGATCATTCTGTAAGACGCGAGGGATTTTAAGAAGCGAGGGGGGAAGAATGGACGGTATAGCATTCATCAGCGCGGATGATTTTTTCTTGCTGCTGCAAGGCTGGCGCGAATCGAATTCACGGTTAAGAGTTAAGTTCCTCTCTACTGCATTACAGTTGTCAGTTTTCTGCGAGGTGCTAGATGCGCGGGATGGCCGCGTAGCATTTTGGATAGGCCAAAAGGAAAGCAAGAGTGCCGCCGATTTTAACGTCACCGGATGTCTTTTTGGTTTTCGGGATGTTAAAGCAAGTGAAGCGGGGTTGCCAGAAGGTGTAGAGGTGGAATCTGCGATTGAAGCAGTTCGGGATGACTTTGCCCTTCTCATAATGCTCCTCAAGTGGGATGATGTACCCGAAGAGGAATGAGGTATCACACATCGGCCACGGCTAGCACCGTGGCTTTTCTATTGCCATTAAACCATAAGGAGTCAAGCCGATGATTCACGTCGAGTTCGCAATCCTGTTCCTGCTACTTGTGTGGATCATTCGCAAGCTGCCTAAGCCGTGGCTTGTGGATGCATCGCTGCGGAGGATCGTAGGACAGTTAAATCGGCTTGAAGCCGAAGCACGGCACGTTTCCTTGGAGCAGATTGACCAAGAGTTTGAGGAGTTCTACAGCAAACAAGCAAAACTGAAAGGATGGTTCTAGGGCCGCTTCTTCCACCGTGCTCTAGCAGCCTTCGCCGCGACCCTGGAACGCGCTGCCTTGGTCATGGTCTGAAGACGGCGCTTACCGCCGATCTGACCGCCCTTACGCCCTATCGCAGCCATGTAGGCGGATAGATCAGTAGGCGGAACAGGCGTCACTGCTACAGGCTCTGGCGTATCGCTTGTGGACTGATCTACGATCCACTTCGCAAGCTGGTTTGGATCGCGTGGACGTTTTCCCTTGCCGATGGTCACGAATCCATGATGCCACAGGCTGGATGCTAAAGCGAGGATGTGGATATTCAAACTGACCCACTACCGTTCAGCCGGAAGGGGTTAACCACATCCCGTTGGTAAGGTGGCGTCCGCGGTCGCCACACCCCACCGTACTCACCATTTCTTGAAAATGACCGCTACGGCCCCGATCATCATGGCAAAACCCACGAAGTAGTTCCACTTCAGCGGCTCCCTCAGATACAGCACGGAGAATACCGAGAACACGGTCAGGGTGATGACCTCCTGGATGGTCTTCAGCTGCGCCGTCGTGAACTCGTAGGAGCCGACGCGGTTGGCGGGCACCTGGAAACAGTATTCCGCAAAAGCGATCAGCCAGCTGACAAGGATGACCTTGAACAGCGGTGCATGGCGATACTTCAGATGTCCATACCAGGCGAAAGTCATGAAGATGTTGGAAAGGGTCAGGAGCAGAATCGTGGTCATGGCGATATCTTGCCTGATTCCCGAGCACAGTTGCACCTGTCCAATTTTTAAGGAGGAAACTAGCGGCGGGATTCCGCGATCGTCTCGCGGATCGCCTGTAATACTCCATCCATCTGGCTGGGTGTCCCGACTGTGATGCGCACGCATCCTTCGCAGCCAGGGTTTCCGGATGAATCGCGGACCAGAACGCCGCGCCGCCGCATCGACTCCACGAAGCGTTTCGCGGACGCACCTATTCGAACCAGAACAAAGTTCGTCTGACTCGGCCAGAAGTGCAGGCCCAACTCGTCGAACAACCGCGCCAGCCGCTCGCGACCCTGCTTCACCTGGGCGACGTGATCGCGCACGAACGTCTGGTCGGCCAGCGCTTCTTCGAGACAAGCCAGCACAACCGAATTGACATTGAATGGCAGGCTGAACCGCCGTAGGTAGCTGATCTGCTCTGCCGCGCCGGTCAGCACCCCGAGGCGCAGGCCAGCGAGTCCGTAGGCTTTAGAAAACGTGCGCGCGACGAACAGGTTCGGATGGCGCGCCAGGTCCGGGAGTAGCGTCTCGCCGCAAAACTCGACGTAAGCTTCGTCGACCAGCACCGCGGCATCGGGCGCAGCTTCTGCAATCTTCAATAAGTCGGCGCGCTGGGCGACGAGGCCGGTGGGATTGTTCGGGTTGGCGATGGCGATCACGCGAGTGCGTGGCGAAATCCGGGCCAGTAAATTGGCCACGGGGAGCGCGAGGTCCTCGCCTGACTGGAGGCGCACGACCTTTGCACCCAGCGCCTCGCCCAACATCGGATACATGACGAACGTGGGGTCCGCAAACAACAACTCGTCGCCGGCGCCGAGGTACGTCGTGAACAGCAACGACAGCGCCTCATCCATCCCATTGGTGAGCAACACCTGCTCGGGGGCAACGCCCAGGAAATTCGCGATCAGCCGCTCGCCAACTTCGCGCTCCGGATACAGCGAGATCTCCGCGGCCGAGAGCGAACGCAGTCGCGCCAGCACCCGTGGAGAGCATCCGGCCATGCTCTCGTTGAGATCGAGACTCAATCCGTCGCGGCCTACGATGGGCGAATGGCACGGGCTTAGGCTAGCAATCGACTCTCGCGGCTTCAGCATGAAGCGATGAGTTTACGACAGGCGGGAAGACCACGGCGCACCATTGTTTTGGTGTAGAGACGCTTGCCTCGTCTCGGTCGCCGGAGGAGACGCGGCAAGCCGCGTCTCTACCCATCACCCTCCTGCCGCCTTACGTATTTCACCGCCGCAAAGATCACCGTGCAGATCAGGAAATCCACTAGCAGGCCCCAGTCTTCCTTGAAAAGACCATGCCGCGCAACAGCGGGCAAGTGGGGCAGGAGCAGGTAATAAATCGCGTTGCCTGCGAGCACGGCCACGAGCGCGTCGAGAAAATTTTTCATCGTCCCACTCTTCATCGAGTTCTTGCCCAAGCCGCCCTCCGCTCCTGCTAGCATTGCTCCTGCTACCATCGCTTAAGATGCTGGAACCGTCCACTCCAGTGCAGTATGTGAAAGGCATCGGCCCACGTCTGGCCGAAGTCCTTGCCGCCAAGGGCATTGCCACCGTCGATGACCTGCTGCACTACCTGCCCTTCCGCTACGAAGACCGCCTGAACCCGCGTTCGGTCGCAGAACTGCGGGCCGGGGAGATGGCGACCGTGATTGCCGAAGTCCGCAACTCGGGGTTGTTTCGCACCCGCCGCATGCCCATCTTCCAATTGACCGTCGGACAGGGTCGCAGCAAGTTGAAATGTCTGTGGTTCAACGCCACCTATCTACAGGATAAATTCCAGCCCGGGCAAATGGTGGCGCTCTACGGCAAGGTCGAGGCGGATCGCGACGGCAACCTACAGATCATGCAGCCGCAATTCGAGATTCTCGGCGACATCAACGAAGAAGGCGGCGCCGATGAGGCCGAAAAAAAGGCTGCCGCTTCGCTCGAAATCGGACGGATTGTTCCGATTTACGAATCGACCGGCCAGGGGAAACTTACACCGCGCTGGTTCCGGCGCATTATCCGGTGGGCGCTCGAAAACCTGAAGCCCGATCTTCCCGATCCGATTCCCGCCGCGGTGCGCGGGCATCTGAGCCTGGTGTCTCCGCGCGAAGCGTTGTTCAAAGTGCACTGGCCCGATGCCGGAGAAAGCTTCTCAGACCTACAGTCGTCGCGCACCCCGGCGCATATAAGGATGATCTTCGATGAACTGTTCTTCATCGAACTCGGACTGGAACTCAAGCGCCGCGAGCAGAAGGCGCAAACTGGAATCGCCTTTCAGCTGAACGACGGCGTGCGCGAGGCGATCAAGAAGATACTGCCTTTTCATCCGACCGCGGCTCAAAAGCGAGTGCTGAAAGAAATCGCCACCGATATGCAGATGGCTTGCCCCATGCGGCGTCTGCTGCAGGGCGACGTGGGGTCGGGCAAGACGATCGTGGCGTTCCAGGCCGCGATCATCGCCATCGAAAACGGCTACCAGGTGGCGTTAATGGCGCCGACGGAGATTCTGGCGCAGCAACATTATTTTTCCGCCCGCCAGATTCTTGAACGGGCTGGATATCGCATCGTGCTCCTTACCGGTTCGCTGGAGCAGGACCGCAAACGCGACATCCGCCGCCACATCGCCCAAGGCCACGCGCAACTCGTGATCGGCACGCATGCGCTGATTCAGGATCGGGTTGAATTCGAAAAGCTCGGACTGGTCGTGGTGGACGAGCAACACCGCTTCGGCGTGATGCAGCGGCTGAAGCTGATGAAGAAAGAGGGTGCGGCGCCCACGCAAAATCACGTAGGGGCGGACGCCCCCGTCCGCCCAGCCGAGCGAAGCTCGGCGCCGGAGCCCGACGTCCTAGTGATGACCGCAACTCCCATCCCGCGAACTCTGGCCCTGACGCTCTATGGCGATCTCGACGTCTCGGTGCTGGACGAACTTCCCCCAGGACGCACGCCGGTCGTCACCCGCTCCCTGCTCGACGAGCGAGCGCCCGAGGTCTGGGAGTTCGTCCGCAAGCAAATTGCTGCTGGACATCAGGTCTACGTCGTTTATCCGGTGATCGAAGAGAACCCGGAGAATACAGAGGATCGCGAAGTGAAAGCCGCGCGTCAAATGCACCGCCAGTTGCGCGACAAGATTTTCCCCAGCCTGCACGTCGGGCTGCTGCATGGCCGTCTGGATGCCGACGAGAAAGAGCACGTAATGCGCGAGTTTCAACAGGGCAAGCTCGAAGTTCTGGTGGCGACGACGGTAATCGAAGTTGGCGTCGACGTCCCTAACGCGACCGTCATGGTAATCGAACACGCCGACCGCTTCGGACTGGCGCAACTTCACCAGTTGCGGGGGCGCATCGGCCGCGGCGCGGCGAAGTCCTATTGCGTGCTCATGCACGGGGGGAAAGTCTCCGAAGAAGGCGAACGCCGTCTCGATGCCATGGTGCGATCGAATGACGGATTCCAGATCGCGGAACTCGATCTCGAACTGCGTGGTCCTGGAGAATTTTTCGGAACCAAGCAGGCGGGCATCCCGAGCTTCCGCGTGGCTAACATCATCCGCGATCGCCAACTACTGGAAGCAGCCAAGCGCGAGGCTGCGTTCGTTGTCTCGGGACCGAGTTCCGAAATCTCGCAACAGGAAATCGACCGGGCGCTACGGGAGATGCGGTCGCGCTGGGCGCTCAGCTATGGACTGGTTGAGGTTGGCTAAGCTTCGTCCGCGATCCTTCTGCTATCATCGCGGCAGGGCCGGAAACACCGGCGGACTACATCATTGACCAGGAGTTTTCATCATGGAAATGCCCGCTCTTCCCATGGGCTCCCGCCGCAACGAAGACATCGCGCTCGACCTCATGAAATTCATCGCCATGACCACCGGCTACGGCAAGACGGTCGGGGTCGGAGTCGGATTCCAGGGCACCGGCGCGGCTACCAAGCCCGAGGATTACGCTGCACACCTGCTGGAACTTTACGGACGCTGCCTGCTGTCGGTGGCTGGCAAGTAAATCAAGTTCTTTGACCACAGAGGAACACAGGGTAAACCTGCTCATTCGGTCTCCTCTGTGCCCTCTGTGGTTAAGAAGTTGTTCGTTAACCGAGGATGGCCCGCCATTGCGCAAAGGGCTAAGCTCCGGCATAATATTGGTTTGTCTTTACATCGCCGGACTCTTCCGGGCAAAGGATACCGAAGTCTGTGTTAATGATCCGACTGGCGCGCTTTGGTGCGCGCAAACAACCGTATTACCGAGTGGTAGTGATTGAGAAGGAACGGGCACGCAATGGCCGTCCGGTGGAAGTGGTGGGCACGTACAATCCACGCACCAATCCGGCCACTTTCGACCTGAAACGGGAGCGCATTGAGCACTGGGTTTCGAAAGGCGCTCAATGTTCCGACCGCGTCAAGAAATTGCTCGCTTCCCCCGCGCCAGCTGCGGCCGCGTCGGTCGCCTAGCCGTTCTTAGTTCTTACACTCGCCAACTCAGGAGCCGCACATGATCGAGCCGAGCGCCAGTCCGCGCGCCATGATTGAGTACATCGCCAAGGCGATCGTCGAGACCAAGGGCGACGTCTTTGTGGATGAGTACGAAGACGGAGACGAAACCGTCATCGAACTCGAAGTGGCCGAGGCCGACTTGGGCAAAATTATTGGACGTTCCGGGCGCGTGGCTCGCGCCTTACGCAACGTGCTGAGTGCGGCGGGTTCGAAGATGGATAAACGCTACGCGCTCGAGATCATCGAGTAGGAGATCCGCGAATCGCGGCATCCGACGCAAGCAGCGAATGGATCACCCTGGCGGTTGTCATCAAGACGCAGGGACGCCGGGGCGAAGTAGCGGCTGAGTTGCACACCGATGTTCCGGACCGCTTTCGGCAAGACATGCGACTGTGGGCGCTAGCAAGAGACGGCCAGCGTCGCGAAGTAACGATCGAGGATCTCTGGCCGCACAAGAGTTTTCTGGTGCTGAAGTTTCAGGGCGTCGACACGATCAACGACGCCGAGCCGCTGGTGGGAGCTGAGCTTCAGCTGCCGCGCAGTGAACGGGCCGAGTTGGAGCCGGGATGGACGTACTTGAGCGACCTGGTCGGTTGCACCGTGTTCGATGGCCAACGTGAGATCGGCGAGATAGAAGACGTGGAGTTCGGCGCTGGAGAAGCGCCGCTGCTGGTAGTTCGCGGGAAAGAGCAGCGCGGCAAGCTGCCGTATGAGATTCCTTTCGCGGATGCATATCTGGAGAAGCTGGATCTGGAACGGAAGGAAGTCCGGATGAAATTGCCGGAAGGCTTGCTGGAAGTGAACGCGCCGCTGGCGAAAGACGAAAGGCGTCGTTAGTCGATGGTCGATAGTCGTTCGCAAGCTAAGGGTTTTGCTAGCGACCAACGACGAACGGCCAGCGACTGGTTCCGCCAATGAAGATCGACATTCTCACGATCTTTCCCGACTTCTTTCGCGGACCACTGGACTACGGAATTGTGCGCCGGGCGCGGGAAACGGGCCTGGTGGAAATCAACATTCACGATCTGCGGGCGTTTACGAAAGACAAGCACCGCACCGTGGATGACCGCCCGTTCGGCGGCGGCGAGGGCATGGTCCTGAAGCCGGAACCGATCTTTGAATGTTTGGAGTCGTTCGGCGACGTGGCGTCGCGTGAAGCGCGCTTGGCGCCGGGCGCGAAGCAGTCGGTCATTTTGCTTTCTGCGCAGGGACGCAGGCTCGACCAGATGCTGGCGGCGGAACTTTCGGCGCTTGATCGAATCGTTCTGATCTGTGGACGCTACGAAGGTGTGGACGAACGCATCAGCGAGCACCTGGCGGATCGCGAAGTTTCGATTGGCGACTATGTGTTGAGCGGCGGCGAACTGGGCGCGGCCGTAATTGTCGATACAATTACGCGGTTGATTCCCGGCGCTGTGGGCAATCAGAATTCGACGCGACAGGAGTCGTTCACCGAGCATGCGGAATTGACCAGCGACGGTCCGAGTTCGACCTGCGTTTCCGGCGGATTGCTGGACTATCCGCATTACACGCGGCCCGCGGAGTTTCGTGGCATGGCGGTGCCGGAAGTGCTGGTGAACGGCAACCACGAGCAAATTCGCAACTGGCGCCGCAAGACGGCTTTGGCAAAAACGCTGCGCAACCGTCCCGATTTACTGGAGCGGGTGGCGCTCAGCGCGGAAGATAAGGAATTGCTGGCCCAGATCAAGCTGGCCCAGGGTACCGATGGAGACGGGGCAAGCCCCGTCTCTACAAAAGATTAACTGAAAGAATTAGGAAGGAAACGTTATGCGCAATCCGATTATCGAAAAACTGCTGGCGAAATCGCGCCGCACTGACCTCCCCAAGTTTGGTCCCGGCGATACCATCAAGGTCCTGGTCAAGATCCGAGAAGGCGAAAAAGAGCGTCTGCAGGCGTTCGAAGGCGTCGTCATTGCCAGGAAGCGAGGCGCTCAACCCAGCTTTACCGTCCGCAAAATCAGCTTCGGCCAGGGCGTGGAGCGTATCTTCCCCCTGGACTCCAAGGTCATCGACAAGATTGACGTCGTGCGTTCCGCCAAAGTCCGCCGCGCCAAGCTGTACTACCTGCGCGGGCTCAAGGGCAAGGCGGCACGATTGAAGGAAGTCGAACAACAGTAGGCGCTAATTGTTTTTGTGTGGGGACGGGGCTCCGCCCCGTCCAAACGGGGCGAAGCCCCGCTTCCACACTTCCGCTCTTGCTTCGCACCTCTTCTTCGGCGAAGATGCTGATCAGTATCTGTGTCCAAGTCCACTCGCACATCGAAAACCTCCAAAGCAGAAAAGGTTTCTGCCGCTACCGCCAAGCTGCGCCTCCTGAAAAGACTGCGTTGCACTCTGAATTTTGAAAAGCGCGCTTGGGCCGCCGGCGCACAACACGTTGCCGGAGTCGATGAAGTCGGCCGCGGGTCGCTGTTCGGGCCCGTGGTGGCTGCAGCCGTGATCCTCGACCCCAGCTACCGGATTCGTGGCCTGCGCGATTCAAAACTGATTCCCGCCGAGCGCCGCGAAGAACTGGCGCTCCGGATTCGCGAGCATTGCATCGCCTGGGCCATTGCCGCTGTGGACTCCGCTCGCATCGACCAAATCAATATCTATCAGGCTTCGCGACTCGCCATGCTGCACGCCGTGCAAAAACTGGCCCCGGCTGCGAGCTGTCTTCTGGTCGATGCGGTCAAACTCGATTGCGAGCTTCCGCAGCAACCGATCATTCACGGCGACGCACTCTCGGCCTCCATTGCTGCTGCATCGATTCTCGCGAAAGTTGAACGGGACCGCATGATCTCCGCCTGGGATCCGGTCTTTCCCATGTACGGATTGGCATCGAACAAGGGATACTGCACGCCGCACCACCTCGTGGCCCTGCGCGAGCACGGGCCCTCGCCACTGCATCGGCAGTCGTTTTCGCCGGTATGGAACGCGCCAATTCCACAGGAAGTTTTGGGCTTTATGCTGGACGAAACTGCTGCCGAAGTTGTTTCTGTTGAGGAGGAGCCATTGGCAGCGATCTCAGAGGTCTAAGGAATCCTCGTGTAGAGACGCGGCTTGCCGCGTCTCCCGCCGCGCGCGTATCCGCCCACAAAGAAGACGGGGCAAGCCCCGTCTCTACACGAGGCCGGTGACAGGCATCCAGAGCGTGCTCCCGCCCTGCTATCATCTCCGACGTGCCCGCACGCGGAAAACTGATCACTTTCGAGGGGCTGGATGGCAGCGGCAAGAGCACCCAACTCGACAAGTTGGCGCGTTCCCTGCGCGCCCACGGCCTCTCCGTCACCGTGACCCGCGAGCCGGGCGGCACCACCACGGGCGAGAGAATCCGCGAAGTGCTGCTGCACTCTGCGACTGCAGGGCTCTCTCCGCTGACGGAAATGGCCCTCATGTTCGCTTCCCGGGCGCAGCACATTCATGAAGTCATCCTGCCCGCGCTCGCCGAAGGACGCATCGTGCTGTGTGATCGCTACACCGATTCGACCGAGGCCTACCAGGGCGGAGGCCGCAAGCTGGGCACGAAGCCGGTGCTGCAACTGCACGAAATCCTCTGCGGCAACCTGCAACCCGACCTGACGATTCTGCTGGATAATGAAGTCGCCTTCAGCGTTGAACGTGCCCGGCGTCGCAATCGAAAACACAAGGGTGGTCGCTCGGAACGAGACGAGAACCGCTTTGAACAGGAGAACCGGGCTTTTTTTGGACGTGTCCGGCACGCCTATCTGGCCATCGCCGCCCGCGAGCCAAATCGAGTCCACGTTGTGAACGCGCGCGGGACGCCCGCTGAGACGCACGCGGTTATCATGGAGCTGGTGCGGAAGAAGCTGAAGATCTGATTGAATTGGTAATTTTGTAATCGGCAATTTGGTAATTTAACCCCCATCGCCAATCTAGGTTCGGGGTTCAATTACAAAATTACCCGATTATCAAATTACAAAATCCACGCCTATGCCCTTTTCCGATTTTATCGGCAACCCGGAAACCATCCATCGCCTGCGCGAGATGCTGGCGCGCAAGCGCTTTCCGCACGCCGTCATTCTTTCCGGAGCCCACGGATCGGGCAAGTACACGCTCGCGCTGATGCTTGCCCGCGCCATGAACTGCCTGGAGCAGCCGGTGGTCGACGGCCTGCCCGATTTCTGCGGGCGCTGCTCGAACTGCATGCGCATCGGCCAGGCCGCCGATCTTGACGCCCGCTTCGCCGAAGCGGTCGAGGCTCGCGAAAATCTGCGCGATACGGACAAGAAAGAAACTCGGCTCTTCGTCCAGACTCATCCCGACGTGCTCATCATCCCGCCCGATCCTCCGCAAATGATGATCAAGGTGGATCAGGTTCGGCACGTGATTGAGACCATCTACTATCGCCCCGGCGAGGCCCGCGAACGCGTGTACATCTTCACCGGTTCGGCGTTTATGAAAGAAGCCGCCAACTCGCTTCTTAAGGTTCTCGAAGAGCCGCCCGAGTTCGCGAGCATTTTTCTGCTCACCGAGAATCCTGGCGAATTCCTGCCCACGATCCGTTCCCGGTCTATGACCTTCAACCTGGGCGCGATCCCTTCCACCGAGATTGAGAGCCGGCTTGGCAAGCTGCGCCCCGATTGGAATCCTCGGCAGCGCGCGCTGGTCGCCCGCCTCAGTGAAGGCGCCATTGGACGCGCTTTGTCGTTCGAGCTTGAAGGCTACATTGCCGCACGCAGCCACGCCCTCATCATGCTGAAATCCGCGCTCGGCGGAGGCGACCACACCGAGTTGTTCAAGGTCACCGAGAGCTACCGCCCCGGCGCCGAAGGCCGCGAGAAAATCGACAACCTTCTTCGCACACTCTATTCGCTGCTTGAAGACTTGATGTTCCTGCAATCGGGCGCGCCACAACTGGTCCGGAATACGGACATCCTCGGCGAACTCAAGAAAATGTCGGAGGCTGCCGACTTCGAGTGGCTAAAGCGTGCCGCAGGAGGTCTCGGCGAAGTGGAACGCGGGATGCGCCGGAACCTGCTGCGCTCGCTGTCGCTCGATGCCTTCGCGACCGCGCTGGAGCGGGTTTCCTAGTAGAGACGCGGCTTGCCGCGTCTCCGGCCGCGCGCGAGGGAGACGGGGCAAGCCCCGTCTCTACGGATGAGCCCGGTTGCACAACTGACACTGCACAAAATATTGTCATCCCCAGCCCGCTGTGATACCGTAAGCCTCAGTTTCACACCTCTGGACCCACAATCACAGACTTAGGTGTTGTGGCATATTCTGCCCGCCCAGCGCGCAGGTGGTGCAAATTGAAAGATGCACTCGATTCCATACCAGCTGAACAATCCGCGGAACAGGAAAGCTTCGCGAATCGCAAGCTGATCCGCCCAACCCTCAATCGCGCTGGCACTGGCAACGACCACGCGCACAATAATCACGGCCATAATCACGTGCCCCCCGAACGCAGAGATCGAGACCGTTCCGCCTCTCCGGCCAAGAAGACCGCGCCTCTCGAGCAGACCAACGCGGAAAATTTTTATTATCAGAAGCAGATGCAGACCAAGACTCCGATGGTTGTCGTCTTACGCGACGGCGAGGAAGTCCACGGCTATATCGAGTGGTATGACAAGCACTGCATCAAGCTGAACCGCTCCGGCGCCGCCAACCTCATGATCTACAAGCCCGCGATTAAGTACATGTTCAAGGAAGGCGAGAACGGGCGGAAATAAGCTCTCAGCTTTCAGCCTAAGGATCTCCCCAACCCCGCGACCAGCTATTGACGAATCGCTTCAATCGCAGTGTCGAGTACTCGTTAGACCCTATTCATTCTCGCGCCAGTGACAGCATGAAACCACGTGCGTGCGGGGTGCGGAAGTTCATTGCTTTCTAGCCCCAAATGACGAAGGTCACGCGCTCAACGTTGAATGCAGATCTGAAGTAATGTGGTTGACTACAGAAAAACACAATACCATTTCGACTAGAGCGGGTTCTTCGAATGACGAGAAATGGGTTGTGGGTACTGATCTTAGTTGTGGGGTCCTATCCAGCGCGGGCAATCTACGGGCCGGACCTCGTTCGGACCAACCGTGCGCTTGCTTCTTACGCATGCCAAGAAGCAAACTTTCAACAGACTGAGAAAATCGCCAAGGCCGTCGCGAGCGGCAAGCCGGACGACATCCTTCAAGTTCTAGGCCGTGCAATGAAGGAGTGGCGGGAAACGGCTAGAACCTCTCCCCTGTACCCGGCGAGGGCCTTCTGTATTCACGAGCTTGTACCAAGCATACTCGAACCTAAGGGTGCCTCACAGACTGACCCAGCAGAGTGGCGGGAGTCGACACCAGCGGTAACGAAGTTCAAAGACCTCGGCATCGAGTACTACTACTACAGTCCTGATGGGGCTTGGAGGCCCTCGAAAAATCCGGTTGATCTCAATCAACTGGCAACAGAGTATTTGGATTCCCGTTGGGGACGTCAGGCATTCTTGATGATGACTCAACTCGGTTGGAGCAAAGGCGCTTGCCAGGAAGGGCCCGATCAGTTCCGGATGGTGATCAAACACGGCGAGGCTTTTCTTGCCAAGTACCCTTCCTCTGAAGTTTCAGACCGCATTCGCTTGGAAGTGGCTAATGCTTACGCTACCTGGTGGAATGTCGCGAACGCGGAACCGGATGCGTACACGGACCCGAGCCGATATAAAGAGGGCGACGCTAAAGCGAAACGGCGCGCTATCGAGCTGTATCAACGGTACCTAGGTGCGCAGAAGAGCCCTAAGCCGGATATCAAGAAGCGGCTGAAGGACCTCCAAGAGAACCCAAAAGGCTCCAATAAATTGGATTACTTCTGCGAGGATTACGAGGACTAGCTAGCAAGCTGGCTCGAAAACCATTCGCTTTATATGGCTGAATGCTGATAGCTGATAGCTGACAGCCGCCCCTCACAACTTCGGCAGCACAATCCCCTTCTGCGCCTGATACTTTCCTTTGCGATCCTTATAGCTGGTCTCGCAAACTTCGTCCGACTGGAAGAAGAGAATCTGACACAGTCCTTCGTTGGCGTAGATCTTCGCGGGCAGCGGAGTGGTGTTCGAGATCTCGAGCGTGACAAAGCCTTCCCACTCCGGCTCGAACGGCGTCACGTTCACGATGATGCCGCAGCGCGCATAGGTTGACTTGCCGACGCAGATGGTCAGCACATCGCGCGGAATTTTGAAGTACTCGACCGACCGCGCCAGCGCAAACGAATTCGGCGGCACGATGGCGACATCCGCGTTTACGGTCACGAACGAACGCTCGTCGAAATGCTTAGGGTCGACGATGGTGCTGTTAACGTTGGTGAAAATCTTGAACTCGTCGGCCACGCGCAAGTCGTATCCATAGCTCGACACGCCGTAGGAAATCACCCCCGCGCTCACCTGCTTCTCCGAGTACGGATTAATCATGTCGTGCTCCTGCGCCATACGCCGGATCCAGCGGTCACTCTTGATCATGAAACCCCTTTTGACTTTGTAGTTGGTAATTTGTGATTGGTAATTTTGCGTCGAGATCGAAAGCCGTATGGGCACGGTTTCCAATCACAAATTACAAATTACCAATTACAAATTTCTATCGGCTGGTGCTGCCATATTACGAGATTGATCCCCCGGTTGACAATCCGCTCTATCTCCCTTAGCATCAATAACTTGAGGAACACCAACTCTCGCGAGACAGGGGATACCCGTGATTAAGCTCGACATCATCAATGAAGTGGTCAACCGCACCGGGATCACCAAGACCAAAGCGGAGCTGGCCGTCGAAACCGTCTTTGAGAGCATGAAGAAGGCGCTCTCGACCGGCGACCGCATTGAACTGCGCGGCTTCGGCGTCTTCAACGTGCGCCCGCGCAAGACCGGCATCGGACGCAATCCGCGCACCGGCGCCGAAGTTTCCATTCCGCCGGGCAAAGCCGTCCGCTTCAAACCCGGCAAGGAACTGCAGTCGATTGATTAACGCGAATTGCAGATTGCAGAAGTCAGATTGAAGAAGTAAACGCACACCTCTGCAATCTGACCTCTAGCTTCTGACCTCACTCTCGGCCTTTGCAGGTAATATCAAGATAGGCCCGACACCGTATGTCCGAACCCACATCCACTTGTCCAGCCGCCCTTGATTGGGATCAGCAGTCCCAACCCGGTGTCTGGGTGATCCCACCACCACGTCAGCGCTGGTGGCTCTATGGACTGTTCCTGCTCTTGACCCTGTTCAGCACCATGGTCGTCGGCGCGCGCATGCAGTTCAACTTCTTGCACCAGCAGCCGGCATTCTCGCTGAATGACGACACGCTTTCCTTGTTCCCCATCGGCTGGATCGCGGAGCATCCCGCAAATCTATTGCTGGGCCTCCCCTTCTCGCTCACGTTGATGTTCATTCTGTTCGCGCACGAGATGGGACACTACCTTTATGCGCGCCACTACCGCGTGTATGCGACGCTGCCGTTCTTCGTGCCCTTCCCCAGCCTGATCGGCACGCTCGGCGCCTTCATCCGCATCAAGAGCCCAATCCCCTCACGCGCCGCGCTCTTCGACATCGGAATTGCCGGGCCGATCGCCGGATTCATCCCGGCGTGTATCGCTTTGATCTATGGGCTGTCACTCTCGCATCCCATCGCCAGTGCGGCACCGCCAGAAATTCAACTGGGATTCCCGCTGGCCTTTCATCTCGCTGCACGCCTGTTGCACATCGCGGTGCCGCTCTCCGCGCTCTCGCTGCATCCAATCGCAGCTGCCGCATGGGTTGGAATGTTCGCCACCGCGCTCAACCTGTTGCCGGGCGGACAACTCGACGGCGGCCACATCGTGTTTTCCATCTCGCCGAGCCTGCATCGCTGGATCTCGCTGCTGACGGTCTTCGCGCTCGTACCCTTCGGAAAATATCTGTGGACGGGGTGGTTCCTCTGGGCAGTGCTGCTGGCGTTGACGGGCAGGCATCCGCGCGTCCCGCGCTATCCAGAAGTCTCCGGCGGGCGGCGCGCCCTCGCACTCTGTGCGGCGCTGATGCTGGTGATGAGTTTCACCCCCGCGCCCTTCACGCATAGCTCGGGACGGGAAGTCTGGCCGGAAATCCGCGACGGAAGCCGAGACACACTGCACGACCTCAGAGACGGCGTTCGCCACCTGCTGCATCGCAAATAATCGCTTCGCAGAGAGTAAGGACTTGCGTTCGCCAACGACCAACGACTCGCGACCAACGACGTCCTACATCAACCACACCGCATCCACATCCACAATCACCTGCGTTCGCGGAATCTTTCTTGCCGCGGCTTCCGCCAGCATCGCCCGCAAAAGTGTGTTCATCTTCTCGCGACTGGGCGATTTCAGAATGAAGTGATACCGGTAGTCGCGCTTCAACCGCGTGATTGGCGCCGCCGCCGGGCCCAGAACGCGAATGCCTTCATGCCGCGTTTTCTCAAACCAGCGCCCAAGTTCGCCCGACCACTGCAGCGCTTCGTCTAACTTCTCGCTGCGGATGAGCACGTTCGCAATCGCGCTGTATGGCGGATAGTGCATCCAGGCGCGAAACTGTAGCTCTTTATCGTAGAACCCGGCAAAATCATGCCGCGCCGCAAACTGGACCGCGTAGTGATCCTGAAAATAAGTCTGCAACACAACTTTTCCCGGAGACTGTCCGCGCCCGGCGCGCCCGGCTACCTGCGTCAATAGCTGAAACGTTCTCTCGGCTGCGCGGAAATCCGGCAACCCCAGCGCCATGTCGGCCCCGACCACGCCGACCAACGTTACACCGTGAATGTCGTGGCCTTTCGCGATCATCTGCGTGCCCACTAGCATGTCGAGCGTGCCTTCATTCAGCGCGTTGAGCGCGTGCTCGAAATCTTCGCGACCGCGCACGGTGTCGCGATCGAGCCGCCCGATCCGCGCCTGCGGAAACATGCCGTGGAGCAACTCTTCCAGCTTCTCTGATCCGGTGCCGACAAAGTACACGTACTCGCT
Organism: Terriglobia bacterium; assembly: GCA_020073525.1. GTDB lineage: Bacteria > Acidobacteriota > Terriglobia > Terriglobales > Acidobacteriaceae > Acidiflorens. The sequence goes on from JAIQFA010000004.1 coordinate 47,053, forward strand.
GCCACAATTCGCGCACTTGTCGGGGATCTTCGCGATGTGCCCGCAATAGTGGCATTCCATCTTGCGCTCGCGTTTGTGGTGGGTCATGGAGACGGCGCAGTTCTGGCACTGCAACGTTTTGCCACAGGCGCGGCACAACACCACTGGCGAATACCCGCGCCGGTTGAGCAGCACCATGACCTGCTCTTTTTTCTCCAGCCGCTCGCGGATTTCCTCTGCCAGCTTGCGCGAGATCACCTGCTCCTGCCCCGTCTCCTGAAATTCCTGCCGCATGTCGATAATCTCGACTTCCGGCAAGGGACGCATTTCCACCCGGTCGGGCAACTCCACGAGCGCGTATTTGTTTTTCTTCGCGTTGTAGTAGGACTCGAGCGAAGGCGTGGCCGATCCCAGCACGACGACGGCTCCCGCCATCTTTGCCCGCATCACCGCCACGTCGCGCGCGTGATAGCGCGGCGTCTCCTCTTGCTTGTAAGACGAATCCTGCTCCTCATCGACAATGATGAGCGCGAGATCGCTAACGGGAGCGAACACTGCCGACCGCGTCCCCGCCACCACCCGCGCCTCGCCGCGTCGGATGCGATGCCACTGTTCCGCCCGCTCCGCATCCGAGAGTCCGGAATGCAGAATGGCGACTTCATCGCCAAACACCTGATGCAGATCCGCGGCCACCGCCGGAGTCAGCCCAATTTCAGGCACCAGCAGGATCGACGACCGGCCCTGTTTCAAAACTTCGCGCATGCAGGCGAGATAGACGGCCGTCTTTCCCGAACCTGTGATGCCGTGCAGTAACAGGCCGCCGAATTTGCACGAGGTGACGGCCGCACCAATCTTGGCAAGCGCGTCCTTCTGCGCCGCGCTGAATTCAAACTCAAACGGAGAGCGCCGCGGTTTGAGCTTGGAAGTCGTGAAGTCTTGCGGCTGGTCCACCAATTCAACCAACTCGCGCCGCACCAGCGTGCCAAGGGTAGTGCGCGGCACATCCAGTCCGCGCAAAGCCTCGACGGGCACCCTGCCACCTGCCGCCGCGAGCGCGTCGATCAAAGTCCGCTGGTTCTCGTTAAGCTTCTTTGCTGTGCTTGTCGTGCTCGTGTGGGGACGGGCCTGTGGCCCGTCCAGCGGAGGCGAAGCCTCCGCCCTCTCCTCCGCACCGAGCAGCACCGCAACCTTCACCAGTCGCGCCGCATCCCGCGCCGCCGAAACATCTTCGCGCGCAATCCACTTCTTCCGCACCATCCCGCTCAGCAGGGCCTTCCCCACCCGCGTCGCCCCGCGCAGGCTTTCCTCGCGCATGCTCTCCCGCTCCGCCAGATAGTCGAGCACGCGAAATTCGACCAGTTGCTGCTCGGGCGTGCGCTTCGAGCGCGCCGGAGACCCCGACATCCCCGCCAGATGCAGCGCCATCCGGCCCTCGTCGGTGATGCGATACGCGATGGCCCGCTTGAACTCTGCCGCCAGCGGCAGCATAGTGCGAAACACCTCTCCCACCGGCGCGAGATAGTAATCGGCAATCCACTTCCCAAGTTTCAGCAGTTGTTCGTCGAGAACGGGCGAGAGGTCGAGCGCTTCGATGACTTTCTTGGTCTTTACCTGCGGTGGACGGTCATGCACCTCAACCACAATGCCCGACATGCGTTGTTGGCGGAACGGTACCAGAACTCGCCCGCCCACCACCGGCTCCATCCCCGGCGGAATGGTGTAGGTAAACACCATGTCGAGCGGCACGGCGAGAGCGACGTCGCAGAAGAGGGACATGTCGGAGGTGTCGCCGGCGTCTTGTCGGCTAAGAAATGCTAACACCCGCGCAGGATGAGAATGAGTTGAGGCTGAACGCAGCCTGCAGAACGCGCAAGCGTTTCACAAGTTGTCATACTATCTATTTGCAATCTTGTCGAACTGAGTGTTGTTTGAGAGGGCACGACGATCCTAGGTGTTTTCGCGATCCCCATGCGATGGCGGATGCGAGATGACAAGGAAGTGAACCTCATCACCCGAGTCATTCCTCATCTGGTGCGAAGTTCCCGCGGGAATCCAAATCCCCTCACCGGCGTTCAGCATTACTTCACGGCCACCGACTTCCATGACAGCTTTGCCCGCGAGTATGTAGAAGAACTGTTGTGCGTGATGGTGGAAGTGGCGAACCTCCGCCGCGCCCGCCGGCATGAATTCCTGAATCACGCTCAGCTGCGGATTCTTTACCAAGTGCCAGCCATCGCAGCCCGTGCCCCAGACGTAGTGCTCGGCCGTCAGTTTGCTGATAGCTTCTGCGTTACTCTCGATTCTTGCCAATTCTTGTCAAGCCCCCGTTTTGACGTTTTTCCCCGTAAGTCCATGCATTGGCTGGCAAAATAAAGTCGGAAAAGTTGTCGGTATGGGTAGATCGAAATTGATATAATAAAGTTATAGAGATAAGAAAAGGGTGCGGATCATTCCCGCACCCTTTTTCATTGGGTGTCTTGGAGACCTTGTTTCCGCCGGGTCGCTAGCCAGGTTTTACTGACAACTGATAGCTGACGGCTGAAAACTGCCCCTAAGTCCTTATTCCGGAATACTTTAATATAAGTCCTTTAGATTCAAAGACCGAAGCAAAAAAATCCCGCCAACCCCATGATTCCATTAGACCGGGGGGGAGGGGGGTACCGTGATCAACCAGTAAACACGTCCCAAAAGCGGGAATAGGTGGACGCAGCGGATCCCCCCGCCCGTTCTTCCTATTCCACGCCTTTCCCTGGTGCTTTCAGTCCCAACTCCTTCATCACCATCTGCAAGTCTTTCCACGCCTCGCCCTTCTGCCGCGGATCGCGCAGCAGAAACGCCGGATGGTAGGTGACTGCCAGCTTGCATCCGTCCCAGTTGGGATCGTTGCTGCGGACGCCTGCGGGTTTGAAGTCGTAGAAGCGCCCGCGCAGTTGGATCATCGAAGCACTCATCGCCAGCAACGTTTTGGCGGCAGTGGCGCCGAGGGCTACGATCACTTTCGGCTTGACCACGGCGATCTGCCGCATCAGAAACGGCGAACAGGTCGCGCATTCCTCGCGCTCCGGCTGGCGATTCCCCGGTGGGCGGCACTTCACGATATTCGCGATGTAGACCTGCTCGCGCTCGATTCCCATCGCTTTGATCATGTTGTTGAGAAGCTGCCCGGCGCGGCCGACAAACGGCTCGCCCTTTTCGTCTTCATCGGCGCCCGGCCCTTCGCCCACGAACATCAGATCGGCGGTTGGATTACCGACACCGAATACAATCTGCTTCCGTCCCTGCTTATGGAGCACGCAGCGCGTACAGTCGCCCAGGTCTTCGCGGATAATCTTCAGCGCCTTCACCGGATCGCTGACACTCTGCTCGGGCTTTAGCGCAATCGCGTCAAAAATGTTCTCTTCAACAACGCGAGGCGCGACCGCCGTGGCCTTCCGTGGACTCATCTCTTCTCCCGATTCTGGATTCGTCGAAACCGCAATTTCTGCCTCGCCCACTGCAATCGACACTCCTGTAGTGTCCCCAAAGCGATCCGACACCGGCCGCCGGTAAAAGTCGTAGATCCCCATCTCGTTGTAGTAACGGATTCGCGCTGCAAGGGCGCGGCGAAGTTCAGGATCAAGGGTGAAAGGCATTGCGGATAAGGATAACAAAGGTAAGTGCGGCGCGCGCCCTCACCCGCGAAAAGGAAGGCGAATCTTGGAGGCTACTTCAACTCAATCTCCACAATCGTCCCGCCGGTCGTTCCTTCGTTGGCCAGCGAGTGCGTGACTTTGGCATCGACCCAATGAATGTCTCCCGCCTTCACTTCGTGGGTGAACGACTTCCCGTCGGGACTGGTCATCTTCAGCAGGAGCGGCGTAGCAGAAACAATCAGGTAAGGGCGCTCGTGGGTATGCATTGCGGACGTAGTTCCGGGCGCCAGCGTCCACTTGTAAATCCGCGCGCTGGGGTTTTCCGCTTCCACCTTCGCCGCGGCTGGTCCAGAAGCCTGCGCCGGCCGATGAAAAAATTCCACATCCAGCACTTCGAAGTCGGCAGTGCCAACGTTGTGCACCCGGTGAGTGTAGGGCCCATTCGACTCCGACGCCGAAACGTCTCCAGGCCTCGTCGTCTCGGGTGCGCTCTCCGGATCACCGGGCTTTTGCCGCGTGATGATGGTATCGGTCAAATCGATTGCCGCCCGGTCATGCGAGTGCGTGTGGTAGAGCGTACTCTCGCCCGGTAGGAGCTTCACCCGCAGGACTATCACGGAGTCATTTTTCAGAACAACGTGATGGTGCGGTTCCTCTTCTACGGGAACCGGCGATTGCTGCGCGGCAATAAGATTTGACAACACGAATACCAACGCTCCGCACAAAAGGATTTTCACGGGATTCTCCTACCGAACAGCCGTGCCCCGATGCTTGCGCAGCTTCACCACCTGGTCCAACACGCGGTGGGCAACTTCCCACTTCGAGGTTTCGGGAACCTCAACCACTTCGCTGTGCGAGATGATCGTGACCGCGTTGCGGTCGGAATCAAAACCGATCCCCTCGCGCGAAACGTCGTTGACTACGATGGCATCGAGCGATTTCGAGGCCAGTTTCTTGCGCGCGTTTTCGAGTACGTTTTCCGTCTCGGCGGCGAATCCCACGACGACCTGCGAAGTCTTCCGGCGCGCCACTTCCCCCAAAATATCCGCCGTCGGCTCCAACTCCAGCGTCATCTCACCTTTGCGCTTGATCTTCTGTCCCGCCGCCGCTTTCGGCCGGAAATCAGCCACGGCCGCCGTTTTGATCACCACCGTACTCTCGGGCAGTAATTTCAAAACTGCGGTGCGCATTTCTTCGGAAGTTTCAACCCGCGTCAGTTCCGCTGCGCCCGGAACGGCAATCGCCGTCGGCCCACTCACCAGCAGCACGCGCGCTCCGCGCCGCAGCGCTGCTTCCGCGATGGCATAGCCCATCCGCCCACTCGACCGGTTGGTCAAGTAGCGCACCGGATCGATCTTCTCCCGCGTCGGCCCCGCCGTGACCAGCACCGTTTCACCCGCGAGATCCTGCGAGGCACCCAGGGCTTCCATCACCGCCGCCACAATCGTTTCGTTCTCCGCCAGTCGCCCCGCACCTGTCATGCCGCACGCCAGATAGCCTTGGCCGGGCTCGACAATGCGTACACCACGCTTCCGCAGGATTTCGAGGTTCGCCTGCGTGGCCGTGTGATTCCACATGTTGACGTTCATCGCTGGAGCCACGACAACAGGAGCGGTCGTCGCGAGATACAGAGTGCTCAGGAAGTCGTTGGCAATTCCCTGCGCGAAGCGTGCCAGCACATCGGCCGTGGCCGGGGCCACGAGCAGCGCGTCGATTGCCTGGGCAATGGCAATGTGCTCGATCGCCGACTCGACATTTGCCTGCGCGTCTCCGGATTGCGAGCCGAACATGTCGGTAATAACTTTTTCTCCGGAGAGAGCTGCGAAGGTGAGAGGACGAACAAACTCCTGCGCCGCGCGGGTCATGACGACTTGGACACGAATGCCGCGGTCCTGCAGAAGGCGCACGATTTCCGCCGCCTTATAGGCTGCAATGCCACCGGACACGCCCAGCGCAATTTTCATAGGAGGAAGACGGCGGCTCTCACAATCCAGCCCCGTCTACAGAATTGATGCCGCCACTTGGCGCGAGATTCATACCTGCGCATTTCGCGGCATCCCGATACAAGCCCCTAAAGGGGCATCTGATCTCGAAGGACTTACGGCATCGTTGAAGCGATGCCCTGATACGAAACCAGACTCTTCGATCGTTCTACGCGTCTTCCGCGAAGACTTTGTTCAGAGTCTCGCTGGCGGCTACTACGGGCAATTTCGGAACCTCCGGAATCAGCCATTTCACCTTGCCGGCCTTGATTTCATCCTGGGCGATGCGGCAGGGTTTGCGCGATCCGGTATCGATCACCGGCGGCGCGCCGCCTTGCAGTTGCCGTGCCCGCCGCGCCGCTACCAGAATGTAGCGGTAGTTGCTGTCGAACCCCTCAATCAGCTTCATAATCTCTCCCCTGGGACTTCAGTTGCCACTCTACCGCCGCTTCCATTGCCCGGTCTAGTTACCATCGACTGTCTGTGGATTGAACGAGGCCAGAATCGGCTGCACCTGCTCCCGCGCCTGATCCAACCGGCAAGCTTGTGCAGTCTCCACTAACCGCTTTTCATCTTCAGAAAGTCCCGCCCCGCGTTTTTTATTCAGCCGCTCCGCCAGGACGATGTTCTTTAACTGGTCTGCCGATTGCTCCAGCAGGTTATTAACTAAAATGTAGTCGTATTTTGAGTAATTCTCAATCTCTCGGCGGGCCGTATCCAATCGTCGGCGGATCACTGTCTCTGAATCGAGCCCGCGGTTGCGCAAACGCCATTCCAGTTTTTCGCGGTCCGGGGGGAGAATAAAGATGCTGACTGCCTCGGGAATTCTTTGCTTGATCTGTTTGGCTCCCTGCACATCGATGTCGAGTAACAGGTCGTTCCCGCGGGCCTCGGCCTCGCGCAGAAACCGCTTCGCCGTGCCGTAGTAGTTTCCGAAGACATCGGCGTGCTCCAGAAACTCATCCGCCGCGATCATGGCTTCAAATTCTTCCCGGGAGACGAAGAAATATTCCTTGCCGTTCTGTTCGCTGCCGCGCGGTAGACGCGTGGTGTAGGAGATCGAAAAATCCAGGTTACGAACCATTTTGAACAGTTCATTGACCAGTGTGGATTTACCCGAGCCCGAGGGCGCCGAAACAATGTAGACGATGCTCATTCCAGATTCTGCACCTGCTCCCGCGATTTCTCGATCTCCGATTTCATCAGCAAACCCATCTCGGTAATCTTCAACGCCTCGCCCGCCAGGCCTGATGTCTTCGAAAGCAGCGTATTCGCCTCGCGGTTCATTTCCTGCAGCAGGAAGTCCAGTTTCTTGCCGACTTCGCCGCCCTGGTCGAGCAAGCCCAGAAAATGTTTCACGTGCGCATTCAGCCGGACCAGTTCTTCCTGGATGTCACTGCGATCCACCAGCACCGCGACTTCCTGCAGGATGCGTTCTTTCTCGACCTGCGCGCCGAGCACCTCGAGCATCCGCGACTGCAGCCTCTCTGAATAGCTGCGCAGAATGGTGCTGCGGTGAGCTTCCACCCCGGCCGCCGCTTTTTCCAGATTCGCCATGCGGGCGCGCAATTCGGTGCTGACGCTCCGGCCTTCTTCCTCACGCATCTCATTCAGGCGAGAAAGCGCTTCTTCCACGCGCTCCATCACTGCCGCTTCCAGTTCGTCGCCCGATCTCTCGGCTCCGGAATCCATCGCGCCCGGCATCCGCAAAACCACGTTCAGGTCGGGCTCACCCTCAACCCCAAATTCATCGGCCGCCGCTCGGAACGCCTGCACGTAGCTGGCAATCAGTTGCCGGTTGATCGCCACCCCGTTCGTGCCCGCGCGATCCAGGTTCAGGATCACTTCCACGTGGCCGCGAGCCATTTTCTCTTTCAGCATGCGGCGCAGCTTCATTTCGAGCGCGTCCGTATCGGACGGCAGCCGGAAGTGAAGATCGAGAAAACGATGATTGACCGATTTCAGCGAAAGCGCGAACGCCAACTGGGCGTTGACCTGCCCTTTGACCTGCGCGAATCCCGTCATGGAGCGAAGTGGCATAGAGTTCGTCTCGAATCACGTAGCGACAGCCGCCCTCGGCTGTCCAGCCGCGCAGAGCGCGGCAACCATTCCGATACATCAAAAACCTTGGCGGAGTTTCGCTCCGCCGGACAGCCGAAGGCGGCTGCCCCTACGTATTTACTGCCTTGGGCGCATCCGCTTCGGCAAACTGCAATTCGTAAAGCCGCCGGTAAGTGCCCAATTTTTGCATGAGTTCTTCATGCGCGCCAATGTCGGCGATCGTGCCGTTTTCCAGCACGACAATGCGATTCGCGCGCCGCACGGTTGAGAGCCGATGCGCAATCACAAATACAGTACGCCCGCTCATCAAATTTTGCAGTGCCGACTGCACCAGCGATTCCGATTCGCTGTCCAGCGCCGACGTCGCCTCATCGAGAATCAGAATCGGCGCATTTTTCAGGATGGCGCGGGCAATCGCGATGCGCTGCCGCTCGCCGCCCGAAAGGCGCACTCCACGCTCGCCAATCATCGTGCTGTACCCTTCGGGGAGGCCGCGAATAAATTCATACGCGCGCGCCGCCCGTGCTGCTTCTTCCACCTGCTTCATCGACACATGCGGCTGGCCATAGGCGATATTGTTTCTCACCGTATCGTTGAACAGCACCGTTTCCTGCGTGACAATTCCGATCTGCGATCGCAGCGACTCGAGCGTCACGTCCCGCACATCATTGTCGTCAATCAGAATCTTCCCGCCGCTCACGTCGAAGAAGCGCGGGATCAGGTGGACCAACGTGCTCTTACCCGCGCCGCTCGATCCCACCACTGCCAGCACCTCGCCCGCCTTCACTTCCAGATCAATGCCATGCAGCACGACCGGCGAATCCTCGGCGTTCGCATAGGAAAAAGATACGTCGGAAAAGCGAATCGCCCGCGCGAATTTTCCCATTCGTTTCGCGCCCGGCTTTTCGCGCACCTCGTCTTCAATATCCATGAAGCGGAAAATTTCCGACGAGGCGCCCACCGCTTGCTGGAAATTGTTGTTGAACATCGCGAACTTGCGCACCGGATCGTAGAGTTTGAAGACCGCGATAATGAACGTGAAGAAGGCGCCTTCGGTGAGGCCGTGCCGGTTGATCTGGTCCCGTCCCAGCAGGAGCAGCAATGCAATCGCAATCGCGCCCAGAATATCCATCAGCGGAGAGCTGATCGCAAAGGCCGCCACCAGCCGGAGGTTCGCCCGGAACAGCCGTCGCGCGGCGGCGCGGAACCGCTCCATCTCCCAGTTCTCCATCCCGAACGCCTTGACGATCCGGTTCCCAGTGATGGTCTCGTGCAGAATGTTCTGGATCTCGGCCAGCTTGTCCTGGCCGCCCCGCGTGCTGCTGCGTACCTGCCGGCCGATTTTTCTCGACGAGTACAAAATCACGGGAACGAACAGCAGCAGCACCCAGGCCAGCTTCCCTCCCACCAGAATCACCACCGCGGCGGTGAAAATCAGGGTGAAGAACTGCTGCAGGAACTCCGCCAGCACCGTGGACATCGCGAATTGCACCTTCTCAACATCGCTGACGATCGTTGAGAGCAGAGTTCCCGTGGTGTGCTTCACGAAAAATGCCGACGAACTGCGCAGGATGGCGTTATACAAATCGTCCCGCAGGTCGGTAATCATCCCAAAGCCCGCGTAGTTCACCAGGTAGGTTCCGGCGTAGTCGAAGATCCCCTTCAAAATCGTGGCGGCTACGAGCGCGAAGGCCACCACCGTCCACGGATTGTGAAAGTGCGACGGAACCAGCTGTTCGAGATTGAGAAAGCGTTCGGTGCCCGGCAGCTTGAACAGCTGGATGCTTTTTTCCTGGGAGCCGGGATTCAATACGCGATCGAAGATCGGGCGGATGAGCAGAACACGGCCGGCATCCAACAGCCCTACGAGGGCCATCAACACGACTGAAGCGAGAAACGGTCCCCCGTACGGCAAAACGTAGCGCAGCAGGCGAATCAGGGGACGGGGCGTTGCCGGTGTTCCTGCCTTCTTCGCGCCCGCCGCTGTGGAGGTTGCCATGCGTGTAATTGCCAATTCTACATGCGATTTCCTGTAGAGACGCGGCTTGCTGCGTCTGGGTAGTGTCCTAATTTGGTTTTTGCTAGTTTGCGTCGTTCCCCTCTTCGGTAAAAGTCAAATCAGTGCTTACGCCGATGGCCCCACCGAACGCGTGATACATCAATCGGTAGTTGGTAAATCTTTTCTTACCAAACGCATCTTCGTAGCCGATATCCCCATAGACATAAATAGCTCCGGTTCCGACCCTCAAATCCGCAATCTGTTGGTCGGTGAGAACTGGTCCAAAGCGGTAGAGTTTAGTGCCAATAATTCCCGGACCCAAGATGCAGGGCATAGGTCGCCCCCCGTGTGTGGATGGAAGAGGAGATGTGAGTGGATATTCCCGGAAGCAGATATTTCCCCAGTGCTCCACGCGAAAGGCGGGTGTCTGCCCGGTATTCTTGATTTGAATTCTAGCGATTGGTCCCCACGGGTATGCGGCTCTAGCTTCGGTAGGCGTGAGCGCTACTCCGGGCGCTGCGATGGGATCAGCAATATTAACGATACTTCCAACTTCGGCGACTACATAGGCTCGCATCTGCCTTTCGGCACTCTCTTGCATATGTTTGAGAGTCTGGATGGCAACGGCAATTCCTATAATTCCCGCGAGCAACAATCCAATATTGGGGAGATTCTCAGGAGAAAACAGGCGACGGAGATAGCCTTTCGACTGATCGTCGGTCCCATTGCTTTGTGCGCTGGGTGTCTCTTGATTTACCGCATTTCCCCCTACAGTAGGCGTCGATTGCGCTTCTGGCGTTTTTGTCTGGGAGACACTGGTTTGATTGGAATCGGGTTTGGAGCTCTTTCCCTGCCCATATATTGGCAGGAAAAAAGCGACTGCAACGATAAGCGCAAGGTGTTTCATTGCCACACTCCAACGATGGAGACTTCGAATTAGGACACCACCCCGCGTCTTAGCTCGCAGCGGAGACGGGGCAAGCCCCGTCTCTACAAGTCCACCTACTTCGGACTGTCGCGATGCACGACTTTAACTTTATATCCCGCCTTGCGCAGCCGCTTGCTGACATCTTCGGCGATCATCACCGAGCGATGCTGTCCACCTGTGCATCCGAAGCTGATGGTCAGGTAGCTCTTTCCCTCGCGAATGTAGTGCGGCAGCAGGTAGATCAGCAGTTCCGAGATGCGGTTAATGAACTCCTTTGTCTGCGGAAACGAGCGGATATATTTGGCGACCCGGGGATGCCGGCCGGTCAGCGCGCGAAACTCGGGCACGAAATGAGGATTGGGTAGAAAACGCACATCGAACACCAGGTCGGCATCGTCCGGCAAGCCGTGCTTGTATCCAAAGCTCACGCACGAGACCAGAATCGTCTGCTGGCTCCCGGACTGCTGTTTGAAGCGGTCGGTCAAGTGCGCCCGCAGTTCGTGCACATTGAATTTGGAAGTATCAATGACCAGGTCGGCAATCTTGCGGATCGCGCGCAGATGGCGCCGCTCCGCACCGAGCGAGGCTCGCACCGTGGTGCCCGTCCCCAGCGGATGCGGCCGCCGCGTCTCGCTGAAACGGCGCAATAAGGCGGCATCGCTTGCTTCCAGAAAGATTACTCGCGTCGGGATCGTCCGCTTCACCGACTTCAAAATCGCCGGCAGCTTCTCCAGTTGCGAACCTTCGCGCACATCGACGACCAGCGCCGTGCGCGGAATCTCTCCCGACTGCAGCGCCAGTTCGGCGAAGCGGGGAATCAGCTCCACCGGTAGATTGTCCACGCAGTAGTAGCCCAGATCTTCGAAGGCCTTCAGCGCTGAAGCCTTCCCCGACCCGCTCATACCGGTAATGATGACCAGTTCGGCCGCAGCGTGTGGCTCGCCCTTACGCCCGCGAAGCTTTCCCGCCGCGTGCGTCACCTTCTTGAGTTTGCTGCGCAGAGGCATTCCGGAAATCTTAGCATTTCCGGAGCTTGAGGCTAGGAGCCGTGTCCGAGTGATGGAGAGCCGGGCGAGGACGCCCGTTCCTCCACGGTGTCAATTGTCGCGCGGCTGGGCGGCAGCTTCGAGCCGTGAAGCGATTGGTGTTCGCTTCCGGCCCGAAGCCCGGAACTCGAAGCGGTTTACAGCGAGCGCAGGAAGTTCAGGAGGTCCTGAACCTGCGTCGAGCTGAGCCCTTTGAAGTTGCGGATCACGGCGTCGGCTTCGGAGTCACAGTTTCGATGGTCTCGACAGTTGCCAGACGCGCTGTGGTCCTTGATGGCCTGCAGCAAATCCGAAGTGCGTCCGTCGTGCAGGAAGAACAGACGTTGGCCCACACCCCACAACGGAGCGGTTCGAAACTGATCCGGCCCCGCCGCACCCTGGCTGATACCGTCGGCCAGACCCGAGCCCATGTGGTGAAGGGCAAAATCTGAGTACGGCTGATAGGTAACTCCGCCCATGCCGGTATAGGGAGAAGCTCCCGCGGTCAGCGAGGGCGAGTGGCATAGTGCGCAGCCAATGCTGTTGAACAGGTTGGAACCGTTGGCCGTGGATGGAGTTGGCGGAGCCGGCGTCGGCGGCGCCGAAAGCCGCATGAATACAGCGAAATTGACGACATCCGACGACATTTCCGATACCGTCCCTATGGGCGTGTTGTAATTGGGACTCTGGGGATTGCTATTGAGCATGTTGCTCGCATCCTCGGGCAACCCGTTGAACACACAACCGGACACCCCGCTACGTTTATTCGGAAATAGTTCCGTGGTGGCGCCCTGCTCAACGTTGTAGGCTTCGCCCGCGAACACCAGCAGAGACTTGTTCTGCGCCTTCCAGCCAAAGCGGGTGATCGTGCCGTCATTGCCGCTGGTATTGAAACTGCCGCCGATCCCGAGCTTCGACCTGGCGGATTTTGTGGCAGCCAAGTTCGCCTGCAAAGTAGCGTCCGGCGTGTTCTCCACCAAACCCAACCCGAAGACGGGAGTCGGGATGCGGAAAATCACGTTGTTGACGCCGAGCTCATGCGCAAAGTCCGGCTGCCCCAGAGTGCAACCCGGCGCGTCGGAGCGCCCGGCAATCGTGTACAGGCCGTGAACACCACCATCCGGCGAGCCATTTGCATTTCGGATGAAACGCGCTTCGCGCACCGGACCATTGGTGGTAATGAAACTAGGAACGGTGTTGGTGGCTCCATCAAGAGTAGCGAGCGCCACCTGCGGATTTGCAATCGGGTTCTGCGGACTGGTCAAGCCCGGACTGGTGCCGCCGAAGAAGGGCTGCGCATGACACATAGCGCAACTGTTACCGTTGAACGTTGGCCCCAGACCCTTTCCTTGTTCAATGGTTCCGGACACCGAGTCCACTTCCTGGAACCGCAGAAATACCTGGCTGAAAAAAGCCTGTTCGTTGGCGTTGAGCGTCGGATAAGGCCCACCCGCTGCCGCGGGACCGGGCCGTGGACCGGGATCCTGCTGGGCCCTCGCTCCCATGGAAATCGAAAGGGTAAGAAGCAAAGCTACGCTAACTGCATTCCATTTCTTCATTTTGACTCTCTCCTTAGGTTGGCCAGACACACTACGGCCTATGCATTTGTTGAGAGACGATGGCGACGTTCCTAAACCACTCGACCGAGCACAGAGCCGTCCGCGACCACTGACGTAGGGCCTGTTCGATCAAGCAAGTTGCGCCTTGGGACTGAGAGGCCCGAGGTTGGAAGCCTCCGCGAGAACGCGGAGGAATTGGAAAACGTTGAGTGGCAATCTACGTTCGAAACGCAGCGCGGTCAATGTGTCTTTAGTGCATCGCGAACTATGCATCCGGACACTCGAGCGCATCGCTCGGAAACGCTCATCGGCGATGTACTGATTCCCGAAGTCGCCATCGACCGAAAACCATTTTGGAAGGAGTTCTACAAAATCAGCGGGTCGGAAACTGCTTGGGATGGCGTAACGTCGTGCTCTAGTTTTCCGCAACGTCAATTGGGAATGGTGGGCGCAGTAGGATTTGAACCTACGACTTCCACCGTGTGAGGATGGCACTCTACCGCTGAGTTATGCGCCCCGCTGACTGGCTTTTCCGCCGTCCTTTGGTTGGAGTTACTTGGCGTGGTGGGCGGTGTTCCACCACAAAGGTACTTTATCTTTTTTGCGCTGCGGTGTCCACTCGTTGGGGACAGCAGTGATGCCCTTCGTGATGAGGTGCTTCTCCACAGAGTGGTGATTGCCGGCTGGCAATCGCGGCAATACTTCGGCAATTGCGAAGCGGCGCGGGACAGATGCGGCCATGGCCGGGAGGGCTGGTCAGTGCTCCACCGTTCTTTTGTACTTGTGAATGGTGAGTTGGCGGAGGGCTTCTTCCAGTTCTCCTCTTTCGCGGGCGTCGGCGGGGCTTTCTGCCAGTTCGAGCACTCGGTTGTGGATGGCGTGGCGGGCTTGCTCGCAGAGGTCTTCCAGTTTCGCGGGATCTTGCTCGCGGATGGCGACTTGGTAGGAGGTGTTCCAGTCGGTGAGCATGGGGGAGTCCGGTGATCGGAATTGTGCTGGGCGGCGCGGGCGCTCGGTGACGTGCGACCGGGGCCCGAGTATGAGGGTATGAATGCGGCCTTCGTGTGGCGCTGGCCGCGCCGTGTCCAGCGGCAGACAGTGGGAGCCCGACTGTCTATCGACAGTTTAACACCGCTGCTTGGTCGGTGTCTGTGACGAGAATTCGCGTTGGTGCTGGGAAGGAAAGGGGGACGGGGTGGATTTCTTGGATTTTAGTGCCGGCACGCACTGCGTGGCTTCGCCAGGGCACTTTCAGCAGCTGTCCGTCGTCAGTGTAGTGGCGACGTTTCGCCAACTACCCCTTTTGGAGAAACCAACAACTCCACGGCTTTGATTGCCGGAAGGAGCTAGCCTTCGCGTACCTTGTGACCGGCCAGATTGCCTAGCCCTTCGTAGGCAGCGTACTTATATGTCTCGCTGAGCGTGGGGTAGTTGAAGACCTGCTCGATAAACTCATCAATCGTTTCGTTGTGGTCGAGAACCATCATTCCGATGTGAATCAACTCGGTAGCGCTTTCACCGATGATGCTCACTCCCAGAAGCTTCTTGTCGGCGCGGGCGAAGATCAGTTTCAGCATTCCCGCAGTGTCGCCGATGATGTGGCCACGGGCGTTGTTGGCGTAGAGAGCCCGTCCGACACAGAAGTCGATCATCTTCTCTTTGCATGATTCTTCCGTCTCGCCTGCGGCGGAGATCTCCGGGATGGTATAAACCCCCATCGGCAACATCGAAGCGACTCGCTGCTTGTATTTGAAACCGAAAGCATGGCACACGGCGACGCGTCCTTGTTCCATCGACGTCGACGCAAGAGCGGGAAATCCGATGACATCGCCCGCAGCGTAGATATTTGGCACCGCGGTACGATAATTCTCGTCGACCGATATGTATCCGTGCTCGTTGACGCCCAGACCCGCCTTTTCGAGAGATAGTCCGCCCACCGCGGCGCGGCGCCCGGCCGCGAACAGCACCGATTCGGTTTCGAGCGTCTTGCCGCTCTTCATCACCAGGTGCACGCCTGACGCGGTGGTTTGCACCTTTACAGGCCGTTCGTTGAACCAGAACTGCATGCCCAGCGCGGCGAGCCGCACGCGGAGTCTCTCGGAAATCTCCGCATCGAGGAACGGCAGCAAGCGTCCCCGGCCATCCACCAGCGTGACCTCCACGCCGAGGGCGACGAAGATCGACGCGTACTCGCAGCCAATCACGCCCCCGCCGATTACCGCGAGGCTGTGCGGGATACGATCCATCCGCAAGAACGTGTCGGAGTCGAAAACTCGAACGTCGTCGAAAGCGATTTCTGCCGGACGGTGGGGTCTACTTCCGGTGGAGACGAGAATCACTTCGCCGCGCAGTCGCCGTATGCCATTTGCACCGGAAACGGATACGATATGGGCGTCTTCGAAAGAAGCCCGGCCGCGGACCAGCTCGATGTGATGAAGGGCGAGATTCTTCAGGACGCGCTGGCGCTCCATTTCGACCACTTCTCGCTCGTGGTGCATGAAGTCATGGACGGTGAGATTCTCTTTCAGGGAATAGTCGATGCCGTAGAGACCGCGTTGCTTGAGGCCGGAAAAGTAGAGTGCGGATTCACGAAGCGTCTTGCTGGGAACAGTGCCAGTGTTGATGCAGCTTCCGCCCACATGCTCGGCGCCCTCGATGACGGCGACGCGTTTGCCAAAATAGGCAGCTTGCGCGCCAGCCTTTTCTCCTGCGGGCCCGCAGCCGATCACGATGAGATCGAAATCTTCGCTAGAAGCCACCACAACCTCCATCAGAACCCGATACAACTCTCATAGCATTTGCCTTTGCGACGTTCCTGCGTTTGCACCAACTACCGGATTGCTAGTGTAAAGGCGACTTGTCCGCATCTATCTGTCGGAAATGGGTCGTCGGATTGCGTACGATTCCAAGTACCCACAGCTTGGGCACCGGAGCGTTGTAACGGGAACGAATTGATCTTTCCTCACCTTGAGACCCATCCAGAAGCTCGACTTGGGTTCCCCCGGACACCAGTTTTGCCGCGCGTACCCACCATGCGTGACATCCGGCACGTAGCCGACCTCCATGTGTGCATGACACCTCATACACTCGACCCGTTCATTCATGTTCATGTCTTCCCTCTCAGGTCCTTCGACCAGGGGATGCACGGACAACACGCTGAAGGATTTTAGCGCGTTGTTGATGAAAACAGCGTTTGCACTCACTAAGAATTGCTAGCGACGCCCAGCCTCTCCGGTTTGAATTGCGTCCTTTTGCTTGCCTGTTAACTGCTGCCGGGTTGGACACATACTAACTCGTTTGGTGACGATGGCGGCTGCGCCAGTATCGTGTCGGTCGTCATTGCAGTAGCATGGTTTGGGTTGCGAATATGGAGCGCTCGTTGGTCTGGATCGAGGGCGATGGCCAGGGCTGGGCCTGCTCGAATTGCCGGTGGAGATTCCCCGTACCCACGCTGCTGAGCGGAGAAGAGGCTAAGAGCGCTTACGACCGCCTAGCCGCTGGGAGATTTCGCGAGCACAAGTGCGAAGCCGGATCCAGTTTTTTTGCGGCCGAACAGGAAGCAAGACGGGACGCTAGCCCCCCTTTCGCAGAGCGTGCTCGGACGCTCATCAAGCGAGGCTACACACCGAAGGTTGCGGTGGAGCTTGTGCTTCATGAAATGCAATTCGAACACGGCAACGATTCGAGGTTGATGGAAAAAGCGCGTGCTGATGGCGAGGATTTCCTTCTGCGAGTCCGCAAGGGCCTAATCTGAAATGGTTCGTCACCGAAAAGTCGGATGCGGTCTTCTGTCGGCGGGGGATTGCACGGCGGAGGATTAGGGCTTGCCTCCACACTGAACGTACCTTGCCATCGGAATGCTGACGTTGATTTAGACTCAGGCTCGAGGTAAGCCGATGCGTTTTGTTCAGCTCTTGTCCGGCGGGATAACGCAACCAATCACTCGCGTTTCTGAAATTGTCCTGCTTATTCTCCTCATCGCGTCAGGCGCCGTGAGTCAGGAAGTCCGCCACCAGCACGCCTCGCAGGACTCTCATACGAATACAGCCCGCGGCCTTGGCGAGAGCATCGGTTCACCAATCGCTCGCGATCCGATATTTGTGTACAACAACTGGTCCGCGTACGACGAACTCTCCGACAACATTCCCCTGACGGAACAGCTCGCGATGAAGGAACTGGACGAAATCCTGCGCTTGCGCCGATTCGGGGTGCGCTTCGACTACTACATGATGGACGCGTTCTGGTTCGATCCCGACGGCGGCTATCGCACCTGGCGAAAGCCCAATTGGCCCGATGGTCCGGGGGCATGGATCCGCAAATGCCGGGAAAACGGCATTATGCCCGGGCTTTGGTTCAGCACCAATACCCTGGTGAAGATCAATGCCGCCCCGGAATGGCAGAACTCGCTCAGCGAAAAGAAAGGGTCGATGTCCTTTTCCGAAGGCGGCTTCCTGCCTGGTTTCATGGACACGATGCAGTACTGGTATGACCACGGCATTCGCATGTTCAAGTTCGACTTTGTGGACTTTGGAGCGGCGACTCCCGGGACCGCGAAGTCGCAGTCTCCCGAAGAAATTCGCGCGCGCAATGCCGACGCTTTCCGCGAGGCCTTGAAGAAATTCCGCCGGCGAAACCCCGATGCTGAGTTGGTGGCGTTCAATGGCTTCGGCGGCGACGTCGAATCGACCGCTGGACCTTTTCCCTTTCATAACCCGGTGGATTTGCGCTGGCTCGAGGTGTTCGATTCTCTCTACTCGGGGGACCCGCGGCCATCCGACGTGCCCGAAATGAATTTCTGGCGTTCCATGGACGTCTACAGCGACCACATGGTGCGGCGCTACGAACAGAGTTTCCTCCCGCTCGAACGAATCGATTCAACCGGATTCATGCTGGGCAATACCGGCACGATCTACTACCGCAAGACGCACGCGTGGAAGGGCGCTCTGCTCTTGATGATGGCGCGAGGCGGCTGGGTCAACACGGTCCACGGCAACCTGGAATTCCTTTCCGACGAGGATGCGCGCTGGTTCGCGAAGGTACAGTTGCTCTATTTGCGCCTGCAGTCGATGGGCCGCACCAAAACATTCGGAGGGATTCCCGGAGAGGTGCAGCCTTATGGCTTCGGGTCGCTCGATGCGGACGGCGAAGTGTATGCAGTCGTGAATCCGGCGCAGAGCGTTGGCGAGATTGAGATGCCTCGCCTTTCTCAGGAGCAGGCCGGAGTCAGTGGCGGGCGGATCATCTTCCGCGATGCGGGATTTCAACCAACACTGGCTGGCGACAAGATCCAGCTGGGGCCGGGACAACTGGCGGTCGTCGGTTTTGGCAAATATGCGAGCGCGCAATACGATTTGGGTATTCAAAACGACGTTATGATCCCGCGTTCGATTACGCCGGTCGAGGCGGCGTTCTCGCCCCACGGCAAGAATACGATTCAAGCAACGGTCAACGCTCCGACAAGCGGCGATTTGCGAATCGTCATGCAGCAGCGTTCTGCCCAAGACGGCACCATCATGCGGAGTTGGAAGGGCGGCCCTCCGAATGGGACAAATATGGGCAAGGTTTTCACGCTGAGCGCATCGCAGGACGGGAAGCCGGTTCCGGTTGCAATCAACTATGACAAAGTGATCTGGAGCGGCCTGTCGTGGGCGGTGGGCGAGATTCGCCACAATGCGCTGCAGCCGGGGCAACCGGTGACCATCCAGTGCTCGTCCACGGAGGAAGGGCCGGTCACGCTCGAGGGCAAAGTGTATCGCGTCGAATATTGATGTTTGAGCAAACGTTTGCCCAAACAGTCCCAAGTGATAATGATCACACCGAACTGCGGCAAATCTGCTTGACAGGCGATTCCGGCGGCGTTATTGTTCCCGACGTCCCCCAGAGATATCGTTGCTGTAATGGAGACACTACGTCGTGCGAGTAAACGTTTACTCGATTCCATACGCTGGAGGTTTTATGCGCCGCATTCCTTTCTTGGTCTGGCCCCTTCCTCTCCTCATCATGGCAGTGATCTTCTCGCTCTCAGCCCCCCGCGCGTGGGCCCAAGCCAATCGTGCCTCGATCACCGGGACCGTTACCGATTCCACCGGGGCGGTAGTTGCCGGCGTGGAAGTAACCGCCACCAACGCAGGCACGAACGTGCCCACGAAAACCGTCTCCAATAGCGAAGGCATTTATGTCATCCCCAACCTCTTTCCAGGTCCGTACTCGGTCGAATTTAAGAAGGACGGATTTGAAACTCTGCGCCGCTCCGCTGTCACCCTGGAGTCGACGCAGGTGGCCCGCATCGATGCCGCGCTTAAGGTTGGTTCCGTGACCCAATCGATGACAGTCACCGCGGATGCCCCTGTGCTCGATTTCGAGCGTCCTTCTGAGGGCACCAACTTGAAAGGCAACGTGGTCACGGACCTGCCCCTGGGCATCTACGGTGGCGGACGCGACATAGAAAAGTTCGCCATTGCCGCCACGCCGGGTTATTCGCCTATTAGCAGTTCCTATGGAGCGGTTATCAACGGCGGACAATGGTTTACCAAGGACTACACCGTAGATGGGACGTCTGGTACAGCCGCGGTACAAGGGAACTCTGTTCAGAACGGTCCCAGCATGGAGGCAGTGCAGGAACTTCAGGCCCAGACCAGCGGACTAGATTCACAGAGCAGCATTACCGGAGGCGGCGTCATCTCGCTCAACCTGAAGTCGGGAACGAACCAATTCCATGGATCGGGATTTCTCTACGGTGTGAACGAGTTGTTCAACGCCAACACCTGGACCAATGACGCGTTAGGTGAGCGCAAAGGCAAGCGGCGAGCATGGGATTATGGTTTTAGCGCCGGTGGACCCATCTTCAAGCAGAAGACCTTTTTCTTCGCTGCCTACGAGCGCTTCATCGCGACCGACTTCCGCCTGAGCGGTACGGCCAATACTGTACCAACCGACGCTTTCTTGAACGGCGATTTCAGTGCACTACTCGGCGGAGACCTCTGTAGTGGTGAAACAGGTGTTGGGACTTGCAGCTCCGTGGGTGGCACGCCCTTCACGGTTCAAGACAACGCAGGCAACGTCCTGACAGCAAAAGAGGGCATGGTTTTTGATCCAACGACCGGGAACCAGTTCACCGGCAATGTCATTCCTTCCGACAGAATCAGCAGCGTATCGCAGAAGATCGCCGATATCTTCAGGCAGTCCTACAAGCCGCAGTTTGGCGGGATTCAGTCCAATTCACGCGCCTTGCTGGCCGGCGTTCCCAGTCAGACTACGAATCAGATCGTAGCCAAGATCGACCACGTGCTGCGCGAGCAAGACCGGCTGTCGGGTTCCTGGGTCTACAACCGCAAGCCGCGCATCCTGGTGGATAGCGGCGGACTGTGGCAGGCGGGATCTACAGATGGCGGTCCGCTTTCTGCGGCCCGGGATAACTTCTTCCGGTCGCACCAGTGGAGAGTCACCGAATCGCACACCTTCTCGCCGACCGTACTCAACGTTCTGAATTTCACCTACAACTATGATTGGCAAGGGGACCTGCCCTCAGCGGGTGGAAACTGGTCCGATCAGCTAGGGTTCGGTAATACCGGCGCCGATAATTTCCCTCTGATTTCATTCGGCAGCGCCGAGGCCGGGAAGAATGCGTTCAACGAGACCTTTATCGGCAATCGGTGGCAGGGGAATTTTGCGGGCGCTGCCATCACTACCGGCGACACCGTGACCTGGACGAAAGGCAAGCACAATTTCAATTTTGGCGGCAACTTCCTGGCGCGCCAACTCAATAGCCGCTCGGGATCAGGTGCCCTTGCCTTCAATTTCCAGAACAACACGACCGGGGCTCCCGGCCAGCCCTATGGTGATTACGTCGGCTGGGGTTTTGCCAGCTTCCTTCTAGGGGAGGTCAGTAACGCCGATCAGACCACGCCGTTCAACCTGTACGGGCGGAGAAAGTCGCTCTCGCTTTTCGCCCAGGACAGCTACAAAATCACTCCCAAACTCACGCTGAGTGCCGGCTTGCGCTGGAACTATAACTTCCGGTTCCATGAAAAGTACGGGCACTGGGCCAATTTCGATCTCACGAAGACTGACCCCACCTACGGGGTTCCGGGTACCGTGGTTTTCGCAAAAGATGGTAGCGACAGCTTTGAGAAGAACGAATACGGAAAAAACTTCGGCCCTCAGATCGGCTTCGCCTATTCCCCCTTACAGAAGCTCGTGTTGCGCGGCGCGTTCAGCATGATCTACAACCCGCCTGGCATCGACTTCTTCAGCGGCGTCCCCAACGGGTTTGCGCCCGGTTTCAAGGGTACGAACCAGGTCACCACGGGTTTCAACTGGAACGCTGGCTACCCTGGTGTCTTTGAGCCGGGAAACAAGGATGTCAATCCTTTCAATCAGTTTCCGCTGGTCAGCATTGATCCGCGAGCTCTGAAACTGGGTTACAGCAATGCCTTCAATCTGGGTGTCCAGTACGAACTGATGCGGGACATGAGGGTGGAGGCGTCATACATCGCGAACCGCGGTCACCGGCTGACAGATACTTCGTTGGCCTGGAACCAAGGGCCGACATCGACTTTCTTGCGTCTGACCCAGCAATACCCTGACATGACCGCGTGGAACTACCCGGTCTGCAGTGCAGGCGATGCGGCGAGCTTTGGAATTAAGTACCCATACGATGGGTTTTGCGGGACGGCGTTGGAGGCAATTGCCCCTTACCCGCAGGTAGCAAATGCCTTCTGGAACCCTTACACCTATGGGGGCTGGTATTACCCCAGCCTGCTCTACGTAGGTCTGCCACTCGGGCAGAGCTACTACGATTCATTTGTTGTCGACGTGGTTAAGCGCACGGGAGGAGGTCTGACGATGGACATGAGCTATACCTGGTCCCGGCAGGAGAGCAACACCTTCTCCGCCCAGCAGTCAGGAAACTCCTACTACACGGGTATCCAGGACTTCAGCAACTTTGGGGAGTCGGCCCACAACGTCACCGGCTACGACCTGACCCACATCGTGAAGGGGTACGTCAGCTATGAACTGCCCTTCGGCAAGGGCCGGCGCTGGTTGACAAACCAAAACCGCTGGTTGAACGGCGTCCTGGGCGGGTGGAATATGACTTGGCTGCTCCGCTACAACACAGGTCAGCCCTTCGAGGTCGGTGCAAACAATCCATATTGGCCGATGTGGGGAAACCTCTACCCGAATTACGATTTAAGCAATTATCACGGTCCGTCAGGAACCGACAAGTTTGTGTTCCTGCCACCAGGCTATACCGGCGATATCCCTGCCGGGAACTTTTATATGCCAAAGACCGTCGCTAGCAATCCGGCGGCCGGACAGCTCGGCAAGGGCCCGGCAACAAATGGCGAACTGCGCTGTCCGGGCAGCAAGAACGAAGACGCCAGTCTGCTCAAGTACTTCCGAATGGGTCCAGACGGGAAGTACAGCCTATCGGTTCGAGCCGAGTTCTATAACGTGTTCAACCGGCACGAATATTACGTCAATGGTTGTGCCGGCAGTCGCTCCAGCATCGGCTCCGACGACTTCGGGCAGATCCTCGGGGTCTTCGACAACCCTCGAAGTGGTCAGTTTGGGGTTCGGTTCGAGTTCTAGTACCGCGTCCGTCACTCGGGCAACTTTGCGAACCTGCGGGTTGCCCGATTGTTGTCTTGCAGTCCGGTTCACGGTGGCCGTCGCGTCCTCGAAACGTCGGACTCAGATGCCTGAAATGTGGCTAACGATGCCGCTGGCCACCAGGGAAAAAACCGCCATCGTGATCCAGGAGTATTGGGAGATTAACCATCTCGAAAGTGACGAACACTGGCTCAATTCCGGGAACGCGGCGCGGCGTGCGGCTTGTGGCCGACAACTACGGCGACATGCACCACATTTATGTGCGCGGGCTGACGGTTCACGATGTGAATGGCAGCGACGCGGTCAAAGAGATTGGCGGGATCACCTACAACTGCATTGGCGATTCCAAGCCGAGCCGTTTCGTCGACCTCCACATCGAGGACAATCACATTGCTCACGTCGACCGCAGTGGCATTTTTGGCTGGTCATCGCACTGGGTGCGGTCGAAGTGGTATCCCAGCCTCGGCGTTGTGATCCGTGGCAATGTGCTCGATGATATCGGCGGCGATGGCATATCGAATCGTTGCATTGCGTGAAGAAGTAACTCGAGCAACAGTATGGATATCCGGGAAATCGCAAAACGCGCCAGGGTTTCGACCGCGACGGTCTCGCGGACGATCAACCGGATTCCGACCGTCAATCCCTCGCTAGCCAAGCGGGTTTGGAAGGTTGTGGACGAACTCAATTACTACCCAAATACCCAGGCGCGCGCTCTGGTTTCGGGACGCAGCCGTATTTTCGGCCTGATCGTTTCCGATATCACCAACCCATTCTTCCCGGAAATTGTGCAGGCTTTCGAAACCATCGCCGTTCAACACCACTATGAAATTCTGCTCACCTCCACGGTGCACGATCCCCGGCGCATGGAGACTTCTGTCCGCCGCATGATCGAGCGCCGGGTGGACGGTGTCGCTGTCATGACGTTTGGTATGGAAGAACTGCTGCTTGAAGACCTGAAAGCGCGCCAAGTCCCGCTGGTGTTTGTCGACGTGGGACTGGCGCTACCGCGCGTCAGCAACATCAAGATTGACTACCTCCACGGCATACGCCAGGCGGTCCAGCATCTGGCCGCCCTGCAGCACGAACGGATCGCGTTCATCACCGGTCCTCTACATTTAAAATCGGCAGTCGCCCGCCGGAACGCCTTCGTGACGGCGATGGACGAGATCGGACTCGCCGTGCGACCGGACCTCGTGATCGAAGGCGACCACACACTCGAGGGCGGAATGACGGCGCTGGCCCAGTTGCTGACCAGGCAAAGCCGGCCGACTGGAGTACTATGCTCGAACGACATGACGGCGATCGGCGTGATGCGGCAAAGCTATGAAGAAAAGATTTCGATTCCCCGCGATTTGTCAGTGATTGGGTTCGACGATATACGGCTCGCGCAGTTCGTGTTGCCTCCGCTCACCACCGTACAGATGTCACAAGCGGAACTGGCTCGACTCGCGTTCCGTGCCTTGCTCACAGAGGTGGAGCGCGATACGCCTGCGCCCCAAGGCACAGAGTATGAACTGGAGACCAACCTGGTGCTGCGCGAATCCACAGCCTTGGCGCCCGGCTCGGTTCGGCCGGCACGCAATGGGAAACGCTGAGGTACTGTGGAGCCGTGGATCTGATCTCTCGTGGTAGTTTGGAATAACTATGCTTCTGAAAAGCTTGCGCGAGGAAGTGCTGGAGGCGAACCTCGAACTGGTCCGCCGCGGACTCGTGCTCTACACTTTCGGCAACGCCAGTGGCATCTCGCGGAAGGACGGATTGATCGCCATCAAGCCGAGCGGCGTCCCCTATGAAACCATGTCCGCGGAACACATGGTCATCACCAATCTTGATGGCGGGATCGTGGAAGGCGACCTTCGGCCGTCCTCTGATCTGGCGACTCACCTCGAGATCTACCGGCAGTTCCCCAATGTTGGCGGCGTCGCGCACACTCACTCAGAATTCGCGACTTCGTGGGCGCAAGCGCGCCGTCCGATCCCCTGCTTCGGAACCACACATGCCGACTACTTCCACGGAGAGGTTCCCGTTACCTCGCCTCTGACCGCGGAACAGATTGCCACCGATTACGAGAAGAACACCGGTATTGCCATCTGCCGGCATTTCGCTAATCTCGATCCCGACGCGGTTCCCGCAGTGCTGGTCGCAGGACACGGCCCGTTCTGCTGGGGACCCAATACGACCGCCGCCGCCCACAATGCAGTGATCCTCGAAACGGTGGCACGGATGGCGTACTACGTTTTGACCATTGCCTCGGACGCGCAACCGATTCCCAGCGACCTTCGCGACAAGCATTTTTTTCGCAAGCACGGCGTAAACGCTTACTATGGCCAGGAAAAATCCTAAATGACCCTTGCTCTCGCCCTGATCGCCCCCCCTTCGCTGGTTCACCTATCGCCGGTCGACCTTGTCATCATCATCTTCTATTTCGCGCTGGTCCTGGCGATTGGCCTGTACTTGAAGGAGCGGGCCAACACCGGCGAGGACTTCTTTATGGCCGGACGCGAGATGACCGCTTGGGTGGCGGGCCTGGCGTTCTTGTCGGCGAACCTCGGATCGCTCGAACTCATGGGCTGGGCGGGTAATGCCTATAAGTACGGCATCCTCGCGGCGCACTGGTATTGGATCGGCGCCATCCCCGCGATGCTGTTCCTGGCCCTGGTGATGATGCCCTTCTACCACATTTGCCGAACCCACTCTGTTCCCGGCTATCTCAAGCTGCGTTTTGGCGAGGGCAGCCGGGCGTTGTCTTCGATTTCGTTCGCCTTCATGACCGTGTTGATGAGCGGCATCAACATGTACGCCATGGCCGTAGTGATGCGGGTAGTGCTGGGATGGGACATTCACTTCAGCATCTGGGTTTCGTCGATCACGGTGGCCGTCTATGTAGCCCTCGGCGGGCTGCGGTCTGCGATTTTCAACGAGGTTCTGCAGTTCTTTCTGATCTGGGCGGGCGCACTGCTGATCCCGATTCTGGGGCTCATGGAAGCCGGCGGCTGGAGTGGCCTGAAGGCGCGCATCCTGCAAAATCTTACGGAGCAGCACGTGGCGAACCCCGGCTCCTACACACATCTGTGGTCAACCCTGGGCGACTTTAGCAACAATCCCATGGGGATCAACTGGGTCGGCATTGTTTTTGGACTGGGCGCCGTGATCTCGATGGGCTACTGGACCACCGACTTCCTGGTCGTGCAGCGCGTCTTGTCGGCGAAGGACCTGCGCTCGGCCAAGCTCGCTCCGATCATTGGGGCGGCTTTCAAGATGATGGTTCCATTCATCGTCATCCTTCCTGGCTTGCTGGGGTTGGCGTTGCTGCGCGATCCGCATACTGGCAATCTACTGAGACTCGTTCCCGGCGATCTCGCATGGTCGGACGCGGGGCGGGCGCAGGGGTTGCATGGGTACGACGAAGTTTTGCCGCTGATGTTGGCGCGCTACTGCGGACCCGGGTTGTTGGGCCTCGGCATCACTGCACTGATTGCTGGATTCATGTCCGGTATGGCGGGAAACGTCAGCGCCTTTGCCACGGTTTGGACCTACGACATCTACGGCGCGCTGATCAACAAGAATGCGTCCGACCATTCGAAGGTCACGATGGGACGTTGGTGCACCTTGCTGGGCGTGGCTGTCAGCATCGGAACGGCATATCTGGTGATGCAGTCGCAGAGCATCATGGATTATGTCCAGGCGCTCTTCAGCTTCTTCATTGCGCCGCTATTTGGGACGGTGATCCTGGGAATGTTGTGGAAACGGGCCACCCCGGCGGGAGGCTTCTGGGGACTATTTGCCGGGATCGGGTCTTCGGTCGGCATGTGGGCTTGGACGAAAGTCGATCCCAGTGTAGTGAGATATTTCGCCCTGTCGGCCCAGGCGCAGGATCAGGCGCAGAACATGTTCCGGGCGCTATGGTGCTGGCTGATTTGTGTGCTGGTCACGATCGTGGTCAGCCTGGTGACGAAGCCGAAGCCCGACGCCGAATTGACAGGTCTGGTCTACGGCCTGACTGCAATTCCGCACGAAGAGCGGGTTTCAGTTTTCCATCGTCCGATTTTTTGGGCGGTGATTGTGGGCGTGGTGTTTGTCATCCTGCAAATCATTTTCTGGTAGGAGGAACGAAATGAAGTCTGGTGGTTCCTTATCGATTTGGTTTTTCATTGGCTTGTCGCTGCTGGTAAATGGCGCCCTGATCTGTGGCACGGGCATTTACGAACTTGTGCATCCGCCGGAAAACCAGGTCGTGCTCTATAGTCTGCACGCTCCCATATGGTGGGGAGGCGTGCTATTGCTTCTTGGAGCTTTCTTTTGTTACCGGTTTTCGCCGTCGCGTGAACGCGCGGCGAACGCTGGCCGGGCCTAATGCGTCACATACCGCTGGATCAACTAGAGAAGAGTGCATATGTCTCATAAAAAAATGACGATGGGCGTTATCGTCGGGAACCGTGGTTTCTTTCCCGATCATTTGGCGAAGACCGGCCGGGAAGAGATGATTCGCGCCATCGAGAAAGCCGGCATGGAGTGCGTTGTGCTTGGTCCGGACCAGAGCAAGCACGGCGCGGTCGAGACTCACGAGGAAGCGAAACGCTGCGCCGCCTTATTTCAGCAAAACCACGACCGGTTGGATGGCGTCATCGTAGCCTTGCCGAATTTTGGTGACGAGCGCGCCATCGCCGATACGCTGCGACTGGCGCGTCTGAACGTTCCCGTGCTGGTGCAAGCGACACCCGACATTCCTGCGAAGATGACCATCGCTTCGCGGCGCGACAGTTTTTGCGGCAAGATGTCGGCCTGCAACAACCTCAGACAGTACGGAATTCCCTATTCCCTGACTCGTCTGCACACGGTCACTCCGGACTCTGCGGACTTTCAAGCGGATCTAGCCTGGTTCGCCGCCGTCTGCCGTATCGCAAATGGCTTGCGCAACCTGCGCGTCGGGAGTATCGGCGCGCGCCCGGCCGCCTTCAATACCGTGCGTTACAGCGAGAAACTGCTCGAGGCCCAGGGTATTTCGGTCGAGACCGTCGATCTTTCGGAAATCCTCGGCCGCATTGCCCGTCTGAAAGATACGGAACCGAGCGTTGAGCGCAAGCTGAGCGAGATCAAGAAATATGTTCCGACTGGCGGTGTGCCCGAAACCGCGCTGATCAAGATGGCCAAACTGGGCGCGGTGATCGATGGCTGGATGAAATCCGCCGATGTGAAAGTGAGCGCGGTCCAGTGCTGGACGGCGATGGAAGAATACTTTGGCGTCGTGCCCTGCACCATCATGAGCATGATGAGCGACAACCTGATCCCAAGCGCCTGCGAGGTTGACGTCTGCGGCACCATCAGCATGCATGCGCTCCGGCTTGGGTCGGAAACTCCAAGCGCGTTGCTCGACTGGAACAACAACTACGGCGACGATCCCAACAAGGCAGTTTGCTTCCACTGCAGTAATCTGCCGAAGCATTTCTTCCAGGATGTGCGCATGGACTTCCAGGAAATCATCGCCGGCACGGTGGGTAAGGAGAACACCTTCGGAACCTGCGTGGGCCGCGTGAAGGCGGGCGCCATGAGTTTTGCCCGCTTCTCAACGGACGACACGGCCGGCATCATGCGCGGCTATGTTGGCGAAGGCGCGTTCACGAGCGACCCACTCAACACCTTCGGTGGCGCGGGAGTGGTCGAAATCCCGGGCTTGCAGAACCTTCTGCACTACATTTGCGAAAACGGTTTCGAACATCACGTAGCTGCCAATTTTTCCACCGTGGCCAGCGCAACCCACGAAGCAACCACCCGGTATCTTGGCTGGCAAATGCACCGGCATCAGAACTAAGGACAACGAGATGGCGTTGGTCGCAGGAGTCGATTTCTGCACTCTCAGCGTTCGCGTTTCGCTGGTGGACAGCGATCGCGGGCTGATCGCCTCCGCCATCTCCGAATATCCGCTGCACCGAAAGCGCGAAGACCCGGAATACGCGACGCAATCGCATGATGACCATATGCGTGCCCTGGCGGTCGCCGTCCGGCAAGCCGTAAAAGACGCCGGAGTCTCCGGCGATCGCGTGGAAGCCATCGCTCTCGATACCACCGGATCGAGTGTCATTCCCGTAGCTGCGGACCTTACCCCTCTCGACGACTACTACCTGTGGTGCGACCACCGCGCGAAACAGGAGGCGGCTGAGATCACGGCACTGGCGCGGCAAGAGAAGCTGGAAGCGATCCAGTGGTGCGGAGGCGTGTACTCCTCCGAGTGGGGATTCGCCAAATTGCTCCACTGGCTGCGTCACAACCCGGGCAAGCGCGAGAAGTTTGCCAGCGCCTTCGAGCACTGCGACATGGTAGCCGCGACCCTATGCGGCATTACGAATCCTGCATACGTGAAACGCAGCGTGTGTGCCATGGGCCACAAATGGATGTGGAATCGGGCCCTCGGCGGGCTTCCCCCGGAGAGTTTTCTCGTCAAGGTTGACCCGCTGCTGGCGGGCGTTCGGGCCAAGTTGGACGGGCAGTATGCCACGTCCGATCAGATCGCCGGCCGACTCTCTCCTTTCTGGGCCGAAAAACTTGGATTGCGCGCCGGCATCCCCATTCCCGTGGGTGCGTTCGATGCGCATTGGGACGCCATCGGAGCTGGCGCCAAAGAAGGCGACGTGGTGAACGTCGTCGGCACTTCCACCTGCATCATCGCCTATGTCAAGCAAGCCGAGTTGATTCCGGGAGTCTGCGGCGTCGTGCCAGGCAGCGTTCATCCGCAATACACCGGGGTCGAGGCTGGACTCTCCGCTACCGGCGACATTTTCAGCGCCATCGCCCGGCGAGCTGGGACCACCGTGGCCGATTTAAGCAAAGGCCTCGAAAGCTATCGTGCCGGTCAAACGGGATTGCTGCGCATGACCTGGGACAATGGCGACCGTACCGTGCTCGTCAATCCCAATCTGGGCGGAATCACGATTGGCTGGAATCTTCAGCACACCGCGCAAGACGAACTCTTTGCCGCGATTGAAGGCACGGCTTTTCATACCCGCGTGATCCTCGATCGAATGAGTGAGTATGGCGCCCCCACACTGCGAGTCATCAACGGAGGTGGCGTTCCCCAGAACAATCCCATACTGAACCAGGTTTACGCCAATGTGCTGGGCAGGCCGGTGCTTGTGCCCAGCAGCAAGGTGACCGGGATTGGCTCCGCTATTTTTGCCTTTCTTGCCGCTGGCACCTTTCACTCCATCGAAGAAGCGCAACAATTCATTTGTCCGTTGCACACCGCCTTCACCCCCGACGCGGCGCAACAAAAGGTATATGACGAACTTTTCCTACTCTACCGCGGCGTTTACTTCGGCTTCGGACAGCCAACCGGCGGCGATTTCGGAAATGTGCTGCCAAAACTGATTCGGCTCGCGCGCACGGAGCAAAACAGAACCACACACTAACATGAAACGATCCTTTTCTTTGTTCGCTGTTCTCGTTTTACTCCTCTTAACCCTCCCGTCTTTGGCCCAAAACAAGCCCGCATTTGCTCCCGACAAAATGGATACCGTGCTCTACGGGGCCGCGTACTACACCGAGTACATGCCCTACGATCGCCTCGATCAGGATGTCCAACTCATGCAACAGGCAGGGATCAGCGTGGTCCGGATGGGTGAGTCCAGTTGGGGATTGTGGGAGCCGCAGGATGGCCGTTTCGAGTATGCCTGGATGGATCGCGTCGTCGATCGTATGCAGAAAGCGGGCATCAAGGTCATTCTCGGAACGCCCACCTACTCGATTCCGGCCTGGCTCTACAAGGAGCACCCGGAGATTGTCATCACTCGCTTCGGCGGACAGACCATCACCTTTGGATATCGTCAGAATGCCGACCTGATGAACACCACGTACCGTTTTTATTGTGAGCGGGTCATCTGCAAGCTCCTCGAACACTACAAGAACAATTCCGCGGTGATTGGCTGGCAGATCGACAACGAAACCTCTTCGGGCGGCGCCGCCAACCGCGATGTCCAGGAGGGATTTGTCGGTTATCTGCAGAAAAAATTCGGGACCGTAGATGAACTAAACAAAGATTGGGGCCTGAACTATTGGGGCCAGCGCTTGAATGACTGGACGGAGATTCCTCCCGAGGAAGGCATCATCAATCCTGGCTGGAAGCTGGAGTGGCAGCGCTATCAGCAGTGGATGACCACTGACTTCCTCGCCTGGCAGGGCCGCATTGTGAATGAATACAAGCGACCGGACCAGTTCATCACCCACGATCTGGCCGGCCCTCCGCGCGCCGAGGTCAATGAACATAACATCGCCCGCGCCATGGACATCATGGCCGTCAATCCCTACCACGGCACGCAGGACCAGTTCGACGGCCTCGGTTCGACCATGTCGGGCGACTACACCCGTTCGCTGAAGCAGACCAATTATCTCGTCACCGAAACCAATGCCCAGACGATCGGATGGGATTCGAAAGAACAGTTTCCTCCCTACGACGGCCAACTCCGCCTTGACGTCTACACGCACCTCTCTTCGGGTGCAAACATGGTCGAGTATTGGCACTGGCATTCCCTTCACTATGGACAGGAGACTTACTGGAAAGGAGTGCTATCGCACGATCTGGAACCTGGCCGTGCCTATGCCGAAGTGAGCCGGACCGCGCATGAACTGCAGCGCATCGGTCCGGAGATTGTCGACCTGAAACGAAGCAACAAAGTTGCCATTCTCTACAGCAGCGATTCCTACTACGGAATCGAGTTCATGAAGTTCAGCGACAAGGTCAACTACCGGACCATGCTCGGGCAGATGTACGACACGTTGTACCGCCTGAAGTGCGGAGTTGATTTTGTTTTTCCCGAGAGCACGAACCTATCCGACTACAAGGTGGTCGTCGTTCCTCCACTGTATGTTGCCAGCGACGAGGTATTGAACCGGCTGGCGGAGTACGTTCGCGGCGGCGGCCATCTCGTGATGGCCTTCAAGAGCGGATTCACCAACCAGTACGACACGGTGCGCTGGAGCATGGCGCCCGGTCCACTGCGCAAAGCCGCCGGCTTCCATTATCAGGAGTTCTCGAACCTGTCCAAGCCGTTGGCGCTGAAGGATGACCCATTCAAAGCCGGCGCTGACAACAATGTTTCCACGTGGGCCGAGATGCTGATTCTGGAGGGCGCGCAGCCACTGGCGTTTTACGATCATCCGTTTTTCGGCAAGTATCCGGCAATCACGCAGAACCACTTCGGAAGCGGCACCCTGACCTACGAAGGGACTGTGCTTTCTGACCCGCTGCAAACGAAAGTGCTGCTCAATGTACTCCAGATGGCCGGACTCACCGGCCCCGACCAGGAACTACCCGCTCCCGTACACGTAAAGCATGGCACGAATCGCAGCGGCAAGGTCGTCCACTACTACATGAACTACTCGAGCGACCCGCAGTCCTTCAAGTACCCTTACAAACCCGGCGAGGACCTGCTGACTCGAACCGCGGTTGGTCCAGCCCAGACACTCACGCTGAAGGCTTGGGACCTGGTGATCGTCGAAGAAAGGTAGGAATTGTCGGGCATGGAAATCTCAAGGATCTCCAAAACTACCGTCGGCAAGTTTGCGTGTGCTCTTCTGATCGGCATCGCGGCTACGGCGGCGCCCGCGCAGCAGTCTCGAGCCGATGTGGACAAGCGGGTCGATTCGATCCTCGGCCGGATGGCGCTTGAAGAGAAAATCATATACATCGGCGGCATCAACGATTTCTTCATCCGCCCGCTTCCCCGCGTCGGGATTCCAGAATTGAAGATGTCCGATGGCCCGATGGGTGTGCACGACTACGGCCCAACCACTGCGTACCCCGCTGGCATTGCACTCGCGGCTTCATGGGACACCGAACTCGCGCGCCGAGTCGGCGCAATGATGGGCGACGATGCCCGCGCCCGTGGCGTTCATTTCATCCTCGCGCCTGGCATGAATATCTATCGCGCTCCCATGTGCGGACGCAACTTCGAATATCTTGGCGAAGATCCATTTCTGGCGTCGAAGATGGCGGTTTCGCTGATTAAGGGGATTCAGAGCCGCCGCGTCATTGCCACCGCCAAACATTTCATGGGCAATAACCAGGAGTACGACCGCCACAACGTCAGTTCCAATATCGATGAGCGGACGATGCGCGAGATTTACCTCCCCGCCTTCGAAGCTTCGGTGAAAGAAGCAAGGGTCGGCGCGATCATGGATTCCTACAACCTGGTCAACGGAAACCACATGACGCAGAACAACTACCTCAACAACCAGATCCTCAAGAAGGAATGGGGATTTCGAGGCATCCTGATGTCCGACTGGGATTCTACCTATGACGGGGTTGCCGCCGCCAACGGAGGTCTCGACCTGGAGATGCCCACCGGCAGGTTCATGAACCCGCAGACCCTGGTGGCAGCCGTGAACGCGGGAAAAGTTTCCGTCGCCACCATCGACGACAAAGTCAGACGAATTCTGCGCACCGCAATCGAGTTCGGATTCTTCGACTCCCCACAAACAGATCCGTCCATACCCGCATACAGCCAACCCGGACGCGAATTAGTACAGCAAGAAGCTCGGGAGAGTATGGTCCTGTTGAAAAACTCTGGGAGCCTGCTGCCGCTCGATCCATCGAAAGTGAAAACCATCGCGGTCCTGGGGCCAGATGCCTATCCCGCGGTTCCCGGTGGGGGTGGAAGTTCTCAAACCATCCCGTTCAACGCAGTGAGCTTCATGGAAGGCATCAGCAATTACCTCGGGAGCAAGGTGAACGTCCTCTATGCGGTGGATAGCCCGCCGCTCACCGAGATTTTCCAAAAACGCCAGTTCGTCACCGCTCCCGGAGGCGATCCCGGTTTCAAAGCGGAATACTTCAATAGCGAGGACTTGGCAGGCTCCCCGGCGCTGATCCGCACCGATCGGCTCATCGCGTTTCAGTGGGGAGAAGGCAGCTACGCCGCCGATGGGCCAGTCGATCATTTTTCGGCCCGCTGGACCGGCTACTTCATTCCCAAGACTTCGGACGACTACAAGTTCTATACCTCAGCCGATGACGGGGTCCGGCTCTTTATAGATGATGGGCGGGTCATTAATGACTGGCAACGCCATGCGGTAACGCTCAATTCCTATACGCGGCATCTCGAAGCGGGACGCGCGTACAAGATCCGGCTGGAATACTTTGAAGCGACCGGATCCGCCAGC
The DNA here is from genome assembly GCA_020073525.1 of Terriglobia bacterium. GTDB lineage: Bacteria > Acidobacteriota > Terriglobia > Terriglobales > Acidobacteriaceae > Acidiflorens. The sequence continues at coordinate 80,981 of JAIQFA010000004.1, forward strand.
GTCAGTTTCGGAATCGCGAGCGCAGGGGAGTTTGTGGGCCATGATGCGAAGCCCATCGCTGCCCAGGCCGACGTCGCCATCATCTGCGTCGGCTTCGACCCTTCCACCGAAGGCGAAGGTTCGGACCGCACCTTCCGGCTGCCCGGTGGCCAGGACGAACTGATTCGCCAGATCAGCAGCGTGAACAAGAACACGATCGTCGTGATCACTTCGGGCGGGAGCGTGGACATGACGCAATGGATCGATCACATCCCCGGTGTCATCGAGGGATGGTATCCCGGGCAGGAAGGCGGCCTCGCGCTGGCGCAGATACTCTTCGGCGAATACAGTCCTTCCGGCAAGCTGCCCGTATCGTTCGAGCGCCAGTGGGAAGACAATGCGACGTTCCACAGTTACTACCCAAAGCCGGGAGAGAAGCAAGTGGAATACTCCGAAGGAGTTTTCCTCGGATACCGCCACTTCGATCGCGACGGTGTGAAGCCGCTTTTTCCCTTTGGCTTCGGTCTCTCTTACACAACCTTCGCCTACCACAACTTGAAGGTGACGCCGGACACTGGAAATCTCAATCAGCCGGTCATGGTCTCGTTTGACCTGGAAAATACCGGACACCACGAAGGCGCGGAGGTCGCGCAAATATACGTAGGCGACGCTCACGCTAGCGTCCCACGTCCGGTCAAGGAACTGAAAGGATTCGCGCGGATCGAACTGAAACCCGGCGAGTCCAGGCACGTCAGCGTAGCGCTCGATCGCCGGGCATTTTCTTTTTACGATGTAAAGAAAAAGGACTGGAGCGCGGAACCCGGCCAATTCGGCATTCTGGTTGGCAGCTCATCCGACAAGATCGAACTGCAAGGCGTTTTTACACTCCAACCGTGATCGGAGCATTCTTGATCGAGATTGTGTTAAATCGGAGGCCGGCGATCGGCCGCAGTCTCTTCGCACTTCCTATCTTGTGCTGTGCGCTGTCTCTGCTGGCGGCCGCGGACCCAGTACTTCCCTATCTGCTCAGCGACCACATGGTCCTGCAGCGAGGCCGTGAGATCAACATCTGGGGCAAAGCAGCTGCGGCCGAGAAGATCTCAGTCAGCTTGGCAGGGCACACGCGTACGGTTAATGCGAATTCCAGAGGCCGTTGGGTCGTGCATTTCGCAGCCCTGCCGGCGGGCGGACCGTTCACGCTCAAAGTGGCCGGCAAGAAAACCATCCGCATTAAGGATGTGATGATTGGCGAGGTCTGGATTGCGTCCGGCCAGTCCAACATGGCCTTTGCCATGAGCGGATCCGCCGGTGCAGCCGAGGAGATCCCAAAGGCCGATTACCCGAACCTCCGGCTGTTCACGGTTCCAAAACGAGACGCACTCGATCCGCAACCTGACACCCTGCCGGCAAAATGGCAGGCCTGCACTCCTGACACAGTAAAGGAATTCTCCGCGGTCGCATACTATTTCGCGCGCGATCTTCATCGCAAGTTGAATGTACCCATCGGCATCATCGAGAGCGCCTGGCCCGGTACAACCATCGAGGAGTGGATTGCCCCCGAGGCGGCTCAGCGCGATCCGCAAATCAGGCCCATGCTCGACGAATGGAACCATTCCGAAGGTGACGCATTCACTGCCAATCGAACCCCATTCGATCTCGAGTTCGATGACTTCGAGTTGCTTCCAGACCCATCGGGCTCCGGCAAACCGCTTTCGCTTGCCACCTTCGATGACGGGCGCGCCAGCACTGCTCTCGGCGGTAATTGGTCCTACGACTGGAAAGAGGCTCCCTAGACGACATTCGAGCTCATCGCTCCCGGACGTGGCGGAACGGATTCGCCGCTCACGTCGCGGGTGCTATCGATGCCTCCGACGGTTCGCGCGTAGTGGCCAAATTCCACCAGGATGGATCGCCCGCGGACCTGAGCACTTATGCCGGCCTCCGCTTCTGGGTGCGCGGCAACGGCTCGTTTCGCCTGCACTCCCTTCAGCCGACGATCACTGACTGGGACGACTACGGCACGCAATTAATGCATGCATCGGCTGACTGGAAGCCGGTCACCATCTGGTTCCGCGATCTGCGACAGGAAGGGTGGGGAGTAGTCAACGATTTGACTCCGTCGACGCTAACCGGCTTCTCGATCGAAAACGTTCCGACTAGCGGCTACCCGCATCGCCCCGCGTCCGGCCTATATCAAGGGATGATTGTTCCGCTGCTTCCATACCCGTTCCGCGGCGCGATCTGGTACCAGGGGGAGAGCAACGCACCGAAGGCGCAGCAATATCGGCTTTTGCTGATTGACCTCATCCAAAGTTGGCGATCCGCCTCGCATAATAAGGATATGCAGTTCCTGGTTGTGCAATTACCAAATCACGGGGCGGTTCCAGAGCAACCAACCGAATCCGACTGGGCAGAGTTGCGTGAAGCGCAGTTACTCACGGCGAAACAACTCCCCGGTACGGGCTTGGCGGTGACAATTGATGTGGGCGATCCCAAGGACATCCATCCCCATCGCAAAGCCGAAGTCGGTGAGCGGCTCGCACTTTGGGCGATGGGTACTACATATAAGGAACCGATCGTCTTTTCCGGACCCTTATATGACTCCATGGCAATCGAAGGGAATAAGATCAGAATTCGATTCATCCACACCGGCAGCGGCCTGCTGGCAAAAGGCGGAGTCCTGCAAGGATTCTCAATCGCAGGCTCGGACCAAAAGTTTTATTGGGCCTCGGCGGAAATCGATGGCGATTCTGTCGTTGTTTCCACTCCCCAGGTTCCGGCCCCTCTGGCGGTCCGCTATGCCTGGGCCGACAGCCCGGAATGCAACCTCTATAACAATGATGGCTTGCCCGCGTCTCCCTTCCGCACGGATACATGGCGCTTTGCGACTCGAGCCCAGCAATGAATCGAGATATCAAGTTCCTCGGGATTGATGTCGGCACTGGCGGCACACGCGCTCTGATCACGGACGAGCGCGGGAAGGTCGTTGCATCCGGAGCCGAGGAACACACACCGTTTGCATCTCCGCAACTGGGATGGGCGGAGCAGATTCGACGAGGTGCTCCCGCCCGCAATTATCTGGTGCGCCCAACGTTGGCATCCAGCAGGCCGCGCCATGCATCTGCCCAAAGAATCGGACGACACCTGATCGGGAAAGACAATCACCGTCGTCCCATAGGTGCGTATTTCTTGGAGGAACCATGCCATCACCTCGTGTCATCTCGCTTGTAGCCGCTTATCTCCTGGTCACGCTGTTTGCTGCAGGCCAACCAGACTCCAGAGCTGCGTCCGCGCAAAAATCGGCTGCCATTCCCACCCAGATCCCCGGGCAAGACGCGATTCTGATGGGCACCGATTGGTATCCCGAGCAGTGGCCCGAGTCGCGCTGGGAAGAAGACCTTCGCATGATGGAAGTCGCGAACCTGAAGGTCGTCCGCATTGCCGAGTTTGCCTGGAGCCGAATGGAGCCCTCCGAAGGCCACTATGATTTTGACTGGTTGGATCGCGCGATTGCTCTCGCCGCCAAGCATCACATCGTCTCGGTAGTGGGCACACCGACAGCAGGGCCTCCCGCATGGCTGACCCAGAAATATCCCGACACTCTGCGTGTGGACGAGCACGGCCAGCGCGCCACGCACGGCAATCGCGCGCATGGTTCGGTGAGTTCCCCGCGCTATCGCGACTTCTGTCACCGCATTGCCGAGCAGATGGCTCTTCACCTCGGACACAATCCCAACGTAGTCGGCTGGCAAATTGACAATGAATACGGCTATGCCATGATGTCCTACGACGACATCACGCGCCAGCAATTTCAGGATTGGCTGAAAGCGAAATACAAAACGCTCGACAACTTAAATACCCTTTGGACCACCTCGTACTGGAGCCAGACTTATGACAACTGGGAGGAAATCCCGATTCCAATTGGCGGCCACAATCCCGGTCTGATGCTGGATTGGAAACGCTTCGTCACCTATTCCTGGACCTCCTATCAACAGAATCAGATTGACGCCATCCGCCAACACGCCGACGCGCGCCAGTTCATCACCGGCAACTTCATGGGTTTCTTCGACGGATTCGATCACTATCCGATCACCGAGCCGCTCACCTTCGCCTCCTGGGATGACTACGTAGGCAGCGGCCACGTCGATCCCGCATTTAACGGCCTCTCCCACGATCTGACCCGCGGCTTCAAGCGGCAGAACTTCTGGGTGATTGAGACGCAGCCCGGAGCCGTGAACTGGGCATCGGTCAACAATTTCCTGAATCGCGGTGAAGCGCGCGCCATGGCGTGGCAAGCCATCGGCCACGGCGCCGACGACGTCAATTACTGGCAGTGGCGGAGCGCGCTCAACGGGCAGGAGGAAATTCACGGCGTTCTCGTCGGCCCTGACGGCACGCCTGTTCCGTTCCTGGACGAGGTCAGTCAGACGGCTCATGAGTTTGCTCAGGTCGAGAGCAGCTTCCGCGACACGACACCTGTCTCACAGGTGGCGTTGCTTTATTCCTATGACAGTCACTGGTCGATTCAGTTCCAGAAACATACCGAGAAATACGACGATGTGGTCTTGCTGAAGAGCTATTACCGCGCGCTGCGGCAAATTTCGCAGTCGATCGATGTGGTCAGCGCCTACGCCCCGCTCGATAGCTACAAGCTCGTGGCCGCGCCCGATCTGAACGTGCTGCCGAAGGATCTTGCGGATCACTTGCTGGAGTATGTGCGCAATGGCGGCCATCTCGTCCTGGGTCCACGCTCCGGCCTGAAAGATGAATTCAACGCTCTCTTGCCACAACGACAGCCGGGATTCCTCGTCGACGCTCTGGGGGCACGCGTCGAGCAGTATTACGCCCTTGAAAAAGATTTCCCCGTTTCCGGCGCGTGGGGCAACGGAGAAGCAAGCATCTGGGCGGAACAACTGAAGACTCAGGCTCCCGGCGGCGAAGTCCTTTTGCAATACGGCAAGAGCAACGGATGGCTCGACAATCAGCCGGCCGTCATCACGCGCGCCTACGGCAAGGGCCGAATCACCTACATCGGCGCGATCCTGGACGACAAGCTGATGGCGGCGGCAGCCGAATGGATGACGCACAAGTCCGGAGTTACGCCGGTGTTCGGGCCGGTGCCGGAGGGCGTCGAGGTCAGCCGCCGTGTCGGCCCCGGAAAGCAAGTTTTCGTTCTCATCAACTACTCGCAGGATACCCGCCGAGTGAATCTGCCTCATGCCATGAATCTTGTGCTCGGCGGCAAGCAGGGCGACGCGGTCGATCTGCCTCCATACGGAGTCGCCGTCGCTGTAGATAACCGCAAGTGATTCACAGTCTGGACAGCGACACCCTCGGCAGACTGACAATTCCGAATTGTCAGTCTGCTCGGCTTCCGGATGAAAAGGGTGACAAATCGTGCCGCTCCCTTCGGCACCCACGCTGCCTCTTGACCGCCTTCGCCGCTCCCGATAGCCTCTTTTCATCACCCTTTCATGGCCGCCTCCGACACTCCCGACGCTCGGCCTGTAAGTGATTCACGGGAGGGCACTTCCGCGCACACGCGTGCCTCGGAAGACAAGCAACTTTCTCCCCCGAATGGGGTTTCTACTGATGTGAGCAGCGTGGCCATTGATGGCGGAGTGCTCGATCGGGGGCTGCTGAACCGGGCGGGAGCGTCGTCGTCTGCGCCCGTTACCATGGCAAATTCCCTCGAGGCCGTTTCCGACGTCGACGTGATGCTGCGGGTGAAGACAGGTGACGAGTCCGCCTTCGCATACCTGGTTCAGAAATACCGACGGCCGATGGTCGGATTCATGTACCGCTTGTGCCACAACCCGTCGACCGCCGAGGAGCTGGCGCAGGAAGTGTTTCTGCGCGTGTACCGCTCGCGCACGAGCTACGAGCCGAGCGCCAAGTTCACGACCTGGCTGTATCGCATCGCGACCAACCTGGCGGTGAACCACGCGCGCGATACGCGCCACGAGCGTCCGGAGAATACGCTGCGCCTGGATGAACCGGACCAGGAAACGGGCACGACGCCCGACTTGGCCGACGACTCGCTCACCGCGGAAGAACAGATCTTGAAGCGGGAGCGGCTGGCGGCCATCCGCAGCAAAGTGAACGCGCTGCCCGAGCGCCAGCGCGTGGCGGTTATCATGCACAAGTATCAGCAAATGGATTACCGCGAGATCGCGGGCGTGCTGAAGCTGAGCGAGTCCGCCACCAAGTCGTTGCTGTTCCGCGCCTACGAGACATTGCGCGAGCAGCTCAAAGAGTTTGTTTCGGGGAAGTAGAGGGAAGCTGTATGAATTGCACTCAAATTCGCGAACTGTTGCCGGACCTGGCCGCTGGCATGGACGCTTCGACACCGGAGGTCGAGAAGCATATCGCATCTTGTGGCGCCTGTGCCGCCCATCTGCGCGACTTGAAGAACACCATGGCACTGCTGGATGAATGGCAGGCGCCCGAGCCGTCTCCATATTTCGACACCCGTCTACAGGCGCGTCTGCGCGAGGAAATGGCGCGCCCGGCTGCGGGATGGCTGAGTTGGCTGCGGCGTCCGGCGTGGGCCATGTCGCTCGCTGCCGTACTATTTGCTGGAGCGCTGACAATGGGCACAGTAGGCAAGTCGTATATCTTCGTGGCCGAAGGCATTCCGACCGGGCCTCCCCCCCTCGCGCTGCCGGTGCAGCCGGGAACGGCGGTCGGCGATCTGCAGGCGTTGGAAAGAAATGACGAGTTGTACGCCGATTTCGATATGCTCGACGACCTTCAGGTGCAGGACGACGTGACGGCGAATCCGTAAGATTGCTTTTCTGTAGAGACGCGGCTTGCCGCGTCTCCCGCAGCCGAGACGGGGCAAGCCCCGTCTCTACGACAAGGGACAATTCATGTTGGGCCGGAAAAAAATTGCGAGCTGTCTGGCAGTGCTTCTACTGCTGAGCCCGTCGTTTGCCCAAATCCGGCGCTCGCCTCCGCCACCTCCGCGGCAACAGCATCCGCAATCGCAACATGCGGATGGGCAATGGCACCGCTTTCAGAAAGAAGATCATCCGAACTCCGGCCGTCCCAACGAATTCCGTCCGCCTCAAAATCAGCCCGGCCACGCCGGAAACTGGTTACGACGCTACAAAGATCTCCCCCCGGCACAGCAGCGCCGCGCGCTGGAAAATGATTCGCAATTTCGCCGGCTTCCACCGCAGCGACAAGCCGAATTGCAAAGGCGATTGCAGCGTTTTTCCAGCCTGCCTCCGCAACAGCAGGAGCGCGTGCTTAACCGGATGGAAACCTGGGAACACCTGACGCAGAACCAGAAGCAGCAAGCGCGGCAACTCTTCCAGGAGTTCCGGCAGTTGCCGCCGGACCGTCGCCAGGCCGTGAACCGAGCGATCCGCAGCATGCGCGGCCTCAGTCCGGAACAGCGCGACCAACTCATCAACTCCGACCAGTTCAGGAGCGCGTTCTCGCCCTATGAACGTAGCCTGCTCGGCGGAGCCGCGCACCTCCCGTTGGCTCCCGGCGACGGCATCCAAGCCGGTCCACCTGAGGAATAAGGTGCTGCCCCTAAAGGGGCGTCTGATTTTGTAGGGAATTACGGCATCGCTGAAGCGATACCCTGATACGAACCCCGGTCTCTCCGCAATCTACTGGAAGCAAGTAACCGAGAACCGGGAACTGAGAACTCCAAGCTAGAAGCTAGCAGTCCCTACCGCCGAATCAGCGCCATCACCCATCCCGCGAGAAAAACTCCGCCGACGAAGAGCGCGAAACAGTAGAGGCCGTACTTGACCTGTTCCATGGTCGAGTTACGCTGGGTGATGCCGAAGACGATCGACGCGAACAGCGCGAACACCACCGCAGCCGAGAAGTGCGACAAGTTGATGGTCACGGTTTCTTCCCCAGCGCAATGTGGTGCGCGTCCGCCGCGGCGATGAAGTTCAAGAGGCCGGCGACGATCAGAAACGTCTTGCCATAATCCGCCGCGGCATTCGCCGCCATCACGTTACCCCAGTCCATGATGCGCGCCAGAAAGTAGAGCACTCCCGAACCCACGTCGCCAACGAAGCCCAGTATGTCGAGGATGTCGCCGCCGTTCGGCTTGTAGATCCGTCCCTGCATGCCCAAACCAATCAGGAACATAGCGACCACTGAGATCAGCAGCAAAATGCCGCGCCCATAGCGCTTCAGCAGGATGTGTCCGCCGCCCGGAACCAGCCAGCCCACAATCGGCGCGACCACTGCCATGGTCGTGAGCGGGTACTCCGGCTCAGTCGGTGTATTTTTTGATTTATCTGTTGTCGGCTTGGCCATTCAGATGGTCACGATCTCACGTTGAATTTTACCAGTCACCTCGGCGCTTCCGGGCCGCACCAGGACGTCCACTTCCAGGCGCACGCCGAACTCGGGCAGGTAGATCCCGGGCTCAACCGAGAACAAGGAATTGGGCAGAATGCGGCGCTCGTCGTGAATTTCAAGATCATCCATATTCGCGCCGTTGGAATGCACTTCGGTGCCAATCGAGTGGCCGGTGCGGTGGATGAAATAATCTCCGTATTTCGCCTTCTTGATGTGGGCGCGTACCGCGTGATCCACTTCCCATCCGGCGATCGGCCGGGCAGCAGCAATGCCATCCTGAACCGTCTTCACGCCGATATCACGCGCTTCGCTCACAATCGTGAAAATCTCACGCTGCCGATCCGACGGAGCCTTGCCCACGAGTCCCACCCACGTGATGTCGTAGAAAACCGCGCCCGGCGTATTCTTCTTCGCCCAGACGTCCAGCAGCACAAAGTCGCCTTCACGAATCGGCACCGGACGGCTTGCACTCGGCTCGTAGTGCGGGTTGCCGCTGTTGGCGTTCACGGCCACGATCGGCGGATCGTCGGTCACCATGTTCTCGCGCTGGAACGCTTCCATGAAGAACTGCTGGATTTCATGTTCGTAAGCGCCGCCGCTGCGCACGCGCCGTCCAATTTCCTTGAAAGCTTCGGCGGTGACCGCGTCAATCACATCGCGCGCCGCGAAGTGCGACTTGATCTGCTCATCCGTCAGGGTCGCTTCAAACTGCGCGATCAGGTCCGCGGCGCTGACAATGTTCTTGCCCAGCCCGCGAATCATGTCCGCCGTTCCCGCATCCACCATGGAGATGGTGAAAACAAAATTGTTGGGCGAGTACTGCATGGCCACGTCGCGATGCGGGGCCAGCATATGCTTCAAACCGTCGAACAGTTCCTGCCATCCGGCATATTGTTTCTTCACGCCAGGCAGAGTATCCAGATGTCCCGATTCGATCTTGTGAACCAGTTTGGTGGGCTCACCTTTGGCGGGGATGAGGTAGTACCAGCGCCGCGTAACCATGAGCCCATCGGGCAGCCCGAGAACGCGGTACGAGATCGGGTCGCGATGGTGATGATCGTAAAAAAGCCAAGCGTCGATGTTGCGCTCGCGTAAGGCGCGCTGGATGGCAGACAGATCCATAGACAAAGGGTTATTCTACACGACGGCTGGCTCTGGCCGGATTTCCAGAGCGGGAAGGTTGTGTAGAGACGGGGCTTGCCCCGTCTCCTTTGGACGCGGCAGAGAACGCGACGTCACTGCCACGCGCCTGCGGTTTGTGGTAAAGAATAGTGTAATGCCAAAGCACGCCTCTGGCAGTCCCAACCCGCGAAAATCTGGTGCACGGTGCTAAGGGCGCTCTTCATTGCTCTGTCAGAGAGCCGGTCGCTGCGCGGAATTGCTGAACACTCCCGCTTTGGCCAGCGCACTTCCGCCCGCTTCGTCGCCGGCAAACAGGTTGCCGATGCAATTCGCGCCGCCGCGGCAATGAATCAAATTGGCGCCGGCGTCTCCATCGACAATCTGGGCGAAAATGTCACCAATGCTGACGAAGCCCGCGCCAGCGCCCAGCTCTATCACCACCTGCTCGACGAAATCGCCGCCAGCAAACTGAACGCCAATATCAGCCTGAAGCTGACTCACATGGGCTTAGACGTGGACCAGGACATGGCCTACGAAATCGTCCGCGGGCTCGTCGCCAAAGCGGCCAGCATGTCGCCAAGGAATTTCGTTCGCGTCGACATGGAAGGCTCGCCTTACACGCAGCGTACGCTCGACTTTGTACATGAACTCCACCGGGTACCGGGGAACGAGGGCAGCGTGGGCGCGGTGATCCAGTCGTATATGCGGCGCGCCGAGGCCGACATCGAGAAACTGCTGTCCGAGCGCATCCGCATACGGCTCTGCAAAGGCGCATACAAGGAGCCCGAAGACATCGCCTTCCAGAAGAAGTCCGAGGTTGACGGCAGCTATGTGAAGCTGATGAAGATCCTGATGAAAAGCGGCGTCTATCATGGGCTGGCGACCCACGACGAGGCCATTATTAATGAAGCTAAGGCCTTCGCCACGGGCGAGAACATTCCGCGCGACGCTTTTGAATTCCAAATGCTGCACGGCATCCGGCGCGATCTGCAGCAGGGCCTGGTCAAAGAGGGCTGGGGCGTGCGCGTCTACATCCCGTTCGGCACCGAGTGGTATCCTTACTTCATGCGGCGGCTGGCAGAACGCCCGGCCAACGTCTTGTTCATCGCGAAGAACCTTTTCCGACAGTAAGGCCTGTGACATCAATCAGTTAGGCATGAATCAGGCAGGCGAGCCCGGATCTCAGGGGCAGAAACTGCAAATTTTCTTCGCGGCCTTGAAGGGGATTGGCAGGCGTTTTCGTTTTATCAAGTGGAAGCCAACTCGGATTGGATTCAGAGCCTGCCCCCTCGGCGATGTGCTTGCGTCCAACTGAGAACAAAGGGTCCGTGGCTCGCGACGATCTTGCATCGAGACTCCGGTTTCCACTTCAAATCCTCTGCGTCGTCACGGGGAAGGGCGACGCGGAGGTTTTTTGTTTTCGACGAGCGGATCGCACCTTTCCCTACCTATACTCCCGTTAAGCTGGATCCCCCCGACGGAGCTTCTCCTCTCCCTGGTTCCAGTCAGCAACCAAACTCAAATCCAACCCGGCGGTCATCCCGTGTCAACGTGCGGGGAGACTTGCCATATGAAAAGAACAATGAAAGCACCGAAAGTTAGAGTCCCAACTATGACCGACTATGGTCGGGATTCTGTCCGTTCTGTTGTTGACCTATCCGCGAATGCGGCCTGGAAACCTATGGTCGCCTTGCCTTCTGCCCGCAGCAACGCGGCGGTGGAAACCATCAATGTGGAACGTCGGTAAGCCGCAAGCACCGCTTGCCGAGCACTGATTGCTCACCGCCTGATTATGAGGGAAACATCGGGCCGTTAGGGCAGACCCGCAGTTTTTCCCTTGACATTGGCGCGTAACACCCCTAAGTTGTCAGCAAGATAAGTGACAGTAAGCTGTCTTTAACACCCACTTCGCAAGATTCTTCCCTAACTGGCTATTAGGCGTCGCACCCGGCTCGGGCCGTGCGCGGCGTCTGTCCCAAAACTCAAACGAGGCGATAGTGCTGTAGCAGACGAGCACGACCTTAAGCCCAAAGGAGAAAGTTCGTGAAGAAGACGATTTTGAAGACACTAGCCTCCTTGCTGTTCGTGTCGCTACTTTCGGTAGGTGCGCACGCTCAGTGGTATGCAACTTGCAGCGCTATAGTCGTAACCTCTGTACCGGCGACATCTGGCTGCGGAGCAGTTGCTAATAATCCATCGGGTAATACTATACCGGGGGGTGGTACCAAGACGTCCGGGCCTTTCACCATAACAGCGCCGCCGCAGGTTCCACCTGGCAGCAATCCCATTTCGATTAGTGTCGTTTTCGATCCCACGACGTATGGCAACTACAATGCCAACGTGCAATTTTCGTATTCGTTCTACACATTAACTGTCAACGTTACCGCGACTTACGAAGCGACCAACGTTTTTGACCCGGCATATCAGGTTACATCCATCATCTATGCTGCTCCCGGCAACAAAAGCCAGGATGGATACACCAACACAACCACGGATGGCACGACGACGACGATCGGAAGTTCATTTACCTATGGACAGTCGGTCACTTTTTCCGAGGGATTTGGCAACTGTACGACTGGTTGTATCAGCGCGAGCGAGGCTTTTGGAACCTCAGAAACAACATCGAACAGCACCGCCTTCCAAGAAACCTTCAGCGACGCGATAGGCGTAGCGAACGCCAGCGGAAGCACCAGTCCAGACGCCATCAATCACAATCTGGATCTATTCCTCATCTGGCTCAATCCGCAAGTTACCGTCTCGGGGGTCCCGCCGGTTCCGTCGAGCTATAGCGTTGGTATTCAGCCTACGGCCAACGGGCAAACGCCCCTTCCCGACATTCTTGAGGTTGAAGCGCTTGTCATGGAGCCGAACGCCGCGGGGGTGACAACAGTTCCTGCATCTCTACTGAATCAGCAATATAATCCGGCCACTGGGCAGTACACGCCCGGGTTAGCGGCAATCTGCAAGAATTTAAAGACAGCAGAATACAATGCGGGAACCTGCACCTTGGCCGACCAATGCGGGTGCGCTCCCACGGACTTCGCGCCCATCCTACAGCAGGACCTACTCCTGTATTACAACGGCACTTCAAAACCAATCAGTCCCTACCCCAACACTGCAAGTCCTCTTCTTGCGGACACGTCTAGCGAAGCTGCTTGCGGAATTCTTCCCGTCTCCGCCAGCAACAGCTGCCGCTACGTGCCGGTTCCTAGTGTCCCCAGCAGCACTGTACAGGAGATTGTGACCCTCACAGGGCCAGACTGCCAGGGCTGCGGTGGTAGCCCCAACACTTTTACCCAAGGGGAGAATCAATCAACGACGGTGACGCAAGGACAGCAAAGTTCGGAGAGCGTGACCGTCAGTGTTAAGGGAGGCATTACTCTTTTCTCTGAGCAGATTCAAAATATGTGGACATGGACCCAAAGCCAGAGCACAGGCACAACCACTGGTTCCGGAGTCAGTGAGACCGTCACATTAAACACCGCAACCGTAGGCTGCAATCAGGACATTCCTGTTTACGAGGACACGGTTTACCATACCTTCGTCTTCCAGCAACCTGGAGGCGCCCAAGGCACCAGTTGCACGACGGCGACGGCAACACCAACCTTCTCTCCCGTAGCGGGCACCTACACCACTCCGCAGACCGTAACGATTTCGACTACGACGAGTGGCGCAACGATCTACTACACAACCAACGGAACGACACCGACAACTTCCTCTACGAAGTATACAGGCCCGATCACGGTGAGTAAGACGGAGACCGTCAAAGCGATCTCGTTCTTCACGGGCTGGGCGGCTAGTCCGGTCGGGTCCGCAACCTATACCATCAATTAGGTGTCCGGGGTTGCCAATTCCTGGAGATTCCCCGGCGCGCATCTCGCGCCGGGGGCTTTTCTGTCGAATCCTCCCAAGTAATGAAGATGTCGCAGCCGGTAGTGTTATGCCTCTGACTTTTCCGCCTTACCCTTCCCACACGAACGCGTCGAACACCCTGGCAGATTCAAATCCGATGCGTTTGTAGAGCGCAATCGCCCGGTCATTCGCTTCGGTAACGGTCAGCGAGATGAAACGGAATCCGCGGTCGCGAAGACTTTTAGTTGAGGCGGCCAGCATGGCTTCGCCGAGGCCGGCGGAGCGGTATTCGGGAAGCACGCAGACCTGCGTGATATGGCCTACATCAGGGCGCACCTGCGAGCACAGGATGAGGCCGATCAACGTGCGCGTGCGGCGCTCGAGGACGACGAACGATCCTCGCGGATCGAAAGTGCCGCACCCGGGGAAGCGCACGATGTTGTTGAGAAAGCGCAACGAGCCGGTCAGCGTCCGGTACTGGTCGTTGATTTCGGAATCGACGTGACCGCGGTAGGCGGCGGTGATCAGGGCCGCGGCGGACTGGTATTCCTGCTCGGACCACGGACGGATTTCGAACTGCGGCGGGAGCGGCGGTGCGGTGGGCCGATGCCTGCCGATCTCAAAATTCATGAAGACACGCGGATGGCGGCTAAAGCCCTGTTGCAGGAACGGGCGCGAGACTTCTCCGGTTGTATGGGTCAGCAACTGCGCCTCCACCCGATGAATGCCGGGCGACTGCTGCAGGGTTTCGATGACATGTGTGAGCAGGCGTTCTTCAATTTCGTGGCGGTCGGAGCTGCGCCCTCCGTCGCGAACGTACAGGTCGCCGATCACTCCCTTGTTCTGCTCGTAAACGAAAAAGGAGTAGCCGAAAATGCTGCCCCGCTCAATGGCGGCGTAGCCGGGAAGAATCTTGGCATCCATGTAGCGCAGGATCATCTCGGCGGAGGTAGCGTAGTCCCAGGAGAGCAAGCGCGCCCACATGGCGATCTCATCTTCCAGCAGCGGGCGAAGGTCGGCGGAAGAGAAATGTCGGAGATCGAGAATTTCCATAAAAACAAGGTCTCAGGTCTTAGGTGTCAGGTCCCAGCTGACGGCTGACGGCTGACGGCTGACAAGAATGCGAAACACAGAGCTATGCTCCGTCAACACAATTTAGCTAGACTCGCGGCCTTTCAAGGTTTTCCTGAGACCTGAGACCTAACACCTGAGACCTTTCTTTCACCTTCCCACCCAATACAAATCCAACTTCTGCGCTGGAATACTTGTTAAGTATGATACTCGGCGTCCTGGGACTAGTTGGGCGACTTGGGACTGCGTATTTTGCGCCGCCACCAGGACGTGGGCCGCGGCCGGGACGTTTCCTTCTTCGTATTTTTGCGCCGGACGGTTGAGATAAAACTCGAGACCGTATTCCTGCACTCGATTGAGGTGATAGAGCGCTACGGGAACCGGCTCATGCGAAAAGGCTTGAATGCTCTCGGCAATGGGACGCGTGGATTGCGTCGCGTCGATAACGGGTGCGGCGAACCGAATGATGGCGGCAACGCTCACCACGACGGCAACCATGGTCAGCGGGCGCAGCAGACGAAGTCCATTGCGTGAGAGAAGCGCGGCGCTCGTGCCCAGCGCAAGGATTGCCGCAATGGCCGCCGCTACGTAGGTCGTATGCCCCCACACCAGGTGGCGATTCATCGCAATGGAACCTGCGGAGAGCGCGGCAAAGACCAGCAGTCCGCAGAGAATTCCGTGGGAAGCGGCAAACAGAAGCGAAAATTTTCTCTCTTCGCTGCGGCGGGCGGCGAGATATTCGGCAACCAGGAGAGCCGCAGCGGGAACGGCGGGCAGGATGTATCCCGGCAGCTTCGATTGCGATGCGCTGAAAAACAGGATGGGCACCAGCATCCAGACGAGAAGAAAGAGCGGCCATGAATCTTCCGAACTGGAGAAGGCTTCTTTGCGTTCCGACCAAATCAAGCGGGCACGCTCAGCAACGGCCACGACGAGCACAATCGTCCACGGCATCATGGCCAACAAGAACACGGGCAGGTAAAACCAGAAGGGCTGGCGGTGGTGGTAGACATCCTGCGAGAAGCGGGCGAGATTGTGTTCGAGGATGAAGACGCGAAAGAATTCCGGATTCCGTAACTGGACCGCGAGGTACCAGGGCAACATGACGGCGAGGTAGAGGACAATGCCCGGGATCCACAGGGTGCGCGGGATGGCGCGCCAGTCACGCTTTACGGCAACAAAAAGAAAAAGGATGACCGCGGACAAGGCGGGTGCGACCGGACCTTTCGCCAGCGTTCCCAACGCCAGAAAAATGTAAAAGGCGGCAAGACAGCCGCGCCGGCCGCTCTCATACCAGGCGTACCAGGCGAGCAATCCAATGGCAAAGCAACTGGCGAGCGGCATGTCGGTCGCGGCGGCATGGGCAAATCCAATGACAGCGGCGCAACTGGCTGTAATGAGAGCGCCGTCAAGTTCCCCACCGGGACGGAATCGCCGGAGGAACAAATAAATGACTGCGATCAGCATGGCAGCGTCGAACCCGGCAGGCATGCGGGCCGCCTTGTCAGTAACGTTCCCCGCGACCCGGAACGACAGCCTTGCCTGCCAGTAATACAGCACCGGCTTTTCGAGCCACGCTTTGCCTTGCAGCGTGGGCGTGATCCAATCGGAGCGATCGAGCATTTCACGCGAAACTTGCGCGTAGCGGGGTTCGTCGGCGCCGAGCAGTCCAATGGCCCCGAGCCCATAGAAGAAAAGAAATCCGCAGAACGCCGCGAGCAGCAACACATCAGTGCGGGTTCGCGGATTCGTTCCTGGATTCATTCGTAGCGTTCGCTAGTTCGTAGGTGAGACCGCTTTTAAAACAATGGGCTCTGCCTGCAGGCGCTCGACAATTCGGGCCACGGCAACCGCCAGCGGTCCGTCGAGCGAACAACCACTGGCGCACTTGTGACCTCCGCCACCGAAACACTCGGCGACGGTGGAGACGTTGACTTCTCCCTTACTGCGCAGGCTGATGCGATAGCGGTGATCGGGAAGTTCACGAAAGAAAACGGCAACCTGCACGTCGGCCATGGAGAGCGCGTAATTGACCAAGCCCTCGCAATCTTCTTCGCGGGCGCCGAAACGCTGCATCTGTTCCTGCGTCACCCAGATCCAGGCGAGTGGACCTTCGCGATGCAGGTTCGAGAGCGCCGCGCCCAGCAGGCGCATTTTGGCCGTGGAATGACCGAAATAGATGTGGCGGGCGCAATGCGCGGGGTCCGCTCCGGCCAGCACGAGGTCGCGCGCGACGGTGAACGTGTGCTCGTTGGTGCCTTCGAACATAAACGATCCCGTGTCGGTCATGAGCGCGGTGTAGAGGCAGGTGGCAATGTCGCGATCGACAGGAACGCACGCACGGCGAGCTAAACGAAAAACCAGTTCGGCGGTCGCCATCACGGTGGAATCGATCCAGTTGATGTGGGCGAAGTTCCGGCCGCTCACGTGATGGTCAATGTTGATGAGGAAAGATTCTTCGAGGCCATCGAGCAGCGTGCGCCGGATGTTGTCGCATTCGAGCAGAATTACGGCGTCGTTTGCGGGAACGGCATCGGACTGAATGGCGCGATCAGCGAAGGGCAGGTTCTGATAAATGCGAGGAACGCCGTCGTGCATGACGACTTCGGCATCTTTCCCCATTACGCGCAGGATCTGGCCACAGGCGAGGGCCGAGCCGATGCCGTCTCCGTCGGGCCGGGCGTGCGAGGTCACCACGAACCGGCGACGCGACCGAATTTCTTGTAGAACACGGTCTAGCATGAGGGTGTTCCAGCTTTTTTGTGTAGAGACGGGGCTTGCCCCGTCTCACTCTGCGTCGGAAGACGCGGCAAGCCGCGTCTCTACGGAAAATTTGGTGCCCCTTTAGGGGCTCGGAGCCTTCCGGCTGCGTTTCTTTGCTCGGCCTAGAAGTTCGTCGACCCGTCCCTCCAATTCATCGGCACGATCGATCTGGAAATAAAGCTCGGGAGGGCGGCGCAGGCGCAGGCGTTCCGCAAGTTCGTGGCGGACATAATTCTTGGCGGCGGCCAGTCCTTCGAGGGTGCGTTCCGCTTCTGTCTCGTCGCCGGCGACATGCACCATGACGCGAGCGGAACGCGCGTCGTCGGCCATGACGACGGAACTGACGCTGGCCAGCCCGATGCGAGGATCGCCAAGTTCACCTTCGAGGATGGTTTCAATCTCCTCCCGGATGGCCTCGCTCAGGCGCCCGCGATGATATTTCTGAGCACGATGCTCCACAGCACACCTCGAAGGCAGGAAAACCTGTAAGGATATCAGAAAGGCTGGCGTCGATCATTGCGAGAATTTCGGGGGTCGTGGCCAATTTCCGTACCACTGCGCTACGAGCTCCGAGCAAGCCGGTTGCCCGCAGCTCGTGGCTTCTCGCCTCACAGAAACTCTACAAACGAGTCCGTAACTTCAGCGCCGGCATTGTTGGCGATGCGGGTGGCGGCACGCTCTACGCTTTTCATCAGCCCATCAAGATAATCGCGCGAGTGGGAGACGCCAACGACACCGATGGTCGCCTGATTCCACAACGGGCTGGGATCAAGTTCGGCAACCGAAACATTGAACGCCCCCCGGAGCCGGTCTTTCAGGCTGCGCGTGACCTGACGTTTGTCTTTCAGCGATTGCGCCGCCTCAATGCGGATTTCGAGCGTAAGGAATGCGATCATGAGATGTTTATACCGTAAATCAGAAACCAGAAGCGATTCTACCTCATTGAGCCAAAAGGGCTTAGACGGCAGAGACACGGCAACGCCGCGTCTCCAGGGAGCTTAATCTATCCCCGCCCCAAAGTTTCGCCCCTTTCTCCGTTTTACTGTGCTACACTAGAAATCGCTAAGTTTGACTCACAGTTAGTTGCAGGCCGGTACCGCCAACCAGCGTCACCCCCTCTACAAGCAGCGAATCTTCTCAGCACATTTCAAGATTCAAGAATAGGAACATCAATGGCAGAACAAGGAACAGTGAAGTGGTTTAACGACGCCAAGGGCTATGGTTTCATCAGCCGTCAAAATGGCGAAGACGTTTTCGTGCATTTCTCCGCTATTCAAGCTGGCGGCTTCAAGAGCCTGCAAGAAGGCCAAACCGTGCAGTTCGACGTGACCAAGGGCCCCAAAGGCTGGCAAGCGGAGAACGTTACCGCTGTCTAGGTAGCGACAACGATCTCTAAGTAAAACAAGGTGCCCGGGATTCGCAGGAATCCCGGGCATTTTCGCGTCTGGAGGATTGGCCGGCCGCTTCCCGGCGTGATGCATGTCACAGCACTACTCGTTGGGTCGAGCTATCTTCGCCCCTACGGCGGATACCGTCTTTGAGCCGCTGTGGAGACGCAATGAAGTTACTCTCCGCCCATGTCCTGTTTGCAGGGATTGTCGGCGCGGGTTCCATTTTCCTGATGGGCGGGACCGGGCTGTCGCGATCTTCCAGTACGGATCATGCGCCGCCCGCGAGCCAACCTGCGAAGATCACTGTCGACTATCCGTTCGACGGCTCTGTTTTTCCTCCGGAGATCACGCCTCCCACTTTTCTCTGGCGCGATCCGAGCGAGACCGCGAAACGGTGGGTGATTGACGTCTCCTTTGCGGACCACTCGACTGGAATCCGCGTAAACGCGCCCGGCGAGCCCATGCAAATGGGCGTGATCGATCCGCAAACGGGCAATCAGCCGCCACAACTGACTCCCGAGCAGGCGGCCACGCGGACGTGGACTCCGGACGCGGACACCTGGTCGAAGATCAAGCGCCAGTCCGTCAAATCGCCGGCAACGATCGCGGTCAACGGTTTTGCGGACGGCGGTTCAAACCTGCCAGTGTCGAGCGGCAGCGTGACCATTTCCACGTCACTCGATCCCGTCGGCGCTCCCGTTTTCTACCGCGATGTCCCACTAATGCTGTCGCCGCGCGCGGAGAACGGCTCGATCCAGCCGCTGCCGCCATCCGCCATTCCCCTCATCAAATGGAAGCTGCGCAACATTGGCGAGCCGCAGAGCCGAACGGTGATGGAGAATCTCTACACCTGCGCCAACTGCCATTCGTTTTCGCGCGACGGCAAGACGCTCGGGCTGGATGTCGATGGACCGAAGAACGACAAGGGATTGTATGCTATCGTCCCGGTGGCCAAAATCATGGCCATCCGCAATCAGGATGTCATCCGCTGGAGTTCCTTTCAGGAAAACCCTGAAGCCCGGAACTTCGAGCCCGCCGTGAAGCGGTTCGGGTTCATGTCGCAAATCTCGCCCGACGGCCGCTACGTTGTGACATCGATTGGGCCTCCCGGCGCGGGAAACGCCAATAAGAACGAAAACCCCGACTTCGCGCCCGGGCTCTCGGATCGCCTTTTCAGCACCAACTATATGGACTTCCGCTTCAACCAGGTTTTTTATCCGATGCGCGGCATCCTGGTCTGGTACGACCGGAAGGATGGGAAACTGCGGCATCTGCCCGGCGCCGATGACCCGCGGTTTGTGCAAACCAGCGCATTTTGGTCGCCGGATGGAAAATACCTGATCTTTAGCCGGGCCGAGGCTCGCGACCCCTATCCGCCTGCCGCGGAGAAGCCCGAGTACGCCAATGACCCGAAGGAACCGCAGATCCAATACGACTTGTACCGCATTCCTTTTAATGACGGCAGAGGCGGGAAGGCGGAGCCGGTTGCAGGCGCTTCCGGGAACGGCATGAGCAACAACTTCCCCAAGGTGTCTCCGGACGGCCGCTGGATCGTGTTCGTGCAGAACCATAACGGCCTGCTGATGCGCCCCGACAGCAAGCTCTACATCGTCCCTTTCGCGGGTGGGACAGCCCGGCTGATGAAATGCAATACGTCGCTGATGAACTCGTGGCACACGTTTTCGCCGAACGGGCGCTGGCTTGCGTTTTCGTCGAAGGCGCGCTCGCCCTACACGCGGCTCATGCTGACCCACATCGACGCCAACGGCAACGACACTCCTGCGATTCTCGTGGACAACACGACCGCCGCCAATCGCGCCGTGAATATCCCCGAGTTTGTGAACGTGCCGCCCGACGGCCTGCAAAAGATCGATCCGCAGGCGATGGAGTTTTACAGGTTGTTCAACCAGGCCTTCGAGTTCATGGAGAGCAACAAGATGGCCGAAGCCGTTCCGGTGTTGCGCAAGGCTCTGCTACAGGATCCCGACGATGCCCTGGCGCATTACGTCCTGGCGACGGCGCTGACTGGAAACGACTCGGAGCGTGAGGCGGTGGAAGAATATCGCAAGGCCTGCGCTCTCGACACTCACCATGCGACCTGGTTCGCTCACCTCGCGGTGTCGCTGGCGCTAACCGGCGACCTGGACGGGGCCGTGGTCAACTTTCGGAAATCACTGACGCTCGATCCTTCGGTTGCCGGGACGGAGACGGGTCTGGGAACGGCGCTGTTCGAAAACGGGCAAGCTCAGGAGGGATACGAGCACCTGCGGAAAGCAGTCGACATGGCTCCCGACTTCCCCGATGCGCACAATCAACTCGGGTGGGAGCTGGCCAAGACGGGACGAATGGACGAGGCCGTCGACCAACTGCAAAAGGCAATCAAACTCCGTCCCACTTCCGTGGAGTATCGCTTCAATCTGGGTTATGTCCTCGGATTACGCGGGGACAACGCTGGGGCCGTAGCCGCTTTTCAGAAGGCCGTGGAACTTAGCGAAAGCAAAGACTGGCAGTGCCTCGCCGCGCTGGCGGACGCATACAGCAAGACCGGCCGCAACACCGAGGCCATACAATCCGCACATCAGGCGCTCGATTTGGCCCTCCAGCAACATGACGAACAACTGGAGAAGAAGTTGCGGGACGACATCGACCGCTACGAACAAGGTGCCGCAAAAGCGCACCCCCAGTAGGAGGCTCCCGCAGAACGTGTACAGCGGACACTCCTGTCCGCTGCCTCTGAGTTTGATTTTTTCCAACGAACGCGGTTGGGGGGGCAGATTGTCCCTCTGTGTTCCTTGGGCAAGGGCGATTTTGAGGCTGGTGTTACGAATTCCGAACAGAAGACGCGAACCCGTTCAACCGGGAAAGGATTGTTGTACCGTGTCCTGCATCTCTCGCGGCTCTCCGGCTCTGCCACGACTGCCTTCCCCCTCCGATGTCGCATCGCAGGGCCGTTGAGCTAAGTCCAAGGGAGTAAGGGGTGGGCGTGTTCCGGTTCGCTGCTAGAATCCCGAGCTCCTGGCCGACCGTCCCACCCTTTGTTTTTCGAGACGCGGGATCCAGAACAGCGGTCTAGGCAGCGACCACGATCTCTAAGCAAAAAAAAGTGCCCGAGATTCGCGGGGCATTCTTGTGTTTGGAAGAATCTGCACATCCTCACCCAACCCGCGTAGGCCCGGACGCAAGTTCACCTCCAAACAGAGGACGAGGGCGTCAGTCCGTGCATGGTTCGGATTTAACTGAGAGCTAACAGCTGAGAGCTAAATCGGCATGCTCCCCTTAAACAGCCAGATCAAATCAATGATCAGAATAATCACCACCATCAGCTCCAGCACAAACGCGCGGCTCTGGTGGAACTGGTCGACCATGAAGCGGTAGAGCTCTTCGGCGGTGTGGACTTTCTGGTTGACCAGGTTTTTGTAATCGCTCACACCGATCTTTGACGCGGCCACTTTGTAGAGGCGCGCGGAGAACATGTCGCTCAGGAACTTGATGGCGTTGTCGGCGCGCTCGGTCAGTTCGTCCACATCGAGCAGGACGGTATGCAATCGGTTAGCACGTTTCGCGGTGCGCCAGCGTGCCCAGATGCCGGTCGAGCCGTGGTCCATGAAATCGTAGACGCTTTGCAGTTCGCGCGTCAGCAGTTCGTCGTAGTGCCGGAATTCGAGAAGCTGCGAGTTGGCATATTCGAGCAGTTGGATAACGGTTTCCGCGCCTCCCGCCGAGTCGTAGAGAAACGCTCCGTTCCAGCTGATCACGGCCAGGTCGTTTGGGTAGTAGGAAATTTTCGACTGCATGATTTCCTGCTGCTCGCCGTCGGAGAGCGGCATGTTCTCGCCGCGCACGATCTGGGCGATGCGTCCACCCTGGGCCGCGAGCAGTTCGGCCGCTGACGGATTGCCGGCGATGTCGCGCACATGGAAGACGAAATAGTCTTCGTGCAGCCAGGTGTCGTAGAGCTTGACCAACGCGGGCCGGGCGCGCTCGATTTTCTCCTTGACGATTTTCTGGGCGAAGCTGGTGAAGTCGGTATCCCAAACCCAGCGACCGGCGAGGCGGACCAACGTGTCCCAGTCTCCAGAAAAGGGCAGCTCAAAGACGACGCTCAGCACCCCGTAATCGTAGTACTTGATTTGGACGTCGAGGCGCTCTCCACTTTCCAGAACCAACGGTTCGACCGGCTCGACCACCGGAGGCCGTTGGAAGCGGACGTATCCGGGAGCTGGGTGCTTGAAGCTGGCCTCCTGTCGGCGGGCTCCGAAGATGTCGCGGAGGGCATCGAGTTTAATCTCTTCGCAAACGTCGAACTGAATCAGCACCAGGACCGAGCCTTGCAGTGTTATGTTCTGAGCGATCGACTGCCCCGGCATGGGCGCCGTAAGGGTTGGATTTGCGGTTTCCATAGATTTCAGCTTTCTTCCAACTTCAAAGCGCACGCGGCGTGGTCCGAGGTACATCGGGGACCGAAGGCCGCAACGAGGAGGCCTAGTATCTATCTATTGTCCCAGAAACAGGGCAGGATGGGCAGGTGATTGATAAGTCGTTTACTGTCAACGTCTTACGTCTTGCCGCACAAAGGGCTCGGCGCTGGTCGCGGCCGTTCGCGGACAGGAGTGTCCGCGCCACACAGGCTTAGCGTTTCTTGGCTAAGGCCAACAACAATGCGGCCCCCGCCGCGACCCCTGCCACCGCGAGCCCGGTACGCTTCATCGACTTCTGGACCGCCGCCTCGTGCGGTCGCACCCAGGCATCTTCGGGATAATGCTGCGGCGCGGGATCGAACATCGGGAAGCCTTCGGGGGTTTCGGTGGCTTCGCGCAGCGCCATTTGGAGAACTTCGGCGAGGTGGAGCGCGTGGCGATCCGTTTCCTGAGCGATCTGCTCTCGGCAGCTAAAACCGTCGGCCACAATCAGCCAGTCGGTGGGAGCCTGGCGGACGGCGGGCAGTAGTTCGAGTTCACCAATACTTTTCGAAATCTCGTATTTCTCTTTCTCGAAGCCGAATGCTCCAGCCATGCCGCAGCATCCCGGAGCGGGCGCGGTGAAATTGACGCCCATGCGCTCCAGCACTGACTGCTCGGCGGTCATCTTCATGATGGCCTTGTGATGGCAATGCCCGTGGATGAGCGCTCGGCGCGGCAGTTTGGGGAGCGGAAAATCCTTGGCACGCTGCTCCAGGAATTCGCTGAGCAGGAAGACTTGTTTCGAAAGCGCTTGGGCACGCTCGTCTTTGGGAAAAAGGTTCGTCAGTTCATCGCGGAAGACGCTGGCGCAGCTCGGTTCGAGAACGACGATCGGCGTCGCAGCTTCAATTTCCGGCTCCAGCTCGTCCATGATCGCGAGCAGCAGGCGCTTGGCGCGGTCGAGCATGCCAACGTCGTACAGCGGGCGTCCGCAGCACAGGTGGGCACGCGGAACAGTGACGTCGAATCCGGCGGCTTCGAGCACCTCGGCGGCGGCGCGGGCAGTTGAGGGAAGGAAGTGGTTGTTGAAGGTGTCAGCCCACAGGAGCACGGGGCTCGCCTCGCGGAGCTTTGCTCCGCTGGACGAACGAATGCGTCCGTCCCCACGTGGGTACTGCCTCTCCCACCATTGTTTGAAGGTTTCTGGGGCAAACGCCGGGATGCGGCGGTGGGTGTGGATTCCGCCCGCCAGCTTCGCCAAGTCGCGCAGGCCCGGGAGTTGCGTCGTGAGATTCACTAGGCCGGGCACATGCGAGGCGGCGCGGACCCACAGGTCAAAATTCGAGAGGGCCAGCGCATTCAGCGGACGGCGGTTGGTTTCGTAGTAGTGCGACAGGAACTCCGCTTTGTAGGTGGCGACATCGACGCCGACCGGGCAATCGCTTTTGCAGCCTTTGCAGGAGAGGCAGAGGTCGAGCGATTCTTTGATGGCTTCGTTCTGCCAGCCGTCTTTGATGACGTCGCCTTTCGTCATTTCCCAGAGCAGGTGGGCGCGGCCGCGGGTGGAGTGCTGTTCGTCGCGCGTGACCCGGTAGCTGGGACACATGACTCCGCCTTCTTCGCGGCGGCACTTGCCGACTCCCACGCAGCGCAGAGTGGCCGCTGCCAAGCTGCCGTGGTCATCGGGAAACTTGAAATGCGTCTCAGGCTGCCATGGATCATAGCCCGCTCCAAGCCGGAGATTTTCATCGAGACGGTAGGGCTCGATGAGTTTGCCCGGGTTCATTTTCCAATCGGGATCCCAGAGCGATTTGAACTCGCGGAAAGCCTGCATGAGTTCAGGCCCAAACATCTTGGGAAGAAGTTCGGCGCGCGCCTGGCCGTCTCCATGTTCGCCGGAGAGCGAACCGCCGTAGCGGACGACAAGATCGGCGGCCTCTTCCATGAACTGGCGAAACTTGCGCACGCCCTCTTCCGATTCGAGATCGTAGTCCATGCGGGTGTGCACGCAGGCGTGGCCGAAGTGTCCGTAGAACGAACCACCATAGTGGAAGGCCTGCATCAGACTCCGCAACTCGCGCAGGTAGGCGCCAAGTTTCTCGGGCGCGACTGCGGAATCTTCGAAGCCTTCCCAATGCAGCGGTTGGCCGGGTACGTGGGAAGTCACGCCCAGACTGGACTCGCGGACATCCCAGATGCGCCGCGCCTGACGCGCGTCGACGAAGAGGTGCATGTTGGGCGGAGCAGCGGAGCGATCGAGAACCTCCATGAGGTGCCGCGCCTGAGCTTCGGCTTCGTCGGCCGTCGTTGCGCCAAACTCGACCATCAGCCAGCCAGCGCCTTCCGGCAACATTGCAAGGCCTTCGAGATTCACGCCTTTGCGGCGGCTGGCGTTGACCATGATGTCGTCAAAACCTTCGAGGCCGATGGGACGGTGCTCCATGATCTGCGGGACGTGGTCGGCGCACTGATAAATGTCGGGCCATCCGATGACGAGTAGCACGCGCGAGGGCGGACTCTCCACCAGGCGGCAGGTGGCTTCCAAGACCGTGACGCAGGTGCCTTCGGAGCCGACCAGCGCGCGGGCCACGTGAAACCCGCTTTCAGGCAGAAGGTGGTTGAGGTTGTATCCGGAAACGCGACGCGGAATGTTGGGGAACCGGCGGCGGACCTGCTCGCCGTAGCGGTCGGCCAGGGATTTGAGCCCGGCGTAGATTTCGGCGCGGCGTCCACCTTCGCGGATGAGGCGGTCGAAGTCTTCGGCACTGGTCGCGCCCACGTGCATGCGCTGCCCGCCGTAGGTGAGGACTTCGAGGGACTCGATGTTGTCGTCCGTCTTGCCGGCCATGATCGAGTGGACACCGCAGGAGTTGTTGCCGATCATACCTCCGAGGGTGCAGCGGTCGTGAGTGGCGGGATCGGGCGCGAAGGTGAGGTGATGCTTCTCGGCGGCGGCGCGGAGAGTGTCGAGGACAACGCCGGGCTCAACGCGCGCGATGCGACGCTCGGGATCAATTTCGAGGATGGCCGTCATGTACTTCGAAAAGTCGAGGATGACGGCGGCATTGCAGCATTGTCCGGCAAGTGCGGTGCCTCCGCCGCGCGCGAGCAGCGGAGCGCGATGCTCGCGGCAGAGGGCGACGGCGGCGAGGACATCTTCTTTGTCGCGCGGGATTACGACGCCAATTGGAACTTGGCGATAATTGGAACCATCAGTCGCGTAGAGTGCGCGGCTGCCCGAGTCGAAGCGAACTTCTCCCCGAAGGTGGCGGCGTAGAGCGGCTTCGAGCGCAATCGCGTCAAGCTGCGCGGCGCGGGCCGGAGGTGGGGCGATGTCTTGGGGCATAGGGTACAGAACATCTTCGAGGATGCGGACGCTGCGCGCAAGGGGATTGCGTCTTGTCGAGTACTACCCCGTGCGCCCCTGTGTCCTCTGTGGTTGAAAAGATCTCTACCACAGGGGGCACAGAGGTTCACAGGGGAAAGCACATGAAATCTTGTTACCGCCAGGATCGAGTGAGGTAGTCCGCTAGAGACAGCGATACCAGAATGGCGAGGAAGAAGAATCCGGAGACGACTACGGCTCCGGTCAGCTTCTCGCTCGCGCCTTTGACGTGCATGAAGAAGAGCACCACTAGCGTCGCCTTAATGGTGGCGATGAGGAGCGCAACGACGGGGTTGAACGGGCCTAGGTTCACGAAGGCTGCACCGACGGTGGTCGCCGTCAGGATGAGCAAGCCTATGCCAATGGCTATGTAAAAGCCCTGCGAGTGACTCGTGTGTTCTTCGTGTTCCGACATAAAGAAGTTCTCAGTTCTCAGCTGTCAGTTCTCAGTCACCCCGTCAGGAGTGGCGGCTTATCAAATACAGCAACGGGAATAGATAAATCCAAATGATATCGACCAGGTGCCAGTACAAGCCGGCGTTTTCTATCGGAGTAAAGTAGCCGGGCGAGTAATGTCCCTTCCACGCAAAGACCGCCAACACGCTAAACAGTCCGCAGCCAATGATCATGTGCAGGGCGTGCATGCCAGTCATGGCGAAGTAGAGCGAGAAAAAGAGTTCTGCTTCCTTCCCGTTCACCGGGATCTGCTTGCCATTGTCGTCGAAGGTGTCCGTGAAATTGAAGGTTGCTCCGGGCACGTGGTGCTTCTCGAATTTCTCAGCGTACTCAAAACCCTTGACCACCAAGAAGGTCATGCCCAGCAGAATGGTCACGACCAGGTAGCCGACCAGCAGCGCGCGCTTGCCTGCCTCCGCCGCTTTCACCGCCAAGACCACCGTCAGAGAACTGACGATCAGCACCGCCGTGTTGAACGCTCCGAGCTTAATGCTGAGCTGCTGGCTTCCGGCCGCAAAGGCATTGAAGTGCTGGACGCGGTAGATCAGGTAGGCGCAGAACATGCCGCCGAAGAACATGATTTCGGTCACCAGGAACAGCCACATGCCAAGCGAGGCGGCGTTCTTCTGTTGCTGAGCATCGGAGAAATGGTGCAGCAGCGCAGGATTGTGAACTTCGTGTTCCATGGTCGTGACTGAACCAGTGGTTGCTTGGCTATCGTGCAACGGGAGCCTCCAGTTCCTTGGCTGGGATCTCGTCGTAGTTGTAGGCTTCCCAGGTCACCACCGGCGTCTCGTCAAAGTTGAAGGTGGTCGGCGGCGACGCGGTCTTCCACTCCAGGCCGGCGGCGTTCCACGGATTGGCATCGGCGATGGGGCCGTATTTTAGCGACCACAGGAAGTAGATCATCGGCAGCAGATAGCCGACGGCCAGCACGCTGGCGCCCGCGGTCGAGAGCACGTTGAGCACCTGGAACTCCGGTGGATACTGCCAGTAGCGGCGCGGCATGCCGACGTAACCAAGAATGAATTGCGGGAAGAACGTCAGGTTGAAGCCGACGAACACCAGCAGCGCCGACAGCTTGGCCCAGCCTTCGGGATACATGCGTCCGGTGATTTTCGGCCACCAGAAATGCATGCCTCCCAGATACCCCATCAAGACGCCACCTACCATGACGTAGTGGAAGTGAGCGACCACGAAATAGGTATCAGTAACGTGAACGTCGATGCCCAAGGTGGCGAGAAAGAGCCCCGTTAAGCCGCCAATGGTGAAGAGCCCGATAAAGCCGAAAGCATAGAGCATGGGCGTGGCGTAAGAAATCGATCCCTTGTAGAGCGTCGCGGTCCAGTTGAAGACTTTGACCGCCGAGGGCACGCCGATGAAGAAAGTCAGAAACGAAAAGATCATCGCGGCATAGAGCGAGATGCCGGCGACGAACATGTGATGCGCCCACACCAGGAATCCCAGGACTGCAATGGCGATACTCGACAGCGCTACAAAGTTGTAACCGAAGATGCGCTTGCGTGCGAAGCAGGCAATGAGTTCGCTGATCACACCCATCGAAGGCAGGATCATAATGTAGACGGCGGGATGCGAGTAGAACCAGAACAGGTGCTGGAACAGGAGAGGATCGCCACCCAGCCTGGGATCAAAGATCCCGAGATGGAAAAGGCGCTCGACGGCCACCAGCACGATGGTGATGGCGACCACTGGCGTGCCCAGGATCATGATGAGGCTGGTAGCGTAGTTCGCCCAGATAAACAGCGGCAGGCGGCTCCAGGTAAGGCCGGGCGCGCGCATCCGGTGGACGGTGACAATGAAGTTGAGTCCGGTGAAAATCGAGGAGAAGCCGGCAATGAAGACTGCGAGTCCGGCCTCGACGATCTTGGTGTTGGTGTACTCCGTGCTGAAGGGGCTGTAGAAAGTCCAACCCGTGTCGACGCCGCCGGTCAACATGACGTGCGTGATCATGATGCCGCCAATCGCGTAGAGATACCAACTGAGCAGGTTGATGCGCGGGAAGGCAAGATCTTTGGCGCCGATCATGAGCGGCACCAGAAAGTTCCCGAGTACAGCCGGCACGACCGGGATCAGAAAGAAGAACACCATGATCATGCCGTGCATAGTGAACACCTTGTTATAGGTGTCGGCATGCATGAGGTCGCCTTGGGGCGTGAGCAGTTCGAGCCGGATGAGCATGGCAAAGAAGCCGCCGAGAAAGAAGAACGCCGTCACCGAAATCAGATAGAGGATCGCGATCCGCTTATGGTCGGTGGTCAACAGCCAGGACTTGAGCGTGTGCCCGTTGTTGAGATAGTTCAGCTTCGGAGTCTGAGCCGGAGCCTGATTCGCCGGAATTACTGTACTCGCCATGACTATTGCACCTGCATATTCTGGGGTTGAGCCGGGGAAGCGGCGGGCTGGTTCTGCAGCCCAGCGGTTCCCGTGGGTGGCTGGTTTAGCGATTTCACGTAGGCCACCAGCGCGTTCAATTGTTCTTCGCTGACAATGCCCTGGAAGGTCGGCATCACCGGCTTAAAACCGCTCACGATCTTCGCAGTGGGATTGAGGATGGACTCACGAACGTAGTTCTCGTCGGCAGTCACCGTGCGCCCGTCTTCGAGCAGAACCGGTTTGTTGTAGATACCGGTGAGATTGGGTCCGCGTCCCTGGACATCGAAGCGATGACAAGTGGAGCATCCAAGCTGCGTAAACAGCTGCTTGCCGGTCTCCTGCAAGGGGGCGGAAGGCCCGCCCGCCATCCACTGCGCGTAATCCTGCGGCTCCATGACAACGATGTCTCCGCCCATGCCGGAGTGCTGGGTTCCGCAGTATTCGGCGCAGAATAAATGATAGCGGCCCGGCACCGTGGCCTTGAACCAGAGCGTAGTGTAGCGGCCGGGCAGTACATCCTGCTTGATGCGGAACGCCGGGACGAAGAAGCTGTGAATCACGTCCTGCGAAGTCATGATCAGCTTGATATTCTGGCCGATCGGGACGTGCAGCTCGTTGATCTCGCGTTGCCCCTCCATGTGCTCGATCTTCCACATCCACTGCTTGGCAACGACGTAGACTTCGGTGGAGTCGGCCGGAGGCGTGCGCTCCTTGAAGAAAATGACCGCGCCCCAGATGAAGAACGTCAGCATCACAAAGAACGGAATGATCGACCAGGTAATTTCGAGGATGGTCGAACCCTCGATGGGATGGGCTTCGCGGCCAGGTACCCGACGATACTTGATCGCCAGCATGGTGACGGCGAGGAAGATGATCGCGGTCATGACGC
Organism: Terriglobia bacterium; assembly: GCA_020073525.1. Taxonomy (GTDB): domain Bacteria; phylum Acidobacteriota; class Terriglobia; order Terriglobales; family Acidobacteriaceae; genus Acidiflorens. The sequence continues at coordinate 111,020 of JAIQFA010000004.1, forward strand.
CGGCGACAAGCAACAAATAGATGTAGAGGGCATCCACTTGGCCTGCCATGGTCGAGGCCTGATCGGGCCACAATGGTAGAAATTTCGACATAGTTATGCAGCTCGCCCCGGTTCGCCGTGACCCGCGTTGCGATCGACACGGAACATGACGAACATAAATGTTCCCAGGATGAGCATGGTCCCGAGCGCCGCCACTTTCAGGATATTGCTGACGACAGCGCCGTATTTTCCAGTCCTGGGATCGTAGTGATAGCAGTACAGCAGCACCTGGTCGCCGATGTTCCCAATCTTGTTTTGCGAGGCCTGCACCAGCCCGAGGCGCAGATCCTTGGGAGAGAACTCGACTCCGTAAAAGTATCCCGAAACGTGGTGGTCGGGCGTGAGCATAACAATCACGGCGGCGTGCGCGTACTGCTCGGTCTTCGGATCGAACTGATACTGGAATCCGACCGATTTGGTGAGCGCGTTAATCTGGTCAGCCTTCCCGGTGAGGAAGTGCCAGCCCTGATCCGAGTTCGCGCGGCCGTAGCGCTTCATGATGTCACGCTTTTTTGCGGCGGCCATTTCCGTGGTCTCGCGCGGATCGAAGCTCACCGTGACCACATCAAAATCCTGGCCGAGATTGAAGGTCAGTGCCTTCATCGAACCGACCAGCCCTTGCAGCAGTTCGCCACAGAGCATGGGGCACTGGTAGTAACCCAGGTTCAGGATGACGGGGCGTCCGTGACCGAAGTAGTCGGCGAGCTTGACCGGGTTGCCGAGTTCGTCTTTGAATTCGAGATTGGCGGGAACTTCGGCGTTGAGATGCTGCTCGATGCCGACGAATTCCAGCCCCGGTGGACGTTGATTGACGGGCGGGCTCATGATGCCACCGCCCATGATTGGACCGCGCGCGCCCTGCGCAAACGACGGTGCGGCCGAGAGGATCAGCACGAAAGCTGCGATGACGATCGAATTTGCGAAACCACTTTTACTACGCACTGCTTTTTCCCTTTTCCGGCCAACTGCCCGCAGCGGCTAAAGCCGCCTTCATCTTCTTCACTTTACGGCGCGGCTGAAGCCGCACCCATTCAAAGCAAAGTCTCTATTACTTTGCTGCCGATTTCTGGGCAGGCACCTTGCCTGCCGCTGGCGATCCCGCATCCAGGTTGCCTTGTTGATAAACCGGCAATTTGCGTTCAACAATCAATTCCATGGCACGCTCGATCGGAATGTGCGCCACACCGGCGTTTTCGTCGACCCAACCGTAGCTGTTGAGTCGGTTCTCCTGATCCATCAGGAAGTCACGAAATTGGCCACGCTCGTTCCATTCGAGCATGGGGGCGCCATTGTCTTTGAACTTCTTGTCGACGTAGTCTCCCTGGCCGGGAGCGAAGTCGATATGGCGCGAAGTGACTTCCGTCGACGGAGCCAACGGACTGGCGGTGGCCATCTGCGACCGCTCGTACTTATCGAGGAACGAATACATGCCGACAATGATGAAATATATGACTACGCCAACGACCGCGAGGCCAATCATGAAGGCGAAGACACCGCGTGCGGCCAAGTCTTCGTGTTCAAACTCGGTTTCGTGGCCGGAGTGGCCGTGGTTCATCATTTCTTCACTCATGCGACGGCTCCAGAAGTCTCAAGGTCTGCGGCGCGTTCACGGCCAGCAGCGGACGCGATCTCAGATTATGAAAGAAGTAGGCCATCCAAAGACCGCCCATCCCGGCGATGATTGCAAAATGCACCCAGCTGATGTGAAACGTGGAATGTTCCGACACCGGCTCGATATGCCAAAAGATATCGACCATGCGCATGAAGATGAGCCAGGACGCGAGGCGGACCAGCGTCCGCGCCTTGCGCTTCAATTGCCTCGAGAGTAAGAGCGCGAACGGTACCGCGAAGTGGAACACTACCAGGAACAGGCCGACATACTCCCACCCGCCATTCATGCGAAGCTTGTACCACGGAATCTCTTCGGGCAGGTTGCCGGCCCAGATGATGAGCCACTGGGAAAAATTGAAGTATGCCCAGACCATGACGAAAGCCAGCATGAGCTTGCCGTGGTCGTGGACTTCCGTGTCCGTGAGGTAGTCGGACATCGGCTTGCGTTTGCCGAGGATGCTTTCGATGACCACGCAGAAGCAGAAGGCGGAGAGTGCTTCCCCGGCAATGAACAGCATGCCGTAAATGGTCGAGATCCAGCGCGCTTGCAGCGACATCACCCAGTCGATCACCGCAAACGAAATCGTGAGCGAGTAGATGACCAGCCCAATCGAACTCATGGCGCGGAAACGCAACGTGCTCTGGCCTGCAGTCGTATCTTGCTCGGTGGACCAGCGATTCAAGAAGTAGGCCATCCCGACCCAGATCACGAAGTAAAGCATGTAGCGCAGCAAGATGCCGTTGAAGTTGAGATAGCTGTGCGTGATCTCCACGATCTTCGGGTCGGTCAGCCCCGGCCTGGCCCAGAAATACAGTTTGGGCAGGTTCAGCAGGATCGGGATAAACAGGACGAACATGAGGGGCAGCGTCATCATGCCCGATTCCAGGATGCGACGAATCACCGTGCCCCAGGCGCCGCCGACCAGGTGGTAGAGCATAAGGATGGCCATACATCCGAGCGACAGGCCAAGCCAGAACATGAAGCCTTCGAGGTAGGCGGAATAGAAGCTCTCGGGAGCAAGAAAAGCGCCGGCGATCGAAACAATCGCGCCGATCACACCAATGACGAGCGACCGCTGCTGGATGGTCTGAGCCACGGGCGGCGCCATCAGGTCTGACTTGTTCATGGTGGCCGTGGTCATTTGTGCTCCCCCTCTGCAGCGGCGGGCGGCGCGGGCGCCACCTCGGGCAGCGTCGCTCCGTTGCCGATATCGCGGAACTGCGGCGGAGGCGCCTTCATGTCTTGTCCCGCGGGAACGTCGCTCGACGTCGCATTCTGGCTCAGTTGCAGCGCGCGGATGTAAGCCGCGATGCACCAGCGATCGCGCGGGGCAATCTGGGAGGCGTAATCGGGCATGACGCCGAAACCATTGGTATCTACGTCGAAGAGGTAGCCGATTGGCACTTTCCGCAGACGGTCAATGTGAAACGACGGCGGCTTGCGGAAGCCGCGCGTGGGGATAAAGCCATTGCCATCGCCAACGCGTCCGTGACAGGGCGTGCAGTAGATATTGAACCGCTCGCGTCCGCGCTCGAGCACTTCCTTCGTTACCGGGAACGGCATATAGTCGCCGGGCGCGTTCCCAATTTTTCCGGTGTAGAAGTACGTATCTTCGCGAAGATCGCCGCGAGCTACCGTACCCTCGACGGGCAACCGGGCGGAGCGATCGTCAGCGAAGAAATCGCTCTTCGCCATGGGACGGTAATAGGGCTGCATGTGCATGTCGAGACGGCATCCGGCAGTGATGGCAATCAGAGCCAGCAGCGCGGGCAGAACTTTTCGGAGGTTGCGAGTGGCGCCCATGACTAGCTCGGCACCTCCGCGACCATTCGTGGAGAAAGGCCCGAAAGAAACGAGCGCGTGCGGGCGGCGTCATATTTCGGGTCACTCGAAAACACGACCAGAAAGAACTTGTTGTCAGAAGCCTTGGCAAACTCAGGCACGTTGAACACTGGGTGATAGGGCATGGGCAGGCCGTTGAGGGCGAGCATGCCGATCGCGGCAGAAAGTCCGCCAAAGAGAATCGTCAATTCGAAGGTCACGATGATAAACGAGGGCCATGAATGAAGCGGGCGGCCGCCGACGTTGACCGGATACGTGATCACCGCCACCCAGTACTGAAGCGCATACGCCGATAGCCCGCCGATCAGTCCCCCGATGAGGACGACGAGCGGCACGCGATTCTTGTGAAAACCGATCGCTTCGGCGAGGCCCTCAATGGGAAATGGGCTGTAAGCGTCGAGTTTCTCGTAGCCCGCTTCGTGCGCCTTGTGAGCGGCGGCTACCAACTCTTTCGCCGAATCGAACTCAGCCATCAATCCGTAGATCGGACCGTTGCCTGAAAAATCGCTCATTGCTTCACCTCCGCCGCCTCGTGCACCTGCGACTCCGGCAGCAAAGTGCGCAATTCGAAGATGGAGATCATGGGCAGGATGCGAACGAACAACCACATGGCAGTCAAGAACATGCCGATGGTGCCAGCGAACGTCATCCAATCCCACTTGGTTGGGTAGTATTGCCCCCACGAAGAGGTCAGGAAGTCACGGCTCAAGCTGACGACAACGATGATAAAGCGCTCCAGCCACATGCCCACCAGCACGACGAATGAAATCAGCCAGAGCCAGCCGGTCGAGACGCGGAACTTTTTCAGCCACAGAACCTGCGGGATGAAAATGTTGCAGGCGAGCAGCGCAGCGTACGCCAGCCGGTACGGGCCGTGCAGCCGGTTCCAGAGCAGGAACGAATCAAACTGGTTGCCACTGTACCAGCCCATGAACGCTTCCATGCCATAGCCATAGGCAACGATGAGGCCGGTGGCCAGCATGACCTTGGCGGCGTTCTCGAGATGCCGCATGGTGATGAAGTCTTCAAGCTTGTAGATGGCGCGAATCGGAATCGCGAGACAAAGCACCATGGCGAAACCGGAATAGATAGCGCCCGCAACAAAGTACGGCGGGAAGATGGTGGTGTGCCAGCCGGGCACGATGCCGACGGCGAAATCGAAGCTCACAACCGTGTGCACGGAAAGCACCAGCGGCGTCGCGAGACCAGCCAGAAGTAGGTAGGCCGTCTCATAACGGTGCCAGTGGCGGGCGGAACCACGCCATCCCATCGCTAGCAGCCCGTAGATGCGCTGCACCCAAGGATTCTCGGCGCGGTCGCGCAGGCTGGCGAGATCGGGAATTAATCCGATAAACCAGAAGACCAGCGAAATCGTGAAGTAAGTCGAAACCGCGAACACGTCCCACACCAGCGGACTGCGGAAATTCGGCCAGTAGCCCATGGTGTTCGGATACGGGAAGAGCCAATACGCCAGCCACGGGCGTCCAGTGTGAGCGAGTGGAAAGATGCCGGCGCAGGCAACTGCAAACAGCGTCATGGCTTCGGCGAAGCGGTTGATCGAGTTGCGCCAGGTCTGCCGCAACAGCGCAAGAATCGCGGAAATCAGCGTGCCCGCGTGGCCAATACCGATCCACCACACAAAGTTGACGATGGCGAATCCCCAACCGATGGGAATGTTGATGCCCCAGATGCCCGTGCCTTTGATGAACAGGTAGCCCAAGGCCATCATCAGTACGTTCATCAGCGAGAACACGATCAGGAAGCCGAAGATCCATCCCAGCGAGACGGGACGGCTCAGCACGATGTTGCTGATCTTCTCGGTGATGGTGGAGAAGGTGTGGCCCGGTGCGATTACCGGCACTCGCCTGTCTGCCACGGGTATTTGTGTATTGGTAGCCATGCCTTACATGCGCTCCACTGCTTAGGTTCTAGGTCTCAGGTGTCAGGTCCCAGGTGTTAGGTTTCGATCTTCGGTTTCCTGAGACCTGAGACCTAAGACCTGAGACCTTTCCAGCGTTGCTTCCGACTTCGTTTCTAATTTCGGATTGGGATTGCGGACTTCCGCCAGGTACGTTGTGCGCGGCCGCGTGTTCAGTTCGCCCAGCAGGGAATAATTCCTCGCCTGCGCTTTCCACTTGTTGACCTGACTGTTCGGATCGTTGAGGTTGCCGAAGACAATGGCATTGGCCGGGCAGGACTGCTGGCACGCGGTCTGCAGATCGCCTTCTTTGATGGTGGTATCGGCGCGCTCGGCGTCGATGCGGCGCTCATTGATGCGCTGCACGCAGTACGTGCATTTCTCCATGACACCACGACTACGCACAGTCACGTCGGGATTGCGCATCAGCTTGAACTGCGGCGTCTCCCAATCCTGGAACAGCAGGAAATTGAACCGCCGCACTTTGTATGGGCAGTTATTGGAGCAGTACCGCGTGCCGACGCAGCGGTTGTAGACCATGTCGTTCAGGCCTTCGCTGCTGTGAGTGGTTGCCTGCACCGGACAAACCAGTTCGCAGGGCGCATTCTCGCACTGCATGCAGGGCACGGGCTGGAAGAAACCCTTCGGATTGTCGCGCGGTCCGTTGTAGTAAGCATCCACGCGCAGCCAGTGCATGTGGCGGCCTTTGAGAGTCTGCTCTTTGCCGACCACCGCAATGTTGTTTTCCGACTGGCAGGCGACGATGCAGTTATTGCATCCAACGCAGGAGTTCAGGTCGATCGCCATGCCCCAGGAGTAAGTTTCCTTCGAATAATCGAAGCCGGGGTAGAGAGTGAGCTCAGGTTTCGGCTCGCCTTCTTTCGCGAAGTTCGGCTCTTTCTTGTATTCCTCGAGGCTGCGCTCTTGCACCAGCGGACGCTCGCTGCCATCGGGAGTCTCCATCGACTGATAGCCCTGTGTGCTAGCGAGGTTGTAGGTTTCGCCGGTCGCGGTGAGTTTCGCGCCATTCGCGAACCACGCGGCCTGACTCGTGCGCAGCGGGTAAACATCGAATCCGTTTCCGGTGCCGACGCGGCCGGCGCGGGTGCGGCCGTAACCCACGAAAACGGTGATCGAGTTGTCGGGATGCCCAGCCTGAATCCAGATTGGGCCTTTTACTTTCTTTCCGCTGAATTCCAGTTCGGCGACGTCTTTGAAATCCAACTTCAGCCGCTCGGCCAGCGCGGGGCCGATCATGATCGGGTTATCCCAAGTCAGCTTGGTGAGCGGCTTCGGAAGTTCCTGCAACCAGCCGTTATTCGAGAAGCGGCCGTCATAGATCGAGGGATCGCGCCGGAAGTTGAGCTCGGTTCCGTTCGCATTGGAGGCTGAGGTTATCGTCGCCATCGTTTGCGAAGGCTCGGTGGATCCGCGGAAGCCCTTCAGGGTCACTCCCTTTGGTGCGTAGGCTGTCCCCGCTATCCATCCGTCGTGCAGGGACTTGCGCCAAAATGCCTCGAAGTCCGCGCCAGTGTGCTGCTTCCGCCAATAACCCTGGACGAGATCATGCCCCGTCATTCCCGACTGGCCCGCAAGAATAGTAATGAGTTCGTGCGCGCTCTTGCCGCCGTAGAGCGGCTCGATGAGTGGCTGAACGATGCTGACCGTTCCGTCATAGGCGCGCGCGTCGCTCCACGACTCGAGATAGTGAGCTTCGGGAACGTGCCACTGGCAAAGTTCAGCGGTCTCGTTGCGATGGGTACCGAGAAACACTTTCAGATTAACGGCATTCGACTTCAGCGCCGATGCAAATTCAAGCTCCGCGGGCGCATCGTAGGCGGGATTACCGCCAAGAATCATCAGCAGATCGACCTTGCCGGCGCGCATGTCTTCCACCAGCGCGTGCAGGGACTCCTTCTGATTCACCGGATTGGCATCGACCGGATCGGTATAGAAAACGGTATTGCCGACGTTGCCAAGTTCCTGATTTATCCAATGCGCGAACGCGTGAACGACCGGCGGTTGATGATCACCAGCAATTATGACGCTGGAACCCTTGTGGGACTGCAGGTCTTTCACGAGCGCAGAGACAAACTTCGTATTTCCCTCAACTGCACTGACCAGCCCCAAATGGAGGTTCCCCGCAAAGTTCGCGACATCATCCGCCCGCAGCGGCAGCCGGTGATCCGCCTTCATGCCCGTCGAACTCGGCGTGCTCTCGACCACGTACAGCCGGTTCATGTTCGCGTCGGGATTGCGCCGCGCAGCGAAATCGCGCGTGTAGCGTGCCGAACCAGGGAATCCTGCGTAAAGGAAATCGGCGTCGAGCGAAACGATAACGTCAGCCTTCGACAAGTCGTAGCGAGTCTCTACCGGTTCGCCGAACGCCAGCTTCGCGCCTTCATACACGTTGTCGCGGCTGATCGGTTCGTATACGTGCCACTTGGCCATCGGATTCGCTTCCAGATAACCGCGAATCTGCGCGGCCAGCGTGGGCGAAGAAACGGTCTGCGTCAGAATCCGGACGCCGCCGCCCGCCATGCTCTTCTGCACACTCATGGGGCCGCGAACGGCTTCCATGAAGGCGTTCCACGAGCGGACGTCGCCCATGTACGTGATGTTCTGCGCCCGGTCAGGATCGTAAAGATCAAGAAGCGAGGCCTGCGCGTAAATGTCCGTGCCGCCGAGACTGGCGGGGTGCTGCGAGTTGCCTTCAATTTTCGTCGGACGGAAAAGATGGCTCTCGACCAGAATCGGCGAGGCGTAGCCACCGAGCGTGAACGCGGTCGCGTAAAACATCGGGCGCCCGGGAACGACATTTTCGGGCTGCCGGACATAGGGCACGATCTCGGTGTTCGGCATTCGCGTACACCCGGTCAGACCGGCGAGCGCCAGCGACGCGCCCATGGTCTTGAGGAAACCGCGGCGCGAGAAGTCGTCGAGCCATTCGGAAGCGCCCTTGGGGAACTCCCGGTGCAGCATCTCCTGAAATTCTTCGCTGCCGGCTAGCTCCTCGAGGCTGCGCCAGTACTCGGGACCGGTCGTGTCCTCGATCTGCTCTTTGACGGTCGCGAGGTCAAGCTGCTTGCGCTTGCTCGGGCAGACATCGGCGCCGGCTGGCTTCGTTTTGTGCTCGTCCATACTCATTTTCGAATCGGCTCTCAGCTGTCAGCTATCAGTAAAACCTAGCCCCTAGCGATGACAGGTGTTGCAACTGGTAATGCCGCTGACCGAGCGCACCTTGTACGCCTCTTTCAATGCATTGCCCAGCGCGATCTGGTCGTTGTATTTCTTTCCGCCAAATTCGACCTCATTCTTGCCCATCGGGTCGTTGACCGGAGGCTCATAGCGCATGTTGAAAACCTGTTCGCGCGGGCGCAGATATTTTTCCGGAGCGCGGTGACAATCAAGACAGAATTCCATCTGCAGCGATGCGAACTGATACGTATAGGGCATCTGGTCCACCGGGCCGTGGCAGGTGTTGCAGCCCACGCCCTTGTTGATGTGAATGCTGTGATTGAAATAAACGTAGTTGGGCAACTGGTTCACGCGCGTCCATTCGAGGGAGCGGCCGGTGCGGAAACTTTCGCGGACCGGCTCCAGATATGCCGCGTTGGTCCAGATCTGGGCATGGCAGTTGATGCAGGTCTTCGTGGGCGGAATGCCGGCAAAGCTCGACTCCTCAACCGAGGTGTGGCAGTAACGGCAATCGATGCCGAGCCCGGTCACATGGTGCTGGTGGCTGAACGGAACCGGCTGCGATTTGCGCACTCCGGCATACGTGATGTACGGAGTCCGCTCCAGTAGCATCAGCGCCCAGAACGCCCCGCCCACGGCAAGCACCACGAGGACCAGGGAGGCCCGGGCGATGGCATTACTGCTGCGCGGAAAAATCTGCATTGAATATGAAGTCTTTTAGTTGGGAATTGGCTTGCGCCGCTCCCGGCTGACCGCATTCCTATGATTTACGTCACATAGTCCAGTGACGCAGGATACTGAAACACGTGAGTATAACAGTTGAGTGGCGAAATGGACCAGATCGATTTCGATTTTCTTTGTGTCAGTTCAGGAAATCGAACCTTCAGAAAAATCAACCGCATTTTCGCCTCTATTACGAAAGTACCGTGAGGCATTTCTAAAGCTTGGACGGTCCACAAACCTCAACGCAGGTGCATGACCAGCAGCTTCGGTTCCGTCATTTCCTGAATCGCGTCGCGCAAACCTTCGCGGCCCAGTCCGGAATCTTTGATGCCGCCATAGGGCATGTGGTCGATGCGAAACGTAGGAACATCGCCCGCAATCAAGCCGCCGACTTCAAGTTCGTCGTAGGCCTGAAAGATGAGCTTGGCATCGCGCGTAAAAAGCCCGGCCTGCAGTCCATACGCAGAGCTGTTGATCTGCTTCAGGGCGGAGGCGAAATCGTTGTAGGGCTCGACCGTCACGACCGGCGCAAAGATTTCCTGACAATTCACTTTCATGCTCGGCTTGGTGCTGGTCAGCACGGTGGGCTCGAACAGCGAGCGTTTGCGCTTGCCGCCGCAGAGCAGCCGCGCGCCGCCGCGAATGGCTTCCTCCACCCATTCTGCAGCACGGATCGCATCGCTTTCGCGGATCAGCGGGCCAAGATCACTCGACTCGCTCAGCGGATCGCCGACTTTCAGTTTGCTGACCGCAGCCAGCAACAACTCGGTAAATTTTCCGTAGACGGAATGCTCGACCAGAATGCGCTGCACCGAGATACAAGACTGTCCGGCATAAGCAAAGCCGCCGGTAACACAGCGGTCGGCGGCGTAAGCAAGATCAGTATCGCTGTGGACGATGACGCCCGAATTCCCTCCGAGCTCGAGAACAACTTTTTTCTTTCCCGCGTTGTTCTTGATGGCCCAGCCGACCGCGGCACTGCCCGTGAAGCTGATGAGCTTGATGCGTTCATCGCTGACCAGCAAGCTTGAGTCTCCATTGGCGAGCAGAAGCGCATTGAATCCGCCATCGGGCCATCCCGCTTGCTGGATCACTTCAGCCAGCAACAGGGCGGTGAGCGGCGTCTCGGGCGCGGGCTTGAGCACCATCGAACATCCGGCAGCAATGGCCGGCGCGACTTTGTGCGCTACCAGATTTAGCGGAAAATTGAAGGGCGTGATTCCGGCGACGGGACCGAGGGGAAACCGTTTGACGATACCCCAACGTCCAGCAGTGGACTGCTGCCAATCCAGCGGCAAATATTCGCCGTAGCCGCGGACCGTCTCTTCCGCGGCGATGTTGAACGTAAAGACGGCGCGGTCAACTTCGCTGCGAGCGCTCTTGATCGGCTTGCCTGCTTCCAGAGCAATCGTGCGCGCAAATTCCTCTTTGCGATCATGAATACCGATGGCGATCTGGCGCAGAACGCGTTGGCGTTCGAAAGCAGGCAGTCGCCGCGTGGTTCCGAAAGCCTTGACGGCGGCGGCAATCGCAGCTTCGGCATGTTCGCGGCGTCCCTGGTGGACATGCGCAATGAGCGCGCCGTCGTAAGGCGCACGCACCTCAACGATGTCACCCTCCTCCAGCCACTTCCCGTCCAGAAAAAATCCATGGGTTGCCACTGGAGTTACTGTCATCTCTGCCATTGCCTGACCCCTTTTCAGCCGCCCCTGTTCGCGAGAGGATTCGCGTCTTGATTTGCGTTCCACGATTATAGAACTTTGCGAGGAGCGCGGTTATCCACAAGTGCGCGGGGGCGCCCGCCGCTTGGATGTCATTTGCCGGTCGGCGGTTTGAAGCGGTCGTCGATTTCCACCTGGTATCCCGCAACCAACCGGTTGGTCTCGTTCACCATTCCGACCACCGACATCAGTTCCTTAAACTGAGCATCGGTCATGCCTTTGTTCTTTGCCGAGGCGGTATGGGAAGCGATGCAGTATTCGCACTGGTTGGACACTGAGACGGCAACGTAAATCATTTCTTTGGTCAGCGGGTCAAGCGCCCCTGGAGCCATGATCTGCTTGATGTCTTCCCAAGTGCGCTTGAGCAGGACCGGATCATGCGCGATGGCCTTCCAGAAATTGTTGATCCAGTCGGTCTTGCGTGTAGTCATGATGTCGTCATAGATGGCGCGCACTTCGAGAGTGGCGTCGGCGTATTCGATCAGTCCAAAGATTGACATAAAGTTCTCCAGTATTCCTTGATTTCTTCTGTGCTCCTCGGTGGTGAAGAGATCTTTACCACAGAGGACACAGGGTACTCCGGTATGTGCTTAGGAGACCCAATCTAGCACTTTGTAGTACGCGCCTGCGAACGGCAGAAACCACGGTTTGCCGTTGTACAGGCCAAGCGGCGCGCCGGGGAACGGAATCTCCGTGAATGGATTGTCCGTCTTCCCTTCCGCAATCCACTCGGCCATCTTCTGCCCTTGATAGGTAGCCATGGCAACGCCGTGTCCCGCATATCCGACGGCGAAGTAGATGCCATCGACCTGGCCCGCGTGCGGCATGATATCGAAGCAGAAATCGAGCGTGCCGCCCCAGACGTATTCGACTTTCGTGTCGCGCAATTGCGGAAAGACTTCAATCATTCCCAGCCGCAGAATTTCGGCGCTCTTGCGGATGGTTTGATCCGTCTCCGGGAAAAATGCCGCCCGGCCTCCGAACAACATGCGGTTGTCGGGAGTGAGCCGGTAGTAATAAAGATAATTCTTGGAGTCGTAAATCTGGCGGTTGCGCGGGCTCAGTTCATGGGCCAGTCCTTCGCGAAGAACTTCGGTGGTGATGATGAACGACCCGATGGGGATGATTTTCTTTCGTAACGCCGGGGTCGCCACACCTGTGTAGCCGCTGGTCCCAACCAGTACGTTGCGGGCCCAGACCGTTCCTCGAGAACTGTTCAGCTTGAAACCTGGCGCCCCGTCCCGCGATTCGCGTTGGATATTCTGGAGTCGCGTGCGCTCGCAGATCCGGGCTCCGGCCCGCATAGCGGCTGCGCCGAGTCCGGCGACGTAGCGTGCGGGATTGAGCCCGACCGAGATTTCGTCGACCATGCCGCCGTAATAAATGTTGGAACCGATTTCGCCGCAGAGCTGGTCGCGCGGCACGACTCGTAGCTGGTGATTGAATTCGCGGGCAATCACTTCCACCTGGCGAGCATAGTCATCGAAATGCGCTTGCTTGCAGGCCACTTCGAGGTGACCGGTGCGGGCGAAATCGCAGGCGATGTTTTCTTCTTTCACGATGCGTTCGACCGCTTCAATGGTTCCAAGCGACGCGGCGTACATGCGACGGGTCAACTCGCGTCCGTACATCGAGATGAGCTTATTGACACCGAGTTTCAGCCCGGTAAGCACCATGCCGCCGTTGCGCGAACTCGCGCCCCAGCCAATGGTTTCCGACTCGAGCACGACCACCTTCGCCCCGCGTTTGGCCAGCGCGAGCGCAGCGGAGAGCCCGGTGAACCCAGCGCCGATGATGGCAACGTCAACGCTCTCCGGCAGCGGCTGCGCCGGGGCGGTCGGCATCTGAACGGTGGTGAGCCAGTAGTTGAGTTCCTGGGGCATTTGTTGAGAAAAACCTTTAACCACAGGGTCCACAGAGGGACACAGGGGACGCCTATGAAGTACCCTGTGTTCCCCTGTGGTTAAAGTTCTTTCCGCGCCATGATAAATGATAGCGTCGGAACCTAGAGCACCGCCGTCTCGTGAATCGTCCGCCCCTCCGCAAATCGGGAGAAGTTCAGCAGAGACGCATCGATCAGATCTGTCTTCCCCGTCAGAATCAGATCGCTAAGAATCTTGCCAGTGGCGGGCGAGTGCATGACTCCATGCCCACTGAATCCATTGGCGAAGAAGAAGCCGGGCACCTCGGGTGATTCGCCAAGGATCGGGTGATGGTCCGGCGTCATTTCATAAAGCCCTGCCCAAGCGCGCTTGGGATTGACCGCGACATTCTCGAACACCGGCACGCGATCCGCAGCACGGGTCAGGATCTTCTCGATGAAGCTCGCTTCAAAATCAGTTTTGTAACCAGGCGTTTCTTCGGGATCGTTCCATGCCAGCAGGAATCCGCGGCTCTCCGGACGGAAGTGGAATCCAGTCGACATGTCGATGATCATGGGCGCGGTGTGTGGAAACTGGTCAAATGGTTCGGTCGGAACCAGCATGCGCCGCAAAGGTTCGACAGGGAGATCGATGCCGGCCATCTTCGCGATCGTGGAAGCCCAGGCCCCGGCGCAGTTGACAACCGTCCGCGTGGAGACCGCGCCGCGCGTGGTCGCAACTTCGAAACTTCCATTCTTATTCGTGATTCCAGTGACATCGGCGTTCTTCCAGAGCGTGGCGCCGCGATCGCTTGCCCAGGTCATGAAGCCGATCATGGCACTGTAAGGATCGACGAAGCCGTCAGTTGAGCAAAAACTGCCGCCCACAATGTCATCGCCGCGAAGCTGCGGGAACCAGCCGCGAATTTCGTCGCTGGCAACGAGGCGCACGTTCTTCAGCCCCATGGCAACTTGCTTTTCGTAGTTGGCACGCAGGTAGGCCAGGTGCTTTTCGTTGGCCGCGCAAAAAAGGTACCCCTGGGGCCGGTAGTCGCACGGGTAGCCAAGGCGTTCTTCGAAGCTGGCATAGAACGGGATCGAGTACAGCGACATCTGAATGTTGACTGGTGTGGAAAACTGGGCGCGTACCCCGCCCATGCTTTTGCCCGTGGACCCTTTTCCCTGCGCCGTCTCGCGCTCAATCACAAGCACGTTCTTGCAGCCGGCCGCGACAAGGTGGTAGGCAATGCTGGAGCCGACAATTCCTCCGCCGATGAGAACGACGTCTGCAGTGCGCATGGTGCGAAGTTACGGTGCGGAGTAATTGTAAATGGATGCGGTTACGGAATCAGGAAAACGCCGCCGCAAAGGCAACGCCAATCAGCACCAGGACGGCAAGCCAGCCAAACACAACAGCGAATGCGGTCCCCCGCTTGACCTTGCTGATGCAGGTGATGCCGATGGCCGTCAAGGCCAGAGTCCAAAAGACGAAGATGTCAAATGATGTCAGCAGGCGGTTGAGCGCTGGATGAGAAGCCGCATCCACAAAATAACCGGGGTTGGTCGCCACCGGGTTTTGGAATGTAAACCCATCACTGCTTACTCCAGCCAGCAGCGACAAAATTGCCAGCAAGGACTTCAGCAGGCCGGGCAAGCTGGAGTAGTTCACCAGAGCGAAGAGTGTCGAAAATTTTACGTCTGCGCTCAGGCCAAACTTGAGGGTGGCAAGTAGAACTGCAGCAACGATCGCGTACCAGCCGAGAATGAAGACGGAAAAACAATACGAGAGTATTTTTGTGAAGGTTGTCCGTCCCTGCATGGCTTTTTCGCGCTGATCGGGCGGCATGCGCTCAACCTGGTCGGCTTGCTTGGGTTGCGACTGCAGTTGGTTCTCGGCCACCTTGCGGAAACCGACCTTCTGATCGACGGTGTAGACAAACAGCAGGGACACGATCGCGGTGATCAAAAATGGCGCCCACCAGCTCGCATTCCGGCGGAGGTCGGTGAAGGTTTTGCTCGGGGCAAAAAATACATCGATGAGACGTTGCCCTTCCGACAGCGGACCTGGTTCCTGGGGAGGCACAACTGCTGCTGTGGTCATAGCTGCTCCTTGAACACGCGCATTCTAGTTGGGATCACGGTGCCAAGACAACTGTATAGCTGCGGATTGTTTGGCTGTGGGGCTCCGCCCCGCAGGGACGGGGCAAAGCCCCGTCACCACACAAGAATCCCGGATCACGATGCTGCCATCTCCGGGGTCGCCGCCAGCAGCTTGCGCGTGTAATCGTGCTGCGGCTCCGCAGTGATCTGCTCCGTGCTTCCGATCTCGACGATCTTGCCGCGATACATCACCGCGATGCGGGTCGAGAGGTAGCGAACGACCGGCACGGAGTGCGAGATGAATAAGTAGGTGAGTCCGAAATCGCGTTGCAGCTGCTGCAGAAGATTCACAATCTGCGCACCGACGCTGACGTCGAGAGCGGAAACCGGCTCGTCGGCCACAATGAACTTCGGCCGCAACGCTAGGGCGCGGGCAATGCCGATGCGCTGGCGCTGCCCTCCGGAAAACTCGTGCGGATAGCGCGGCATCGCCGATTCATCCATTCCCACCGCACGCAACAGTTCCCGCACGCGCTGGCGGCGGGCATCTGCGCTGTGGCTCTCTCCGCTGATTTCGCGGTGAAGGATCAACGGCTCTGCAATCACGTCCTCCACGCGGTAGCGCGGGTCGAGCGAACCGAAGGGGTCCTGGAAAATAATCTGCATGTCGCGCCGGAGACGCCGCAATGCCGAGCCGCTCGCTTGGAGCAGATCGATGCTATCGAAACGGATGGCGCCCGAAGTCGGCTCGATGAGGCGGAGAATGAGCCGGCCCAGCGTGCTCTTGCCGGAGCCGGATTCTCCGACCAACCCTAGCGTTTCACCTTCGCAAATGTCGAGCGATACGTCGTCCACGGCACGGACTTCGCCCTCGCGTCGGCCTCCGAACGGAGATTCGGCAAGACCAAAAACCTTCGTGAGATTGCGAACTTCAACAAGGGCCACAGATCACCTTTGCGCAACGATCTGCTGCAAAGCGTACCGCAATTAGACGCATTCCATATTCCGGAATATGGAACGCACCGCAGTTACCCTGCAATCATCGGCACGGCCGCCAGCGCGGCGAACATGCCAAGGGTTCGCGCGCGGCTGAAATGCTCGTGCAGAAAAATTCGGGCGAGCACAACCGTAACCGCGGGATAGAGCGAACTGAGTACCACCGCTACATCCAGACGTCCGATTTGGCTGGCCCTGATGAAGGCGGCACTGCCGGTAATATCGAGGATTCCGGCAATCATGGCAATGCCCAGCACTGGCGCAGCCACCGCGCGGAATTGTCTTCCGAACAGAACGAAAGCTCCCGTTGCCACCAAGGAAGCGAATCGCGAACAGACGGCGATCCACAATGCCGAGGCGTTACCGGCCTGGTGGGTACAAAGATAAAAACCAGCGAAGCCGATTCCAGCCAGCACGGCCATGCCCAGGCCCTCAGGGCGGCCACCGCCAGCTTCACTTCGAGAGATGAGCCAGACACCGATGACCGCGAGAATAAAGCCGACCAGGTGCCGGTAACCCGGGAAGCCCTCCGAGAAAGCGGCCACGATAGTGGGTATCGCGGCACCCAGGACGGCGGCCACGGGCGCGACCAGTCCCATATTTCCACTGGCCAAGGAACGGTAGAACAAGGCCAGCGCGATGCCCCCGACCGCTCCGGCAATCAGCGACCAAACCAGGCTGGCGTTTCCCGGAAACGGCGCGTTTGTCATCAGCGTTAGCGCGCCGACTACGACCATGCCACTGAGATGCGCGATGGCCGTGAACAAAAACGCGTTCGCGCGGCGTACGCCGACCCCACCGAGGAAATCGCTCGCACCCCACACTCCGACTGCGGTCAGGCTAAAAGCAGCAGGGATGTATTGGGCCGCAACGGACATTGGGATTTGAGATTAGCACGCAGCCATGAAGATCCGAGGGACGACGCACTCCCCGCGTACACTCCATCGGCAGTTGGGCATCGACGGCAGATGGTTAAACAGTCACCGCTTCCGGCTGTGCTTTCCCTGCCAGCAGTTGCCGCAGCACGTACTGCAGGATGCCGCCATTCGCGTAGTAGAGAGCTTCCTGCGGAGTATCGATGCGAACTACGGCTTGAAATTCCGCCGTCTTTCCACCCTTCACCCGCACCGCAATTTTGCGGCCGGAAGAAAATTTCTCCACCACATCGCGAATCCCCGCGATCTCGAACACTTCTTCGCCGGTCAATTTCAGTGTCTCGGCATTTTCTCCGGGCAGAAACTGCAATGGCAGAATGCCCATGCCCACCAGGTTGGAGCGGTGGATGCGCTCGTAGCTTTCCGCAATCACGGCGCGAACGCCGAGCAGTCGCGGTCCCTTGGCCGCCCAGTCGCGCGAAGATCCCGAACCGTATTCCTTGCCGGCTAGAATCACAAGCGGCACTTTTTCAGTATGGTATTTTTCGGACGCGTCGAAGATCGACATCTCCTCGCCATCCGGCAGGTGACGGGTGAATCCGCCTTCCGTGTTTACCATTTTGTTGCGCAGGCGGACGTTGGCGAAGGTGCCGCGCACCATCACTTCGTGATTGCCGCGACGCGATCCGTACGAATTGAAATCCCCCGGCTGCACGCCGTGAGCAATCAGGTATTTGCCGGCGGGCCCATCTTTTTTGATCGACCCCGCGGGTGAGATGTGATCGGTGGTGACGCTGTCGCCGAGCACGGCCAGCACTCGCGCGCTCTTGATGTCTTCAACGGCGGAGGGCTTGAGCGTCATGTCATCGAAGTAAGGCGCCTGGCGAATGTAGGTCGAGTTGTTCTCCCAAGTGTATGTCTCGCCCTTCGGCACGGGCAGCCCGCGCCAGCGCTCGTCGCCCGCGTACACCTCGCTATAGCTCTTGCGGAACATCTCCGATGTAATCGCGCTCGCCATCGACTGCTCGACTTCCTGCTGCGAGGGCCAGATATCGGCGAGGTAAACGGGTTTGCCGTCTTTGCCTTTCCCGACAGGATCTTTGCGCAGATCGATGTCGATGCGTCCCGCGAGCGCGAAGGCCACCACCAGCGGCGGCGACATCAGGTAGTTGGCGCGGACTTCGGAATTGATCCGGCCTTCAAAGTTGCGATTGCCGGAGAGCACCGAGGCCACCACCAGATTCTTCTCGTCGATTTCTTTCGAAACTTCAACCGGTAGCGGACCCGAGTTGCCGATGCAGGTCGTGCAGCCATAGCCGACGATGTGGAACTTCAGCTTCTCGAGATAAGGCATCAGGCCGGCCTTTTGGAGATAGTCGAGCACCACTTTCGATCCGGGAGCGAGCGACGTCTTCACGGTTGCAGGAACTTCGAGACCGCGCTCCACTGCCTTCTTGGCCAACAGCCCGGCGGCCAGCATCACCGATGGGTTCGACGTGTTCGTGCAACTGGTGATCGCCGCAATGACCACACTACCGTGTTGTAGTGGCTTTCCATTGCCGGAGATGTGTTCGTGGATGTTGGGATCTTCGATGCCAGCGGCAGTCGGACTTCCGCCCTCCTGTTCCCAGCGACTAACCTGCCTGACTCCGGAGTCCCCGGCGGGAACGGCGGCGGTTTTCGCCTTGGGCTTGATTAGCGAAGGCAGCGCCTGCGAGAACGACTCGCCTGCTTTCGACAGTACGACTCGATCCTGCGGCCGCTTGGGCCCAGCGAGGCTCGATTCGACCGTGGCCAGATCAAGACTCAGCAGCTCGGAGTATTCGGCTTCCGGAGTCTTCGCATCGTGGAAGAGTCCCTGCTCACGCGCGTAGGCTTCTACCAGCGCGATCTGTTCTTCACTGCGGCCGGTCAGTTTCAGGTAACGCAGGCTCTCTTTATCGATCGGGAAGATGCCGCAAGTCGCGCCGTACTCGGGAGCCATATTGGCAATCGTCGCGCGATCGGCGAGTGGCAGGTCTTGCAGGCCGGGGCCAAAGTACTCGACAAACTTGCCGACCACGCCGTGCTTGCGCAGCATCTCGGTGATGGTGAGAACCAGATCGGTCGCCGTGGCGCCTTCGCGCAGGCGGCCGGTGAGTTTCACGCCGACTACGAGCGGAATCAACATGGAAACGGGCTGTCCAAGCATGGCGGCCTCGGCTTCAATGCCGCCAACGCCCCAGCCCAGCACGCCGAGTCCATTCACCATGGTGGTGTGCGAATCGGTGCCAACCAGCGTGTCGGGATAGGCGGTGCGCTTGCCGCCTTCTTCGTGCACAAACACGACACGCGCCAGGTATTCGAGGTTCACCTGGTGGACAATGCCAGTGTCCGGCGGCACGATGGCAAGATTGCGGAAACCAGTCTGTCCCCACCGCAGGAACGCATAGCGTTCTTTATTTCGCTGGAACTCAAGCAGCGCATTCACGTCGAAAGCGTTGGCCGAGCCGAATTCGTCAACCTGCACCGAATGGTCGATGACCAGTTCGGCGGGTTGTAACGGATTGATGAGCTTGGCGTCTCCGCCGAGGCGCTTCATGGCATCGCGCATAGCGGCCAGATCCACCACTGCGGGAACGCCGGTGAAATCCTGCAGCAGAACGCGACTGGGGGTGAAGGCAATTTCTTTTTCCGGCTTCGAATTCTTGTTCCAAGCCGCGAGCGCACGAATTTCTTCCTTGGTCACATTGCGCCCATCTTCGGTGCGGAGCAGGTTCTCCAGCAGAATGCGCAGCGAGAACGGCAAATGCCGGGTGGAGATGCCCTGCTTATCGAGAGCGTCAAGCCGGTAGAGCTGGTATTCCTTGTTGCTAACTTTGAAAGTAGCGCGGGCGCCGAAACTATTCGATGACATGATGGCCTTCCTTCAAGCTCCGGCACAGGACCGGGCAAAATAGGGACGGAACTAATAGTGTAATTCGTTTTGAAAGGCTCGTGTGGGGACGGCCAGTGTGGAAACGGCTGGTGTGGGGACGGGCGCCTCGCCCGTCCAAGCCACGGCAATCAATGGGACTTGTTTCAGTGGCAGGGCAAGAACGTTACCTGACCGCATTGTCGGGCGACGTTCATTTCGCCTTGAGGAGCAGGACGGGTACTTCGATACTATGCCGGACTCGCGTAGCGGTGGCGCCGAGAAAGACATCCGCCAGGAAGCGGTGTCCGTGGGTGCTCATGGCTACCAGGTCGCAACCCTTCTTCTCGACCCATTTGATGATTTGCTGGGCCGGTTCACCGTACGCGAGCTCGGCCTGTGCGGCAATGCCAACGGATTGGAACTCGGCCTGCACTTTTTCCAAATACGCGGTGTCTTCGGCGATCTCCGGACTGACTGCATCCGGGCCATAAGTTCTCGCTGCCCATCCATCGGCGACGTGCAGCAGCACCAAGCGGCTGTGCGCGAGCTTCGCGAGCTGCTTGACGTGGTCGATAATTGCCCGATCACTCGGCGTGCCGTCCAACGTCACCAGAATGGTTTCGTACATGGTTTCCGTTTCTGCCTATCGTTCCGGCATCATCCGCCGGCGATGACCTGCCACGCAGCTTTGAACGAGTCTGGCAGTCCGTAAACGTCCATCGCGGTGATCAGCATAGCACTGCCCCAACCAGCGATCAGCAGGAACCAACTGTTCTTCCATGTCCCCATGCGCCGGCGGGAGCTTGTGAAATGCAAGAGTGGGAACATGGCGAAGGGGAGCTGCAAGGCCAGTATGACCTGGCTGAGCGTCAGCAGATCGGTAACGCTGCTGTCACCTCGCAGGCCGATAATGAAAACCGCCGGCAGGATGGCGAGCGTGCGGGTGATAAGCCGCCGCACCCAAGGTTGGATTCGCCAATGCATAAAGCCTTCCATCACGACTTGCCCGGCGAGCGTGCCCGTGATGGTGCTGCTCTGGCCGCTGGCCAGCAACGCCACGGCAAACAGCGTGCTCGCGGCAGTCGTCCCTAACAGCGGAGCCAGCGTCAAATAAGCGACTCGAATCCAATCACTGTCGGCGCTGAACTTGACCACCTGTCCGCCGGAAGCGGTCACGCTTTCCTTCCCGAAGAACACCATTGCCGCCAGCACCAGAATCGCCGCGTTAACAAAAAAGGCGATGGTCAGCGCGACGACGGAGTCAATAGTGTTGAAACGGATTGCGCTCCGAATGGACGGTTCGTCCTTCTGTAGCTGGCGGCTCTGCACCAGGGCCGAGTGCAGATATAGGTTGTGGGGCATCACGGTGGCGCCGATGATACCGATGGCGATGTACAGTATCCCGGATTCACGGAAGTGCGGCGAGATCAGTGCCCGCCCCATTTCCAGAAAACTGGGTTGAGTCTGCGGGAGAACGAAGATCTCGATGAAGTAGCACACGCCGATGGTCACGATCAGCAGCAGGACCACCGCCTCAATGGTGCGCATCCCAAACCGCTGCAAGGCCAGGAGCAACAACACGTCCAGGCCCGTGATGATGACCGCCCACAGCAAGGGAATGTGGAACAGCAGGTTGAGGGCTACGGCACTCCCGAGCACCTCCGCCAGGTCACACGCGCCGATGGCCACTTCGCTCATCAGCCAGTTGGGCCAGCGGGTCCACTTGGGATACCAGTCACGGCAGCATTGGGCGAGATCCTTCCCGGTCACCACTCCCAATCGGGCAGAGATTACCTGCATGAAGATCGCCATCAGGCTGGCGAGTCCGACCACCCACAGGAGTCCGTACTTAAACCGAGCGCCGGCCTGCAGGTCCGTGCCCCAGTTGCCCGGGTCCATGTAGCCCACGCTGACGAGAATCGCCGGGCCTACGAAAGCCCGCCACTGCTCCCAGAAGCCGGCCTGATGGTGAGGCACCTCGACGGAACTGTGTACGTCTTCCAGGGAGACGTGGCCGCCACTCCGAGGTTCGGAGGGCGACAAGCCGGAGTCGCCCCGCGCGTTCGCGTCCGCTGGTCCTTCTGCCTTTCCCATCTTCTATTTTTCCGAAACTGCAACCAGTCAACCGCAGTGTACGCCATGATGGTAACAACCCAGCACCATCCCGTTTGACATCATCTCCTCCCGCCCCTACCCTTAAATGTTTCGACCATGAAGATCCTCGTCATCGGCAGCGGTGGACGCGAGCACGCCTTGGTGTGGAAGCTCCGGCAATCGCCGCGAGTCACGAAAATTTACTGCGCACCGGGGAACGGTGGAATCGCGGACGAGGCAGAGTGCGTCGCGGTCGACGTGAAGAGTCTCGACTCCATGGTCGCCCTGGCCAACCGGATCCAGCCCGATCTCACGATCGTCGGTCCGGAATTGCCGCTCATGCTTGGCGTGGTGGACGAATTCACGCGGCGAGGCTGGCGCACTTTCGGCCCCACTCAGGCCGCCGCGCAGCTCGAAACCAGCAAGAGCTTTGCCAAGGAATTCCTGCAACGCCACCACATTCCCACCGCGCACTACGCGATCTGCGATTCTTCGCAACAGGTGCGCGAGGCGCTGCCGCACTTCCATACTCCTATCGTGGTGAAGGCCGACGGACTGGCTGCCGGCAAAGGTGTGGTCATCGCCAAAAGCAAGGACGAGGCCGCAACCGTCGCTAACGAAATGCTCAGCGGACGGATGCTGGGTGAAGCCGGATCACGGGTGGTGCTGGAAGAATTCCTGCAAGGCGACGAACTCTCGTTTCTGGTGGTGAGCGACGGGGAGCGAGTTGCGCCGCTGGTTGCTGCCCAGGATCACAAGCGCGTTGGCGATGGCGACACCGGCCCGAACACCGGCGGCATGG
>JAIQFA010000178.1 GCA_020073525.1 Terriglobia bacterium
AGCTGTCATGCCAATGGCATCGCTGGGTAGCGAAGTTCGGTTGTGATAACCGCTGAATGCATATAAGCGGGAAGCACTCCTCAAGATGAGATCTCCCAACCCTTAAGGGTAATGAAGGGCCCAGGTAGACTACCTGGTTGATAGGCAGGATGTTGAAGCGCGGTAACGCGTGTAGCTTACCTGTACTAATCGCCCGTTCGGCTTGACCATAAAATTTACTCGGTGCAGAAAAGCAGTTGTCAGTTCTCAGTTGCCAGTTCTAAGTTAGAACCTGAGCTGGAATTAGCAACGTTGTTAGTAAGTCGTAAGAACCTGTATGACTGAGAAGCAATATTACTGACGACTGCGCGCCGACGAAAACTTTGTAGTAGAGACGGGGCTTGCCCCGTCTCACCCAATCTATTCAGTTGTGAGGCTTCGTCCTCACGATCTTTTACAAGTTTGCCGCCCATCGGCGGTGTAAGTCGCCACAGCACAGGTTTGCTGATGGCTGACGGCTGATGGCTGACGGCTGCAAGTTGTCGGTGATCTTACCGCGGGGGTTCCACCCGTTCCCATCCCGAACACGGAAGTTAAGCCCCGCTGGGCCGATGGTACTGCGCGCGAAAGTGTGTGGGAGAGTAGGTAGTTGCCGGCATAAATAAAGGCCAGTCTGAGAAATCAGGTTGGCCTTTTCCTTTTGCTCGTGTGGCGACGGGGCTCCGCCCCGTGCCTTTGCCTTTGATCTTGAATTTGTTTTTTGATTCTTTCTTGTTCCATTCACCGGAGCGAAGCTCCGCAACCGAGTCTCATAACCTACCCGCGTGCCGTGAAGGCAAGCGAGTTTTTCATTTGGAGGAAATCATGTCCGCATTCAAAAGCTATCGCGTTGCCCACGAATACACCCAAACCAACCCCGCCGCCCCGGAGAAAGTCTTCCCACTGCTTTGCCCAGTTCGCGAGGCCGACTGGCTTCCCGGCTGGCAATATCGCCTGATCTCTTCCGACTCCGGAGTAGCCGAACAAGGATGCGTCTTCACCACGCCCAATCCGCCGTCCTCTGGCTCGCCCAGTCAGGCGGCATCAGAAGCCACCTGGATCGTCACCGACTACGATCCCGCCGCCTTTCGCATCGCCTTTGTCTGGTTCAATCCCGGCCGCATCATCACTGAACTTCGCATCCAGTTGACCGCCGCGGAGCACGGTGCGACCCGCACCCACATCCGCTACCGTTACACCGGCCTCTCCCCGGAGGGCAACCGCGAACTCGAGGGCTACGATCAGAAATGGTTCACGGCGAGGATGCAGAACTGGGAGACCACCATCAACCACTACCTGCGTACCGGCAAAAAGATGGCAGCCTCGTCGGGTAAGTGAACGAAAAGCTTTCCCCTGTGCCCCTCTGTGTCCTCGTGGTAAAGATCTTGTCAACCATATGAGGACACAGAGGGGACAGGGAAGACCCCGCAGCCGTTGCAGTTGTCTTTCGGATCCTCTGTGCACAGACCTTGCACAAATTCTATTGTAGGATTGCGTGGTGATGGCGTCTTCCTCCGATCGCTGGCGGCAGATCGAGGCTTTGTTTTACGAGGCCCTCGAATTGAAAGGAGAAGCCCGCTCAGAGTTCCTCGACAAGAAGTGCGAGCACGACGCCGAGCTGCGGAAGGAGGTAGAGACCCTCCTCGCCTCCTCCGACGAATCCCTGGATTTCCTGCAGCAGCCCGTCCTGAAGGCCGCGCACCGCGTCATCGCCGACGACCGCCGCAAAATGATGGCTGACGGTACCCAGTTGGCGCACTACAAGATCATTTCCATGCTCGGAGCCGGAGGCATGGGCGAAGTTTACCTGGCCGAGGACACTCGACTCCGGCGCAAAGTGGCGCTCAAAATGATTGCGCCGGAACTCACTTTAGATGAACGTGAGTTGCGCCGTTTTGAGCAGGAAGCGCGCGCCGCGTCAGCGCTGAACCATCCCAACATTCTCACCATTTACGACTTCGGCCAGGCCAATGGAATGCGCTTTATTGCCTCCGAGTTCATCCAAGGCGCGACCCTTCGCCAGAAAATCGTGACCGGAAAACTTGAGCTCCAAACTGCCATCGACATTGCCATCCAGATTGCCAGCGCTCTGGCTGCTGCTCATGATTCCGGAATCGTTCATCGTGACATCAAGCCGGAGAATGTTATTGTTCGCACCGACGGAATTGTCAAAGTCCTGGATTTCGGAATTGCCAAGCTGGGCGAGAGGCGGGTGGGGCAGACAATTCATCGCAATGCGTCGGCCGTGACCTCCTCGATCAGCCATCCCGGAATGGTGCTGGGCACGGCGAGATACATGTCTCCCGAGCAGGCGCGCGGCATCGAGGTAGACGCGCGCAGCGACATTTTTAGCCTGGGCTCGGTGCTCTATGAGTTAGTCACGGGAAGAGCGGCATTTGCAGGCGGAACGGCTAGCGATGTAATCGCCGAAATCCTGAAGAGCGAGCCTCCGCCCCCGGTTGAGCTCGCTCCCGACTTGCCCTACGAAGTCGAACGCATCCTCAGCAAAGCGCTGCGCAAGGACCGCGAGACCCGCTATCAATCGGTCAGGGACTTGCTTATCGACCTGCAGGACTTCAAGAAAGAGGCGGAGTTTCAGGCCAAGCTGCAAAGCACGCCCCGTCCGCAGCGCGCGAACACAAGTTCGGGTTGGCGAACCCCTGCGCGTGGGACGCCCGCCGTTCGATCGGATAGCAGCTTCCCACACGTAACCTGGTGGGCACCGGCGGCATTGCTGGTTGTGCTGGCTGCGATCCTCGGCTACTTCTATGCGCGGAAGTCGAATGCCCCTCCGACATCGGCCCAGCCCCGCAGCCTGGCGGTTCTGCCCTTCCGAAACCTGAAACAAGATCCCGAGACGGATTTCCTGGGATTCTCGCTGGCCGACGAGATCATCACCAAACTCGGCTACGTCAATGCGCTCACGATTCGCCCGTCGAGTTCGGTCGATAAGTATCGCAATCAGATCATCGACCCGAAAAAAGTAGCCGCCGATTTGAATGTGGATACCCTGCTTACCGGGAGCTTCATCAAAGATGGCGACGACCTGAGGATCACGACCCAGCTAATCGATGTGAAGCCCGACAAGATTCTGTGGCGCGAGTCCATCGACCTGAAGTACGACAAACTGCTGACGGTCCAAGACCGTGTGTCGCAGCAGATCATCAAGGAACTGGAACTCAATCTCTCGCCCACCGAAGCCGCGAATCTAAAGCCTGAAAAGCCGATCAGCACCGTCGCCTACGAATACTATCTCCGTGGCATCGATCTCTATTCGTTGAATGAATTTGCCGCCGCCATCGAAATGTTGGAGAAGTCGACGGTGATTGAACCGAACTACGCGCCCTCGTGGGCCCATCTGGGTAGAGCCTACACCACCAACGCCTCGCTTCAGTTCGGCGGACGAGAGGATTACGGCAAGGCGCAGGCTGCCTATGAGAAGGCCATCGCATTAAATTCCACATTGGTTGAGCCGCGAATCTACATGGCCAACCTCTTCACCGACACCGGCCGGGTGGAGCAGGCCGTGCCCCTGTTGCGTTCGGCGCTGCGCGATAGTCCCAACAACGCCGAGGCCCACTGGGAGCTTGGCTACGCCTACCGCTTCGGCGGAATGTTGCAGGAATCCGTGGCCGAGTGCGAAAAGGCGCGCCAGAACAATCCTCAGGTCAAGATCAACAGCTCGGCCATGAACGCCTATCTATACCTAGGCGAATACGAAAAGTTTCTGCAGAGCCTGCCGGTTAACGATTCGGTCTACATCCTCTTCTACCACGGTTTTGGCGAGTACTACCTCAACAACCGTGAGCAGGCAGCGCGTGACTTTGATCGCGCCTACGAAAGAGATCCTTCTTTGCTTCCCGCCATGATCGGGAAAGCCCTGAGTTACTCGATCAGGCATGATGATGCCAGCGGCCTGAAGCTCCTGCAGCAGACAGAAACCAAGATGGAAGAGCGCGGAGTAAGCGACGCCGAAGGCATGTACAAAGTAGCGCAAGCCTACGCCGTGTTAGGAGATAAGACTTCCGCCCTGCACATGTTGCGTCACAGCATTGGAGGAGGATTCTTCTGCTACCCCTACTTCATGCGTGATCCTCTGTTACAAAATCTGCAAGGCGAACCAGAATTCCAGACCCTGATGGACCAGGCCCGCCAGCGGCAAGAGCAGTTCAAGGCCAAGTTCTTCTAGGCCCGTGTAGAGCGGGCGTCCTCGCCCGCTGATTTTGACTTTGATCTTGTTTTTTTCGCTTAGACCTGCTTAGAAAGCCGCAACCTCTTGGGCTTCGAGTCCTTGAATGGGTGTGGCCGGTGGAGATGTTCATCAGCCATACCTGCCTTAAGCTGTAAGTGCTCCCACATGATGAGGCGCTTCCCGACCTTTGTGATAGCCCGGATGTCTCCGTCTTGCGAGATTACGAACCCGACGCTACCGCGATGCTCGGAGCAATACCGCATCATGGATCTATGTCTGGTGCCGTAACTATTCGGATTCGCCGTTATCGTGGTAGCCGCCTGAGGGTCGAGGGCCAGATCAATAGTCTCAACGTTCCTCTTGGTGCGAATTTCCGTTCCGAAGCCTTGGAGCCGGAGTCCCCCGGACATGAGCAACAGGCCGTCGACTCGACTCAACGACGACACAAGGGCTATCGAGCCAGCGAGTGCTGCCATTGCGTCAATCCTAGATGCCGTATAAAACCAAGACCGAAAAAGATTCTCGTCGTAACCACCGCACTCTCGGGCCGTAAAGACGTTCTCTCTGGCGTCTGGCGTTGTGAAATAGCCGAGCTTGGAAGTCATCGGTCTAGGGTACGTGATTTCATCAAGTCTGCCCTGACGTGCGCTAACCTCGATGAAGGTCTGACAGATCAGCGCAGCGAAGTAATCGCAGAGATGGTCGTGAATGCGATCATAAGTGAAATGACACCTGATGTCTAAGTCGGGGGTTGTAGCGCCAGGGATGATCAGGAGTGCACCGCCGTGTCGGTGATTGCGAATTCGCAATAACAGTCGGCACAACGTTCCGAGCCATGAATCTCGTGCTTCATCGCTGTAGTCTTCCGAGCACTTCCACTCCTCGTCGGTGCCCCTAAAGAACTCGCCAGCGCTACGGAACAAGTTTGTTCCGACACCTTTCCTAATCTCTCCCGTAAATGCCCTAACATATCGGCCAAGCTTCGCCGCCAAAGGACCATGCCATAGCGCATCTGTTTCGCGACATATCAACTGTTCCTGTCTAAGGGTCGCTAACACGCGATCTCCCGTATAGACTATTAATTCGCCCGGCGCGCTTATGCTGGAATGAAGACCGTGCGCAAACGGACCCCGCCTGTCCGTTTCCCAAGATGTGTACCTTAACATGTGTAGCGGGAACTGATCGACAATTCCCCATATCATCAGCCGTCCGGATTTGTTTGGATACACTCCGATCGAGGCAACTTCAGGGTCCACAGCCGGTGCTAACTTTCGAAGTGTGTGTAATGTGAATTCGAGCGGCGAACCGAACAGGTTTGCGGTCCAGAAACTATTTTCTACGTGAGCCCCCCCTTTTCCGGTCGGTTTACATTTTCTCGATTGATACAGAACCGAGCAGCGAATGAATCGAGACTCCTCACTCTTCAGGCTCAAGGAAAACAATGTCCCGAACAATTCGGCAAGATGTTCCAAACTTGGGGCTGACCCGGGGCGAGACGCCATGTACTCATGGACGAAAACAGCGAGATCGCGAGGCGTGCTCATCTGCGGTGCGGCCTTGAGATCAACCATCAACTTCTCCAGTCCCGGATATCTATCCAGTATAGGTCACCCCTACTGAACCAAAAACATGCATACATAGGACACCCCCGACCGACTGCGTAAAAGACAACGTTGCCAAAGCTCTGTGGCATTTTCGACTGCTGCAGTATTCTGAAAGTTATGGCTGACGACATTACAACGCTATACCGCCCGGTCGGATATGCTGAACGCGAGTTGATCAGTGCTTCAGGCTTTCGCCGATTCCCGCCTCGCTTGCCAGAGCAGCCATTCTTCTATCCCGTCCTTAGTGAGGGCTACGCGACGCAGATTGCTCGCGACTGGAATACTAAGGATGAAAGTTCTGGCTTTGTTGGCTATGTGTTGCGCTTTGGAGTTCGGAGCGAGTTTCTCAGTCATTACAAGGTGCACACCGTTGGCAGCTCGGAGCATCGCGAATACTGGATTCCTGCCGCCGATCTGGAGCAGTTGAACGACAACATACTCGGAGCCATCGAAGTCATCTCCGAG
>JAIQFA010000055.1 GCA_020073525.1 Terriglobia bacterium
CATTTCCTGGGTGCAAGCGAGTATGCACAGAAGAAGTAGGCTAGGGGACTGGCCACCTACCCTTTGCGGTTGACCCAGCCTCCGCGCACGGCCTAACATTAGCGCCGCGAGGGTCCGAGGCCCCACGGATGATCGGACAGACAGTTCATCTGGAAAGGCGGCGTTCTGGCAACCCTGTACCGGCAGGAGACGCTGGACTCCGACCTCGCCCGCCGGACTTTTCTTCTTCCCGACCAAGTCACCACCCAATAATTCCTGAAAAAGCGCTGTAACCGCGATCACGCCATCTCCGGTTGTCCGTCCTTGAAGCCGGGCCACTTCGGCGGTAGTATTCGAGTTCACTCTTATTACGGCTTGAGGGCCCATGCCGCAAAATTACGTTCCGATCTTCCTCTTTCTCGCCGTCGTTGGCATCCTGATCCCGGTGACGCTGCTGATCGCCAGAATCATCCGCACGCAAAGCCCGAACCGCGTGAAGTTGATGCCGTACGAGTGCGGCATCGATCCCTACGACAGCGCCCGCGGCCGCTATACCGTGCGCTATTACATCATCGCTATCCTGTTCGTAGTCTTCGACGTGGAGACGATTTTCCTGTTTCCCTGGGCGGTGAAGTTCAAAGCGCTTGGCGTTTTCGGACTGGTTGAGATGCTGATCTTTCTCGGCATCCTGATCGTCGGTTATATCTGGATCTGGAAGAAAGGCGCTCTGGAATGGGTGTAGGTTCGGGGAGGGTGAATTCTGCAAGCCCGGTTTCGACGGCCGCTGATGAGACTTTCAGTGCCAGCCGCTGGACCAAGGGGAATTTGTGGTTTCCGACGCGCATCGTGGTCAGCCCGCTGCGCGTGAGCCGCGTCAAGAAGCGTCTGTTTGGCAGCAACGAGGAAAGCATTTCGATTTCCCAGGTCGCCTCGGTGAAGATTTCAACGGGAGTGTTCTGGTCTGACATAGTGATTGAATCGACCGGAGGCACCGACCCGATCACCAGTCACGGCCATCGCAAAGCCGACGCGTTGCGCATCCGCGACCTGGTGGAAAGTTTTCAAGCGGCGGCCCGGCGCTAGTTATAAGTTTCCCGTAGAGACCAGGCTTGCCCCTCTCCTCGGATGTTGCGGTCGGTTCCAGACGCTTGAGTTTCGACTTTGTTTTGCAAGGGCGCGGCTTCAGCCGCGCCGCTGGAACCCGCCAAACATGCGGCTTTAGCTGCTGAGGGTGGTTGCGCGACGATTGTTGTGACGGCCGTCATTGACGGGTACTCAACCAGATGTTAGAAGTGAAAATTTGTTGGTACTTGAGCGGCTTCTGTAACGATAGACGAAAGAATGGCCGAGGAAGTCAAAACGCCTGCTCCACCACCGCCGCCGGAAGGTGAGAAGAAGCCGACGGCGGAAAAACCCGCAGCAGCGGCCCCGGCCGCGTCGGCGAAACCTGCTGCTCCCGCCAAGCCCACTGGCCCCGTCCCGGTGCCGTGGACCTCCCCGATGGTTGAAAAATATCGCAGCCAGTACGGCTCGGGTCTCGACGCGCTGACATATCTTGGACAGAACTACTTTAGCGTTGACCGCTCGTTGATTCCCGACATCCTGCGCCTGCTGCGCGATGAAGAACAGTTCGACTACTGCGTCGATATCACGGCGGTCCATTATCCGAAGCGCGAAAAACAATTCGACGTCGTGTGGATTCTTTATTCTTTCCCGCGTAACGAGCGGATGCGGGTGAAAACGCAGATCGCCGATGGCGCTTCGCTGCCTTCGAGCGTGCCGATCTGGGCGACTGCCAACTGGCTGGAGCGCGAAGTCTTCGACATGTTCGGCATCACCTTCGACGGACATCCCGACCTGAAGCGCATTCTGCTCCCCGACGGCTGGAAGGGCTACCCGCTGCGCAAGGACTACGGCATCCTGCAGCAAGACAAAGAGTGGGTGCAGATCAACCTCGGAATCGAGAGCGGACAATGAGCTCTCCTATGAACGACCGAACGAACGACGTCTCATCGTCCAACCTCGATCTCGAAGCTCCCGACAAGCCGTATCTCGATTCCAACGAACTCATCATCAATATGGGCCCGCAGCATCCGGCGACCCATGGCGTGCTGCGCGTCATCCTGAAACTGGACGGCGAAAAAGTTCTCGGGACCGAGTGCGTCATCGGATACTTGCACCGCGGCGTGGAAAAAATCGCCGAGAACCGCACCTACACGATGTTCAATCCCTACGTTGATCGCATGGACTACGTCGCCGCGGTGTCGAACGGGTTGGGCTACTGCGAAGCGGTCGAGAAGTTGATGAATGTGGAGGCTCCGGCGCGCGCGAAATATATTCGCGTGATCCTGACGGAATTGAACCGCATCGCCAGCCACCAGCTTTGGCTGGGTACGCATGCGCTCGATATCGGAGCGATGACGCCTCTTTTCTACACCTTCCGCGACCGGGAAGAGATCCTGAAGATTTTTGAGAAGTACTGCGGTGCGCGCCTGACCACGCATGCGTTTCGCATCGGTGGCTGCCAGTATGAGACCTATGCCGGCTTCGAAAAAGACGTAAAGAATTTTCTGACCTTCGTCGCGCCGAAGTTCGACGAATACGAAGCGCTGCTCACCACCAACCGCATCTGGCTCGAGCGGACGAAAAACGTCGGCGTGATTTCCACCGCGGACGCGGTTGCGCTGGGCGTTACCGGTCCGGTGCTACGGGCCAGCGGTGTGAAGTGGGACCTGCGCAAAGCCCAGCCCTACGCGGCTTATTCCGAATTCGATTTCGAAATTCCGACCGGCGAAAACGGCGATACCTACGACCGGTACATGGTCCGCATGATCGAAATGCGCCAGGCGCTGCGCATCATCGAGCAGGCGGTCAACAGCATTCCCGAAGGCCCGATCATGGGCAAGGTGCCCAAGGTGATCAAGCCGCCGGTAGGCGAAATCTACCATTCGATCGAAGCGCCGAAGGGCGAACTCGGATACTTCATTGTGAGCGACGGCTCGACGCAGCCCTACCGCATCCGCGTGCGTCCGCCCTCGTTCGTCAATCTGCAGGCGCTCGACATCATGGTGCGCGGCATGTTGGTCGCCGACGTGGTCGCGGTCATCGGCACGCTCGACATCGTGCTCGGCGAGGTGGACCGCTGATGCCGAACTTCATCATGTCGTATCTCGGCAGCACGGTGACGCCCGGCGAAGCGGGAAACCAGTTCTGGGCGCTGATGTATGTGCTCATCATTTTCGCGGGAGTGTCGGTGGCCGTGATCTGCATGAACTGGATCGAACGTAAGGCGCTGGCGCACTTCCAGGTTCGCCTCGGTCCGATGCGCGTGGGCCCACACGGATTGCTGCAGCCCGTCGCCGATGCGCTCAAGCTGATGCTCAAAGAAGACATCATCCCCGCCCAAGCCGACCAGTTCGTCTTCTGGGTCGCGCCGCTGATCGGACTGTTGGCCGCGTTCACGGTTTATACCGTGATTCCGTTCGGACCGTCGCAGGCGGTGAGCGACATGAACATCGGCATCCTCTTTATGCTCGGCGTCTCGTCGCTCGGCGTGCTGGGCATCGTGGTGGCGGGATGGGCCTCGAACTCGCACTATCCACTGATTGGAGCGCTGCGTTCGAGCGCACAGATGGTGTCTTATGAAGTCGCCATGGGACTCGCCGTCGTCTCGGCAGTCCTCATGACCAGCATGAACGCGACCGGCACGGGCACGTTGAGCATGATCGGGATCGTGCAGGCACAACAGCAGCAGGGCATCTGGTTTATCTTCAAGTTCTTTCCGCTTGGTCTGATCGCGTTCGTGATCTTCGCCATCGCCATGGTCGCCGAAGTTAACCGCGCACCCTTCGATCTGGCCGAAGCAGAATCGGAACTGACTGCCGGATTTCATACCGAGTACAGCGGACTGCGCTGGTCGCTGTTCATGCTCGCCGAATATGCGGCCATGATCGCCGTCTCGTCGATTGCCGTCACTTTGTGGCTCGGCGGATGGATGCGTCCGTTTCCGAACCTGCTGGACGCGCCGGCGTGGGACTTCATCTTCTCGTTGTTCCCCGGCCTGACTTTTCTTGGACTGGCGGCGATTGCCTTCATCGGCACTGCACGCATGCCGTCGCATTCGTTCTTCAAGATTCAACGCATCGGACTCGCAGTTTTTGCGGCCCTGCTCGGTCTCCTCGCGCTCTTTCTGCTCTTGATCGCGGTCGCAGGCCGTTCCGGGGAACATCGCCTTCTGTCCAGCTTTCGCGAGAGCATCGACTACGTGTATTGGTTTGTGCTGAAAGTTGCCATCTTCATGTATCTGTTCATCTGGTATCGTGCGACTTGGCCGCGCTACCGCTTCGACCAGTTGATGAAAGTCGGATGGAAAGTGCTGCTGCCGATTTCACTCGGCGTGCTGATGCTTACCGCCATCGTGGGGGTGTTCGTTTCATGAACCCCGCAATGAACTCCGCTTTGAATTCGGGCATGGCCCCGGTCGCGACGCCGTGGTTCTTTTATGCACTGGCAGGACTGGCCGTTGCCAGCGGAATGGCCGTCATTACCCGGAGGAACGCCGTACACTCCGCGCTCGCGCTGATCGTCACCCTGCTTTCGGTGGCAGGCCTCTACTTGATGTTGTATGCCCCGTTCGTGGCTGGCGTGCAGATCATCGTCTACGCCGGCGGAATCATGGTCCTGTTCCTGTTCGTGATCATGCTGGTGAACATCGAACGCTCGGCGAAAGACCGGCAATTCAATCGCATGTGGCCGGTGGGATTGGCAGCGGCCGGCGCGCTGCTGGCGCTGTTTGTGTCTGTGTTCGTGAAAGGCAAGGCGCTGTTTCCGGACCGCATGATAGCGCTGCCCGAGTCGTCGAACACGCAGCAGGTCGCCGCCATGCTCTATGGAGAAGCCGGCAGGATGGGCCAATATACGTTCGCCTTCGAAATCGCCTCGCTGTTGTTGCTAGTGGCGATTTTGGGGGCGGTGATTATGACGAAGAAGAAGATTTAGTCGTTGGTTGTTAGTCGGTAGTCGTTCGAGGTGCTGAATAGAACGACGAATGGTGAAACGACCAGCGAGTAAAGGCTAACGACGGTGTTTATGGTTCCGATTACTACATTTCACTATCTCGTCGCAGCGGCCGCACTGTTCGTGCTCGGCGTAATCGGTGTGCTTACGCGCCGCAACGTCGTCATCGTGCTGATGTCGATCGAACTGATTCTGAACGCGGTGAACCTGAACCTGGTGGCCTTTTCGCGCATGTGGGGAAACCTGCATGGCCAGTTGTTCGCGATCTTCATCGTAGTAGACGCTGCCGCCGAAGCCGCAGTCGGCCTCGGCATCCTGATCGCCTTCTTCCGTAATAAGGAGACGATCAATGTGGATGAGATTGATTTGTTGAAGTGGTGAGAACCGTTGTCAGTCATCAGTTGTCAGTTCTCAGTTAGAGCCGGAAGCGGCGAGCTGAGAAGAGAAACTGAGAACTGACAACTGAGAACTGAGAACGATGTTTCTAACCCACATCTACCTGATCCCGCTCTTCCCGGCCTTCGGGGCCGCGATGATGTTCTTTTTCGGGCGGCGATTGCAGAAGGCTACCGTCAACGCGGTCTGCGTTGGCGCGGTCGTGGTTGCATTTCTGTTCGCCTGCTTCACGGTGGCCGAGTACACCCACTTCGCCCATGGCACGGGACAGCCTTTCGAGAAAATTGTTTACACGTGGCTGGGCGGCGGCGACGGGCATTTGAACTTTGTTAAGCGCGACGGGACACCCGCTTCCTTCAACGCCGACGCCGGGTTCCTGCTCGATCCGCTTTCTAGCATCTGGCTGCTCTTTGTCACCGGCGTGGGCATGCTGATCCACATTTACTCCGTCGGATACATGGGGCACGAAGGCGGCTATTACCGCTTCTTCGGATACATGAACCTGTTCATGTTCTCGATGCTTACGCTCATCCTGGCAAACAACTACATGCTTTTGTTTGTGGGATGGGAAGGCGTCGGCTTGTGTTCGTATCTGCTGATCGGCTTCTACTTCCATCGCAAATCGGCCAGTGATGCCGCCAACAAAGCATTCATCGTGAACCGCATTGGCGACGCCGGATTCATTCTGGGCGCGCTCACGCTGGCGTGGTTTTTCGGCTCCTTCCGCTTCACGGATATCAATGAACTGGCGCGCAATGGACACTTTGCAGTCGGCGATATTCATATCCTTACCGTTGCCGCATTGCTGCTGTTCGTTGGAGCCTGTGGCAAGTCCGCGCAGCTTCCTCTTTATGTTTGGCTACCCGATGCGATGGAAGGCCCCACGCCGGTGTCCGCCCTGATCCACGCCGCCACCATGGTGACGGCGGGCGTGTACATGGTGGCGCGGTCGAACGCCGTATTCGTGCTGGCGCCGACCGCAATGAAAACCGTCGCCATCGTCGGCGCGCTGACTGCCGTGTTTGCTGCGTCCATTGGGCTGGTACAGAACGATATCAAGCGTGTCCTCGCTTACTCCACTGTGTCGCAGCTGGGATACATGTTCCTGGCGCTAGGCGTCGGCGCGTTTGCGGCAGGCGTGTTCCACGTGTTCACACACGCGTTCTTCAAAGCGCTGCTCTTCCTCGGTTCGGGCTCGGTGATTCATGCGTTGAGCGGCGAGCAGGACATGCGCAACATGGGCAGCCTGCGCGAGCGCATTCCGACCACGTACAAAACGATGTTGATTGCCACGCTCGCGATCGCGGGCATTCCGCCGCTGGCCGGTTTCTTCTCGAAGGACGAAATCCTGTGGCAGGCGTGGCGCTCCGCCGATGGTGGCATCCCGTATCTCTGGCTGATCGGATTTGGCACGGCGCTGATGACCGCGTTTTATATGGCACGGCTCATCTTCCTGACCTTCTTTGGGCAGCCGCGCATGAGCCATGAAGTCGAGCACCACATCCATGAATCGCCCAAGTCGATGACGGGTCCGCTGGTCGTGTTGGCGATCTGCTCGGTGTGTGCGGGATGGTTGGGCGTGCCGGCGAGTTTGGGTGGAACGAACGCCTTCGGGAAGTTTCTGGAGCCGGTGTTCGCGCACGAGGTTTCTGTCGCATCGGCTGAGCCGCAGGAGCCTGCTGGCGAAGAACATCGTGGGCTGGAGTGGGGGTTGATGGTGCTCTCCGTCGGAGCTGCGGTGGTCGGCGGAGGCTGGGCCCATCATCACTACGCGAATGCCGGCAAAGATTACCCCGAGCCCATCGCCGTCAAAGCTCCGCCACTTTATACCGTGCTCTATCACAAATGGTTCGTGGATGAGGGCTACGACTACGTGTTCACCGGACGCCGTAAGCTTGGCAAAATTCGTCTAGGCGTCATGGGCGCAGGCGAAGCGTCGTCGTGGTTCGACGCCAAGATCATCGACGGCGCAGTCAACGATGTTGGCTGGGTCACGCGCGCGGTCGCGACGCTCTCGACCTGGTGGGATAAGTGGATCATCGACGGCGTGGGAGTGAACGGCCCGGCCATCCTTGCGCGGATGATTTCTTATCCGACGCGACTGTTCGAATGGGGACTGGTGCAATGGTACGCGCTGGTCATGGTCGCGGGCCTGCTTGGATTTGGCGTGTATTACGTGTGGAAGTGATTCTGGGCTTTTGGCCATTGGCTCTTAGCTGTTAGCTAGAAGCCAAAAGCCAAGAGCTAAAAGCTAAGAGCTCTTATGCAATCGCACATACTCTCGATCATCCTCTTCACGCCGCTCCTCGGCGCGCTCGTACTCCTGTTCGTCCCCAAGGACAACAAGGACGCGATCCGCTGGACTGCGAACATCTTCGCGCTAGGCGGGTTCCTGATCTCGATCCCTCTGGTGCCGATGTTCTGGGCGCAGCGCTTCGACGTGACCCCTTCGCACTTCAAATTCCTCGAAGGCACGCCCAACAACTGGATCCCCTCAATCGGCGCGGGTTACAACCTGGGCATTGACGGTATCTCGTTCCTGCTGATCATGCTGACCACGCTGCTCGGCTGGATCTCGATTCTCTCCTCGTGGACCGCCATCGAGAATCGCGTGAAGGAATACTACGTCTGGTTCCTGGTGCTGCAGACGGGCATGCTCGGCGTCTTCATGGCGCTCGACTTCTTCCTCTTCTTCGTTTTCTGGGAAGCGATGCTGGTGCCGATGTATCTGCTGATCGGTATCTGGGGCGGCCCGCGCAAACTCTATGCGGCCATCAAGTTCTTTCTGTACACGCTGCTCGGCTCCGTGTTGATGCTGCTTGGCATACTGTTCCTGTATTTCCATCACCACACGGTCACGCAAGTTTTCACATTCAGCATTCCCGAACTCTATAAGACAGCGCCGCTGATTCCGTTCCAGACGGCCATCTGGCTCTTCGTAGCCTTCTTTATCGGATTCGCCATCAAAGTTCCGATGTTTCCGTTCCACACCTGGCTGCCGGATGCGCACGTGGAAGCGCCGACTGCCGGCTCGGTCATCCTGGCAGGCGTTTTGCTGAAGATGGGAACGTACGGATTCGTGCGCTTCTCGCTGCCATTCTTCCCAGCGGTCGTTCAGCATCCCAGGGTGCAAAGCTGGGTGATCGGGCTCTCCTTGGTAGGCATCATCTATGGCGCGCTGGTTTCGCTCATGCAAAAGGACATGAAGAAGCTGGTGGCGTACTCGTCCGTCAGCCACCTGGGCTTCTGCACGCTGGGAATCTTTGCGCTGAACTCCGCCGGGTTAACTGGCTCGGTGCTGCAGCAGATCAATCACGGCATCTCGACCGGAGCACTCTTCTTGATTGTCGGCATTTTGTACGAGCGGCGGCACACCCGCGAGATCGCGGAGTATGGCGGCATCTCGAACGTGATGCCCGTCTACGCAACCATCACGATGATCATGTTCCTGTCATCGATGGGATTGCCGCTGCTGAACGGGTTTGTCGGCGAGTTCACAATCCTGCAGGGAGCCTTCACCGCGAACTGGAAGTGGGCAGCGTGGGCGGCGCCGGGCGTAGTGCTGGCGGCGGCTTATCTGCTCTGGCTTTACCAGCGTGTCTTCTTCGGCACGGTGACGAATCCCAAGAATGAAAAGCTGCACGATCTGACGCCGCGCGAAATTCTGACGTTTGTGCCGCTGATCATCATGGCATTGTGGATCGGAATCTATCCCAAGCCGTTTTTTCAGATTCTCGAACAGCCCGTTAACCAGATTGTGCAGACGATTCACGAGACGCCGAATCCGAATGCGCCAGTCAATGTTCTGGTTGCGCCCCCGTCATATAGGCCGACGGCCGCGGCCGTTGGGTCGAACGTTGCCGGACCAAACTCCGCTGTGCCGAAAGTGAGTAACTAAGTGCGAGGCCTCTCCCCAACGGAATACCGGTTGATGTTGCCGATGGTGGAACTCACCATTTTCGCGCTCGGCATTCTGCTGATTGACCTGATGGTTCCGAAGGGATGGAAGTGGATCAACGCCGCTGGCGCCTTGGTCGGTGTTGTGTTTGCGGCCGCGTGCGTGTGGCAAATTCAGTCGACGATGCCGCTTAGAGGCTTCTTCGGATTCTATAACTCACTCTTGGTAGACCGGTTCGCAATTTACTTCTGGTATCTGTTCCTGGCGGGCGCAGGCATCGCGATTCTCGGCTCGGTCCATTATCTGGATGTGGAAGACGAGCACCACGGCGAGTACTACGCATTGCTGCTGCTTTCCGTGGTCGGCATGATGTGCATGGCGGCGGGAATCGACATCGTGCTCATCTTCATCGGCCTCGAGTTGATGGCGATTTCCACGTATGTGCTGGTTGGTTTTTTGCGCCGCGACCGGCGCTCCAACGAAGCGGCGTTGAAGTATCTGTTGCTGGGAGCGTTTTCGTCGGGCATCTTTGCTTACGGCCTCTCGCTGTTCTACGGAATTTCCGGCAGCACGAACCTCGCCATCATTCAACGCGCAGTGTCAGCACAGAACCCGCGCAATCCCGTGGTAGTAATCGCACTGCTGACGACCATGGTCGGATTGCTGTTCAAGATCGCCGCCATCCCATTTCACCAGTGGGCGCCAGACGCTTATGAAGGCGCGCCCACCAGCATTACCGGCTTCATGTCGGTGGCGGTGAAAGCGGCCGCCTGGGCGATGCTTTTGCGCATCCTGCTGTTTGGATTGTTCCCACTTCGCTCGGTCTATACGCCGGTGATTGTGTTTGTCTCCATCGCCACCATGACGGGCGCAAACTTTGCCGCGCTTACGCAGACGAATACCAAACGCCTGCTCGCCTACTCCTCGATTGCGCACGTCGGCTATATGCTGCTGGCGTTTGTGGCGATGGGAACGTCGCCGATCGGCAGCCCCGGCTTTCTCGACGGCTTCAAGGGAATCCTGATCTACCTTCTCGTCTATACGTTCATGAATTTAGGCGCGTTCGCGGTGATCACATCCTTGCGCCAGCGCAACGTGATTGGCGATGAGATCGACGATATGGCTGGACTCTACCAGCGCGCGCCGGTGGAAGCCGTGCTGATGCTGCTCTTCCTGCTTTCGCTGGCCGGCATTCCGCCCGCCGCCGGGTTCCTGGGCAAGTACTACATCTTCCTGAGCCTGATCGAAAGCCAACATTACTGGCTGGCCGCGCTCGGCGTTCTCTATTCTCTGTTCGGACTGTATTACTACTTGAAGATTGCGAACTCCATGCTCATGCGCGCGCCCATGGAGACCGAACGTCTGCCCCTCAGCCTCGGAATGCGTTGCACGCTGGGCGTGACAGCGCTGGCTACAATCGTGATCGGAGTCTTCCCGGAGCCTTTCATTCGCAGCGTCAACTGGTCGCTGGGCATCGCACAATCCCCGCATGTGGCGGCCATGTTGAAGTGAGGCTGTAGCTGCTATTTCTGAGCTTCGGTCGGGCTCCCCTTCAACTGAGAAGCATTCGTCGCGTTCGCTGGCGGGGACGGCAAATCATCCCTGAAACCGAAGCTCACGGCATCGCCGGTATAGGGCTTGTTGGCGGCCGGCTTATACTGCACAACCACGCGTAGGCCGATTGTGTGATAGCAGGGAGTGAAGTGATCTTCGCCGAACCATAGAGTGTCCGAGAATCCGCCGCTCGCCTTTTCGATACGGAAAGTCAAGACGTGCCCAGCGTCCTCGATAGTTATTGTCATGTTGTGCTCGTCACAGGCTACCGACTTCACAATTCCTTGCGCTGTGCTGACGTCTTGTTTCGCGTCACTCTCCTTCGGGGCCTGGGCGGGACGTTGGGCCACCGGAACCAGGTTCCAAAGTTCCATCGCCTCGTCGTGGTCTGGGCTGGTCCAGCGGTCGGCGACGTACGCTGCGTAAGTAGCCGCGTCCGTGGCCCGATCCAAGCGCAACAGGACTTGCCCCGTGAGCAGATGATAACCGGCGCGCCACGGCTCCAGTTTCTCGGCCTTCAATGCCAGCCCGAAAGCTTTGTTGGGATTTCCCTGTGCCACATAGAACTTCGCGAGTTCGACATAGGCGGGAGCAAATTCAGGATTGACGTCCAGTATCTTCATCAATTCGGAA
This sequence comes from Terriglobia bacterium, assembly GCA_020073525.1. Classification (GTDB taxonomy): domain Bacteria; phylum Acidobacteriota; class Terriglobia; order Terriglobales; family Acidobacteriaceae; genus Acidiflorens. Next base: position 11,477 of record JAIQFA010000055.1, read on the forward strand.
TGATAGGCTTCCCGGTCTTCGGGGCTCGTCGAATGAGGAAGGGGCGACAGCATCGTCCTGGCAAAGCGTGCGCGATACATCTTGTTATCGAGTTCCACGGCCTGAGACAACTCGCGCGCCGCCTCCTCATCCTTGCCCTCGTCCAGATAAACGAAGCCCATGGTTTCGTGGGCCAGTGCCAGTTTCGGATCGTTCTTTAACGCTGACTGGCTTGACTCGCGGGCTAATTTCCACTGATGCGTCCCAGCATAAAAGGACGAAAGTTCCGCTTCCGTTTCTGCGACGGTCAGAGAACGGGTTAAGAGATCTTTGTCGTCGATCGTGGGAGGGCTTGGAATTTCGCCCGCCTGGAACGCAAAAAGGCGGACGTACTTGTCAAAATCCTTCTGCACGAGTGCGAAATCACCAAAGGTGTCCTGAAAAGCCTTCTTTTGCTCGACCCCCTGCTGCGTCGCGTTGAAGAACTTTCTCAGGCGAGCGCCGCCCTCCATCCCCGGCCCCAACGAGAGGAAATGGACAAGCGCCCAACTCTGCTCGTAGAACAGTTCCGTGTCCTCTTCGTCGCGCGTGAACGAACCCTTCTGATCCAGCAATTTGGCTAACTTTATTGTTGGCCGATATTGCAGCACCGCCAGCGCATATTTGCTTTTGGGAGGCGCACCAATATACGTGTGGCTCCCCTCAAAACGGGTGTAGGCGTAGAACTGCGCCAGGCCCTCATCCAGCCAGGTTGGGAGCCAGTGAAGATTCATGTGCAGAAGAGAGTGGACATACTCGTGGTAGACAACGGCAAACTCGTCCCGGTTGAGGTTGTCCTCCCGTATCGTGTCCAAGCGCACCACCGCAAATCGTTTCTCCCATCCGGAGAAGTAGACGCCCGCTGGTTTTGGGCCGCTCTGCTTCCAGTAGTCGGGCAAGAGTTTTCGCGTGGTGTACTCATCCTCTGGAGCCAGAATGAGAAAGGGCGCGGCAGAATCGAGACGATATCCGGGAAACTCGGCGGCGAAAACTCCCCGTAACCGCTCAAACGCCTGGGCCACGTGGCGCCCGTCTTTCTCACTACCGTTTGTCATTACGCGGAAGTGCGGGCTGCGAATCTCGCGCCAAGGTTTCTCTCCGGAAAACGCATTAGCGCAGAACGGGACGAGGATGAGAAAGAGGAGCACCTTGCTGTATGGGCCCATTTAAGCCCCACATGATGGCGCAAGCGCGAACAATCGTCAATAACTCGGGAACGAACAATGGCTGCAAATGCTAACTGGCTTCGCGATCGAACCATGGCGCTTGTAAGATGGTGGCGAGGCTTAAACTTCCAATGGCCGAGAAGCCCACTTCCGAGCTCGACCCGTCATCAACTCCAAGGAAGAAAGATCCCGTAGTCTCGCTGGCGCGCTATTCGGAGATAGGTTTTATCATCCCGGCGGCGATCCTGCTGGGGTTCTTTTTGGGCAAACTGGCGGATTACTGGCTGCATACCCGGTGGCTGTACCTGGTTGGGTTGCTGTTTGGCGCGGTCGTCGGATTTTGGCAGATGATCCGCCTCGCCATGAGCTCTTACAAAGAATGAATGAGCGCAAGCATCTCGATGAGTCCCCGGAACCCTTGCCGCCGGAGAGCTTCCAGCCGGGCTCAGGGGATGAACCCGCCATCTATGAGCGCATGATTCCCCGCGTGCTGCGCAATATCCTGGTGGCCAGCGTCTTGTTCGTCGGCCCGGCATTCTGGTTTTACCGCTGGGCCGGAGTGATCGGGTTTGCCTTTGGGGCGGCGGTTTCCTACGTGAATTTCCACTCGCTGAAGCGCGGCGTGGAAGGCTTGGCCGATCGCATCGTCAACCAGAATAGCCGGGAGAAGGGCGGCCGGATCGTCCTTCGTTTCGTGGTGCGCTACGGGTTGGTGGCAGTCGCTGCCTATGCTATATTCAAGAGTTCTTCCCTGGCATTTCGCGGCTTTCTATGGGGCTTGTGTGTGCCGGTTGCAGCCCTGATGGCCGAGGCGGTTTGGGAAGGGTATGTGGCTTTCCGGCGCGAATCGTAAGGCTGCTCACAGCAATTCTGAAATTCTAAAGTCTGAAAATGGAACAACTGGCTTTTACCGCACTCCTGAATCGTCTGTTCGGCGCGCCTGTGCTGGCCTTGCTGCAGGCACTGCACATTCATGTGAAGCATCCGGCAACTCCCATCACGAATCCGGTTGCCATGGAAATCCTGGTGGTGACGCTGCTGACAATTTTCTTTATTGCAGTGCGCATGCGGCTCTCGGTGGAACGGCCGGGCGCGTTGCAGCATACGATGGAAGGCATTGACGGGTTCATCCACGGTCTGGCGAGCGAGACAATCTCCCACCATCCGGAGAAGTTCGTCCCTTATCTGACCGCTCTCGGAATGTTCATCCTGAGCTGCAATCTGATTGGGCTGGTGCCGGGACTGGAATCGCCGACCGCGGTTCCGATTGTGCCCTTGGGATGCGCGCTGCTGACCTGGTTTTACTACCACTATCAGGGGCTGCGTGCGAACGGCCCCCTCGGCTATTTGAAGCATTTTATCGGGCCGCAAGAGGGCATGCCGCTGGCCGTCCGCTTGTTCCTGCCGATCCTACTATTCCCGATCGAGATTTTCAGTCATATGGCCCGCGTGCTTTCGCTCACCGTCCGTCTCTTCGCGAACATGTTCGCAGGCGAGATGGTGACCCTGGTATTTTTCTCGCTGGTGCCGTTGGGCATCCCCATTGTGTTCGAGGGCTTGCACGTCGGCGTGTCGTTTATTCAGACGTACATTTTTGTGCTGCTCGCCTGCGTGTATCTGGGAGAGGCGACAGCGCATGAGCACTAAGGAAGGTCTCAGGTCTCAGGAACGGCATTCGGTTTTCCTGAGACCTGACACCTGGTACCTAACACCTCGCCTTTCAGCGTGAGGGCGCTGGCTTACTTGAGCACGGCGTCAACCACCCACTGGGGGCAATTCATACAAGGAGAAACAAAAATGCGGAAAATTGTGATGTTGTTGTTCGTGATGATGATGTTCTCGGTCCTGGCTGTCCCGGCGTTCGCGCAAACGGGCGCAGGCGCGGCTGGTTCGACCAACTGGTTGGCAATCACTTCTGGTTTCGCGATCGCCATCGCATCCGGGTTGGCGGCGCAGGGCCAAGGCAAAGTAGCGTCGGCGGCGTGCGAGGCGCTCGGTCGCAATCCGGCCGCCCGCGCCGGCATTCAGGTGGCGCTGATTCTAGGCCTGGCCTTCATCGAGTCGCTGGTGTTGTTCGCGCTGGTGATCATTTTCGTGAAGGTGGTGTAAGCGGTTCGCGGCCTGTGCGTTTGGCGTGGAAACAGCCTCTGCATGCAGCAGGGGCTTTTTCTTTGCGCCCAATCATCGCAAAGGGCGCGATGAGCAGGCCATCTGGTTTTCCTGACAGCTGAGAGCTTGTTTTACGTTGTTTTTCGCTCGCCGTCCCAGTGGCTGGCTTGATTGTCGGGGACTTTTTGCAGAGCCTCGACCAGCACGCGGCGGAGGCGGTAGCGGCTGTCGAGGTCCATGCTGACAAACTCGAAGCCGATTTCATTGACGCGGGCGCGGCGAAGCAGAACCTCGCCGCGAATCTTCTTCACGCCCAGAGAAATTTCCACGTGGGCTTCGGAGCCGACACGAAGATTGTCGCTGCGTGTGCCCATCCCGCCTCCGAGGCTCATCTCGCGCATGACGATGTTCGACTTTCCCCAGGAACTGGAAAGCGTGGCCGAGAGCGTGCGCGGCAGGATGATGCGTTCGTAGCGGCGTTGGCGGACCCAGGGACATCCCGGACCGGAATCGAGCGGCGAGATCGCGATTTCGCCGGCCTCGAGACCGCTGTCGGTGAGAGCCTGCGTGCCGTAGCGAGGGTCGATCTTGGAGAGCGACTGAATGGCGGCGACGCGCAATTCGCGGTGCTGGCTGTAGCCGAAAAGTTTTTTGTCTTCGACGATCGTGCGGAGCACGGAAACGGCATCGATCTCACGCAAGCGGCCGAGTGACTCAATGGCTTTCAGTTGCACGAATGGAGGCCGGTTCTGCGCTTCGCCGGCGGTGGCGAGCGCGATCAGGCTGGCGCTGGCGCTGCGGTCCTGGCTCATTCCGATCTCGTCGATGGCTTCGGGCAGGATGAGGACGTCGAGCAGTTCGAGTAGTTCCAGCAGGGTGCGTCCGCGGTCGGGGGCGGCGCCGTACGCAACCTGGCGAACGATGACGTCCTGATAGAAGCGGTTGAAATCGCCCATGCGGGACGGCAATAACTCCAGCAACGATGTTACAGCGAGGCGGCTCAAGAGCCCGACGGTGGAGGCAGCCTGGCGGGGCTGGCCGGAGCGCAGAATTTCACGCAAATCGTCGACGCCGGGTTGTCCAAGTTCGCCGACGAGTTCGACAATGCGATCGCATTCGACGCGCTTTTGCGCGCGGAAGAAGCGGTCGGCAAGGTGTTCGACGGCATTTCTGGGAAGTTGCTGCAGGACGTTGACCAGATCTTCGGGCACCAGATCGGCATTGATGGCTTCTTCGATCATCTCGGGCAGACGATTTTCGATGCCGACGCGAGAGCGGAGATCCTGCACCAGGGCGGGCCGTTGCTTGGCTACGCTTTCGAGCGAATAGCAGAGTTCTGCAACCGCCTTGTACTGTCTGCGGCTGCAAGCTTCTTGTCCGAAGCGTGCGAAGGCCGCGGACAGCAGGCTCTGGACTTCGGGATCGGTCTCCTTGCCCAGCTTCTCGCCGATCAGGGCGAGGGCATTGGGCATGATTTCATCCGGCGCGTTGGCGTAGAGGTCGGCGAGTTGAGCCAGCCCGATTGCGGTCTTGCGGCGCGGGTCGGCCTCTTTCGCGTTGAGGCAGCTGCAGTAGTTGGCCAGAATTTTGGCGGCGATCTCGTTGTCGTCGCGCTCAAAAAGGATTTCAACGAACTGGCGAATGTTGCGGGGCGGCACGCAGGCGGCTTCGCCAGACAACAGAACGCTTTTTTTGCCCGCTTCCGGAATCTCAGCCCAGAACATGCGGTCGAGAATGTCGGCGTGGGACTCAACCAGGATGCCGGCCTTCGACATTTTGTCTTCCTGGACGCGCAGGATCTGGCGGAGAGTATCCATCTGCCGGCTCATGTGCTCCATCATGTCGTGGACAGCGTTAACCTTGACTTCGCCGCGTTGAAAGCGATCCAGAGCAAACTTGATGGCCATGCTCTCGGCGGCTTTCATCAAGAGCGGTGTGTCATTGCCGTCGCTGCTCTTGTTCTCGGAAGCTTGCGCGGCCAGAGTTTCCAGCAACTGCGCGAGGTTGACCTTCGCGCCTTCAGGGGCTTTGCCGAGTTCGGCCTGAAGATGATCCGGGGAAACATTCGGATCCTGCATCGCCTGGCCAAAATGCGTGAGCAGGCGGATGGTCTGGATCACTTCCTCTTCCTGCAGTGGAACGACGCCACCGGTCCATGTTCCGCCAGAAGTTCCGCCGGAGCCCGTCGACCCGCCCGGGCCCGCGGCCACGCCGCCGGGAAGGGGGATGGTCGGGACGCTACCTAAGGGTGCGCCTCCAGGTACGCCGGGGCTACCGCTGCTGGCTCCTTGAGCGGCGGCGATCAACTGCAGAAGTTTCTGGGGATCATTAAGCCAATGCTTGAATTCGGGGCCGAGGGCCTGGGCGGCGATCTGGGCCGCCATGGAAAATTCGCCGGTGCTCGGATCGGCGGCGACAAACTTGACCTCATTGATGCGAATGGAAGAGCCCTTGTTATCGCCCAAGCTCTCCTTGATCTGCTTCGCGAAGTCCTGCGCCTTGGAGCCGCCCATGGCAAAGGCGCGGACCAGGCTGGTAAAGTCTTCGAGCGTAACTTTATTGGAGAACAGGATGCTGGAGAGCCCGGCGGCGGTTAGCAACTGCGCGAAGCTGCGCTCCGCTTGTCCGGTTTCGAGAGGAATGCCATCGAGAAGAAGCTTATTGTCCGAGACGCCGAGCAGGAAACCAGTGTCGCCGCTTTTCGGCAATGCCTGCTGAAGTTCTTTCCAGGCCGTGTCGAACTGGCCCTCGGTGCGCTTGTGGGTCACTCCGTACAGCCGCGTGTACTTGATCAAAATATTGAGGCTGTGAAGAAAAGACCGAGCGGACGCGCTTCGGCTGGCATCGGTATGCGTGGCGTTAGCGATAACAGCCTCCTCTCTACATATAGAGCGTCAGCCCCAAGACTATGCGGGAAAGTGACCTAATGCACGATTACGGAGGTAATTGGGATGAGCGAGGTGTGGAGTGGATGTCTACACGGAGGTACAGGTCCGCCGGGGTGCGAGCGCGCTACACTGATGCGGGATCAGCGGCCAGTTCCCAGTAACCGGTGCTCAGCATTCCAGTCTTGAGTGTGTACGTCAGAATGCATTTTCGGGCATTCTGTTGGAGTGAACGACAGAATCCAGCCCCGGAGGGGCGATCGAACTTAGCCCGGCGCTTCAGCGCTGGGAAAATGCTCCAGCCGCGCAGCGGCGAAACAGGAAAGCCCGGCACGTGAGTGCCGGGTAAGCGTGAGTGGGAACACCCGAGTCCCGCAAGGGACGGCGCTCCGGCTATGACACAAACTCCGGAGGGGACGACCGAGGTCTCGCGCACACCCCTGAAGTTCTTTGGGGTGCGCGCTCTTCGGGAGACGGGGCAAGCCCCGTCTCTATAGGAAGTCTGATGAAGGTTGGCGTGCTTTTTTTTGGAATGTTGAAGGAAGTGGTCGGACGTTCGGCCGAGACGGTCGAGCTTCCGGAAGGGGCGCGGGTGCGCGAGGTTCTCCTCTACTATGCGCGCGAGGCTCCGCGGTTTGAAGCGATGGTGCCGTCGCTGGCGATTTCGGTGAACCAGGAATATTCAGGAACGGACCGCGCGCTGCGCGAGGGCGACGAGGTCGGATTGTTGCCGCCGGTGAGCGGCGGGTCGCAGGAAGGTGGCAGAGTGCAAGACGAAGCCCCGGGCGAAGTCCGGATTGTCCGCGAGCGGATCGATACCGAGGCGGTGGTTGGCCGTCTCAAGCGGCCGGCGGATGGTGCAGCCGTGATCTTTGACGGCGTGGTGCGCGATAACACCCGTGGCCGGCGCACGCTTTATCTGGATTATGAAGCGTATGAAGCGATGGCGCTGAAGCAGATGGAAGCTCTCGCGGTGGAGGCGCGGACGCGTTTTGGGGTACGGGGAGCTTCGATCGTCCATCGGTTGGGTAGGCTCGAAATCGGAGAGACGAGCGTGTTGATCGTAGTCGCTTCGGCGCACCGGGCTGCGGCCTTTGAGGCCTGCCGCTGGATGATCGACACCTTGAAGAAGACGGTGCCGGTCTGGAAGAAAGAATATTTTGAAGATGGAGCGGTATGGGCGGACGGCGAGGCTTTTCCCGAAGAAATTCGGCGGCCGGGAGGCACAGCGGGGGAGCCGCCTGCATCCAAATGAACGACCCTCAAATGATGCAACTTTCCAAGGTGCTGCGAGCTTCGAGCTGCGAGCTTCGCGCCAACCCTACCGCCTTTTGCTCGTGGCTCGCGGCTCGTAGCTCGCAGCTCATGGCTTGCTTGATCGTGTGCGCCTTCATCCCTGCCGCTAACTTCCGGTTGATGGCGCAGGAACCAGAGACCACGCTCAAGGTTGACGTGAAGCTGGTGAACGTGTTCGTGACCGTGACCGATGCGCACGGGGCTCCGCTGGCCAACCTGCAGAAAGAAAATTTTGTACTGAAGGAAGACGGCCAGGAGCAGAAGATCGCGATCTTCAGCCGGGAGTCGGCGCTGCCGCTGTCGATCATTCTGGGGGTGGATACAAGCTTGAGTACAAGAAAGGATCTGCCCCTGGAGCTGATCTCGGCGCGCAAGTTTGCGCACGCGATTGTGCGACCACAGGATGGCCTCTCCTTGTACAAGTTCAGCGAAGAAGTGAGCGAGTTGGTGCCGTTCACGTCCGATTTGAAAAGGATCGACGCGGGCATTGACCGGATACGCAATGGAGCGGCGACGGCGCTCTACGACGCGGTGTTTCTGGGGTCGCAGGCGTTGAGCCGGCGGCAGGGAAGAAAAGTAATGGTGGTGATCACCGACGGCGGCGACACGGTAAGCCAGGTGAACTACAAAGAGGCGCTGCGCGCGGCCCAGGAAGCGGAGGCGATTATCTACAGCATCATCATCGTGCCGATTGAGGCGGACGCGGGTCGGGACACGGGCGGCGAGCATGCCCTGATTCAAATTTCAGCGGATACGGGCGGAAAGTATTACTACGCCACCTCAGCGGCGCAACTGGACGCGGCGTTCCAGAAGATCAGTGACGAACTGCGGACACAGTATCTGCTGGCCTACTATCCGTCGCAGCGATATTCGAATTCGCAGTTCCGTCAACTGAAGGTAGACCTGGCGAATGCGCCGCCCGGAGGGCCTTACCAGTCGCACTATCGCGCCGGGTACTACACGAGGAAGGGGACGTTCTGAGGAAGTTTGATCTCGCGTAGAGACGCGGCTTGCCGCGTCTCCGTCGGCAGCGTCTCAGGAGATGGGCAAGCTCTGTCTCTACAAGGCTGAAGGGCTCGCCGGGTCGCGCCGGAAATACTCATACATCGCCCCGGGGATGTGGCCGCATCTAGTAAACTGTTCTATTCGATTTCAGTGGAAACTTAAGACCCTTAGACGCGGAATCGCTGCCCGGTTCTACTTGAGGTTCTGCCCCCAGGAGAGTCGCTTTGTTTGATTGGTCCGGTTTGCACGTTCGTCGTTCCCTGTCCATCGCCCTGTTGCTCGTCGTCGCGGTTGCGTTGACGGGTACGTCGTGGGCCCAAGAAACATCGGAAAATCCGACCACCGGCACCATCCAAGGCACGGTGCGGGATGATGTCGGCACCCCCGTGGAAGGGGCGCGGGTTTTGTATAGCTCGTCGGCAACCGATACCCGGGGCGTGACGCGTACCGGCAAGGACGGAACCTACCTTTCCGAAGGGGTGCCGCCGGGCGTTTACGTGGTGCGGGTGGAAGGACGCGACATGCTTCCGGTCGACAGCAGCGTGACCGTCGCCTTGGGGGCGGCGGCCACGGCCGATTTCAAGCTGGAATGGATCAATCCCGGGCCGGTGCATCTGGAGAGCGCGTTCAGTGGCGAGGTCCCCGACAGTCTTCCGATTAACGGACGGAACTTCCTGAATGCGGGACAACTGGAGCCGGGTGTGCAGGTGGTGGATGGACGGGCTCTCGATCAGGGCAAGAGCGGGTTCCAATCGCTCTCGATCAACAGCCAGTTGGGACGAACGACGCACTACGACATGGATGAAGTCGAGGTGATGGACGAGACCAAGGGTGCGTCCACTCTGAACCTGCCCTCGGAGGCGGTGCGTGAGGTGATCGTGTCACGGGCCACGCCGGAATTGTTTCAGTCACTCAACGCGGCGGGCGCGGTGCGGATTGCCACGCGGTCGGGTGGCGATGAATGGCACGGCAATCTCTTTGGAAACTTCCGGGACCGGTCCGTAGGCATGGCGGGGTTTCCGTCGGGGAGTCCGAACTACAGCCGCCAACAGTATGGATTTGGGGCGGGCGGCGCCGTGATCAAGGACAGGGCATTCCTGTTTCTGGGCGGGGAACGCAGCAAGCAAGATGGAGTTTTGCCCATTCAGCTCGGATTTCCTTGTGTCGGTGCGTACCTCACCGGACTCTGCGGCACCAGCGCTGCCAGCCAGGTCAGCCTGCAGAGCGCCTATTTTCGCGAGAATATGCTCACGGCGCGGCTCGATTACAACTTCAGCGAAAACATGAAGGGATTCGCGCGGCTCAGCTATGACAATGCCAACGAGATCGGCCCATCGCAGAGCCAGTCGAATTTCCGCAATCAAGTGAACGTTCCTGCCGCCGTGTTGGGAATGGATTGGAACCGGGGGCGGTTTGTAAACAGCGCGCGCTTCGGCTACCAGAAGATGGTGAATGCGATCAATCCAGCGCTGATCGATCCGACAATTCCGTTCCACATGCAGATCGGATCCTATGCCTTGGGGCCGACCGTGGCAGGTCCGCGACAGACCATTCAACGCGACCTTTTCGGGCGCTACGACAGCAGCACGGTTTACCGGGAGAATCACACGATTCGTTTTGGAGCAGCGGTTCATCGCATCGATCAGGCCGATTTCTTTGCGCCGGGCAATTTTGGACCGTCAGTGACCAGTTCCAATGGACTCGACGTGATCAATGCCGTCAACAGCAACCCGCTCCTGGTGCCTCTGATCCCCGGCGATCCGCGCGGCGCTGCCGACAACCCGTTGAACTATCCGGTGGGCACGGTCACCATTTTCAACGGCCTCGGAAATTTCAGCGAGAACTCGGCCTTCAACCGGTCGACCGGCGGGCATTCCGACACCCGCATCGAGGGATATATCGGCGACACGTTCAACGTGTTTCCGAACCTGAACGTGAGCTTCGGCGTGAACTATGTGCGCGACAGCGGGCGCACCAATAGCGATCTGCCGGCGGTGCCGTGTTCGGCGATCAATACTGCGATCGTACAAACTCCGCCGTGCACGAGCGGTTTGATTCTCGATCAATTCGGCTTCTTGGCGAACGGCACAAACAATCACCAGGAACTCGGCCTGCCTACGAATCAGCCGGACTGGAATTTTGCTCCGCAGGTAGGGATTGCGTGGGACGCGGGACACAATGGCCGGACGGTGTTCCGCGCGAGCGGCGGAATGTTCTACGACAATTTCCTGCTGCAGAACTCGTATCAGGATCGCATCAACCGCTTGTCGAACGGGCAATACAACCGCAGCCTGACGCTGTGTCCGACAGGATCGGTGCTGTTCCCGAACGGTTCCGTGGTCAGTTCCGTGGATGGAGTCGACATCGCGACCGGTATTTGTGGGCAGACGATCGGAAATGCTGCGACGCTGATTCAGGATCTGCAGACGCAGTTCCTGGCGGCGCAGTCGGCGGTGGCCGGCGGGCCGAACGTATATTCGCTGGCGAATAGCGTGGCGAATTTTGGAGGCATGCTGGCCCCCAATTTCAGGACGCCGCGCGTGGTGCACATGAGCGCCGGAATGCAGCACCAGATCGGAGAGCACGGCATGTTCTCCGTCGACTATGTGCGCGAACTCGGCACGCAGTTTCCCCTGGGAATTGACACCAATCACGTAGGCGACGCGGGCTTCCTGACGAATGGCGACAACCCAAACCCTCTGCTCAATACCTATGCGGCGGAGCTGTCGGCGATCAACGCGACGGTGACAAAGGTTGGATGCCCGCAGGCGACATTCGCCGGCCCTGGCATCGCGGGCTCCGGCGCTTCCCAGTATTCAGTGAATTGCTATTTGGCTGCCGTTCCGGGAGCGAGCATCACGGACTTTGCGCGCAACGGTTTGGATTCGTCCAATGCGTTTTGCGGACCGTTCCCGTGTTCGGTGTTAGGGAAGCAACAAGCGGCGTTCGGCGGGATCAACCCGTCGGTCGGATCGAACATCATGTATTTTCCCAGCGGGCGGTCGATGTATCAGGGTCTGCACCTGGCCTATAAGACGAGCATCGCCAATCCGACCAAGCGCGTGGGGCGGCTGGACATGGCGATCGCCTATGCGTGGTCGCGCTATCGCACAAACGTGGCGGGGCCCAATGGCAGCGGCGGAGATTATTCCCTGATGAACGTGGCGGAAGATTACAACCGGCCGCACCGCGGACATTTCGGGGCGTCGGGGATGGATCGAACCCACCAGCTTACGTTCACGCCGATGGCGGACTTGCCGCACGGGCTGCGGCTGTCGATGATCGCGCACCTGGCATCACCGCTGCCGCTGAGCGCTTACATTCCACAGCAGGACGGCGGCGGTGTGGCGGGGGAAATCTTCCGCAGCGATATCAGCGGTGACGGCACGGTGGGCGATCTCTTGCCCGGGTTTATCGGAAGCACGGGAAAATACTCGACCAGCAAATTGACCAAGTCCGTCGCGTTTTACAACAGCTCGTATGCCGGGAAGCTGACGCCGGCGGGTTCGACGCTGGTGAGCACCGGTCTGTTTACCGGGCAGGAACTGGTGGCGCTGGGTGCATATTCGCCGCTGATTCAACCGCCGCCCGGACATTTTGCGGAAGCGACCTGGCTGAAAACGATCGATCTGCGTCTGAACTGGCCGGTGCACATCGGAGAGCGTGTAATGCTGGAGCCGAGTGTCTCCCTGTTCAACGTTTTCAACTTTGCCAACTTCGGCGGGCCAGGCAACCAGCTCAGCGGCGCGCTGAACGGCGCTCCCGGCAGTTCGCTGAACAACGCAAGTTCCGCAGGATTCTGCGGGAATTCCACTGCATTCTGTAGCTCGCGCCTGGACCGGGTTTTGCCCGGTTCCGGTACCTATGCCAACGGGGCTCCGCGCCAGATGGAGTTCGGAATACGGGTGACATTCTAGGTTCCTGCGCAGAAGTTTGCGAAGATGTAGACCTTCCGATGCCCATGTTTTGCCGCAACAGCGCAAAGTTTTTATCTTCCTGGATTTTTTTGGTGCACTACCGATTTATTGTCTTGACTTCAAATCGGAATGCGCTAAGCTTCCCCAGTCAGTGACGGCCACTACACTTCCCCAGTAGGGTCGCACTGAGTTGGGGTTGTGCAACCTTTCACAATTGAACAAAACTTCCAGGAGGAAATTCCTTTGAAACTGAAAAGCTTGTTGGTAATCACTCTGCTCGTCATCGGCTGTAGCTTTGCCTCTGCGCAAACCTTCGGCTTCGGAACTGCCGGCGGTAGCTACCTGTATTGCAATTACGTCCAGCTCTCCAACACCTTCGGCGCTCCGTTCGCCGTGTGGCAGGGTGTGGACAACCTCAGCGCTTGCCCGGGCTTCCTCGGCATCAACGCTACCGTCGTGGGCATCAAGGGCGGCATGACCGCTACCACGAATCCTCTCGGCGTTGCCATCGCTGGCGTCACCTATGGTGACAACCTGTACGACGCCTACGCGTACGGCTTCACCGGCGCGCAGTGGGATGTGACCCAGAAGTTGGCTTGCAACAAGTACAAGAATGGCCACGCTGTCGGCAGCTATCGCTGGATCGGCTTTGCCAGCGTCAGCGGCTTCGTGTTCGGCGACAACTTTGGTTTCCTGAGCTGCACGATCCCGGGCAAGGCTGGTTCAGTTCCAAGCCGTGGCGTGTCGTTCGGCAGCGCAAAGGTTGCCAAGAAACGGTAACAGATATAACTTGTAGGGCTTGAATTAGGCCACGCTGATTCACGGCGTGGCCTTTTTCTTGTATTCTGGCAGGCGTCGGTCGTTCGTCGTTCGCTGGCTTGGGAGGGGACGCAAAACGTATCCCGGCCCGCGAACGACCACCGACCGGCGGCCACGACCACTCATTTCGAGGAGATCGCAGAATGTGTAGATCAATCGCAGCTTTGCTGTTTGCAGGCTGCCTTACGTTCCAGGTGTGGGCACAGACGCCGCCACCGCAGCAACCGGCCACTCAGTCCCCTGCAGCAGCACCGGCTCCGGCCGAGCCGGCTGCTTCCACATCGCAACCGTCCCAGTTTCCCTTGGATCAATTCAAAGAGTTTTCCGCCATCATGGCAGGAGGCCCGGTTCCTGGGACGGAGGACGAAATCCACATCTACCGTTCCGGCAACCTGATGAGGATGGAAGCCAATGACGGGAGAATCTACCACATCACCGATTTGGTAAAACATGAGTCGCATGGTCTCGCGAGGACCGGATGCCTGAAATACGCCAACTCCTATATCCGATCCTATCCCTTTTCGTTTTCGGGCAAGGACAACACCTTCGAGCGCGTGCCGGTTGGAAAAGAAACAGTCGACGGGCATGTTTGCCAGGTCGAGGACGTGACCATTTCTTTCCCGAAAAACCCCACTCAAGCCAAGATCAGGCTGTGGGAAGCGGAAGATCTGCAAGGCTTCCCCATCAAGGTGGAGACTCGTGGCGGGCCGAAGCACAGGACCATTCTCTATAAGAACGTCGTGCTGGGTCCTCAGGATCCCACGCTTTTCATTTTCCCGGACACTTGCCAGAACTCGGAAAAAACCATTGGGAAAACCAAATTGAAGCCCTCGAGTCCCAAGAAACCGCCGACCGGGAAGTCGCAGTAAGCGCCGCCGCCCTTGGCGGCTGTCGCGGGGGCATGTGCGGACAGGGCTTCTGCTCTGTCCCACTGGCGCGGTCAAGATGCCGGCGCTACAGTTCAACACCCGCGGTAACGGCGATGGGTTCCCCAATCGCGAGATAATTACCAGAGGTTGTCGAAACTCAAAACCAGTTCTTCCCCAGCAGAGGGTGTTTGCAATGAGTGTGGTTCGTTGGTGGTTGTGTATTTTCAGTTTGGCGGCAAGCACGCTGCTGGCCCAAAACGCAAACAGCGCGCCTTCCGAGGTCACGACACAGACTGCGGCCCCGGTATGTCCGAATACGATTTTGATCACGATCGACACCACGCGCGCCGACCGCATGGGATTTCTCGGTTCGAAACGCGGCCTGACGCCGAATCTGGATGGGCTGGCGCAGCAGTCCGCCGTCTTTACCCAGGCCTACTCGCAGGCTCCTCTCACGCCCACCTCGCACGCGACCATTCTTACGGGCACTTATCCGCAGTACCACCAGATCCTCACTTTCAAAATACCGTTAGCCAAGGATCTTCCCTACATGCCCGATATCCTGAAGGCCCACGGTTATTCGACCGCCGCATTTGTTGGCTCTCTGGCGCTGGACCCGGTGTTGAGTGTCCCAGGGTTTGAGCGCGGATTTGACACCTACGACGCCAACTACAACTGGGACGCCTATACCCCGAATACCCGCTACCAGTCCACTGAGCGCCGCGCAGGCGATGTAGTAGCGCGCGCCCTGGCCTGGCTGGACAAGCACCAGCAGAGTCCATTCTTCCTGTGGGTGCACCTGTACGATCCGCACGAACCCTACGACCCGCCACAGCCCTACAAAACTCGCTACGCCAAAGCGCTCTACGATGGCGAGATTGCATACACAGATTCGGCCATCGGCAAACTGCTCCGTCAATTGAAGGCGCGTGGCCTTTACGATGGGGCCCTGATTGCTGTGACGTCGGATCATGGCGAGTCGCTGGGGGCCCATGGAGAAGACACGCACGGCGTTTTTGTTTATGACGAAACCATCCACGTGCCGCTCGTCATCAAGCTGCCCCACGGCGGCGCAGCGGGCAGGCGTGTGGAAACCCGAGTTGAGCTAGCGGATATCATGCCCACCCTGCTGCAAAGCGAGGGCATTGAGGTGCCCACACAGGTGCAAGGCGAATCGCTGCTGGAATTGATGAAGCCAGGACCGGCGGGCGCAGCAGCCGCCGAGGCGTGGCGCGACAAGGGCGCCTATTCCCAGGCGGACTACGGGCACCTGGTCTTTGCCTGGAGCGCGCTGCAGTCCCTGCGCACCGGAAAGTATTTGTATATTCAGGCGCCTCGTCGCGAACTGTATGATGACGGCGCGGATACGAAAGCCGAACGCAACCTCGCTCCCAAATCTCCCGCCGTGGCGGACACACTGTCCTCGAGGCTGGAGGCCTTCCGCCAGAAGACGACCAACACGCGAGAGACGCCGAAGGCCTCCCTGGATGCTGACCGGGTGAATAAGCTGGCGGCGCTGGGATACATGGCCCCCCTCACCGACGCTGCGATGGGCGCTTCCACTGAGCGCGGGGCCGACCCCAAAGACAAAATCGCAACTGCCAACACCATCATGCGGATCAACGATATCCTTCAGAATTGGCGCTGCGACAAAGCCCTGCCCGAGCTGCACAAGGCGATCCTCACCTCGCCCAATGTCTCCATGCTGCATTTCTTTCTCGGCGGTTGTTACATGGAGAACAAGGACTTCGCCAAAGCCGTGCCAGAATTGCGTAAGGCCGTGGAGATCGATCCCGGTTTCACCCGCGCCGCGATGAACCTGGGCCGCGCCTCTCTCAAAGTCCAGGACTACGACGGGGCGGCGACTGCCTTCGAGCGGGTGATCAAAACGGATCCCAACATCATGGACGCCCACGTTCTCCTGGTGGTTGTCTACGCCCAGTTGAACCGCCCGCAAGACGAAATCAGGGAGTGCCGGAGAGTGCTGGAGGTCGTGCCCGATCACTTTGGAAGTAACCTGAATCTGGGGCGGTTCCTGGCGCAATCGGGCGACTTGCAGGGCGCCATCGCTCCTCTCCAGAAAGCGGCCTCAGTCCGGCCGACCAGACCCGCTCCACACATGTATCTCGCCGATGTATACAAGCAATTGGGACGAGAGGAGGATGCGAAGCGGGAACAGGCCGAAGCCGAACGTCTGGACGCCGCCCCAGCGCATCCCCCGGGCGCGGAGCCTGACACCGGCAAGTCCGATCCGAATTGAGAGGTGTGGCCATCAGCCCTCTTTCAGAAGTTCTTTTCTACGGCTGATGTGCGCACAAGGACTCATCTAACTATGGCTGCGATTCGTTGTTTATTTTTGGTCGTTGCGCTGACCGCGTCTGTTTCGGCGACGGGTACGCCCGTGGCTCCCAAGGCGCCGGCTGCAAATCCAAGATCTCCAAACATTGTTCTGATCACGCTCGATACCACGCGCGCTGACCGCATGGGATTTCTGGGTTCGAAGCTTGGGCTGACCCCGAACCTGGATGCCTTCGCGAACCAGTCGTCGGTTTTCACGCGTGCCTATGCGCAGGCTCCACTGACGCCTACCTCACACGCGACGATTCTCACGGGTACCTATCCCCAGTTCCATCAAGTCAGCTTTCACACGTCGCTGGCCAAAGACTTACCCTATGCTCCCGACATTCTGCGCGCCCGAGGATATCGCACCGCAGCCTTCGTCGGCTCACTCGTGCTCGACCCTGCCGTGGCTGCGCGCGGCTTTGAGCGCGGGTTTGACACTTACGATGCTGGCTTTCACTACGAAGGTGGGGGAGAGGATCGCTACCGTACCGTCGAGCGCCGTGGCAGTGAGGTCGTAGCCCGTGCCCTGGCTTGGCTGAGCAAACACCCGGCCGGCCCGTTTTTCATCTGGATACACCTGTACGATCCGCACGATCCCTATGATCCGCCGGAGCCCTACAAGACCCGGTACGCATCGGAACCCTACGACGGCGAAATTGCGTATGTGGACGCGGTGGTCGGAAAATTCTTCAGTCGGCTCAAAGCCCGTGGTCTTTACGACAACACGATCATCACGCTGACCTCCGACCACGGCGAATCGCTGGGTGCCCACGGCGAAGATACCCACGGGATTTTTCTCTACGATGACACGATCCAGGTACCCCTGCTGATCAAGCTGCCGCACGCCCGTGCGGGCGGAAAACGGATCGACAATCGCGTAGAGCTGGTAAACATATTGCCCACACTGTTACAGGCTTCTCGGATTGACATCCCGCAGCAAGTGCAAGGGGAATCGTTGCTGCCGCTGATGCAAGGCGAAGCGGAGGAAGGCAATTCGACAGCTTGGCGCGATCGGGCGGCGTACGCCCAATCCGAGATTCAGCACACCGAATTCGGCTGGAGCGCGGAGCAGTCGTTGCGGGCCGGCAAGTATCTGTTCATCCAGGCGCCGCGCCGCGAGCTGTACGACGAGGCGGCCGATCCGAAAGCCGGCCACAACCTGGCATCGTCTTCTGCAGCGGTCGCCGACACGCTGGCGACCCGGCTGGAGACATTCCGGCAGAAGACGACGAGCCAGCAAGTGGCTTCTACCGCCACTCTGGACCCAGCCGCACAGGAGAAGCTCGGTGCGCTGGGATACATGGCTTCGGGCAGAACCGTTGTGGAGGGATCGGTCAACGATCAAGGCGCGGACCCAAAGGACAAAATCGAAATTGCCAACATGATCCATCGGGCCGAGCTCATGCAGCAAGACACGCGTGTCGAAGAGTCGATCGCCCTACTCGAGCAGGTTCTCGCCAAAGAACCCGACCTGGCGTTGTACGCGAAATTGGGCAATTGGATGATGCGGCAAAAAGAGTACCGGAGAGCGGTGCCCGTCCTGCGCAAAGCCATGGAACAGGATCGGGAATCGCCCGTGAACCATTTGCAACTCGCGAAGGCCCTGCTCGGAACCGGGGATATCGAGGGTGCGGTGCCCGAGTTGGAGATCACCGAGGCCAAGATGCCGCAGCTCGTGGACGCTCACATGCTTCTGGAGATGGCCTATACCAAGCTCAACCGCGTGCCGGACGCCATCAGGGAGTGCAAAATGGTTCTGCAGTTTCTCCCCGACCACTACCCCAGTTACCTGATCCTCGGGCGGTTCTTGGAGGTTTCGGGAGATCTTGACGGGGCCGTCTCAAACCTGAGGAAAGCCATTGCTCTGGAGCCTCAAGCGCCCGATCCGCACGTGATCCTGGCCGATGTCTACGATCACTTGGGGCGCAAGATGGATGCCGGGCGCGAACGGGCAGCCGCGAAGCGCCTCGGAGCAAACGGCGGGGAGTAACAAGCAAAGGGTCGCAGGAGAACCGGAACGCTGTTTCGCGCGCTCCGTGTGAGCCACCCGCAACTGCTGCAGAATGTTGCACCGGTTTGCTGCCGATATGAAGATTCCTGTCAGGCGTATGCTGAAGCGTGGTCTGGCGCCAAAGCATTTTCGCAGTGCTGATCTGCTGGCTGCTGTGTGACGCGGCGTTTTCGCAAACGCCTGCAACGCAGGCGGCGACTCCGCTTGCTCTGCGGGCCGCCGTACCGCTGCTATGCACCGAGAACAACCGCGCTGCCCACACGCGCGTTCGCGGCTCCGGGGTCATCGCCGATTCCGGTGGCACCTTGCTAACGGCGGCGCACGTCATCCTGCAAGCGCGCTTCGACTGCACCCTCAGCGTGATGATTCCGGACGAGGAGTGGACCCGCAGCGGACGATTGCGCGCCTTCCTGGTGGGAGATTGCCATCTGAACCAGCCACTTGATCTGGCGGTGTGCCGCATTCATCCCGCAGAGAACAGCCGCGACTGGGGCTATCTGCGTGCAGCTCGGATCCGGCTGCGTCCGGCCACGTCCGGCGAACTAGTGTGGGTCACGGCCTTCACCGGCTGGGGCCTGCTGCCGCTGACCCGCAGCGGTCATATCACGGGGCGTCAGGACTACCAGCGTCAGGACGGATGCCGTTGCGACTTCGCTACTGACATTACGGCTGTCGAAGGCATGAGCGGCAGCCCCGTCATCTCCGGCGAAGGAGAAGTTTTGGGGATACTCACGCTGGCGGGGAAAGAAAAATTCCGCGGATTTTCCTTCGGCGTCAGTTTTGACGAGGCGAGAAGCTTTCTGAAGGCCGAAGGCGTGATTGCCTCGGCTGGCTTGGTGGATCACGTGCCTGGAAAACAGGTGCGCCTTAGTGATCTGCGGTAGCGCTGCGATTCGTATCAGGGCACGCCTTCACAGCTTGCGGAATGCACCTGTTTTTGGGTGGCGCAGCGGTTTACCGCTGCGATATCTGGCGCATTTTCAGCGTCGGCTTTAGCCGCTGAGGTCCTACTGCGGCGAAATAGATCCTTTTTCCGCAAGCTGTACAGGCGTGCGGTAATCGCCAGGTCATGAAAATGCCTTCAGGCGCTGAGGCCGGATCCGAACGTTCGCCTTCAGCGTATGTATGGATAGATTTCGTCCGCAATCCAATAGTTCGCCAACACCGCTGCAAAGAAAGTTCCCGCCACCCACAGACTTGAGCGCCAGCGTCGCCACCACGCGCCTTCAAACGATGAACGCTGTATTGGGATATCCACTAGGTAAGCCGCACAGTAGCAGGCATTGGCAAGCAACGCCAGGGCGATCAGTTTTAGAAGCGAGGACAGAGTCAAGGCGTCGCGGAAATGGGGCCAGGTCCTGGAGATCCACACAATAACTACAGCCGTTAGCGCAACGTTGTAGAAGATGCGCCTCAGCTCCCAGTATCGGATTGCGTCAAGCAGTACGCCTCGCCGTTGGCTTGGTGCGAACTGAACTTCGTCTTGTCCCATAGGAACCTCCATAAGAGAAGGGACTGGTGCGCCCGGAGAGATTCGAACTCCCGACCTACAGCTCCGGAGGCTGCCGCTCTATCCAGCTGAGCTACGGGCGCGTTATTGCAAGTGTACATCGTGGACGCGAACTGCCTCAATGGCTGCTCGACGTTCGCTGTAGAGACGCGGCTTGCCGCGTCTCAAGGGCGGCACAACCGATGCGGCGCAAGCAAGACGGAGCAAGGCGTGTCTCTACGGCGAAATTCAGCCGCCGACTTTCCAGAAACGTTCGTCCTGGTAGTCGAGGGTTAGCAGGCGATTGCGTGGGTCGTGACGCTTGCCACAGTTGGGGCAGGGAATGAAGCTGCGCAGGTGCATCCCCTGACGGTCGTAATCCTCGGCTACGGCAAAGCTGGTGCCGCAGCTGCAGGGGATTAAGAACATGCGAAGCTTTTTCTTGTCTTCGGTTTCGCGCTTTCGTGCGCTGCGCTTCATGGCGGTCCTGGGTCGTTAGTCGTTGGTCGCTGGCAAAAACCGAATCGCGAACGACTACCGACCTGCGACCAGCGACCGCACGAGCCTCAGCCTTCGACCGTTGCCATCGACCCTCGCTTGCGCTTGTTCGATTGCAGAATCTTTTTCCGCAACCGCAGGGATTTCGGCGTGACCTCGACATACTCATCATCGGCGATAAATTCGATGGCCTGTTCAAGATTGAGATTGCGATAAGGGACCAGGCGGATCGCTTCGTCGGACGTCGAAGCCCGCATATTGGTGAGCTTCTTCTCGCGCACAATGTTGACGTCGAGGTCGGTATCTTTCGCGTTCTCGCCGATGATCATGCCTTCGTAAACGTCAGTGCCGGGGCCCGCGAAAAGCACGCCGCGTTCCTGCAGATTGTAGAGAGCGTAAGAGGTCGTAACCCCGCCGCGGTCGGCGACCAGCGCGCCCGTCGGACGATGCGGAATTTCTCCCTGCCACTCGATGTATCCGTCAAAAAGCGCGTTCATGACGATGGTGCCGCGTGTGTCGGTGAGGAGTGTGCTTCGCAGCCCAATCAGTCCGCGGCTGGGCACGCGAAACTCGACGCGCACTCGCCCATAGCCGTGATTGTGCATGTTCGCGACTTCGCCCTTGCGTGACCCGACATGCTCCATGACCACGCCAACAAACTCTTCGGGAATATCAACCGTAAGGTGTTCGACCGGCTCCATCAGTTTGCCGTCGATGTGCTTGGTGACGATCTCGGGCTTGCCGACCATTAGCTCGTAACCTTCACGCCGCATCATCTCGATCAGGATGGAAAGCTGCAATTCGCCGCGTCCCAGAACTTTGAACGAGTCGGTGCTGCCCGTCTCTTCCATGCGCAGCGAAACGTTGGTGAGCAGTTCCTTGTCCAGGCGCTCGCGCAGGTTGCGTGACGTGACGTAATTGCCTTCGCGTCCGCAAAACGGAGACGTGTTGATAGTGAACAGCATCGCAATCGTCGGCTCGTCGATGACGATGGGCGGCAGTGGCGCGGGATTCTCCGCATCAGTAATGGTCTCGCCAATCGTGATGCCTTCGACGCCGGCGACGGCAATGATGTCGCCCAGCGTCGTTTCCGTAATGTCGGTGCGCTTCAGCCCGGAGAAGCTGAACAGCTTGGTGATTTTGGTCTTATGAAATGACCCATCGCGCTTGGCGATGGCAACGTCTTCTCCGGTCTTCATGGTCCCGGAAAAAACGCGGGCGATGGCGAGGCGGCCAAGGTAGTCGCTGTAATCGAGATTCGCGACCAGGATCTGCAACGGCCCGTTCGCGTCTCCTTGCGGCGCGGGAATGGTGTCAACGATTGCTTCGAATAAAAGACGCAGATCTTCGCCCGCCGCTCCCTGATGCACAGCAGCTGTGCCTGCTTTGGCGTTCGTATAAAGGACAGGGAAGTCGAGTTGCTCTTCCTTGGCGTCGAGATCAATAAAGAGGTCGTAAACCTCGTTGAGAACTTCCTGCGGACGCGCGTCCGGCCGGTCGATCTTGTTGATGACAAGAATCGGCTTCAGGTTCGCTTCCAGCGCCTTGCTGAGCACGTACCGAGTCTGCGGCAGCGGACCTTCGCTGGCATCGACCAGCAGCATGACACCGTCAACCATCTTGAGCGCGCGCTCCACTTCGCCGCCAAAATCGGAGTGGCCAGGCGTATCCACGATATTGATTTTTACGCCCGCATAAAACACAGCCGTGTTCTTGGCAAGAATCGTGATGCCGCGTTCGCGCTCCAGATCGTTGGAGTCCATGACGCGCTCGGCGACGGTCTCGTTATCGCGGAAAGTCCCGCTCTGCCGGAGCATGGCGTCAACCAGCGTGGTTTTGCCGTGGTCCACGTGGGCAATGATGGCGATGTTGCGAATACTCGGATTCAGATCGAAAACTCCTCAGGACTGCAAATTGGGGCTTACTACTACTTTACTATGGCGGATGGTTTGGGGGTTGATTCGAGCGATCTTTTATGTCGTTCGTCATCCTGACCCTGAACGGAGCTGAAGGGGAAGGACCTGCTGCTTTCCGCGCCTATTCTTGACACTCGCTGCGCAGTCAACGAGCATGGAAGAGATGAAAGTGTTCGCCATCGTCCTCGCCTTCCTGTTATCCTGCGCCGCTCAGCTGCACGTTCCGAAGCCGGCGCAAACCTCCGCTTCGGTGCCCCTCGCATGGCCGGCCAATCTCCCTGTCTACGACCACATCGTGATCGTTATCGAGGAGAATAAGGACTACAAGCAAATCATCAAGAATCCCGCAGCGCCTTATATCAACTCCATTCTGAAGGCGCAGGGAGCGAGTTTCACTCGCATGTATGCCGAGGAGCACCACAGCGAAGGCAATTATCTCTGGCTCTTTTCCGGCAGCAACCAGAATGTCGGCTTCACCGACAAACTCCCGACGAAATGTTTCCCGACCAGCAGTTTGGGAGAGCAACTGATCCGCGCGGGACTTTCCTTCAAGGGGTATTCGGAAGATCTGCCAGCCATTGGCTTCGACCAAGGCACTAAGGGGAATTACGCCCGCAAGCATGTTCCTTGGATCAGCTTCTGCAAAATGCCCAATGGCAAGACGGTTGCCGAATCCTCTAACCTGCGATTCAACGAAGACTTTCCCACGGACTACAATTCTCTGCCTAAGGTGTCCTTCGTGATTCCCAACCTCATCCACGATATGCACAATGGTTCACCTCCGTTCAACATTGCGGCCGGCGACCTCTGGTTGAAGGAGCACTTGGACGGCTACTACAACTGGGCCAAGGACCACAACAGCCTGCTGATCCTTACTTTTGATGAGAGCGGTGACGCTCCACTGCTGGGCGGCCTGACCGATCCTGCGAATACGAATCAAGATAAGAGGAATCAGATCGTCACCATTTTTGCCGGGGCTCACATCAATCCTGGCGAATACGCCGAAGGGAAGGGCATCACTCACGTGAACATCCTGCGCACGCTGGAGGCGATGTACAAGCTGAATAAGTCCGGAGCGCAACCGCAGTTAGCGGTGAAAGCCGGCATCGCCGACGATTTCGTCATCACCGATGTTTTCGATGTCGGACCATAAAATCCTAATGAACATCAGCCGCTGACCGTTTAACAAATCATTTGCTCAAACCACGGATCGCCGTCGCTGCGCGCAGGCTTGAATTGTCCCTAGCGGCACGCGATCAGGTTTTGATGACGGCTGGGCGTCGGGTGCGGGAGACGTTTTCTCGGAGTTGTTTTCAGAAGTCTTTCTAGAACTCGTATCTGAATTTGTGTTCGAAATTAGCTTCTGATTTTTGTTCGCGGCCAGGTGGTCCAAATTCGAGGAGGCGACCTGCATGGCGTAGAACAGAGCTGAAGCTTCTTTCGGCTCGATGCGGCGGTGCAGCATCATCTCGCAAACTTCTGAGATTGCCGACTGGATTGAAGCGGCATCTTTGAGGACGGGGAGGTAGACGTGAAAAGAAGGGTTGGAGTCGGCGTTGTTGATGTCGATCGGCGGTGGGCCCGCATGCTCGTGATAGTGGCAAAACCTCTTGTCGCGGAGAGCGGGAGATTGGCAAGGATCTCCATTCAGTTTTCGCTGTTCACAGAGTTTGTTTGAATATTTGTCGGAAGAAGATGACAT
>JAIQFA010000179.1 GCA_020073525.1 Terriglobia bacterium
TGAGATTCGTATCAGGGCATCGCTTTAGCTTTAGCGATGCCGAAAGACGACTTTTTTAGAAAGCAGCTTTGAGCCGCTGAGGTGGCGGGCTGACACATTTCCAACCCCAGCGCCTGAAGGCGTATTCGTTTTGTGGCCATTCGTGTCATCGCTGAAACGATGACCTGATACAAATCTCACACTGTCTGCGCTTCCCAGAGGGGCGACCTTTCCGTCCCGGCTGTGCACGATTTGTGCAAAGTTTGTGCCTTTCTTGAGTGGATCCTAGATTTATCCAGTTTTTGGGTGCGGGCCTCATCTCCGAATGGTATTCTCTTCGGGCAAGCGCTTGCAGTTGGCAATGACGAAAGCCTTCTCAATTTTCGGATCCAGTTCCCGGCCGCAGCTCGGTCCTTTCGAGCAGCAGGTGCTGGAAGAACTTTGGGCGCACGGCAACGCCACGGTTCGCGAAGTCCTTGCCCATGGCAAGATCCATCAGGCCTATACCACGGTGATGACCACCATGGACCGTCTCTACAAGAAGGGTCTGCTCGACCGGGTTGCCGAAGGCAGGGCGTTCCGCTACACACCACGCCACAGTGTTGAAGAGCTGCAACGGGTCAACGCGCTGGAGAGCATCCGGCAATTGCTGGGGTCGGGCGACGCTTCATTGCTGCCGCTCTCGTACTTGGTGGAAGCTGTCAGCGCCCATGACGCGCAGTTGCTGGACGAACTGCAACTTCTCGTCGAACGCAAACGCCGCGAGATTCAAAGCCAGGAAAGCAAGGCCCGGGAGCAACGCTGATGTTTGCCCTCCGCGGAATTGCAGTTTCGCTCGCTTTTTTCGTTCTGCTCTACTGTCTCCTTTCCGCGCTGGTGGCCGTTGCGTGGCGCACACTGCATGTTCTGCGTGTCCGGGAAAAGAGCCTGGCTGATTTGTTCTTCGCTCTGCGCGTTTTCCCGTTGGTAGCTTCGGTCGTGATTACCTTCGCCTTCGTGGTGCCGTCGTTTGATCTGCTGGAGCCGCGTGCGATCGATGAGGGTATGGGCTCGACGCCACTTGCGCTGGGCATTTGCGCGCTCCTGCTGATTGCCTGTGGCTGCTTCCGCGTGATTACCGCCCAGACCAAGACTTCTCGCGTGGTGGCGCGTTGGCTGGAAGGCGCGCGTCCCATGGATGCCGGAGCGCAGACCGTGACGTTTCGATCCCGGCGCGAGGCTCCTCCGCTCACGCTGGTGGGTGTCCGCAAACCGAGAGTGCTGGTTTCAGAATCCACGGTTGCACTTCTGAGTGATGACGAACTGCACATCGCGCTCAAGCATGAACTCGCGCACATGCAGTCTCGCGACAACCTGAAGAAACTCGTTTTCCGCTTTTGTCCCTTCCCCGGCATGGCCAAGCTGGAAAGCGCCTGGTCCCAGGCAGCGGAACTCGCCGCCGATGATGCGGCCGTCTCGAAACTGGATGACGCCGTTGACCTGGCCGCGGCGCTGGTCAAGCTCTCCCGCCTGGTTCCCGTCGAAGCCGCCCCGGTCTGCACCGTGGGCTTTGTCACCGGATCCATCAGCGCACGCGTGACCCGCCTTCTCGCGTGGGATGAAACGGGCAAAGCAAATCAGCGCCGAAATGGCCTGTGGTACGTGATTCCCCCCGTGCTGGTGACCCTGTTGTGCGTCTGTGCCACTTACGGCCCCGCTCTCGCCCTGACCCACGAAGTCACCGAGTGGCTGGTTCGCTAGAAGCTGCTGGCTTTTCGCTACCAGCTAACCCGGTGCAGGTAAACTCCGTTTTGTGTCGAGTTGGCTCCTGTTTTGTATCAGGGCATCGCTTTAGCGATGCCGAAGTTGTTCGCAACGAAAGGCCCCTTTAGGGGCTGGATGTCCTCGCTCCGCAAGCAGCCGCAATACTTCCGTCGCCACGATTTTTACGCCACTATCTCTGGTAGTAGTTGGCCCCTGCCGTTACTCTCGTTGAGCTAGTCCGCTTCGCCGCGCGGGCCATTTTCCCCTTAGCAAATCTGTCAGCGGCAATCCCTTTTTTCGTTGGATGGTTTCTAGATGCTCGCGAAGATTTCAGTCTGGGACATACGCCGATCAAGTTCGCTGAAAAACGCCGCTGTCCTTCCGATTTTTCTCTTGCTCTTCGTCTCGATTCCTTCGCTCCTGCGGGCCCAGAATCCGAATGGCGCCCTTCGTGGAGAAGTTCAGGACGCGAGCGCGGCGCGCGTGGCCGGTGCCCGGATCGTCGTGGAATCCACCGGCTCTTCCATCACACGCGAGGCAACGGCCGATATCCGAGGAGAGTTTCGCATTGAGGGCCTGCTACCCGGTTCCTATCGAGTCACCGTGACGGCCAAGGGCTTTGCCCAGGCCACGTCCGATGTCGACGTTGCCGTCAGCCTGGTACGGGATATTACCGTTACGCTAAGACCGGAAAATGCACGCGAGATGGTGAATGTGCAGACGACTTCTTCGTCGATCACGACCGAGTCGATTGACACAGCCAGCGCGGTTCATCAGGGAGTAGTCGGCAGCCGGGATCTCGAAATTCTTCCGCTCGCAGCACGCAGCTTTGCTAACATCGCTTACTTAGTGCCCGGAACGGAACCGGTCGAGCCCTCCGATCCCACCAAGGCTCGCATCACCGCGGTCTCCACCGGCGGAAGCTCGGGCTTGAATAATGAGCTGTCCGTCGACGGCGCCGACAACTCCGACGATTGGATCGGCGGCTTCCTGCAAAACTTCTCGCCGGATGTCATTCAGGAATTCGACGTGCGCACAGCCAATGAAGATGCCGACACCGGCGGCACCACCGCCGGGTCAGTCGTGATCACTACCAAGCACGGTACCAACGAGTGGCACGGCAGCGGGGCTTTCTACGGACGTGCGGCATCGCTCAATGCGCGCTTCCCAATTGAGAATCCGGCGCCGAATCCCAAGCAGCCATTTTCCCGGCAGAACTACGTGGCTACGCTCGGCGGCCCGATCGTAAAAGACAAATTCTGGGTCTTCGCTTCATTCGAGCATGTGCATGAAAATGCCAGCATTGCCTACAGTCCCGACAGCACCACGCAATTCAATGCTCTGGCGCAGTTGGCTGCGGATGGCCTGATTGCCGGAGTCTCTTCCATCCCTGTTCCCGCAAATGTACCCATCCCTTTCCGCGACTACATCGGCTCGCTGCGTTTTGATTGGGCGCAGTCTTCGAAATCGCAATGGTTTTTGCGCACGTCGCAAGACAGTTACCTCACGCACAACAATCTGGTGCAGCAGGCGACGCTGCCCTCCACCGGACTGACCACGCACAACAACTACTGGAACACGGTCCTCAGCAATACTTATGCGTTCAGTCCGACCTGGCTCGGAAATTTGGTGCTCAATGCCAGCCTGTTGCACCTCACCCAGACGCGCAACTCGGACCTCGGCTTTGCGCTGGCCTTCCCCTTCAGTTCGACCGCATTAACTGTCTCCGGCTTTGAAACTTTCGGCGACAACCAGTTCGCCACACCCATCACGTTGTTTCCGTCCCTGCGCAATCAGGACAAATATCAGGCGCGCTACGACCTGAGCCACGTTGCAGGAAGTCACGCTCTCAAGTTCGGTATCAATTTCATTCACGAGCCTGTCTTGGGCGGAGCATTTCCAGCGACCGCGGAGCAGTTCATCGTCTATCCCAACAACCCCGACTTCTATGCCGCCAATGAATCGCAGTTTTACTTCGTCCCTCCGGCCAATCAGTGTGACAATCCACCACCGGATCCGAATTCCGGCATCACCTGCTCTTTCACTCCCTCCGGCGACGGCCGTTTCTCGCAAAACGTTCAGCGTCTCGGGCTCTACGCTCAGGACTCCTGGCGCGTTTCGCACCATCTCACGGTCAACTACGGCCTGCGTTATCAGACAACCTTCGGATTGTTCACTGCTTCCGGCCTCAGTCAGACCGCGAATCCAGTCTTTGCCACGCTCCCGTTAAACGGAGTTCCGGCTGCGGTCCCTCACGATTACCGCAAGCAAATCGCGCCTCGCCTTGGTGTCGCCTACTCTCCCGGCGGCAGCGAGAAGACGGTGATTCGCGCTGGTTTCGGCATGTTCTACAACGATCTGGCGCAGGGGGGATGGGCCACTGCATTTCAGGCGGTGAACCCGAATTCCATCGCACCCCCGTCCTTCATCGATCCCAACTACAAAACGCCATACGCCATCCATATCACTGGCGGCGTGCAACATGCGTTCAATGAACACTGGACTGCAAGCGCCGACTATACGCACGAACAAGGCAACCACGGGTATCGAGGCTACGGTTTCAATGAATTCGATCTCTTCAAGTCTGACAACCGCTCCAGTTATGACGCGCTCATGTTGCGGGTACAGGGCAATGTCTCCCGGCGTTTCAGCCTGACGGCGCACTACACGCTCGCGCAGGCGAAAACCTGGGGCTGCGTTCTGGGAGAACTTTTTGACTATGTGAATGGTGTATGCGATCCGTTCAATCCTTTCGGCCCCGGTGACTACGGCCCGTCGGGAGAGGATTCTCGCCACCGCTTTGTAATCGCCGGGACGGTGCACGCTCCCGGTGGTTTCGAAATAACCACCATCACCCAGGGTGAAAGCGCGCGCCCGTACACCATCACCAACGCGGACGGCAGTGGACGCATTTCCGTGAATGGAGTGCCGACCCGCCTCGATGATTTCCGCGGAACGCCCTACATCCAAATGGACCTGCGCGTCAGCCGCCCCATCAAGATTGGTGAGCACCTGCAGTTAAACCCGTTCGCCGAGTTCTTTAATCTCTTCAACCGCAACAATCCCGGAGCTAACTTCGTCGCTAACATAGCAGTGCTGCCGGTCCCTGCCGGCGATATCGCAAGCGGCAACGTCACCGCTATTTGCACGGTTGCGGACTGTTCTGCAACCGTGCCCGTCACCAGCCTGAAGCAGCTCGAAATCCCCTCTGGCGGTTTGGGAGATTTCTTCGGCCCCGGGACAACCGTCGGCATTCCGTTTGCCGCCCAGCTCGGAGTGCGCGTGACGTTCTAGAAGTTTTTCTGTAGAGACGGGGCTTGCCCCGGCTCCCGTTGCAGCAGGAGACGCGGCCAGCCGCGTCTCTACGGGAACGCAAGTTTGGGTGTCAGACATCTCAGCGGCGTGTTCTTGGGGAACGCGGCGTCGCATGAGATCACGAGGGGCTTCTCAGTTTCGGCCCCTCGTGGTTTTTCTCGCCATGGCCACCCGCGCAATTCCCTGCAGATCGTTCCTGATCGCGACTTCGTCCCAGTTCGATAGCAGTTCCCGCACCCGATCGGCAATCGTTCCGCTGATTTCGAACACCAGCCATCCCCCCGGTCGCAGCGCTCCCGCCGCCTGCGAAATCAGCCGCTCGATCACCTCCACGCCCGTCGGCCCCGCAAACACCGCATTCCGCGGCTCAAACTTGCGCACTTCGAGTTGCACCGATTCTTCCTCCGAATCTCCGACGTAAGGAGGATTCGAAACCACGATGTCGAACGAAGACGGTGGCAATCCGCCCAGCAAATCAGCCCGGTGAAACTCGATTCGCGAAGTAAGTTCGTGCCGTGCCGCATTGGCCCGAGCGACTTCCAGCGCTTCAAGAGAAATGTCTGTTGCGTGGATCTCAGCCGATGGCAGCTCTTTTGCCAGCGCAAGTGCAATCGCTCCCGAACCAGTACCCACGTCGACGATCCGCAGCCCGTGTGGGGCAGATGGCTCGTGTGGCGCGGACACTCCTGTCCGCGGCTCTTGATCTTGATCTTGCCTTTGCTTTGAGTCAGCCCGCGAGACAAGTTCCAGCACCGCCTCCACCACATGCTCCGTCTCCGGACGAGGAATCAGCACCGCTGGAGACACGATAAGATCCAGCCCCCAGAACTCCTGGTGCCCCATGATGTATTGCGCCGGAACGCCGGTAGCTCGCCGAGCGAGGGCTTCGTCGTAACGCCGCATTTCATCGGGAGTCAGTTCTCGTTCAGGATGCGCGTAGAGGTATGCGCGATCGCAATCGAGCGTGAACATGATGAGCAGCTCCGCATTCATGCGCGGCGAAGGAACGCACGCGGAAGTCAGCCGCTCGATTGCTGCATTCAAAGCCTGGCGAAGTTGCACAAGTCCATTTCACCACGAGACACAGAGACACGGAGAAAAACAAGCTCGGGGAGAGGAAGACCGTAGGTTCTCATGGCGAGTCCGGAGT
>JAIQFA010000180.1 GCA_020073525.1 Terriglobia bacterium
CTTTCGGGTTGGTTGGGGTGTAAAGCTGCTTGTACTCCGCAAGCTGGCGCTGCAAGTCCGAAATCTTGACCTGGTATTCCTTGAGTTCGGTGTTATCCAGCACTTGCGGCACCGAATCGGGAGTGCTGTTGGCGCCCATCTCCATCTGTGCCTGGCGCGTCATCCGCTCCGACTGCGCGCGCGACAGCGCCTCCTGTAATTGAGAAAGGCGCTCCTTGGCGACACTATCCTTGTCTGAGTCCGACACGATCAAAAGACCTTGAGCCCGGCTATAGTTCTGTAGTTCGTTCTCAGAAGCCTCCAATTGCTTGCGAAAGTCGACCAAGTGGCGCGCAAACCAATTCCCGGCGTTCTGCGACATCTGCCAGCGCGTCTCAAGATTCTGCTGCTGATATTCGTCCGCTAGCGCGTTAACAAAATTCGCCGCCAGTCTTGGATCGTTTCCGCTGTAAAGAATCTCGATCAGGTTATTGAGGCGCGATTGTCTGACCGTAAGACTCTTCCTTGCGACGTCGAAGACATCCTCGCCGTTCGCTGCGGATTTTGGAGGCGCCCCAGGAAGGTGTTTCGTCCAAAGCGCCGCCAAGCCGTACGGCTTCCGACCGTTGATCTGCTCTCCCAGATTTAATCGGGTGATGACCCTGCGGATCAGAGTGTCGCTCTGGAGGATCCCAATCTGGGTTTCGAGATAGGCATCAAACGGCTGCCCGGTCACCGGGCTAGCGCCTTCATTGTCCCGTGCGCCGTAGGCTGCCGCCGGCGGTGTCTGCAATTCGAGTGACCCCCTGGCCTGATACACAGGAGTCGTCGAAAAGCTGAAAACAGCGGCGATCACAACGCATGCGACCACGCTTCCAACAAAGACGTTTCTGTGGGTCCACAAAAGGTCCCAGTAACCGGGCGTTGGAAGAGAAGGATATTCCAGCCGGTACCCCGCGCGGCTGGGCGCATGACGACGGTTATCGGTTCTCGTGATTTGCATGGGTTTCACCTGCGCCAGATAACGACGCCTGTCACTGTTTGTATTGCAGCCTCCGCTGCCCGAACACCCGCTTTCTTGCTCATGCTGTCGGGAATAAACAAAATGTCGCGCGGCATCAAAGTCACGTCACTGGCCTTTCCGGCAAGAATCCCGGCGACATTGACGGGAATCTCTTGTTTTTCTGAACCGTCACCACGCGGGCGAAAGATCTTCGCATTTTTAGCTGAAGCCTGGGGGCCCAGCCCTTCAGCCAAAGATATCGCCTGAAGGACTGATACCGCGCTGTTCGTGGTAAGCGGAAAGCCTCCGGGCTTATGAACTTCTCCAGTTACATAGATCAGCTCCGCGCGCGGGATGGAGATGACATCATGCGGAAAGATCACAATGTTGTCGGACGGATTGTCTCCGTTTAGAATCTTGGCAACTTCGATCTTTGCCGTACTGAATTTTCCGGACGGATCCGTGGCTTCCTTGCCGGCCGGAACTCGCCCATAAGTTACCTCTCGAGTGATTTCGACCTGACCGCCTGCGTCCGGCCGCAACCCGCCCGCCAATGACAGCATCTCCATCAGAGTCTTTCTGCCCTGAAGCTGAATGACGCCGGGAGTATTCACGGCGCCGACCACGGAAACAGGCTGGCTGCGGTATTCTGCGATTGACACAATCGGTTCTGGTTTGAGTAGAAGGTCGGAAAGGCGGGATGAAATCAGCGATTGAGCCTGCTCGACTGTAAGTCCGCCCAATTGCAGTTTGCCAACCAGGGGCAGAGTGGCAAATCCCATATCGTCGATTCGGGCGACCTTGCCATCCAGTTCTTCCGCGTTAGGCTGTTGCACACGTATCTCGTCGCCTGGCCCGAGATGGTAAAGCGTGCCGCCCGTTGCCTCGGTCACTGTCCCTCGATCGATAGGCGTCTTCCCAGCTTCATCCGCTGCCCAGGCCGGCACGTACCAAAGCACGAGCGACGTCAACGCTATTTGGCAACAGAAATGGGATCTATTCATGACAATCCTCCACATCCCGCCCTACACCCCGATCGGAACCCACCGGGCAACTTCCCCGGGGAGTTTCAAGTCTTCCAGCCACTCCCGATCGATTTCCGCGACGACTGACCGTCGCAAAAGCGAGACGGACACGATGAGCCTCTGGCGGCCGTCGTCGCGGAGCACGATGCCTTCCACGTCACTCAGGGGCCCGCTGCTGATTCTTACTTTTTGCCCAACTGTGAACGTGGGAAGCGGTTCAACCGACTGCGCCAAACGCGAGACGGATTGCAGAGCATACATTTCAACGGGGTCTACCGGTTCCGCGACGGTCCCGCGGCACAGAATATGCACGACTCCCGGGCAAGTCACAACGGGCAGCGCCGCGCGGCAATCGAACTGAGCGAACACGTAACCGGGAAACAGCGGGATTTCGACCTGCCCCCGCTTCTTCTGCTTGCTCGGCCGTTTTTGTACTGGGAGAAAAGTGCCAAGGCCGCGATTCGTGAGACTTTGCGCAACCTTCCACTCGGCATTCGCTTTGACCCTACTACATACCAAAGTAATTCCGAACTCTGCGGCGAAGACTCGATCCAATTCATCTCACACCAATAGTTGGAAGTTGGACGTCGCAGCGTGCAGCCCTAGCGTGGAGAAAGTATTATAGTTCTCTAGGATTGACCAAAGTTGCGTTTTTGGCCATGCTCCGCCCCGTTGGTAGCCTTACTCTGCGATTAACGTACGATTTTGGACAAGCTCCAAATGCGAGCTGCCTCAACGAGGAATCATCGGCACAGTAATTTCCAAAGTGTTGTATAAGACAGAATAATCGGTGGATGGCTGCACCACGGCCCTGATTTTGGTAGGCTATGCTCACGATTGTTCTGCCTCTCACACATCCAGGGTTTGCACTGCCGGGTCAAAATTGCACACACCGGGCAACCTAAGGACCCATTCAGCGTATTGCTGACGGGAGCGCTCTAGATTCAGTTGTTAACGGCGTCGTCACGTGTCGGCGGCGTTGCCATGCGGGCCCGTTGCTTGGCATGACAGTTTGTTGTTACGCCTTGCGTTGTGGTTCCTCCACAGCGCGACCCGCTCTGCAATCGGCCCTCTGGTTTGCCTTCAGGAATTCCGAAAAAAACAGCGAGATGCAAAACCACTTTAATTTGAATTAACCGCCATTTCGCCCAGCCCTCTTCCTTCCGATAATTTGATTGATTCAGATCTGATAGTATTAGAGTAGTGCAGGTGGCTTCTTGATTTGGGCGGCGTCATTCCGCCCGTGCCTTCCACGCATTCACGCAGCTGGCTCCTCTCGTTCACGCACACAGGCTCACCCAGGCACGTTTTTGAGAATTTCCCGCCGAGTCTTCGACTAGAAGTGCAAGAACGACTATGATTCAAAAGGCAACCTTTTTTTTCACACTTGCAGTCATTGGGTTGACGCCAGTTAGCTTGCCTGCGGCGACAGGAAGCATCCGATACTTTCAGCTGGCCGGACCGATCTGGGACCCATATACGACTTCCGGCAACCCGGAGATGCAGTCCTTCATTCGCGACCACGTATGGGGAATTGGCACATTCTCTCCGTTCTTTGACCAGAAGTTATCGTGGATGCCAGCCGGGTGGGTCTACTGCGACTCTTACGCGATCTACGCGAATTCGCCCGTGGTGACGCAACATCCGGAATGGATTCTGAAGGACGCAAACGGCAGGAACCTCTACATTCCTTGGGGGTGTTCGAATGGAACATGCCCTCAATACGCCGGCGACATTGCAAATCCGGCATTTCGCAATTACCAGATCTCTCAGATTCGCACTGCCCTTTCGGCAGGCGGGGCCACGCCCTACGGGTATCGCGGACTCTGGCTGGACGACGTGAACCTGCAGATGGCGGTGGGTGACGGAAACGGCTACTGGGTGACACCCATCGACTCGAATACCCACCAGTTGATGAGGTCCAGTTCCTGGGAGAACTACTTCGCCCAGCTCGTAGAATTGATCCGCGCCTCCTTGCCACCTACGGTTGAGATTCTCCACAACTCGGTGTGGTATGCCGGCAGCAACTCGCAGGATCCATACGTCGGCCGGCAGATCGCGGCGGCAAACTATGTCAACGTGGAGAGGGGATTTGGAGACGGTGGTCTAACTGGGGGAACGGGCCAGTTCGCTCTATCTACGCTGATGCGTTTTGTCGATCGGGTCCACTCGCTCGGAAGTGCCGTCGTGATTGAGGACTACTACCTGGCGGACCAAACCTATTCGCTGGCCAACTATTTCTTGATCAATAATGGCTTTGATTGCTTTGGCATAGCGGAGCAGACACCCGGAAACTGGCCGGCACGTCTATACTCAATCAACCTGGGAGCTGCACTCAGTGCGCGCTATGCGTGGACCCCCAATCCCGGTGGTATGCTGTGGCGGAGAGATTTCTCAAATGGGTTCGTTTTGGTAAATGAGCCGGGCGCACCCCTCCAGACGTTGAACTTGCCGCCTGGGGTGGTGGATACGGATGGCCATCCCGTCCGCACTGTGACTTTGAATGCAAAGCAAGGCGGCATTTACCTCTACTCCTACGTGAGATGAACCGGACGGGCACAGCGAGATTCAGAAATTCGCAGTCGCTGCCGCCGAGTCGCTCTGCCCGTTCTTCAGTTGTACGGACACCGAAGACAAGCCGCTTGAGCTCCCTTGTTGGACAGTAAAGGGTACGACGAGCAGTACCTGACCGCCGAACTGGGCCGAGTTGCTAGCCGAGAACCACTGACCAGCCAAATCGGAGAGGTTTACGCTCAAATCTGTCGTCTGGATGATCTGGCCGGATGCGGCGGTGAAGTGGAAGGTCGCGCTAACAAGTTCTCGTGAGTTGGAGAACCCAGCCACCCGCACTTGAAATCCTGAGGAACTTGTAACAACGCTGGCGCTCTGAATCACAGGAGCGGCACGGGCCACGGCAATAGAACGATTGAAATTGCTGCCGGGCAGATCCGAGATGACCGCCAGCGTGAGGGTTCCAGCCACGGTACCGGTCTGGAAAGCCATCGGATTCGCCGCAAACACGGCATGAGTGGTATTGGCCGGAATCGTGAAGTTGGCAGTTCGGCCGCCGATCGAGAACTGAATCGCGGGATCGTCCTTGGGGACCGCGGCATCGGGCTGGAAGGTCAACGTAATTTGCCCGGTGATCACCCTCGGAAATCCGGAAGAGAGGGTCAGGTCGAAGGTTACTTGCTGCGCCGAAGCTGCTGTCGCGGGCACGCCGGTAAGACTCATCGTCGCGGGCGGCGGGCTGGCTGCAATCGTGATCGAGAGCGGCTGGTCGGCGCTGGCCGTGGAGCTGTCCGTGACCCGCGCCGTGAACGAGAACGAGCCGAGACTCGTCGGACTTCCGCTGATCGCGCCGCTCACCGCGCTTAGAGCCAAGCCACTTGGCAGAGCCCCGCTCGCGATCGACCATGCGTAAGGCGGTGTTCCTCCAGAAGCGGCCAGCGTCTGCGAGTAGGCGACGCCGATCGCGCCGCCGGGCAGCGGCGAGGTCGTAGTGATGGTGAGACTGGACGCGTTCGCTATGACCGTCACGCTGAATTGCTTGTTCGCCGTCGCGCTTTTGCTGTCCGAAACCTGCACGGTGAAAGTAAAGGTGCCGGCTGACGTCGGCCTACCGGTGAGCGCTCCGCCCGAACTCAATGAAAGCCCTCCCGGAAGAGTGCCCGCCGTGACCGACCAGCTATACGACGGGGTACCTCCCGAAGCGGCCAGTGTCTGCGAGTAGGCGACGCCCACGGTGCCGCCGGGCAGCGGTGAGGCCGTGGTAATGCTGAGGCTTGACGTCGAGCTGATGGCGAGCGTGTACGCCTGGGAGGCAACTGCGCTGGCTCGGTCGGTCGCCGTGATTGTGAAACTGAAGGAGCCCCCGACACCAGGCGTGCCGCTGATTACGCCGCTGGAAGAATTTAGAGAAAGGCCTGCTGGGAGCGAACCCGCAGTCACTGAGAGGCTGTACGGAGGAGCTCCACTGCTCACAGCCACCGTCTGTGAGTAGGAAGCACCCGTCTGGCCTCCTGGCAGGGAGGTGGTGGTGATTCGCGGAGCCGGGTTGGGGCTGGGGTTTGGGGGGAATGAGCGTGAGCTGCACCGGCCGCCCCCCCATGGTGAATTCCTCGCCCTGGAGATGGGTATCCTCCAGGATCCAGACCAGGGTCTGGGAGGGCA
>JAIQFA010000056.1 GCA_020073525.1 Terriglobia bacterium
ACGTGCTCCGCCGCCCACGGCACCGCAAGCGGCCGGCCCGACATCAGGACCGCTACGACCGGCGTGCCGGTCGCCGCCACGGCCTCGAGCAGCCGCTCCTCTTCCTGCGCCCATTGCAGGGCTTGCCACCAGGTCGAAGCGACCTCCTCATCATTCAGTTTCAATCGTTTCGCGAGTGCGGCGGATTGGGACCACTCCCCCGATTCCTGAGCCACCATGAGCTGGTAGAGCGGCCGGAGCCTGCTGTTCTGGCCGAGCAGCGCGGCCTTGATTTCGTGGTCCACGGGCAGTTGTTCCAGGAGCACTTCCATGCTGACCTCAAGAATCGCGTCCATGACCGAGAGCAGCCCCATCAGGAATAAATCAGAGTTCGATGGCAGCCGTTTTGAGAGTAGTTCGCAAAAACGGGCGCGGGCCAATCCCATCAGCACCAGTTCACTACACCGTTGCTCGGCCGCGCCCACGGTGACCACGAGCCGGATCCAGCGCCGCATCTCCCGTTCTCCAAGAACGGCCATGGCATGGCGGATGGACTTGATCTCGAGGGAAAATCCAAAGATCGGGGAGTTCAGATAGCGGAGCAGGCGGTAGGAAATCGAGGTCTCCTGTTTGAGCATCTTCTCCAGTTCGCGCATGTCAATTTCGGTGCGCGAAACCATTTCCAGGAGCCGCATATAGTGCAAGCGGCTGGCAGGAACTTCGCGGCCGATGACCACTTCGGGGTGGCAGAAAAAATATCCCTGGAAGTATACGAATCCCATGTCGCGAGCCTGGTGAAACTCGTGCGGGGTCTCGAGCTTTTCCGCCAGCATCTTGCACTTGGCTGACCCGAACCGGCGCATCATGCCGGCCCGTTCCTCGGGGCGGGTTGCCCGCACGTCGACTTTTATGATGTCGGCATACTCGCAAAGCGGTATGCGCGGATCGTTGGGGGCGAAGTCATCGAGGGCGATGAGATAGCCGGCGGTTTTCAGCCGCTTGCAGGCGGCGATGACGCGGTCTTCGGGCTCAACCGTCTCGAGAATCTCGACCACAGCCTGGCTGGGAGGCAGCAAGGTAATCAGGTCTTTGAAGAGAACCTCGCGCGTGCAGTTGATGAAAGCGCGGCGGTTGTCGCAAAGCGTTTCGATACCGAAGAGCAGGGAGCTATCGAGCGTGGAGCGAGCCGCTAGTTCCGGGTCGGCGTTGAAATAGTTCTCGACACCATTTCGGAAGAGAATTTCGTACCCGAACACCTTCTGCACGCGGTCAAGAATGGGCTGGCGGGCAACGAAGCGTTGTCCCGGCAACGCAAGCTTGGGAAATGCAGAGGCTTTCTCCATGGAAGGAGCGGGTTTCACCTCTACTACATCGGCGTGCCGGAGCGGAACTTCAGATGAGCCTGGCAGGTTGCGACCAACCGCCTCCGCGGAATACCGGACGCCCTTCCCACGCTGGATTTCGGGGAACTCCAGTTTTGCTACGCCCGGCTTGTTCACTTCGGTAATGTCTTGAATGTGGAAAACTAAGGTTGCTCCCCCCCTTGCGCAGTCGGTGGTTTCATGAGTAACATCAAGATTGTTCCCAATGGCCATGCTTCTAGGCTGGCCGTTCGCGCCAAAAAACTCCAGGCGCCTAGAGTTAGAGATAGTTTGAACATCGTTCTCGAAAATAGCATCCAGCCGATGTGGGGTTTGGTCAGCCGGTAGCCGGTGTGCCAGTTGCACGCATCTGAACGTGCCGACCGCAAGAGGAAGACGAAACAATCAGGCCTGTGATCCAGGCCGGGGATTAACAAGAGAAAAATTATGAATGCAGGACCCGGACATCCCTCCGCCGGAGGAGGGAAGCATAAACGGCGCCGTGGACGGCGTCCGCCTAGACGAGGCGCAGGAGGCCCAATGGGCCGCGAGCGCGGGGAGCACCAGGGCATTTTCACCGCTCCCATGGACCACAGCTACCGCGCCAATTTGAATGGCGACAATGGCAACAGAGGGCCACGGCGGCCCGGGTTTTCGTCGTCGTACCCCGTGGTCGATCCTGAGCCGCTGCCCGCTCCGCGGGAGGATGCGGCTTCGCGAGTCTTTGCCTTCGTCGAGGACCTGTTCTTCCTGAGCAAGATTCAGGACACCGGCCGCAAGATGAATGTGAAGGTAGAGTTCGTGAAGAACGAGAAGGAACTTACCGACCGCATGAAGAGCAATGGCGAAGAGAAGCCTTCCCTGATCATCTTCGACTTGAACAATGCCAATGCCAAACCTCTAACGCTCATTCCGAAACTGAAAAGCAAGCTGAAGAAGGGTACGTCGATTATCGGCTTCCTCTCGCACGTCCAGGGCGATTTGAAGCAGAAAGCGCACGAAGTAGGCTGTGACATGGTGCTGCCGCGCTCGGCGTTTTCCCAGAATCTGCCTCAGTTACTGCGCCGGCATGGTGCCAGTGAGGAAAGTGCCGGGTAGGGAATTGCCGAAGTCAGACGTCAAATTGCAGAAGTGAACCCCTCTGATGCTCAAGGGATTGGAGTCAGGTTTACTTTTGGCTGAAACGTTGCTGCCTTAACTCATAGGGTTTCACTTCTGAAATCTGACTTCTGACCTCTAACTTCTGTATTCCCCTGATACAATTTCGCCGTGTTCCCTCACAAGAGCCTGATCCTCACAACGGTCCTGGCGATGGCTGCGTTGGTGTCTGCTCAGCAGCAGCCTCCGGTAAAAGTGAACGTCCTCAACGTATGCGCGCCTTCGGCCGACGAACAAAAGGAATTATCCTCGGCGCTCGCCAAGGTACCGGCAAAGCCGGCCTTCAGCAAGGATTACGAAGTAGCGCGCGGGCATTCCACTCTTGACCAGAACACTCCCATTCCCGGCATGCAACCATTGCCGCCCGGCGCAGTGTCGGCGGCCGATTGGGTTCGCGTGCGGCGAGAGTTTCCCGACGCTACCTTGTTCAGCAACGTCCAATATTCCTTCAGCGTGGATTCAAAGAACATGGTCGAGACGCTGGTGCTGCGCGTGCGCGACCCCAAAGATGTGATGCAGGTTTCGATTGAGGACAGCGCTTCCGCAGTAGCTTCCGCAACCGCAATGCTGTCGGCCAGTACGCCGGTTTCGCGGGTCAAACTGGAACGTTTCGGAAAGTCGTCAGTGGTGCTGGCGCGGTGCTCGGGAGCAGAAGGGAACCCGGCGACGGATCAGACCGCCTATGAACCGATCTTCCACGCGGCCAGTTCGATTATGGATCGCTATCGCGACGCCCTGGGCGCGCACAAAATGGTACCCCAGGAACTGGCTCACCTGGGCGTGGGAACTTCGACCAAGACGGGCACCGGCAGCAAGAAGAAACCGTAGCAGCCTTCGGGTGTGGGAGAGTCGTATCAGGGTACCGCTTTAGCGATACCGCAAGTCCTTCGACATCGACCACCCCCTGAAGGGGCTGCGTGTCGAATCGCGGTTTGAAGCGAAATCTGTTTTCCAGAATCTATTTAGTAGCCACTGTTTCTACTATGGACATACGCAATGTTGTGATCATGGGCTCGGGATGCGCCGGCCACACCGCCGCCCTCTACACTGCCCGCGCCAACCTCAAACCGCTCGTGATCGAAGGCCATGAACCGGGCGGACAACTGTCGATGACCACGCTGGTGGAAAATTTCCCCGGCTTTCCCGAGGGTATCCAGGGCCCGGAACTGATCGAGAACATGCGCAAGCAGGCCTCGCGTTTCGGCGCCGACTATCGCATGGGCCACCTGGTCAAAGCTGATTTGAGCAAGCATCCGTTCGAGTTGACCGTGGGCAAAGAGACCATTCAAACCCGGACGCTCATCATCGCTAGCGGAGCGTCGGCGCGCTGGCTCGGCCTCCCGAACGAGCACGCGCTGATTGGTCATGGTGTTTCTTCCTGCGCGACGTGCGATGGCTTCTTTTTCTCGGGCAAGGAGATTGCCGTGATCGGCGGCGGCGACTCGGCCATGGAAGAAGCGACCTTTCTGACGCGCTTTGCGAGCAAGGTGACGCTCATCCATCGCCGCGAGCAGTTTCGCGCTTCGAAAATCATGCTGGATCGAGCCAAGGCCAATCCGAAGATCGCCTTTCTCACCGATACCGTGGTGGATGACGTTCTTGATGTCGGGAAGAAGGAAGTCACCGCCCTGCGTCTGCGCAATCTAAAGAGCGGAGAGAGCTGGGAATTCCCGACCAGCGCTATGTTTCTCGGGATCGGCCATATCCCGAACGCCAAGATCTTCGAAGGCCAGCTGGAAACCGATGCGGATGGGTATCTGGTTACGCAGAAGAACGTGTTCACCAAAGTGCCGGGCGTATTCGCATGCGGCGACGTGCAGGACCGCCGCTATCGCCAGGCCATTACCGCCGCTGGTTCCGGCTGCATGGCCGCTCTGGAAGTGGAGAAATATCTGGAAGAAGAAGGCCACTGACGGGCGGAGAAGAGCTCTACCACAGGGGACACAGAGGTTCACAGGGGACACCCAAGAGTTCCTCTGTGCGCCTCTGCGTCCCCTATGGTTAAGGTTTTGTTTCTGCGAGCAACACTTGCTTGCGCGCAGCGATCGGCAGCGTCTCACAGGCGATGCGCAGCACCAGTCGCGGCGCCTTGTTCCGGATCTTCATCAGGTACGGAACGGTGGCCTTGGGATCGGCCTTGACTTCCTCGCGCAACAGCCAGCCCAATCCTTTCTGCACCATGTCGTCCTCGTCGTGCAGCAATTGATTCGAAAGCCGGACGATCTCTGTGCGGAACTGCTGCTCGCGCGCTCCCCGGATTAGCGCCACACAAGCCGCGCGCCGACGCCATCGATTCGCCGAGTCTGCCCAACGGAAAACCTCGCGGCAACGGGCAGGTTCGGCGACCACCATTGGCGCCAGCAAATAGTGTGCCAGGGCATCGTGATCGGCCCAACTGCTGACGCGGTCCAGCCATGAGGCAAACAACTGAAATTCGTTGTCCCCAAGGTGCCTGGTTTGTTTTTCGAGCAGGAGAACGGCCATAGCCTTTTCTTCAAGAACCTCGCCGGAGAAGAGTTGGTCGGCGACCTGCACCAGGAAATCCATTCCGCGTTCCCGGACGATGCTGCGCCGGAACCGCACCGCGAACTTTCTCAGTTCGGCGGCGTACCAGCCGCGCGACTGCACTTCTTCTTTGAAAAAATGTTGAACTTCTTCCGAGTGCGGCGCCGAGCCGCCATCCTTCAACACGCGCCGGATGTGGTCCGCGATGTAGTCCGGAGTGATTTCCCGCTTTGCCATAGCCTCCTCAAGTAGCGACAGGTCGCAACCCTTCAACTGGCGAAGAGGTGGTCATGATAAGAGGAGTGCCAGGTAAAATGCTGTGATCCGGCGTCACAGTTCTATGTTCGCGGCAACGGCCTACTTGGCCGGAGCAGTGCCGTCCGTCCGCAATGTCTTGTCGTAAATCCAGAGCAGTGCCGCCGTAGCCACGCCCACGCCGGTTACAGCCCACCAAATGCGCTCTGGCCGATGCGTCACCTCGCCAAAGTGGTGGATGAGCATGCCTCCAAACTTTCCGGCAATCAGCGAGCCAATACCGATGGGAAGAAACGCAAAGCCCATGTAGGTGCCCTGCTGGCCCGGAGGCGCAAGGCGGGACACATATTCGTAATAGCGCGGAGACTGCGTGATCTCGCCGAGAGACACGGCAAACAACGTAACAATCGCCATCGGAACTGTCGGATGCACGATGAGGATGATCCACGCCAGACCCGAGATCAGCGTGCCCAACGTGATCGCGCGAAATGCCGGCATCTTCTGCGAGATCAGGCTGACCACCATTTGCAACGAGATGACGGTCAACGGGCCAGTCACCAGAATCAACTCGGTGTCGGTCTTCGGATTGATGTAGTCGTGGATGTACAACGGCAGGATGATGAATTCCTGCCAGTAGACGATCCAGTATCCGGAAAAAATCAGAAGGAACAGCATGAAGCGCGGGTTCGAGAGCACGGTCCCAAAATTCTTGGCGGCCTGAAGGAGGCTTACCGACGGCTCATCTGCACGGCGCGGCTCTTTGAAAAACAAGAGCACCGCGAAGAACATCGCAAACACGCTGAGGGCGGCAACGCGGAACACGTTCTCGACGCTCATGTGCCGGTGAACATAGGAGGCGACGTAGGGCCCAGCCGCGCCCCCTATATTCACTAGAGTGTAGTAAATGGAGTAGCCGATGGAGCGGACGCTTTCCTTCGAAGCTCGCGCCGTAGTTCCGACGACGCAGGGCTTCACCAACGCGACGCCGAGCGCCGGCAACATCAGCAGAAAAGTGACCAGTACAACCAGCGGCACGGTGCCTCGCACGGGAGAGAACCACGGCGACGCGATCGACCCAATCAGGAAGTACGAGCAGCTGAGGATTAGGTAGGCCAGCGACAGAGAGCGTCGGAAACCCAGCCGGTCGGCGAGCGTTCCTCCGAAGGCAGCGAGAAACCAGACCAAGCCTCCGAAGAGCCCGGTGAGGCTGCTGGCCCGCTCGACTCCAAAGTTGAGCGTCTCATGCAGATAGCGCGCGAGGGACGCGAACGCGGCGTAGTAGGAAAGCCGCTCAAAAAGTTCGCTGATGTTCGCAACCCAGAAGGGCCGTTCGAAGCCGGTACGGATCTCGTGGAAACGTTCAGAAAGGGTCAATGGTGCTCCTCATGCATCAACATGGGTTGTCATGCTGAGCGAAGCGAAGCACCTGCTGTCCTCCGCAAAAAGCAGGTCCTTCGCTGCGCTCAGCATGACAACTTAGATACAAGCCGCGAACTTACAAATAGTGCGCCAGCTTCAGATCTTCAGTCGCTGCCGGACTTCTTCTGCCGACAAGCCCATCACCCGAATTACTTTATTCCGGCTGCTCTGACCGGCTGCAATAGTAACGGAGGAACGCGGTACCTTCAAAAGTTTTGCGAAGAATTCAATGCATGCCTCGTTGGCTTTGCCGTCCACAGGAGGGGCGGTCAGGGCAAGCTTCAGGGCGTCGCCTACTTCGCCGGTGATGGCGTTCTTCTTCGCGCGCGGGTGGACTTTGACTGCGAAAGTTGTACCGGATACCGACTCTTTGAACTCGATCATCTTTTCCGTAGAGACGCGGCTTGCCGCGTCTTTGCCGAGTACGGCACAGTTGATCGTGCCTCGATCTGCGAGACGGGGCAAGCCCCGTCTCTACTCGGCTTTCGTGCGCTCCCCAAAGATCGCCGTCCCCACGCGCACACAAGTTGCCCCTTCCTCGATGGCGACCTCAAAATCGTGTGACATGCCCATGGAGAGAATTGCCATGCCGACATTTGGCAGCTTCCGCGTGGCAATATTGTCGCGAATCTGGCGAAGCTGCTGGAAAAAGGGCCGCGAGCCTTCCGGATCT
The DNA here is from genome assembly GCA_020073525.1 of Terriglobia bacterium. Lineage (GTDB taxonomy): Bacteria > Acidobacteriota > Terriglobia > Terriglobales > Acidobacteriaceae > Acidiflorens. Next base: position 7,351 of record JAIQFA010000056.1, read on the forward strand.
TCGGTGTAGGGCGGGACGGTCATCAGGCCGCGAATTTTGAGATGGTCCCACTGTGACGCACCTTGCAGTATCCGCTCCAGTTCGTCCGAGCCGGGTGCAACGCCGCTTTTCGCCTGCTCGCCGCCGACGTTGATCTCAATCAGGACGGATAGCGTCTTGCCTGTACTTTGCGCGAATGCGTTCAATTTCTCTGCCATCCGCGCAGAGTCGACGGAATCCACCACGTCGAATAGCTCTGCCGCCTTCGAGGCCTTATTTGTCTGCAGATGTCCGATCAGGTGCCATTCGGCGCCCGGCAAATCGCGCAACGCATCGACTTTCCCGGCAAACTCCTGCACCCGGTTCTCGCCGAAAACGCGCAGTCCGGCGGCATATGCCTCCCGAATGCGGTCGGACGGAAACGTCTTACTCACGCCCATCAGGGTAATGTCGTCGGAATTGCAGCCAGACCGGCGTGCCGCGGCTTCGATCCGCTCCCTTGTCCGCGCGATATTTTCGGCAATCGACACAGAAGAGATTTAACCACAGGGTACACAGAGGAGCACGGAGGAACAAAAAATGAAGTGAGAATGCAGAGGTGTCCCACTTTTCGCAGCACAGGTTACCTCTGCATTCTGACCTCTAACTTCTGACCTTACATAATCGCCGTTGGCGGAGCCGGATCTTCAGGCCTGCCGGCGTTGGCCAGTGGGACGAGGACCATCACAATCGTCAAAATGACAAGTGCAACGAACGCCAGAAGCATCGGCATGAAGCTCTCCGGGTTCCACTTGACCAGCGTGACGTCGCGGCCCGAACCCACGAGGCCCGCAATCGCCAAGCCGCACAGCGCCTCTCCCGCAATCAGACCCGACGCTGTCAGGACGCCGGAGTTTTCCACCCGCGCCTTTTGTGCATCGTTGAAGCCGCGGCGGTCGCGCAATTTGTCGGTGATCCAGCGAATTACGCCTCCGATAAAGATGGCAAAAGTTGTGCCTAACGGCAGATACATACCGACCGCGAAGAGCATCACGCTCTTCACCTCGATCATGATCATCGCCAGTCCCAGCAGGATGCCAACGATCACGAGCGGCCAAGCCATGTCGCCGCCCACGATTCCTTTGGAGAGCATCGCCATCAATCCCGCCTGAGGGGCAGGAAGGGCGGGGCTGCCGAAGTGGTACGCCTTATCGAGGATTGCCACCGGGAAGAAAAGAACGAGCGATGCAACGACGATGCCGAAAAGATCGCCGATCTGCATCTTCGAAGGAGTTCCGCCGAGTATGTGTCCAACCTTCAGATCCTGAAGCATTTCTCCGGCGACTGCCGACGAGACGCACACTACAGCGGCAACTCCAAGCACGGCGGCGACACCGCCGGTGCCCGAGACTCCTAGAGCGACCATCAGCAGCGCCGCAATCACCAGCGTGCAAAGCGTGAGTCCCGACACGGGATTGTTCGACGATCCGATCATTCCGACGAGGTTGCCCGAAACCGCGGCAAAGAAGAATCCAACGATGATCATGACGCCAGCCGCGACTAATGAACCGGATAGAACCTTGGAAGCGGAGAGCGTTCCCGCGCCGCTGATAAAGAAGTGATACAGCAGGATCATGGCGATGAACACTACCGCGATGCCGGCAAAAACGGCTTTGGCAGGCAAGTCACGCTCGGTGCGATTGGTAGCAGCATGCACGGCTGCCGACTTTTTCAGATCGGAAACCGCACGGCCCATGCCGAGTGCCAACTGTTTGCGCATCTTGAAAAGCGTGTAAGAGGCGCCCACGAGCATGCCGCCGACCGCGATCGGCCGCACGATCGAAAAGTAGATGGCTTGCGCCAGCAGAGGCCAAGCGATCGTTTGCCCCTCCGGCATCGATGCCTGAATGTATGGGCCGATGGTGAAGGTTAGGAGTGGAACCAGCAGCCCCCACGCCAGCACGCCTCCGGCAAAGTTCAAGGCGGCGAGTCGGGGGCCGATGATGTATCCCACGCCGAGATAAGCAGGACTAACGTCCGGCGCAGTCATTAGGGTGGCGCCGCCCGTGATCGTCGTGGCTACATTTGGATTCGTACTGGTGCGGAGCAGCAACTTCTTTCCCAAGGCGCTGATCTTTACCGGAAAAGTGTTGCTGGCATTGAAAACGCTAACGGCTCCCAGCAGATACATGAATGCGCCGAAGCCCATGTTGGCGAACAAAATCTTGGCGGCCTTCGCTCCCTGTTGTCCGGCCTTGTGAATCTCGGAGGCGGCGACCGATTCTGGAAATGGGAGGTCGGGGTCTTCCACCATTACCCGGCGCAGCAGGGTCACGAACAAAATGCCGAGTGTGCCCCCGATCATCATCAGAGCCACTGATTTCCAGTACTCATCCTTCGTGAGCCCCGGCCACAGACCAGCCATCACAAACGCAGGGATCGTGAAAATCGCCCCGGCAGCCACCGACTCGCCGATCGAGCCAACAGTTCGCGCGATGTTCTCTTCCAACAGCGAGCCCTTCATCAACCGCAGCAGGGCCATCGAGATAACCGCAGCCGGGTAGGTTGCGGCAATGGTCATCCCGGCCTTGAGACCGAGGTACGCATTCGCGGAGCCTAGCAGGGCGGTGAGGAACAGTCCGATCAGCACGGCCCGGAAGGTGAATTCCTTCATTTCCATTGTTTCGGGAACGTAGGGGCGATGTTTGCGAGGGGCTTCAGTATTCACCGCGGTAGGGCTCATAAGGTCCTCGTGGTCATCCGGGATTTCATTGCCGATTCACAGTAGCAGCGACCGCGCACCTTACCACGCCGAAAGGTAGCTTTACAAGTGCAGCCGTCTCAGTGGGGTGTGGCAATCCGGGAGCGCAACCTTTATCCGCAACTTTGCTTCTCAAACAGGGTTAGAATACTCCTGTCCAGGAGGCATTTTGTGACCCCCCTTGATCAACCCTCTTGGAGCCGGTTCTTCGAGGAATTCCACTGCCCGGGATGCGGCGGACAAGAAGCGTACCGCTCGCGGTCTCGCGGGTTCTTTGAAAAATACGTGCTTCCGTTGTTGCTACTGCGGCCGGTCCGCTGTGAGCGGTGCCTTCACCGGACTTACGTCTTGTGCACGATTCCAGCGCTTGAACGCGATCGGGCAGAGCGCAAGCATCCGGGGAGTCAACCGCAACGCAATTCGACGTCCGATGACCGCGTTGCATAGGGCACGCGCCACGACTATACTGACTTCGTATTAGCCCGGCTAAACGTCATTGGCAGGCCGGGTGCGGGAGGCCGTCTTCAGCAGTACTGGGTTTCGAATACGGGCAGCCCAGGGCCAAGCGGCGGACCATGGGTTGGCGCATCATGGGTTCGCTGGCTTTGCCGAGCGCGCGGCTGCGACTTTATTCTTCACCCTTTTTCCCTCCGACTGCCGTATCTGTGGTTCCCCACTCATCCGAGTTTCCCGTCTTCCCGTTTGTGAACCCTGCTTGCTTGCGCTTCGACCGTTGACGGGGTCCTACTGCATTGTCTGTGGACAGGTCTTGCACTTTCCGGGTTCTCTCAATCGGGATGAGGTCGATGGTGGAGAGGCTCGGTGCCTGCTCTGTCAACGCGTGGATCCTCCGTTTGAGCGAGCAGTTGCCTACGGCAGCTACGAAGGCGGGTTGCGCGACCTGATTCATTTGCTGAAGTTTCAGCAGGTTCGTCCTGCCGCGAACGTTCTGGGGCGCGTTTTGGCTGGAACCATTGCCAGCATGGAGAAGGTGATGCCCGTGGGGACGATCGTCGTGGTTCCCGTTCCCCTGCATAGGAATAAGAAAGCACAGCGCGGATTCAACCAGGCGGAGATGATCGCGCGCGGCGCGGTGAAGCAGCTGTCGCGTCCGAAAAGGTTTGATCTATTGACTGGAGTCTTGGTGCGCCGCCGTGAGACGGGAAGCCAAATTGGCCTGACTAGTCATCAACGGCGCGAGAACCTGCGGGGCGCTTTTGCGGTGAGTGATCCAACGCGGATGTTAAATCGCGATATCTTACTGATCGATGATGTCTTTACCACCGGGACTACGGCATCGGAGTGCGCGCGGGTTCTACTGCGCGCGGGTGCGGCACGGGTGTGGGTGGCGACTGTGGCGCGCACTTTGAAAATTGCCGACGTTCGAATCTCGGCTCTGCCGGAAGATCTGTCAGAGCAAGATAGCGAAGATCGCCTGGGTGTGGCGGCTCAGGGATAGAAATCATGTCGTTGCGATTACACAATTTCGGGGGCAACATGCGGTCCCACCTTCCAGCGGCCATGCACGCCTCCGGCATGCATCAGGAAAATGATGGCCACGCCTTGCATCAACCCGTGCTGGTGCTGAATGCCTCCTACGAACCGATCAACGTCTGCGCCGCGCGGCGCGCGATCGTCCTGGTGCTCAAGGGCGTCGCCATGACCGAAGAAGAGAACGGACACTTCCTGCACGCTGCCCGCGTCGCCCTGCGCGTGCCCTCGGTGATCCGCCTGCTGGAGTATCGCCGTATTCCGCACCAATCGCGGGCGCTATCGCGGAAAAACATCCTGCTGCGCGACCGCAACACCTGCCAGTATTGCAGCGTCACGCTTTCCTCCGGCGAACTCACGCTCGATCACGTGATTCCTCGCTCCCGTGGTGGCCTCTCCACGTGGGAGAACCTCGTCGCCTGCTGCCACCCCTGCAACCGCCGCAAAGGCAATCAGCTTCCGCACGAAGCCAACATGAAGCCTTCGCGCGAACCTCGCTCCTTCAACCTCCACACCAGTCGCCACATCATGCGCCTGATGGGGCACTCGGATGATAAGTGGAGGAAGTATCTTTTCTACTGAGCGAAGGTTGGAAACCAGGTTTCAAGGTTTCAGAGTTTTAAGGTTTCAATGACCAGAGTCCTCTAAAGGTTTGAATGGGAGGAAACTATGGCACGTTCGTACCGCGAGCTGCTTGTTTGGCAAAAGGCAAAGGCGCTTGCGGTTCACACTTATACGGCAACTGGAAACTTCCCAAAAGCAGAAACATATGGCCTAACTTCTCAGATCCGCGCGCCTCGGTTTCAGTGGTATCGAATATCGCTGAGGGGCAAGGAAGGCTGACCCCCGGCGAATTTCGACACTTCCTCGGGCAAGCGCGAGGTTCTTTGCTGGAAGCGGAAACGCAGTTGGCGATTGCGATGGACCTGGGCTTTGTGGGTAAGGAAACATTCGAAGTACTGGAGCGCGAGTCCTACCAAGTGCTAGGCCTGCTTGATCGCCTGATCAACTCACTGCGCCAACAACTTCCCGCCGCAAAGCGTTGAGCACACCCACCGGGCTCTTGCCTTTGAAACCTTGAAACTCTGAAACCTTGAAACCTGTACCGACAGCCTCAATCGCCATGCCTGCCCTGAAACAGCAGCGGCGCAAAGTGAATCAGATTATCCCGCCACACCATCCACGTATGCATGCCGGGTGTTTCGATGGCCGTCAGCGGAACGTCCTTCGACTTGAGCCATGCGATGAACTGGCGGTTTGGCGTGATGAGCTCATCTTCCGTCCCGCAAGCAATCCAGAGCAGACGCAAACCAGCTATCTTTCCGTTCAGTGTGGCGAGTTGATCCTGTTCTTTGTGTCCCAGCGCCGAGCTAAATCCTCCAACCCAGCCGAACTGTTCCGGGTGCGTCAGTCCAATTGTCAAACTTTCCAGTCCGCCCATGGAAAGACCGGTGATCGCCCGATCATCTCTCTTCTTCGAAACGTGATATTCGGACTCCACACGCGGCAATACTTCGGTCAGCAAGGCTTGGCTGAAGAAGTCCACGTTGTGCTGGACCATGGCATCATCGTTCCACACGCCGTCTCCACTATCCACGAACTTCATGTCGCCATAGCCCAGCGGCATTACGATGAGCATCGGCTTCATTCTGTGTTCGGCGATCAGATTGTCGAAAATGTAGTTGGCCTGTCCGACGGCCAGCCAGCCGTTCGCCATGTCGCTCCAACCGTGGAGCAAATACAGAACCGGATAGGGCTTACCTTTTTTCGGTTCGTAGCTAGGAGGCGTGTACACGTAGTACTCGCTCTGCCCGCCCTCCAAACCTTGCACTACCTTGGAAGTGTAGAAGTGATGGTGGACTGTGCCATGAGAGACATCGCGAGCCTCCCATAGCCGGGGCGCGTTGCCGGGAACTCTAACCGCATTTCCGACAAGAATAAAATTCGGCTTGACGTCAGGATTTTTCGGATCAAGCTGCGGCTGGCCATCGACCTCAAAGGAATATCCATAGATCTCCGGCGGTAGCGGAGCCGTAACTAGACTCCAAACACCATCGCTGCCTTTCTCCATGGCCAGCGGCTTGTCCGCCCCTTCGAGGAGCAGCAGAACTTTGCTGGCGCCGGGATCGACGTATCGGAAGGTGATACTTCCGTCGGCATGCACTTCCGTAGATTTGAAAGAGGCATTCGCTTGTCCGTGCGCCAAAGCAGCAATGAAAAATTGCATGATTAGGACAAGAGCAATAACTCCCTCTGGCGTGGGCGATGCGTGACGGAGTTTCATGTTGTTTCGTTGGTTGGCAGGCAGCTATCAGTTCTGAGCATGGGTGTTCCTCCTGACAGCTGAGAGCTGATTGCTGAAAGCTTCTACTGCGGCTTCGGTGGTTCCGGCGGCTTCTGATCTTCCGGCTTCGGCTCGGCCTTCTTCACTTCCTGGCCTTCGTACGTGATCCTCGACTTCGATCCAAAACGCCGGTAGTTCGTGTACTTGATGATCTCGCGAATCTTCACGTCTCCCAGGGAGAATTTGAGCGTGTCCTCGGCGCGCGTGTAGGTCGGGAACCAATACTGGCCGTCAATCTGTTCGCGCCAAGTAGTGAACTTCGGGAACAGGTTCTCCTGGCCCTTCTTCTTCCGGATGTCAGGGACGGTTTTGCCGTATGTTTCCACGATCTGAAAATCGTGGTCATCTACCCAGATACGACCCTGGAAATAGCGCTTCTTGCCTACGATTTGCTTCGGAGCGATATCGAACACGTAAGTATTCAGTTCGTCTTGTTTTTGCTGGCCGACGTAGAGGATGTCGTATTCTCCGATTTCATCCGAAGTCAACACGAAGGGGAGGCGATTTTCGATGTCGTCAAAGTCTTCCTGGGTCATCTGGATGCGCTGCAGTGTGGGTTGCGGGGCAAAGACCACGTTCTTGATTTTGTGTCCCTTGTCGTCGAAAGTTACATCGAAAACCTGCTGGTAGGCTCCGTCCGGCGTGTCCCCGTCCAGCGTCATGACCTTGACGTCTTGCCGAAAGGTGTACTGATCTCGCGCCTCTTTGAACTGTTTTTCCTTGGCGGCGAAGCGCTTGATGATTTCTTCGCCAGGAATCCCTTTGGGCTCGGATTTATCGAGGGGGCCCTCCTGCGCTTGCGCGACCGGGGACAACATAACAATGGACAACAGAACACCAAATAGTGTTGCCAGGGAAAGAAGGAAGGGAAGCGTCAGTTGCGCGGGTCGGGACCGGAATCTCATAAGCCCTATTCTAACGAAAGGGAGCACAGAAGAGTTAACGGCAGCCTCCACCCCCAGAGCCGCCGTGCAACGGCCCTTTCGAAGGGGGTGGAAGACTGCAGTTCTGCCTATTTCATTCGATGCGGGAGGCGACGGAAAGTTTGCAGGATTTACCTTTCTTTACCTTCGCCGTTGCCTCGAGGTTCGCGCGCATTCCCCAGTGCCCTGGCCATCCCCCACTCGACCAATCCCGGAAAGAGCTGGTACAGCTTGATGACAGGAATCATGGTCCAGGGGACGATGACTTCCCGCTTTTGCTTGCGATATCCGCGATAGGCCGCCCGCGCTACTCGCTCCGCGGTAATGCCGCGCACGGATTGCGGGCGCACGTTGCCTTGGCGGTTGGCGACCACGTGCGCGCCGAAATCGGTACTCACGTAGCCAGGACAGACAGTCAGCACATGGATATGGTTGCGCTTCAACTCCATCCGCGCACCCTTCCCGATGGCATTCATGGCAAATTTGCTGGCACAATATATGGCCATAAAGGGCACCGGGATGTGTCCGGCAACGCTCGAGACGTTAATGATGGTCCCGCTGCCTTCTTGCCGCATGGCCGGCACCACCGCCTGCATGCAATCGATCGCGGCGAAGAAGTTGGTTTCAAACAGTTCGCGGTAGGCGGACTTCTCCATATCGGCAACCGAGTCGCGAATGCCCAAGCCCGCATTATTCACCCACACATCCACGCGATCGAAATGGTGCAAGGTCAGGGCCAGCGCGCGGTCAATTTCTTCGCGATTGCGCACATCGCACGCCATGGCGAGCGTGCGCTCGGTGTGGCCGACCCGGTGACGGGCGGCCTCGGCGCGACTGGCATCGCGCGAAAGCAACACCACGCTGGCTCCATCATCGGCAAAAACCTTGGCAATTGCTTCCCCAATTCCCATGGAAGCCCCGGTTACCACCACGACTTTCCCGTCCATTTCCATGGCGACTCTTGTATCGCGTGGCGGGCGGCAAGTCAATGCAACGAGTTCCCAGTTCCCAGTTCTCAGTGGAACCCGGATCAGGTTTTTCTGAGAACTGGGAACTGGGAACTGAGAACTTCTTAATAGCGTAAAATCGTCTGCACTGGAGACGTTGTGAATTCGCTGCTGCCCATCTTCCCGCTCGAACTGGTACTGATGCCGGGCGTTCCTCTGCCACTGCACATCTTCGAGCCACGCTACAAGGAGATGATCGCGGAATGCCTGGAACAGAAGAAGCCGTTCGGCGTGGTACGTGCGTCTGACGATGGAGTCGCTGACATCGGCTGCACCGCTGAAATCATGTCGGTCACCAAGAAATATGACGATGGGCGCATGGACATCCTGACGCGCGGGGTGGAGCGGTTTGAGGTGATCCAGGTCAACGAAGATCGAGAGTTTTTGCAGGCGGAGATTTCGGTGGTGGAAGACGAACCCGAGAAGCCGGCAGCCGAGGTAGTGACGCAAGCCGTGCGCTTGCACGCCGAGATTGCGAAGCTGGCCGGGGCGGAGCCTTCTGGACCCGACGAGCAAGCCGGCAGTCTTTCCTTCTTACTCGCGGGATCGCTGCCGCTGGACCTCGACTTCAAGCAGAGCCTGCTCTCGACCCTATCGGAAGCAAAACGTCTGGAGGCGGTAGTCGGTTATCTCGAGGCGATTCTGCCGGGCTTGCGGCGAGCGGCGAAGGCACGGTGGAATTAGCCGTCAGCCGTTTCAGGTAACCCACTTTGCTTATGAGGAGTTGTCTTGTGCTCGCCGGTTCCTTGCTCTTAACCGTTGACTATCTGCCTTGGACTTAAACGTTTTTACTGACGGCTGATGGCTGACGGCTGACAACTGCTTCCGGCGGTATAATCCGCCTAAGGCTTTTTCCAGTGGGGGTAGTTCCTACCATGAGTGTTGTCCGGACTCTCGGCGAGTTGCGCCATAGCTCCTTCACTGCACAGCGTCTCGGGTCGCGACGGGTCAAAGATGAGCTGCGCGAGAACCTGATGTTGCGGCTGCGTGAGGGCAGTCCGATTTTTCCCGGCATTGTGGGATACGACGACACAGTCGTGCCGCAGATCGTCAACGCGATCCTCTCGCGGCATAACTTTATTCTCCTCGGGTTGCGCGGTCAGGCGAAGAGCCGCATTCTGCGGGCGCTGACGGCGCTGCTTGATCCTGAGATGCCGTACATCGCGGGTTGCGAGATCAACGATAATCCGTACGCGCCGATCTGCCGCCGCTGCCGCGAACTGGTTGCGAAAGAAGCCGACGCCACGCCGATTGCCTGGCTGACTCCGGAACACCGTTACGTAGAGAAGTTGGCCACGCCGGACGTGACAATCGCGGATCTGATCGGCGACATCGATCCCATCAAAGCGGCGCGCGGTGGGCACGAACTATCCAGCGAGTTCACTGTGCATTATGGATTGCTGCCGCGCGCCAATCGCGGAATTTTTGCGATCAACGAATTGCCTGATCTTGCGGGCAAGATTCAGGTCGGACTCTTCAACATCATGCAGGAAGGCGACGTGCAGATTAAGGGATATCCGATCCGTCTGCCGCTGGACGTCGCGATAGTGTTCAGCGCGAACCCTGAGGACTACACTGCGCGCGGCAAGATCATTACCCCGCTCAAGGATCGCATCGGTTCGGAGATTCGCACCCACTATCCTGCGACGGTGGAGGAAGGCATCGCAATCACTGCGCAGGAAGCCTGGATTGCGCGAGACGGCTCACAGCTGCGTATTCCGAAGTATGTCAGCGAAGTGATCGAACGCATCGCGTTTGCGGCACGTGACGACAAGAAGATCGACAAGCGGTCGGGTGTGAGCCAGCGGCTGCCGATCTCCGCGATCGAGAACGTGGTATCGAATGCCGAGCGGCGGGCCCTGACGCATCAGGAAAAGTTAATTGTGCCGCGGATCAGCGACATTTACGCAGCCCTGCCCGCGATCACGGGCAAACTCGAACTGGAGTACGAAGGCGAGATGAAAGGCGCCGACACAGTGAGCCGCGAGTTGATCCGCACCGCGGTGGCGAAGGCATTCGATACTCATCTTCAGGGCGTCAACCTAAGTCAGGTAGTGCAGTGGTTCGATCTGGGTGGCGAGATTCAACTCAGCGACAATGCCGGAGCGCAAGAAGTTCTAGAAGGCCTGCGCCAGATTCAGGGCTTGATGGAAAAATTAGGCAAGCTGAACGTCGGCCCAAAAGAAAGCCCCGAGATGCAGGTATCCGCAGCGGAGTTTGTCCTGGAAGGCCTGCACGCGCACAAGAAGATCGGACGCAACGAAGAGCGAGTGTTTACAGCAGGCGAGAAGCCTCCGAAAAAGCAGGAACGGTTGTACGAGCCGGAAGAGCCAGGGTTTGGAAGGAAGAGGGGATTTAATTAGCTCTCAGCTGTCAGCCATCAGCCATCAGCCGTCAGGGAAGTCAGGAAGGGATGGCATTGTTTGGTGGGCCGCTGCAATCGAAAGTTGCGGAGTCCGAGGAGGTTTAGCTGAAGGCTGATGGCTGACGGCTGAGAGCTGTTTATGAAGCGCATCCGTTACACTAAATACGTTCCCGACCCCGCCAGCGAGATGAGCATGGAGGACCTGCTCAGCGCCCTCTCCGATTATTTTCTGCAGAGCGGATTCAACGACAATTTCTGGTACGAACTGCCGGAAGGCGAGCAGTCGCTCGACGAATTGCGGCGTGCCCTCGAACAGGCTTTGCTCAACGGCGAGATGTTTGACGAAGAAATGCGCGACCGCCTGCAGCAGATGCAGATGGAGGGCGAACTCGAGGAATTGATCGAGAAACTGATCGAGCGGATGCAGCAGGAGGATTACATCTCCATCGACCAACCTCACGATCCTGCCAGGCAGTCGAGCGTGGGCGGACAGGTTGGTGATCCGCAGCAGCAAGCGAAGTTCGAGATCACCGACAAGAGCCTCGATTTCTTGGGATTCAAAGCTCTGCGTGACCTGCTCGGTTCGCTCGGCAAGTCGAGTTTCGGGCGCCACGACACGCGGGACATGGCGACCGGCATCGAAGCGAGCGGCGCTTCGAAGCCATATGAATTTGGCGACACGTTGAACCTCGACATCACGGCGACGCTATCTTCGGCGATACAGCGCGAAGGCCTCGGGCTTCCTCTGAATCTCGAATACAGCGATCTGCAGGTCCATCAGTGCGAGTACCAGTCGTCGTGCGCGACCGTGCTGATGCTCGACTGCTCGCATTCGATGATTCTGTATGGAGAAGATCGCTTCACTCCGGCGAAGAAAGTTGCGATGGCACTGTCGCAGCTGATTCGAACGCAGTATCCAGGAGACTCGCTGTCGTTAGTGCTGTTTCACGATTCGGCGGAAGAAGTCCCAATCTCGCAATTGGCGCGGGTGAAGGTTGGTCCTTACTACACAAACACTCGCGAGGGACTGCGCATGGCGCAACGCATCCTGCAACGCCAGCGCAAGGATATGAAGCAGATCGTCATGATCACCGACGGCAAGCCTTCGGCGCTCACACTCGAAGACGGACGCATCTACAAGAACGCTTTCGGGCTCGACCCGCTGGTGGTCAGCCAGACGCTCGAAGAAGTTTCCAAGTGCAAGCGGGCGGGAGTACTGATCAATACTTTCATGCTGGCGTCGGACTACGGGCTGGTGCAGTTTGTCCAGAAAGTGACACAGATGTGCCGCGGCAAGGCCTACTTCACGACGCCGTACACGCTCGGGCAGTACCTGCTGATGGATTACATGTCGCGAAAAACGAAGACGATTCACTAGCGTCGAGATCACGCGAGCCGCGAAGCGGAGGAATAGGAAAGCCCGGCGCATGAGTGCCGGGAAGGCAAAATGGAACAAATCGGAGTCCCGTCAGGGACGCTACTGAATTTTTCCTGGGAGCACGAATTACAGAAGTAACGCGTGGAATGCCTGCCCAGGTCCAATTTCGTTGTAAGATCGCTGCAATATCTTTCGTTTGGAGACTGTTATGAAACGAATTGCCACTTTCATGCTATTGCTTACCTTGGCCGTTGCTGGGGCTATGCCAGCAAACGCTCAACGCATCAGTCCTGAAGAGAATGCGCGCCGGTCGAGCAAGGCGGCCAAGAACCAACAAAAGATGTTAAAGAAGGCAAACAAGAAACAGCGCAAAGCGGCCAGGAAGGCTGACAAGGCGGGACGAAAGGCCGCCGAAAGGAACAATCGTAGCTATAGAAAGTAGCGTTTCGAGTTTTCCGCTCAGTACTATCTAACGATTCGTCACAAACCCACAGTGACCGCACTCACATCTTACTGATCCATAACGCGCTACCCTGATTTCACTCCCAGGACCGCCGCCGGTCCGTTCCCTCCAGAAAGAGACTCGCTATGCGTGCGTCACAGCGCGTTTTGTTTTGCCTTGCTCTTGCCTGCCTATCGAGCTTTGCAGCGGGGCAACGATCGGATCAAGTCCTCGCCGAGCGCGTTCTAGGTCCGCAATGGAAGCAGGTTTCGCGCCGCGCCGGAATGATATTTGCCGGTACCGTGCTCACCGCCGCGCCGCGGGCTCCGGTAAACGATAGAGCAGTTTCGGGGCTGACTCCGACGGTGCAGTTGAGTTTTCGCGTGGACCAGGCGATTGTTGGCGTCGAGCCGGGGCAGATCTTGACGATTCACGAGTGGGCGGGTGCACGGCTCATGCATCGCCCGATGAGCAGCGGCCAGCGCATTTTGATTTTTCTCTATCCGCCGAGTCGATTGGGCCTCACCAGTCCGGTCGGCGGATTACTCGGCCAGGTCGCTCTCGATCCGAGCGGCAAGTATGTGTCCGAGCAGGAGCTTCGCCTCCGAAACCAAATCACTCCGAAGGTGCGTGTCGATACCGACAGGGTCAGCGTCGTTCAACTGGAGCGGGCCATCCGCAGCGCCCGGGAGGAGTGACCATGCGTACGCGAATCTTGCTATTCGTCGCTTTTCTGATTTGCAGTGTTGTTGCCAGCCGTGCCGGAGGCCCTGCTTTTGTTGCGGGCTGGGGCTACGATCCGGGAGTAGAAGGCCAGCCGCTGCTGTGGGCCAATGGTTCGGTGCAGTACTACACGGATCAGGGCGATTTAAGTCCGATACTGCCCAGTACGCAGGCCGATACTTTTGTAGCGACCGCCTTCAGCGCGTGGACCAGTATTTCGAGCGTTGCCCTTACCGCATCGCAGGCCGGACATCTTGCGGAAGATGCAAACGGCAGCAACATCGCTACCGACGGCTACGGAACGATTACCAGCCCCGTGGACATCACATCGTCAGCTACGAGCACTCCGGTAGGAATCGTGTACGACTATGACGGCACGGTGACCGATGCGCTGTTCGGCGAGGGCGCGGGAGGCTTGGCCGATTGCTTCACCAACGCTGTCTATGGCGGACCCGACAACTTTGCCATCGCCGGTGCCATTGTGCATGCGGTTGTGGTAATCAACGGAGTCTGCGCGGCGACAAGTGCGCAACTCCCGGATGTTCAATACCGTTTGGTGCGCGTCCTCGGGCGCATTCTTGGCTTGGGATGGTCGCAGGCGAACATTAACGTGTTGACCCACAAGCCGGTGGCCACGACCGCGGATTTTGCGGGGTTTCCGGTGATGCATTTTGCCGATCCGATCAACTGCGTGCCCATCAGCACTTGCTACGCCAACGCAGCCGTTCCAAAGATGGACGACACCACGGCGCTCGCACGCCTTTATCCCGCGAGCGGCAGTTCGCAACCGGCGGGCAGAATTTATGGCAGCGTGTACTTCACCGATGCGTCCGGGAATGCGGTGCAGCCAATGCAGGGAGTCAACGTGGTGGCCAGGTTGATGGTCTCAGGCCAGCCATCGCGGCAATATGTCGTGACATCCGTTTCTGGATTCGCATTTCACGGTAACGCCGGCAACATCGTCAACGGGTACGTTGACGCCAATGGGCTTCGCTACGACCGGTGGGGCTCGAACGATCCTGCGCTCGAAGGGTTTTTCGATCTCGGCCAACTGATGATCCCGGCCGGGCAAACCATCGCCCAGTATCAGTTGAGCGTCGAACCGCTCGACATGAGCTGGTCTATGGGCGTCGAACCGTATGCTCCCCATCAGGTGGCGCCCTCGGGTTCATTCGCCCCGGTTGTCGTGACCGTGCAGAATGGGTCAAACGACGAGCGCGACATCCTGATGTTGCAGGATGAAGTTGCGCAAACCCATCCCGGCAGCGGATCGACGTACACGAATCCGGCGTCTCTCCCGGCGGGCGGAGGATGGGGATCGTGGATCTCCGGTTACGGAAGCACGGATTTCTTTCAGTTCACCGCGCAAGCCAATCGGACGGCCTCGGTTTCAGTGCTCGCACTGGACGAAAGCGGCGTGCCGACCGAAGTGAAGCTCCAGCCCGTCATTGGCATCTGGCAACTGAGCGACCAGAGCGAGAATCCTGCACCAGCATCCACGCCGGTTGCGTTCAACACGGCAACTTGGGGACTGACGCGGCTGGATGCACAGTTCAGCACTGCCGACACCTACCGGTTGGGAGTGGCGGACTTCCGTGGCGATGGACGTCCGGATTATTTCTACCGTGCAAGCCTGCTCTATTCGGATACGGTTGTGCCGGCACGCGTGAGTCTGGCAGGCGGCGGGGCCACGCTGCATGGCATTGGGTTCAGGCCAGGCCTGCAGGTGAATGTAGGTGGCAACAACGGGAGCGTTCTTTCTGCATCGGCCAGCCAGATCCAGACCACCGTTCCCTCTGGTGTGCAGGATGGAACGGCGACGATCCAGGTCACAGATCCGGTAAGCGGCGCCTTTTCCCAGATGATTGGTGCATTGACTTACGGTGCGCTGCGAACCGATCTTCTACTCCTGCTGCAGGGGGCGGAGCCCGCGACTCCAGTCGGATCACAAGCGGCCAATGCCATCCGCGTGCGCGCGGTTGCTGCCGATCGAGTCACGCCGGTGCGAGGGGCGACAATTGCGTGGAACGCGATTAACGGCCTGCAGTTCTCAGTATGCAACGGGACTTCCTCCTGTTCCGTCCTGACCGATGAAGCTGGGGAATCTTCGAGTTGGGTGACACCGGCCGCGACCGGACCGAGCACGATTACGGTGGCTCTGGCGCCAGTATCGTACTCGCCGCCACAGATGCAACAGACGACGGTGGTGGGAACCTCGTCCGCGCTTGACTTGGTTGCCGTGACGCCGACGCGGTGGGTTGGGCAAGGCGCCACGATCGCAGTTCCGCTCACGGTTGAGGTGCTGGGCCTGGGCGTGCCCAAGCCGAATGTCGCGATCAATTTCACCCTTACCAAGGGGACAGCTTCGCTTTCGGCAGGCAGTGCAACCACCAACGGCTCGGGATACGCCAGCATCACAGCTAGTCTCACGAATCAGAATGCCGACGTGCAGATCAGCGCGTGCGTCGCCCCTGGCAACTCGCCGTGCCAGATCTTTACGTTGTACTCGACACCCTCTTCGCTGTGGTCACTGGAGACAGTCAGTGGATCGTCGCAGTTTGTGCTGACAGGGCAATTCTTTCAGCCGCTGGTCATGCGGGTGACTGACGGCTCGTCGGTCGCGAACCCGGTGATGGGAGTGAACGTGACTTTTGCGACCACGCTGGCTCGGATGAGTCCAGGCCCGGGGGGCCCGCCGGGCGGCGATTCTTTAGTCGCGCAGACTGACGCCGGGCTACCCGTTCTTCTCGGATCGTCGCAGGCGCAGGCGGTAACCGATCCGAATGGATTGGCGTCCATTATCCCCTCGGCCGGAAACGTGGGCCCATGTGATGTGTTCATCGCAGTGAGTGCGGGCCACTCAACCGCGCAGTTTCAACTGGAGAGTCTGGCAGCGATCATTCCGGTGCCGCCGAGAAACATCCACATCAAGGCTCCACACGTGCCGCGAGCGCCGCACTTTGGAGTGCAACCGTCCGCCACGCAAGGCGTGCCGGTGATGCTGTTCGCAGTTCCTCAAGCCATTCCGTGGGACGACCCAGACGCAAACTCCAAGTCCTGTTCCGGAGCGGAGCAGGATATCGCCAAGGCGCCTTCCGTGCCCGATCAAGTCAGCGCCAACCTCGTTGAAGATAAGAAAAGCTGCCCTCGCGCGCAGAAGGGAGACGGAGAGTTTCTCGGGTCGACACTGTCGGGATTGCGCTAACGGTAGCGCCGCCGAGAGCGAGACGCCCATTCGGCAAGCTCAGGGCAGGCTCTCGGGATAGCCGGCAAGATGCCAGCGCTACAGTCTCAAGACCCGCCTAAGGGAATTGGGGCGTTGTGCCGATAGTTTGATCGGGGTCTCTATCGCCCCCTGCGATCGGAATCGACTCATGGCGCAGAAACGCTCTTCGGAATCGGACAAGTCCCGGAATGCCGTAGCTCCCGTGAACGGCTCCGGCAATATTCGGACGCTGGGCAAAGACTGCGTCTACAACGACGAGTTGCGCCGGCTGCAAATTGAACTGGTCAAACTGCAGGAGTGGATTCGACAGAAAGGCCTCAGACTAGTGGCCATCTTCGAGGGTCGAGACGCGGCGGGGAAAGGCGGCGCGATCAAGAGGATCACGGAGAGCCTGAATCCCCGGGTCTGCCGCGTGGTGGCACTGGGCACGCCCACCGAGCGCGAAAAGACGCAATGGTATTTCCAGCGATACGTGGCGCATTTGCCGGCTGCCGGTGAAATGGTCTTGTTCGACCGCAGTTGGTACAACCGGGCAGGCGTCGAACACGTGATGGGCTTCTGCTCTGAGAGCGAGTATCTCGAGTTTCTGCAAAGCTGCCCGGAGTTCGAGCGGATGCTGGTGCGCTCGGGCATCATCCTCCTGAAATACTGGTTCTCGGTAAGCGATGAAGAGCAGGAACGCCGTTTTCAAGAGCGCATGAAAGATGCCACCAAACGCTGGAAGCTGAGCCCCATGGACCTGGAATCCAGAAAACACTGGGTGGACTACTCGCGCGCCAAGGACGAGATGTTCGCGCACACCGACATCAAACAGGCGCCCTGGTACGTGGTGAACGCGGACAACAAGAAATCCGCGCGCTTGAACGTGATCTGCCACCTCTTGTCACGGATCGCTTACGAAGATCTGACGCCGGAACCGCTGAAGCTGCCACCGCTCGAGGCGGTCAAGTACATCCGGCCGCCCATCCACGAGCAGAACTTCGTTCCGGAACTCTACAAGTAAAGCTATTGAATCACTTAGTGATTGATTCATTGAATCATTAAGAGCGAAGTTCAATGATTCAATACCTCAATGATTCAATGACTCAATCATTTTTTCTTCGTCCACCGATCGACCCAGTCATTGACCGTCTTGTACCAGAGCTGCGAATTCTGCGGCTTCAGCACCCAGTGGCCTTCGTCGGGGAAGTAGAGCATTTTTGACGGCACGCCCATCGTCTGCAGCGTGGTGAAGAGCTGGAAGCCTTCGCTCACGTCGAGCCGGTAGTCGAGCTGGCTGTGGATGACGAGCGTTGGCGTCTTGAAATTCTTGGCGTAGTTGCGCGGATTCCACTTGTCGTACATTTCCGGGTTCGTGTACGGAGTGCCCTTGAACTCCCAGTTGTTGAACCAGAGTTCTTCGGTGGTGCCCCAGGCGGAGTAGGTGTTGAACATGCCATCGTGCGTGACGATGCACTTGAAGCGGTCGGTGTGGCCGAGCACCCAGTTGGCCATGTATCCGCCGTAGCTCGCGCCCAGCGCGCACTCGCGGTCTTTATCGATGAACGGATAAGTCTTCTCGGCGTAGTCGAGGCCCTTCATCAGATCTTCAAACGGAGCGCCGCCCCAGTCGCCGTTGATCGCGTCGATGAACTTCTGTCCGTATCCGGTCGAGCCGTGGAAGTTGATCATGATGACCACGTATCCGTTGGTGGCAAACAGTTCAGGATTCCAGCGATAAGACCAGTCGTCTCCCCAAGCCCCCTGCGGCCCGCCGTGGATAAGAAACTTTACGGGATATTTCTTCGCGGGATCGAAGTTGGGAGGTTTGACGAGAAAGCCTTCGACCTTGTCGCCCTTCGCGCCGGGGAACCAAAAGGATTCGAGCGGGGAAATCGCGACTTGGGAGAGGATGGCGTCGTTGAGGTGCGTAAGCTGGGTCGTTCGAAGTGTACCCCCCTTTGCGGGATCTTGGTCCCCAATTTTGGCGACATAGATTTCATTTGGGGCCTGAACAGACATCCGGCTAAATATTATTTGCTTGCCGTCGGGCGAGATAACTAAGTCATCGTCGTAACCACCCGTTTGTCTGTCAAGATGCTCGAGATTCCCAACTTCAACACTGTGGATCATCGATCGACCGTAGAATCCTGAGCTGAAATATATCTTCTTCGAATCAGGTGCCCAAGCAATTGTTCCGACCAAACCGTCGAAATTCGTCACATCTATGCTCTCGCCTGTTTTCGAGTCCCTTCGGAAGATTCGCCCGCGCTGATCCTTCAACACATCCGTCTTCTCCCCCGTCTTCCGGTCGTAAAGCATCAACCGAAAGCGGTCGCTCTCGTATCCCGGACGCTGCTGGGCGCGGTAGGCGATGTACTTGCCATCGGGCGAATAGAGCGGAGTCGAATCGCTAGCGGGATTGTCGGCGGTGATGTTCTTCGGGAGGACGGGCGGGGCGCCCGTCGCTCCATTATTGACCGGGACGATCCAGAGATCGTTGTTGGTGGACGTGGCTTCGACCTTGTCGTGGTTCGAGGTGTAGCAAATCTCCTGCCCGTCAGGCGAGAAGGCGTAGTCGTCCTGCCCGCCGAGCGAGAACACAGGCGAATCGTAATCGCCGGGCGTGAGATCGCGAACCTTTTCAATCATTGGAGAACTGTTCGCTCCCACAAGATCGAACTGAGGAGGCACAGGCGTCAGAAAAAGATGGCTACGCTTGCCAGCTTTGTACGCATTCCAATGGCGATAAAGCAGGCGGTCAAAAATCAACGCCTTAACTTTCGATTCCTCGTTATCTTTGAGCTTCTTAGCGTTGCAGGTCGTCTCGGGACCGGGAGCACCGTCGCATTCGGGATATACATCCGACGTGAAAAGAATGTGCCTGCCGTCTGGCGACCAAAGTTCACCACCAGCTTCGGTAGCAATCGATGTCAGCTTGTGTACGCCGGTGACGGCGCCCAAGGTACCGTCGAAATCTGCAACCCAGACCTGCGATCCGCCTTCTTTATTCGAGAGGAACGCAAACCGTTTTCCATCCGGCGCCCAGCGCGGACGATCGCCGTCCTGATCGCCGATGAGAACGCGCTCATGCCCTCCGGAGCCTTGCTGGACGGGCGCGGCGCCCGTCGCTCCACTATTCGTATTGAGTGGCACGATCCAGATGTGGGAGGTCTTCTTATTTGCCGCCAGGTCCACATCGACGGCGGCGAACAGCACCCACTTGCCATCAGGAGAAGGCACGGGTTCGCCGACGCGCTTCAGCTTCATCATGTCTTCGAAAGTGAAGGGATGCTTGGCTTGGGAGAAGGCGGGAAAGGAAAAGAGAAGAAAGAGCAGAAAGGTAACACGGTGCATGGCGTCCTCCGCCGAACAGGGAAGTGTATCAGGAAGTCAAAAGTCAGAAGTCAGATTGAAGAAGTGAAAACCGCCAGAGTGCCGTTCGGTTTTACTTCTTCAATCTGACTTCTGACTTTTGACTTTTTTCACTTCAGCTCCTCGAGCATGGCGGTCATTTCAGATTGGGCGTGCTTGTTGCCGGTGCGGCTTGCCGAAGAGATGCCATCCACCAGCCAGCGTTTTGCTTCGTCGACGCGGTTGGCATTGGCTAGGGTCTGCGCGGCCATGAAGTAGGCGGGCGTATAATCGGGATTTTTCTCGATCAGCGTCTTATATTCCTGCAGCGCCTGCTCGATCTGTCCGGCCTTGGAGTACTCCATCGCCAGCCCATAGCGCGCAAAGGCATCCTCGGGATTGGCGGCAAGAATTGCGCTTAACATGGCAACGCGATCCATAGGGAAGGTCTCAGGTGTTAGGTCTCAGGTCTCAGGGAAAGCCAATGGCCAAACGCTGACGGCTGAGAGCTGATCTTTCCATTCATATCACGGCAGATCAGGTTGCTGCGCGTTACAATGTGCTTTCGTCTTTAGGAGTCGAATTGGCTTGCCCTTTTTTTTTGCCGCGGGAAATCTTGAACGACGGCTCGTGGCCGCATCCTTCGCGACTACCTCTGGGGGCGGGATGGACTGGAAACTGCCGCGCCTCGGGACAGGAACTTTCGACGTCGGATACCCACGTCCGGGAATTCTGCAATCTTGGTTATGCGACGGCCTGTCCGCATCTTCCGTCGCACCGCGATTGGGATGCGATCCGTTTTTCGGTTGCCCACTTTAGCCAGGAGCAGGTCACGATCTGCTTCGTTTGCGAGTTAGATCACGCGCCGATCGAACATGGAAAACTGGCGTTCGATCTGGTGAACGATGCCTGGCTCAACCCGCACTCCGACCCGCGCGTACTTAGGCTCGCAACCTGCTATCTGCAAACATATCGCATCCGGCAAAGCGCTGTTCTTGTCTAAGAATTCATGAACGACGACGACAAAGCGAAGTTGACCTGCCCGCGACCGGTACGCGAATCAATCTCGGAAATGACCGAGATCGTTTTGCCCAACGATGCCAACCCGCTGAACGCGCTGCTTGGCGGACGCCTGATGCACTGGATCGACCTCGCTGGCGCCATGGCTGCCCATCGCCACTCTCGTACCTACGTGGTAACGGCGTCCATTGATCACATGGATTTTCTGGTGCCGGTTCGCGTCGGAGATTTCGTGATCCTGCGCTCGTCCGTCAATCGCGTGTTCCGCACTTCGATGGAAGTGGGTGTGAAGGTGTGGGTGGAAAATTATCTCTCCGAAGAACATCATCACGTCAGCTCCGCCTATCTGACCTTTGTCGCCATTGATGCAGCCGGAAATAAAGTGGCCGTGCCGCCTGTCGTCCCCGAGACCGAAGATGAAAAGCGTCGCTATGATGGCGCGGCGCGCCGCCGGGAGATTCGCCGTACGGAATCGGCACAAAGGAAAGCGCGTTCGTAGTTAGGCGTTATTGCGTTTGAACTGATCGAGAACTTATTCTGCGTTGCTGCTAAGCTGGAGGGTTCAAAGCAGAGACCTTATCAACAGAGAACTTATCAACCAAGATGCGAGGCCTTAATTATGGGTAGCATTTATGGATAGCGCACTCTTCGTTCATCGCCTTCACTTCGCCTTCACCGCAACTTTTCATTATCTCTTCCCGCAACTGACCATGGGGCTCGCACTGCTGATCGTTGTGCTCAAGACGATTGCCTTGCGGCGCAACGATCCCGTGTATCACGAGGCAGCCCGCTTCTGGGGAAGGATTTTTGGCATCAATTTCGTATTAGGAGTTGTGACCGGCATTCCGATGGAATTCCAGTTCGGCACCAACTGGTCGGTTTTTTCGCGATTTGCGGGCGGCGTCATTGGCCAGACGCTGGCGATGGAAGGTATGTTCGCCTTCTTCCTGGAATCGGCGTTCCTCGGATTGTTCCTTTTCGGAGAGAAGCGCTTGACCCCGAAAGCACACTGGTGGTCCGCGGTCGCAGTCTTTGTGGGTTCGTGGCTGTCGGGTTATTTCATCATCGCCACCGATGCTTTCATGCAGCATCCCGTCGGCTATTTCACGGCCGCTGACGGAAGCTTGCAGCTTTCGAGCTTTTGGACTTTCGTGCTGAATCCCTGGGCCGGATGGCAATACGCGCACAACATGAGCGGGGCGGCGATTACCGGCGCCTTCATCATGACGTCGGTGGGCGCGTTCTATCTGCTCTCCAACAAGTGGACCGCTCACGCTCGAATCTTCGTTAAGACCGGAGTGATTGCCGGCTGTGTGTTCAGCGTGCTGCAGATTTTTCCGACTGGCGACCGACAAGGCAAAATGGTCACCGACCTGCAACCTGTGACGCTGGCAGCAATGGAAGGGCTGTTTCAAGGCCAGGCAGGAGCGCCGCTGGTGATTGTAGGTCAGCCGAACGACCAGCAGGGCAAGATCGATAACCCTATCGAGGTCCCGAAAATGTTGAGCATGCTGACGTACAAGCGCTGGAATGCCAACGTCCGCGGGCTCGACGCTTTTCCCAAGCAGGACTGGCCGGGCAACATTCCATTGCTATATTACAGCTACCACATCATGGTGGGCCTGGGGACGTTCTTCGTCGCGGTCATGGCCATCGCTCTGTTGCTGCTGTGGCGCGGCAAGCTCTTTAACGCGCGGTGGATGCTCTGGATCCTGATGCTCGCCGCGCCTTTTCCATACATCGCCAACACGGCCGGATGGTTGACTGCCGAACTCGGCCGCCAGCCCTGGCTGGTCTATGGGTTGATGCGCACCGAGAACGGCTACTCCAAAGTCGTCTCCGCTGGGAATGGCATGTTTACTCTCCTGGGATTCATGGGCATTTACATGGTGCTCGGTATTCTTGGCCTGTTCCTGCTCAGGCGGGAGATTGAACACGGTCCTCTAGCAGTGCAGGAATTGGAGCCGAATCTCCATCCGGCAACGGAGGCAAAATGACGATCGCGAGCGTTTGGTACTGGATTGTCGCAGTGATGATTACCGCCTACGTTGTACTCGATGGCTTCGATCTGGGCGCGGGTGTGATTTATCTGATTGCCGCCAAAACGAACGTCGAACGTCGGCGCGTGATGCGCGCCATCGGTCCGGTCTGGGATGGTAACGAAGTCTGGCTGCTGGCCGCTGGCGGAACGCTCTACTTTGCGTTTCCTCAACTCTACGCCTCGAGCTTCAGCGGCTTCTACCTTCCGCTGACGATTGTGCTGTGGCTGCTCATCTTGCGCGGCATCGGCATTGAATTTCGCGCGCACATCAATACTCCGATCTGGCAGGACTTCTTTGACGTGGTCTTCAGCGTCTCCAGCATTCTGCTAGCGGTCTTTTTCGGGGCGGCGCTGGGCAACGTGGTGCGCGGAGTTCCGCTGGATGCAACCGGCTATTTCTTCGAGCCGCTCTGGACCAACTTCAAACTCGGCCCGCAGACCGGCATTCTCGATTGGTACACGGTGCTCACGGGCGTGGTGGCGTTAGTCACGCTGGCTGCGCACGGTTCCTACTACGTGGCGCTTAAAACCGATGAAGATCTCGGTCGCCGCGCGCGTGGTTTCGCATTGCTGTGCTGGCCCCTGCAGTTCTTTCTGACGTTCTCGACGCTGGCTGCGACTTATTTCATCCGGCCCGAAATCATGGCGAACTACTCCCACCACAAAATCGGGCTACTGGTCCCGATCGTCGTGGTCGGGTGTCTGGCTGTCATGCTCTGGGCCAATCCCAAGGGCAAAGAGAAACTCGCGTTCGTTGCTTCGAGCCTGTATATCACCGCCATGCTGGTGGGTGCGGCCTTTGCGCTCTATCCCGTGGTGCTGCCTGCTCGCGATCCCCAATACAATCTCACCGTCTTCAATTCCGCCGCCGGTAGTCACGGTCTGAGCGTTGGCCTGGTTTGGTGGACGTTCGGTGCGGTGCTCGCGGTGGCCTACTTTGTATTCGTCTACAGAATGTTTCGCGGCAAGGTGCAACTGGGAGAGGGGCACTACTAGAGATCAGCCGTCAGCCATCAGCCATCAGGACGGTCTTTCCGAATGCACCGCGACCTGCGCTGAAGACTGATGGCTGACGGCTGACGGCTGACGGCTCGTCCCTCCCGTATAATCAAACGAATGAGCTCTCATTCCCATCATCCTGGCCAGCAACAGCCCACCCCGCAACCTTTACCTGGCGTCAGCGCCATCATCGCCGTCGGTTCCGGCAAGGGGGGAGTTGGCAAGACTACGCTCTCGGTTAATCTGGCCATCGCCCTCAGCAAAATGGGCTACAAAGTGGGATTGCTCGACGGGGACGTTTACGGCCCGAACGTTCCGCTGATGCTCGGCACCAACGAGCAACCCAAAGTGATGGGCGAGAATCAGATCGCTCCGATCAATTCGCATGGGCTCAAGGTTATCTCGGTCGGCTTCCTGAATCCGGGCGACAAACCGCTCATCTGGCGCGGCCCCATGCTGCATTCGATTATCCGGCAGTTTCTGGGATCGGTGCAGTGGGGACAGCTTGACTACCTTGTCATTGACCTTCCTCCGGGAACCGGTGACGTGGCGCTCTCGCTGATCCAGACTGTGCCGCTGACTGGCGCCGTCATAGTCTCGACGCCGTCCGATGTTTCGTTGCAGGATGCGCGCAAGGCCATCGAGATGTTCCGCCAAATGAAGGTGGACATCGTTGGCATGGTCGAAAACATGAGTTACTTCGTCTGCCCGCACTGCCAGCACGAAATCGATATCTTCTCGCGCGGGGGCGCGGAAAAAACGGCCAAGCAGTTCGACATCGCCTACCTCGGAAATGTCGAGCTTGATCCGGAGATTCGCAAGTCCGGCGACGGCGGCACTCCAGCCGTGCTGCAGGGAGAAGACTCACCCCATGCCAAGTCGCTCTTCGCCTTCGCCCGCAACGTGGTGGCGCGGGTGGAGGAAATCAAGGCCGGCAGCTCGGAAAGCGTGATTCAGATTCAGTAGCAGCTCCGAGCGGTACAAATTTGATTTATGGTCGAAAACGTGTCAGACCGTACACCGCGTCTGCGCTTTCATCTTTGAGCACCAGTTTGGCCACCATCTCGCCGAGCGCTGGGCCGTGCTTGAAGCCATGGCCTGAACCGCCGCCGACGATCCACAGGTTAGCATTGGCTGGATGACGGTCGACGATGAAATTGTGGTCGGTCGTGTTTTCGTACTGGCAGACGCGGGTCTCGACCAGCGGCGCATCCTTCATCCCCGGAAAACGGTAGGCAAGATAGCGGCGCGCCTCCGCCAGGCGATCTTCGCTTACCAGCCGCTGGCCCGAGGTTGGATTGAACTCCGGCCCGCGCGTGTCATCGGCGAGTTTGAAGCCACGTCCCTGGTTGCCGGGAATTCCGTACATGAAGTGGTCGCTGTGATCGGCCCACACCGGAATGTTGCCCTCGTTGTAGCGCGGATCGCCCGCGGGAGTGCCAAAGAAAAACACGTCTTGCTTGGTCGAAAGAAAATGGGGACCAACGGTACGCGGGAACAGCTTTCCCAGCCACGGACCGCAGGCGAATACATAGCGGTCGGCGGTGATGTTTGACCCATCCGAGAGGGAGAGGGCTTTCCATTGGCCGTTGTCGAGGTCCTGCCCCGCGACCGTCGTCTGGCGATACTCGCCGCCTTCGCTGACGAACTGATCGACCACCGCCTGCGCGGAAGTGCGAGCGAGCAGGTATCCGCTATGTGGTTCGTAGATGCCCCACTCGACCTTCTCAAAATTGATCTGCGGCCAGCGGCGCACCAGCTCGTTCACGGCGAGCTGCTCAAAGGGAATTGCGGCGTCTTTGAGGAAGGGAAGCGAGCCGCGTTCGAAGGCGCCATCGCCTTCCACCATCCACAACACTCCGATGGGAAAAAAGAACTTCTGCTTCCCTTGCGACTGGTGTTCCTTCCAGAGTTCGAGAGCGCGGGCCGCGAGTTTCGTGTAGGGCTGATCGGGGCCGTAAGCGCCGCGGATCACCCGGGTCTCGCCACCGGACGATGCCCGCGAGTTTCCCGGACCCCAGGAATCGAGTAGCGTGACCCGTGCTCCGCCGCGAAGAAGATAAAGAGCGGTCCATCCGCCGAAGGCGCCTGCACCGACCACTACGATATGAGGCTTCCTATTCATGAATTGTGAAGTCCCAGGAGAATTGCGATTCACCGTTAAGGACGAAACCGAGCCTGCCATGCTTCGTCCTGCTGCCAATAGGGCTGTCGCGATGCCCAGCTTGCACGCAGCGCGGCGAGAAACCTTGGGAGGCTCGACGCGATCGGAGCGCGCAGATTTTTTGTCAGGCATAGATGTTCAGCCATCCGCTCTTCAGCGGTTAGCTATTTCCCGACGCCGGGCTGCTGCAGGCTGAAGCTTTCCTTCTGCTTCGCTTCTTTCACCATGCGACGGACGTCGGCCAGCAGTTTCGGCGCGTCGTAAATGATGCCGTCCTTGATCGTGTACCGCACTCCTCCTACCCGCATTACTTCGTTCTTCTCGTTCAACTGGATCGCACCGGTCCCGTAAAGCGCTGCGATGTTCTCCAGAGGATTCACGGGCACCACAACCAAGTCCGCCAGTTTGCCGACCTCGACGCTGCCGAGTTGGTTTCCGACTCCGAGCAGTTGTGCTCCATTCAGCGTCGCCGACCGAAAAACTTCGAGCGGATGGAAGCCCGCCTCGCGGAGCAGTTCCAGTTCACGGATGTAGCCGAATCCGTACAGGCTGTAGATGAAGCCCGCGTCTTCGCCGGTGGCGACGCGCCCGCCGTGATTCTTGAAATCGTTGATGAATTCCATCCAGCGCTGGTAGTTGTGTTTCCACGCCACCTCGTCTTCGGTCGTCCAGTAGAACCAGTACGAGCCATGATCCGTGCGATTTGGGGCGTAGTGCTTCCACACCGCGGGCAGCGTGTATTCCTCATGCCACTCAGCCCGCCGGGCGCGCATCAGGTCACGATTCGCTTCGTAGATCGTCAAAGTCGGATCAATGGTGAAATCGAGTTTCACCAGTTCGTCGCGAACCGCATCCCACTTGGCGCTGCCGGGCGCAGCTGACTGCAGCCACAGGCGGCCAGCATATCCGAAGCGGTTCTGCTCATTGGCATAGTTGTAGTCGAGCGGAAAATCCTGCACCGTGCGCGAGTCGAACAGCGCCTCGGGCAGACCGTACCAGTGCTCCATCGAATTGAGTCCCCACCGCGCCGTGTCGAGCGCGTTTGCGCGCGCCACGAAAGTTTGCGCGAGATGCGCGGCTGTTCCCAGATGGCGCTTCTTGGCCTCGTCGAGCGCCGCCTGGAAAACATCCGGAGGCGCACAGATGAACTTGATGCCATCGGCTCCGCGATCCGCCAGATCGTCTACCCACTTGCGCGCCGCCTCGGGAGTAGTTGGATCGGTGATCTCGTCGCTCTTCGAATCCATTCCGAAAGCGATGTACGCCTTGATGCGCGGCGCGGTGATCTCGTTGCGCTCGCTCTTGTCGCGTTCGTCGAGAGTCCAGTCGATGCCGTTCTCGCCCCAAACTTCGCGGACGGTGGTGATGCCGTG